>NZ_JBNAGF010000011.1:0-179630 GCF_049801055.1 Primorskyibacter sp. S87 | reverse complement strand
CCAGAGATCTGAAAATTCCCGAACAGCGCCATCCGGAAAAGGCGCATCGTCCGGATCAGTCGCAGCCCAAGAAACCGTCCTGGATCCGGGTGAAGGCGCCGGGCGGCAAAGGCTATGCCGATACCCACAAGATCATGCGCGAGAACAACCTCGTGACGGTTTGCGAAGAGGCGGGCTGTCCGAATGTGGGCGAATGCTGGAGCCAGGGCCACGCAACCATGATGATCATGGGCGAAATCTGTACCCGCGGCTGCACCTTCTGCAACATCGCCACCGGGCGGCCGGATGCGCTCGACACGTTCGAACCGGGCCGGGTCGCCCATGCGGTGGAAAAGCTGGGGCTCAATCACGTGGTGATCACCTCGGTCGACCGGGATGATCTTGCAGATGGCGGCGCGGCGCATTTCGCCCAGACCATACGGGCGGTGCGCCACCGCAGCCCCAAGACCACGATCGAGATCCTGACCCCGGATTTCCTGAAATGCGACGACAATGTTCTGGAGGTGGTGGTCGAGGCCCGTCCGGACGTGTTCAACCACAATCTCGAAACCGTTCCGGGGCTTTACCCTTCGGTGCGCCCCGGCGCGCGATATTTCCACAGCCTGCGCCTGCTGCAGCGGGTCAAGGAGATGGATCCCGCAATGTTCACCAAATCCGGCATCATGGTGGGTCTGGGCGAAACCGAACAGCAGGTGCGGCAGGTGATGGACGACATGCGCGCGGCGGATGTGGATTTCCTGACCATTGGCCAGTATCTGCAACCGACGCCGAAACATCACCGGGTCGACCGTTTCGTGACCCCCGAGGAGTTCGCCGCCTATGAGAAAGCCGCCTATGGCAAGGGGTTCGGCATGGTCTCGGCCACCCCGCTGACGCGATCCTCCTACCACGCCGGTGACGACTTCGCCCGCCTGCGCGCGGCCCGGCAGGAAAAGCGCGGACAGGCATGACACCCGATACGCTGGCAAGATGGGTGGCGCTGCGACACGATCTGCACCGTCATCCAGACATATCCGGTGAAGAAGCTGCCACGGCGGCGCGCGTGCTGGACATTTTGCGAAAATTCAATCCCGACCGGATCCTGACTGCGATAGGTGGTCACGGAGTTGCGGCTGTTTACGAAGGCAGGGGCAGCGGACCGACCGTTGCAATTCGATGTGAACTGGATGCGCT
Source organism: Primorskyibacter sp. S87 (assembly GCF_049801055.1). NCBI lineage: Bacteria > Pseudomonadati > Pseudomonadota > Alphaproteobacteria > Rhodobacterales > Roseobacteraceae > Primorskyibacter > Primorskyibacter sp. S87. The sequence goes on along the minus strand of NZ_JBNAGF010000011.1, from coordinate 178,457 downwards.
GCCGATTCAGGAACTGAGTGCATCGGCTCATGCCTCGACCATACCGGGCAAGGCACATCTGTGTGGCCATGACGGGCACATGGTCATGGTTCTGGCTCTGGCCGAGGCCCTGCAGGACCGGCCCCCGAAAAGGGGCCGCGTCGTTTTGCTGTTCCAGCCTGCCGAAGAAACCGGCAAGGGAGCATCGGCGTTCCGGGCCGACTCGAAATTCACCGGTATTGCCCCCGATTACGTGTTTGCATTGCACAACATGCCCGGGTTGCCCCTTGGACATGTGGAACTGAACCGGGCTGCGGCCAATTGTGCGTCGCGCGGGATGAAAATCCGTTTGACTGGCAAGACCTCACATGCTGCGGCGCCGGGCGATGGGTTGTCACCGGCCGGCGCGATGGCCCGGCTGATGCCAGCACTTGCAGCCCTTGGACCGGGAGGTGTTCTCGATTCCGAATTCGCCCTGACCACGTTGACCCATGCCGCATTGGGAGAACCGACCTTTGGAGTGTCGCCCGGTTCCGGTGAGCTTTGGGTCACCCTGCGCACTGTGGCCAACAACCGGATGGAGCGCCTTATGTCTGAAGCCACGGCATTGGCCGAAGCCGACGCTGCGGCGCAGGGGCTGGGCCTGTCGATCTCTTATGACGATATCTTTGACGCCTGCACCAACGACGCCACAGCTGTTCAGATCCTGCAGGCGGCAGCCCTGGGGGCCGGAGCGCCGGTGCAACTGATCGACCAGCCTCTGAAATTTTCCGAGGATTTCGGGCAGTTCGGAAAAGGCGCAAAAACCGCCATGTTCTGGCTTGGGGCCGGTGAAGACAGCCCGCAGTTGCACAATCCGGACTACGATTTTCCGGACGTGTTGATCCCGACAGGAACCGCCATATTCCTCAAGGCGCTAAGGGCGTTGACCGATTGACGGGTCAAAGCCGCGCTGTTCGATCCGCGCCCAGTCAGGCCAGAACCCCAACCGCTCAATTCCATAGAGCGCGAGGCACAGCAGGACTGTCGCGAACACCAGTTTGACCCTGCGCTCTGAAGGCGGGTTGCGTGCCCAGCGGGACATTCTGAACAGGTGGCGCAGGTTCATATGAGCAGTGGCCAGCGGCTCAGGCGCCAATCAGCCCTCGTCGCCGAGGAATCGAACCTTGCCGATGAAAGGCAGGTTGCGGTTGCGTTGAGCGTAATCGATTCCATAACCGACCACGAACTCATCGGGGATTTCAAAGCCAATCCAGTCGGACCGGAAATCGACCTCGCGGCGCGAAGGTTTGTCGAGAAGGGCAATGGATTTCAACCGTTTGGGGTCGCGGCTGCGCAGCAAGGCCGTTACGTGGTTCAGCGTGTGGCCGGTGTCGACGATGTCTTCGACCACCAACACGTCGCGCCCTTCAATTGCGCCTCGCAAGTCTTTGAGAATGCGTACTTCCCGGCTGCTTTCCATGGCGTCGCCATAAGACGACGCTTCCAGAAAGTCGACTTCGATCGGTAAATCCAGTTCCCGTACCAGATCGGCGATAAACACGAAACTGCCCCGCAACAGGCCCACCACGATAAGCTTGTCGGTGCCGCTGAATTCCTGCGCGATTTCTCCGCACAGGGTTTCAATCCGCGCCGCTATGGACTTGGCGGAAATCATCTGGTCGATCACATATGGCCGATCGGTCATTTTTGCCCCCTTGATCTTTCGGCGCCAACATACGAAATCACGCGCCACTGTCACCCATAAACGGACCAAAGGGTTCAACGCGCCGCATGCCCATTCACTCGGAAACCCGCCACCTGCCGTATAGCGCGCAGCAGATGTATGATCTGGTGGCTGATGTGGCGAGCTATCCGCAGTTTTTGCCATGGTGCGCAGCGGCTCGGATTCGGCGGACCTATAAGGTGGACGAAGCCGAGGTGATGGAGGCGGATCTGGTGATCTCGTTCAAGGTGTTCCGCGAACGGTTCGGAAGCCGGGTCACCTTGTTTGCAGAAGACAAACGGATCGACACCGAGTATCTTGACGGTCCGTTTCGCTATATGAAGTCGAACTGGAGTTTTGCCGACCACACGGACGGCGGGTGCAACATATCATTTCATGTTGATTTCGAATTCAAGAACGCGGTTCTGCAGGGCATCATCGGGGTCGTGTTCAACGAGGCCATGCACCGGATCGTACGCGCCTTTGAAACGCGCGCGGCAGAACTCTACGACTGACGCTTTACCGGCGCGACGCGGACGCTAAACTGCGGCCATGACCCATGATGTGCTGCATGCTTTGGCCGGATTCGCGGCTGGTCCCGTAACCACCACCGGAGCGGTCCGGTTGGTGACGTCGCTATCCGCGCTCGACTGGTTGAGTGTTGGCATGGCCGGACGCGATGAGCCGGTTGCCCGTATTCTGCGCCAGCAGGTGCTTGACGAAGGCGGTACTGGCGACGCGCGCCTGTTCGGAAACGGGTCCGCCCCGGCCCGATCTGCGGCTCTGGTCAATGGGGCGACCTCTCACGCGCTGGATTACGATGATACCCATTTTGCCCATATCGGGCATCCCTCGGTTGCGGTGTTTCCGGCCGCGCTTGCGATTGGCGAATTGCGCGACCTGCCGCTTGTGGAGATGCTCGAAGCGGCCCTGATCGGCATGGAAGTTTCGATCCGCGTCGGGCTCTGGCTTGGACGTGATCATTATCAGGTCGGGTTTCACCAGACCGCAACCGCGGGAACCTTTGGCGCCGCGGTCGCTGCCGGACGACTGATCGGGCTGCAAAGTGACGACATGGAAACGCTCATGGGCCTTTCCGCGACCCGCGCGTCGGGGCTCAAAGCGCAGTTCGGGACGATGGGAAAGCCCTACAACGCCGGTATGGCTGCCAGCTCCGGCGTGGAATGCGCGTTGCTGGTGCAGCGAGGTATGGACAGCAATCCGGCGGCGTTTGACGGCACCTTTGGATTTGGCGCAACTCATCACGGTGCAACGCAGGCCAAGGACGCTCTGGACGGCCTGGGTGAACGTTGGCTGTTCGAAAGCGTCAGCCACAAATTCCACGCCTGCTGTCACGGGCTTCACGCGGCGCTTGAGGCCGCGCGCGAGATCGACATAGCCGGTCCCGAAGTGGCCGAGATCGCTGTCCGCACCCATCCGCGCTGGATGAGTGTGTGCAACCAGCCCGAGCCGGAAACAGGCTTGGGGGCCAAGTTCAGCTATCGCACGGTTCTTGCAATGCGGGCCTTGGGGTTCGATACGGCACGGCTCGACAGCTATTCCGCCGAAACCTGCGCTGACATGCGCCTGCGATCCCTGCGCGATCACATCACGGTTACGGCCGACGACAGTCTGACCGAAACGCAGGCGGTGGTTTCGATGCTGAAGCGCGACGGTTCCCGGGTTGAGGCGCGCCACGATCTGCTGGCACCGCTCGGGCTCGCGCAGCGCGAAGAGCGCGTGCGGACCAAGGCTGCCAAGCTGATCGGAGGGCAGGCCGCCGACGAAGCGTGGTCATTGTTGCGGCAGGGCGGGCAATCTGCCGATTTTGCCGCCCTGATGGTCGCACCCTGACCGCCAAAGGAGATCGCCGCGCCCGGAACCGGACGCGGCGATGTGATTTTCTGGCAGATCCGGGATTGACTGGTCTATTTTTCGGGGATCAGGCCACGCGGGCTGAACCTGAGCACCACCAGCAGGATGACGCCCATCGTCAGCAGTCTCATATGCGCGGCGCTGTCGATCAGGTGTTCTTTCAGCGCGCTTCCGTCCGCCATGCCCGAGGTGATAACCTGCATCACCCAGAGCCCGATCGGTTCCACCTGCACCCAGAGGAACCAGATCAGCATGGCGCCCAGAACCGCGCCGAAATTGTTGCCCGATCCGCCGACGATCACCATCACCCAGACCAAAAAGGTAAAGCGCAGCGGCTGATAGGTGCCAGGCGTCAATTGGCCGTCGAGCGTGGTCATCATCGCGCCCGCGATGCCGCAAACGGCCGAGCCCAGCACGAAGATCTGCAAATGGCGGCGGGTGACGTCCTTGCCCATCGCCTCGGAGGCGACCTCGTTGTCGCGAATGGCACGCATCATCCTGCCCCACGGGCTTTTGAGTGCCATCTGCGCCATCCACAACAGAACCAGCAGAACGATCAGGAACAGTATGGAGTAACCCAGCTTGACCGACAGGGTCGAGGCGGTCACCGGGTCAAGCCCCAGCGAGGCGGCGCGGTCCACGAAGCTCGGGTCGTTCTGAAGGTCGATTTCATACGGTACGGGGCGAGGCAGGCCGATGACGTTTTTCACGCCGCGGGCCAGCCAGTCCTCGTTTTTCATCACCGCGATGATGATCTCGGCAATCCCTAGCGTGGCAATTGCCAGATAATCCGAACGCAACCCCAGAGCGGTCTTGCCGATCAGCCAGGCCGCTCCTGCTGCCAGCAACCCGCCTGCTGGCCACGCCAGCAGCACCGGCAGGCCAAGCCCTCCGATATTGCCGGCAAGGGCCGGATTGATCGCCTCGACACTCTCGACATTGGGGTCAAAAAGCATCCGGTAGAGGAAAAATCCGCCGATCAGTATGGCGAGGATCACCGCCGACCGCGCGGCGCCTTTTGCCATCATGCGGTAGGCAACCACCGCTGCCACAACCGTCATGGCACCAAGGATCAGGGCCATGACGATGCCGACGCCGCCGTTGGCCCAGGCTTCGGGGCTGACATCTGTTGAGACCAGAACAACGGCCAGACCGCCAAGCGCCACGAAACCCATGACACCGACGTTGAAGAGGCCCGCAAACCCCCATTGCAGGTTCACACCCAGCGCCATAATGGCTGAGATCAATCCCATGTTCAGGATCAGCAGAGCCGAGTTCCAGCTCTGCATGAACCCGGTCAAAATTATCAGCGCACCGACACCCAGAAACAGCGCGGTATTCTTCATTGTCTCGCTCATACCGCTTTCCCCTTGAAGAGGCCCGTGGGCTTGAACAGAAGCACGATCAGCAGGATCACGAAGCTGACCGCGAATTTGTAATCGGTGCTCAGCAGCTGCACGAGCCCGTCAGGCTCGGCGCCCAGATATTTCAGCACCTTCTTCCAGGCATAGGTGATGGTGACCTCGGAAAAGGCGATCACGAACCCGCCTGCGATGGCCCCGATCGGGCTGCCGAGACCACCGACGATGGCCGAGGCAAAAATGGGCAGCAAAAGCTGGAAATAGACAAAGGGCTTGAAGCTCTTGTCGAGCCCATAAAGCACCCCTGCTGTGGTCGCCAGTGCGGCCACGATCAGCCAGGTGATCATCACCACCCGCTCGGGGTTGATGCCCGACAGCAGTGCCAGATCCTCGTTGTCGGAATAGGCGCGCATGGATTTGCCGGTGCGGGTCTTGTTGAGGAACCAGAACAGCAGCACCACGCAGATCACCGCGACAACAACCGTCAGTCCCTGCGTGGTCTTGATTGCCAACCCCTCCTTGAGGCCGGTCAACTGCTTGAATTCGCGCGCGGAAATCAGGAAACGCTCACCATCGGCGAATTTCTGATCGTCGGGGCCGATGATAAAGCGCACCAGGCCGTTCATGATGAACATCACACCCATCGACACGATCACAAGGATCACCGGCTTGGCCTTCTGTTCGCGGTAAAAGCGATAGACCGCCCGGTCGGTGAGCAAGACAAGTGCCATGCAGCCAAGTATGCCAAAAGGCAGGGCCAAAAGCGCGGTGGGCAGCGGCCCGAGACTGATACCAATCGACTGCATCCACCACGTCACCAGGATGGTGACCATTGCCCCGAATGCCATGGTGTCACCATGGGCAAAGTTCGAGAACCGAAGGATGCCATAGATCAGCGTGACCCCGAGCGCACCCAGAGCCAGCTGGCTGCCATAGGCGATCGCGGGGACCAGCACGAAATTGGAAAGCGCCACGATGGCGTTAAGAAAATCCATGTGGCTTTACCCTTCCATGCACTGACCGCGGCTGCAGGCTTGGTCTGCGACCGACGCAATATCAGTGTCCGGTTTAGAGAGGAAATGGTTGAACGTCCCGAAGGGCCTTGGAGCAAGAAAATGAAACATGCTCATCCTCCCAAGAACGACTTGCGGACTTCGGGATCGGCGAGCAGTTCCTTGCCGGTTCCGGAATAGGCATTGCGGCCCTGCACCAGAACATACCCTTTGTCGGCGATTTCAAGGGCTTGCCTTGCGTTTTGCTCCACCATCAGGATCGGCAGGCCGGTGCGGGAGACCTCGATGATCCGGTCAAACAGCTCGTCCATCACGATCGGTGAAACCCCGGCAGTGGGTTCATCCAGCATCAGCACCTTGGGCTGGGTCATCAGCGCCCGGCCAACGGCGACCTGCTGGCGCTGACCGCCCGACAGTTCCCCGGCTGGCTGCAGCCGCTTGTCGCGCAGTATCGGGAAAAGGTCATAGACCTGCTCCATCGTGCCGGAAATGTCGTCGGAGCGGATAAAGGCGCCCATCTCGAGGTTCTCTTCTACCGTCATCGAGGTAAAGATGTTCGAGGTTTGCGGAACAAATCCCATGCCCTTGCGCACCCGGTCCTGCGGAGAGAGGTTGGTGATATCCTCACCATCCAACCGCACCGAGCCCGCGCGCACGTCGAGCATCCCGAACACCGCTTTCATCGCGGTGGATTTGCCGGCGCCGTTGGGGCCGACGATGACCGCGATCTCGCCTTTGTCCACTGAGATCGAGCAGTCATGCAGAATGTCCGGCCCTTTGCCGTAACCGCCGGTCATTGTATCGCCGATCAGGAACGGGCCATCGCCGCCAACGTATTTGGTTTCTCCGCTTTCGGCATGGGCTGGCGTCATGGTGCCAATGCCCTGCGTGTTGGTGATCGATGCGTCCTTGTTGCCGCGGTCCGAATAATCGCTCATTCCGGCCCTCCCGCGTGCTGCATGCTTGTTGTCATTTCGTTGTCCCTCACAGGATGTCGGAGCCCCTTACAGGGTGGCGCGCGCCGGGAATGGATCGGAACCTTGGGCAGCAAGGCACTCCGTCATGCCTCGGCCTCCAGCTTGTCCTTGTTCTTGAGGCCCGTTCCCAGATAGGCCTCGATGACCTGCTCATTGGCCTTGATTTCGTCGAGCGTGCCTTCGGCGAGAACTTTGCCCTCGGCCATACAGATCACCGGATCGCAGAGGCGTCCGATGAATTCCATGTCGTGTTCAATGACGACAAACGTATATCCGCGTTCTTCGTTTAGCCGCTTGATGGCGTCGGCAATGGTATAGAGCAGGGTGCGGTTCACGCCTGCGCCCACCTCGTCGAGAAATACGATCTTGGCATCGACCATCATGGTGCGGCCAAGTTCGAGCAGCTTCTTCTGCCCGCCCGAGACCTGTCCGGCCTTCAGATCGGCAATGTGGCTGATGGTCAGGAACTCGAGCACCTCGTCCGCCTTGGCCCGCAGAGCGCGTTCCTCATCGGCGATGCGTTTACGTCCAAACCATGTATTCCAGAGCGATTCTCCCGATTGACCACCGGGAACCATCATCAGGTTCTCGCGGCAGGTCATCGAGGAAAACTCATGCGCGATCTGGAAGGTGCGCAGCAGCCCCTTGTGAAACAGCTCATGCGGCGGCAGGCCGGTAATGTCCTCACCATCCATCGTGACTCGTCCGGCCGTGGGTGGAAGAACGCCTGCGATAACATTGAAAAGAGTGGTTTTTCCGGCTCCGTTCGGGCCAATAAGCCCGGTGATAGAGCCCCCGGCGATCTCCAGCGTGGCACCGTCCACCGCATGGAATCCGCCAAAGTGCTTGTGCACGTCTTCGACGACGATCATGTGATCTCCCCCAAGCCGCCGCTTATCGATTTCGGCGGTCCCGTTCTTTTGTTTCCCCGTCCCTCCGGGGGTGCGGCCTTTTGTCATTGAAACAGCCCGGACACAAGGCCCGGGCTGTTCAATCTTAACGCATCGCGGGGATCAACGATACTTGGCGGTTGTGATCTTGCCGCCGTCGATCACGATCTGGCGATAGTTGCCGGCGCTTTCACCAGGTCCGATCAGTTCGACTGCGGTTGCGCCCACATAGTCGATGTCACCGCCGGATTTCAGAATTTCCAGCGCCTTTCCCAGTTCACCGGGATAGATCTTTTCACCCGGAGCGTTGGCAACATCCATCACCTTGTCCTTGTAATCGGCCGAGGACTTGGAGTTCGCGGCCTGCATCGCAAGCATGATCAGGGCTGCGGCGTCGTAAGATTCCGGAGTGAAAGGCGAGGTCGAATCGAACTTGTCGCCAACCATTTCCGAAAATTTCGCAACGCCGGGGCTGTCAGTGCCCGGGTGCTGGCCGGTGGACCCGTCAATTTCGCTGCCAAAGTTGGCCTCGAGCTGTGCGCCGATCATACCGTCGGGGAAGTGGAACGTGTCAAAGGCACCGGAGTCGATTGCGGCACGGACAACGCCGGAACCACCCTGATCCACATAGCCTGCAACAACAAGACGATCGCCGCCGGCTGCTGCCAGTGCGCCGACTTCAGCCGAATAGTCGGCCTTGCCGTCTTCGTGGGCCGCGTTAATGGTCACCGAACCGCCTGCAGCTTCGTAGGCCGCCTGGAAGCTGTCTGCCAAACCCTTGCCATAGTCGTTGTTGGTGTAGGTAACCGCGACTTCCTTGATGCCTTCTTCCATCAGCACTTCGGTCATCACGACACCCTGACGGGCATCCGACGGCGCGGTGCGGAAGAACAGGCCGTTGTCTTCGGCGCTCGACAGGCCCGGCGATGTGGCCGAGGGCGAGATCATCACGACGCCATTCGGAACAGCGACGTTTGACAGGATCGCACCGGTCACACCCGAGCAGTCGGCGCCCATGATGCCATCGACCTTGTCCGATGTGACAAGGCGTTCTGCGGCCGCCGTGGCCGCACCGGCGTCAACGCAGGTCGAGTCGGCGCGCACTGGCATCACCTTGGCACCGTCCAGCAGCATACCGCTTTCGGTCACTTCGGCCATTGCCAGTTCGGCGCCAGCGGCCATCGAGGGCGTCAGCGATTCAATCGGGCCAGTGAAGCCCAGAATCACACCGATTTTCACTTCTTTTCCGTGACCGTCCGCAAAGGCGGTTCCCGCCATCAAAGCAGTGGCCGCAGTAGCTGTGAGCAGCTTTTTCATGATTTACTCCCGTGTTGGAACAATTTGTTCGATCCCGACCCTAGGCAAGCTTCTGGAAAAAGAAAAGGCCCATCGATAGGGGTAATTCGGCTTCCGTTCGGGAAAGCTCTCGCCTTGGCCGTTCTCTGCTCTAGAGTGATAAAAAACAGGGGAATTGCCATGCGGAATTTGATGTTCGGCTTGTTTCTGACGCTGTCCGGCGCCGTGGTGTCCGCACAGACCCTCTCCAGCTCGACTGGTCAGGTGCAGGTTCAGGCCATGGTCTCGGGGCTGGATACACCGTGGGCCGTGGACTTCCTGCCGGGTGGAGAATTTCTGGTGACCGAGCGGGAAGGCCGCCTGTTGCTGGTCAGGGGCGGGCAGGCTCAAACCGTAAAGGGGACGCCAAAAGTCCATGCCAAGGGTCAGGGGGGATTGCTTGACGTCATGGTGCCGCGGGATTTCGCCCAAAGCCGTGAGGTGTTCCTGAGCTTTGCAAAGCGCCAGAAAGGGGGCGCCGGCACAGCTTTGGCAGTTGGTCGGCTGTCTCAGGATGGGCAGCGCCTGACAGATGTGCGGATCCTGTTCGAAGCCGTTGCGCCCGGTTCGGGGGGGCGGCATTTCGGGTCTCGTATCGTCGAGGCGCGCGACGGCTCGTTGTTTCTGACTCTGGGCGAGCGGGGGAACCGACCCAGTGCACAGGAGCTGTCCAACCACAATGGCACGATCGTCAGGATCAACCGGGATGGGACGGTGCCGGACGACAATCCCTTTGTCGGGCAATCCGGCATCCGACCAGAGATCTGGTCCTATGGCCACCGAAACCCGCAAGGCGCGGCCTTGGACCGTCAGGGGCGGCTGTGGGCAGTGGAACATGGCGCGAAGGGCGGTGACGAAGTCAACCGGATCAAGAAAGGGGCCAATTACGGCTGGCCGGTAATCTCGTATGGCACGCATTATTCGGGGGCAAAGATTGGTGAGGGCACCGCAAAACCCGGCATGGAACAACCCGCGCATTACTGGGATCCCTCAATCGCGCCGTCAGGGCTGATGATCTATTCCGGCAAGCTGTTTTCTGCGTGGCGAGGAGATCTTTTCATTGGGTCGCTCAAGTTCGACTACATCTCGCGGCTGGATGGAAAAAACCTGCGGGAGGTCGAACAGCTGAAGGGTGGCGAAACCGAGCGGGTGCGCGATGTGGTCGAAGCTCCGGACGGATCGATCTGGTTCATCTCTGTCGGGAAGGGGACGATTTACCGGATATCTCCCGCAAGCTGATCTGGCGCACGTGGCAGCAGGTAATAGGCCGTGTCGCACCATTCGACGCCGCCATAGCAGAAATCCTTTTTGCCAATCCGGTCGAGCCGAAACCCAAGGTTCTCCAGCAACCTGCAAGAGCGTTGGTTGCGCGGATCAGCCTGCGCGGTCAACGCAGCGCATTCCGGGAAAGCGGCAAAAGCACTGGGCAGAATCGCCTCCAATGCCTCGCGCACCAAACCCTGGCCCCAATGCGCGCGGTTCAGGATGAAACCGACCTCGGGCTTGTCCCAGACCCCGGCCTTGCCAACGCATTGCCCGTCCAGATCGAGAATGAACTCATAGCGGGTGGCCGGATCCTCGCGCATGAATGCGGCCAGAAAGGCGCGGGTCCGTTCGATGTCGTCATCGGCGGGGCGGTCCCAGTAGCGCATCGTCTCGGGATCGGAAAAGATCTCGTGCAACGCCTCCAGATCGGCGGCCCGCGCCGGACGCAACAGCAACCGCCGGGTTCGGATCACACCGAAAGCCGCGCCGCCTGCGCACCACGTTCACGGTAAGGCGTGGTGTCATAATGCGCCCGATAGCATTTCGAGAAATGGGACGGTGAGGCAAAACCGCAGGCCAGAGCCACGTTGATCACGCTCATATCGGTCTGCAACAACAGGTTACGGGCCTTTTGCAGGCGCAGTTCCATGTAATAGCGTTTTGGCGAACGGTTCAGGTAGCGGCGGAAAAGCCGCTCCAGCTGACGCGTGGACATGCCGACATCTTTGGCCAGAACCGAGGGGCTGATCGGTTCCTCGATGTTGTTTTCCATCATCTGGATCACTTGGCTGAGTTTTGGGTGCCGCACACCGATCCGGGTCGGAACGCTGAGTCTCTGGCTGTCCTGATCAGTCCGGATCGAGGAATAGATCAACTGGTCCGCGACGGCGTTTGCCAGCGTTTCGCCATGATGCGTGGCGATCAGCTTGAGCATCAGGTCGATCGAAGATGTGCCGCCCGCGGTGGTAACGCGATTGCCATCCATAACAAAGACCGACTTGGTCAGTTCGACGTCTTCGAACTCTTCTGTGAAACTGTCGGAGTTTTCCCAGTGAATTGTCGCCTTCTTGCCATCAAGCAACCCGGCCTTGGCCAGTGTATAGGCGGCTGTGCACAGCCCGCCCAACATCATGCCACGGCGCGCTTCGCGCCGAAGCCAAGACAACATTTTCTTGGTCGTGGCCAGATGCACCTCGATGCCGCCGCAAACCAGCAGGATGTCGTCCCGGTTCAGGTCTCCCAGATCACCATCCAGCTGGAACCTCGTGCCGGCAGAGCAGCTGATGGTATCGCCGCCTTCGCCAACCAGAACCCAGGAATACAGCTCTTTGTCAGCCATCCTGTTGGCAATGCGCAAGCTCTCCATGGCCGAGGCGAAACACAACAGGGTGAAATTTTCCAACAGCGCGAACACGATGCGCCGGGGTCGGTCGGAAGCGTTCTCCACGGCGACAACTTGGCGTTGCTCTTTCATGGGCGGGGATCCTAGAATCAAGCGGTGTTTCCGGCGAAGATGCCGTCAACGATTTCTCACCTTGGCCAGAGCTTTGGCGCTCCGTCAAGAGCAAGGCGAATAGGGTGTGGCGTCGACCCGTGCGCTTTTGTATAGAGAGCCCCTGTAATACCTCAGCGGAGAAGAGAGCAATGAGTGAGTGGCAAAAATCGAACTGGCGCGAGAAACCGCGGGTTCAGATGCCCGACTATACCAACCCCGAGGCCCTGGCCGCGGTTGAGGCACAGCTTTCCAAGTATCCGCCACTTGTGTTTGCCGGCGAGGCGCGTCGTCTGAAACAGCATCTTGGGGCTGCGGGTCGCGGCGAAGCGTTCCTGTTGCAGGGCGGCGACTGCGCCGAGAGCTTTGAACAGTTCAGTGCCGACGGCATTCGGGATACCTTCAAGGTGATGCTGCAGATGGCAATGGTGCTGACCTATGGCGCCAAGGTGCCGGTGGTCAAAGTCGGCCGCATGGCTGGGCAGTTTGCCAAGCCGCGCAGTGCCCCGACCGAGGTGGTGGATGGCGTGGAACTACCAAGCTACCGCGGTGACATCATCAATGAACTGGATTTCACGCCCGAGGCCCGGAGCCCGGACCCGGCCAAGATGTTGCAGGCCTACACACAGGCGGCGGCCACGCTGAACCTGCTGCGGGCCTTCTCGACCGGTGGTTATGCCGACGTGAATCAGGTTCATGCCTGGACGCTTGGCTTCACCGAAAACGAAAAGGCCGAGAAGTATCGCGAACTGGCAACGCGGATTTCCGATACGCTGGACTTCATGAAAGCGGCCGGGGTCAATCAGGATACTGCCCACACCCTGCAATCGGTCGAATTCTACACCAGCCATGAAAGCCTGCTGCTGGAATACGAAGAGGCCCTGACGCGGCTTGATTCGACATCCGGAAACTGGCTGGCCGGCTCGGGGCACATGCTCTGGATCGGCGATCGCACGCGGCAGCCGGATGGCGCACATGTCGAATTCCTGTCCGGTGTGTTGAACCCGATCGGTTTGAAATGCGGCCCGACCACCACCGCCGAAGATCTGAAGGCGCTGATGGCCAAGCTGAACCCTGACAACGAAGAAGGGCGGCTGACACTGATCGCGCGCTTTGGTGCGGGCAAAGTCGGAGAAAACCTGCCGCGCCTGATTCAGACGGTGAAGGAAGAGGGTGCCAATGTGACCTGGGTGTGCGACCCGATGCACGGCAACACGATCAAGTCGGCCACCGGCTACAAGACCCGGCCATTTGATTCCGTGTTGCGCGAAGTGCGCGAGTTCTTTGCAGTGCATCAGGCCGAAGGCACCATTCCCGGCGGTGTGCACTTCGAAATGACCGGTCAGGATGTGACGGAATGCACCGGCGGCGTTCGTGCCGTGACCGAAGAAGATCTCTCGGACCGGTATCACACCGCATGCGATCCGCGCCTGAACGCCTCGCAGTCCTTGGAGCTTGCGTTCCTCGTGGCCGAAGAGTTGTCGGCCTTGCGCGAAGCCCGGGAGAACCGGCAAGCCGGTTGATACCTGATCGGTTCTGATAGACGAATTGTCCCGGCCCCAAGGGCCGGGATTTTTTGTTTATGATGGTAGTGTATCCGACTGACCAGAAAGAAAAACCTCAGTCGTTTGACGCAACAAGACGCAGGTTTGGGCGCCCCTGTTTGGGTGCCGTATCGAACGGTGCCGGTTCCTCGGCCATGCCTTCACTCAAGCTCAGCGATGCCGGTGCCACCGCTGGTTGGTCCGAACTCCGGTAAAGGGGGCGTTGCGGAGCAGCGGGTGAAAAAACCGGCCGCAGGGTAACTTCGTCCACGCGGAACCTCGGCAAAGGTCGGCGCGGTATGCGGTCGGCCGCCATTACCCCCAGCGCGCGGGATATCTCACCCCGTTCACCAGCCAGCGGCAACAGCACCATCCGGGCGTCCACCCCCGGCGTCAGCGCATTTCCAGCGCCATCCAATGAAAGTTCTGCGATCGTTGGCCCATCGAACAGGCTCTCAAGCACGGCGCTGATCTCCGAACGGCCCTCGGAAGAAAAAAGCGCGGAGATCGGCATGCCGCGCAAATCGGTTCCGGCAAGCTCGGTAAGATGTTGCCCGGCCAGACGGAAACGGGCAATCCCCGGTGCAATTCGCTCTAGAATGAAGGTATGGGGTAGGATGTTCTCAAGCCCGCGTGGATCGACCTGAGACCGCCTCGGAACCTCGGATCCTTCCCGAAGCGCGTTCCAATAGGCTTCGGCCTGCCGCAAAGGTGCCAGATTGTGACGGCTCCGGAACCGGTTCATGGCCACGACTTTTCCGGTCTCAGGCCTGTTTCGGAAGAAAAAGCGCATATCCGTTTGTCCCCACTCGTTACACCACCTGTATCGATGCTCCTTGTGCGGCGATGACATTCATGTGTCGCCAGCACCTCCGGCACGAAAGGCTCAAATCAGGTTACCTGTGAGTTAACGTGTCACGGATTAAATCAAAATTGGAGCAAATCGTTAAAGAGTGGTTAACGTCCCGAAACCTGCAAAGGCACCATAAGCGCCTCTGTCCATACCGCCACAGCCCCTTGCCCTGGGGCGTCTCTTGCCGTTAGGTGCCCGGCAAGCGCCCGAGCCATCGGCGCAACAGAGAAAATGGCCAACGACCCGACCGAAGGACCGGCCAAAGCCCAAGGAGCAGTGCACATGATCCGATCCATGACTGGTTTTGCCTCGGCCAAGGGCGGGCAGGGCCCGTTCACCTGGGGCTGGGAACTGCGCAGTGTGAATGGCAAAGGGCAGGATCTGCGTCTGCGCATACCGGACTGGCTCGAGGGGTTGGAAGCGTATCTGCGGACCGAACTCGGCAAGGCTGCGACCCGCGGAAACATCACCCTGAACTTGCGCCTGTCCCGCGGCGAGGAGCAGGCGGACATGGCGCTCAACCCTGCGGTTCTTGCTGCGGCATTGGACGCAGTCAAACAGGTCGAGGCCGAAGCGGCAACGCGCGGGGTTGCTCTGGAACCCACACGGGCAGCCGATTTGCTGGGCCTTCGGGGTGTCTGGGAAACAAGTGCGGCCGAAACTGACGTGGCGCCGCTGGTGGCGCAGTTGAAGCAAGAGTTCTCCGGGCTGGTTGCCGATTTCGTGCAGATGCGCGCCGACGAAGGGGCGGCACTGAACGAGATTCTGAGACGGCAGTTGGTGCAGGTTTCCGAACTTACAACAAAGGCAGCCGGGCTGGCCGAAGCACGCCGCGAAGCAATGGCGGCCACGTTGCAATCAAATCTCGACCGGGTTCTGAAGAATTCCGACGGGGCCGACCCGGACCGGGTGGCACAGGAGCTGGCACTGATCTCGGTCAAGGCAGACGTGACCGAAGAGCTTGATCGACTGGCGGCCCATGTAAACGCGGCCCGGGCGCTGCTGGAAAAGGGCGGTCCCATCGGCCGCAAGTTCGATTTTCTGATGCAGGAATTCAATCGTGAGGCCAACACGCTTTGTTCGAAATCCCAAAACAGCGACCTGACCGCGGTAGGGCTGGAGCTCAAGGCGGTCATTGACCAGATGCGCGAGCAGGTTCAGAACGTCGAATAACAAGAACAAGGAGAACCCAGATGGTGGACCGCCGTGGCCTGTTGATCATCCTTTCATCCCCCTCGGGGGCCGGAAAATCCACCTTGGCGCGCCGGCTGATGGCCTGGGACGAAGGGTTGCAATTCTCGGTGTCAGCCACGACCCGCGCGCCGCGCCCGGGCGAGGTCGACGGGCGAGAGTACTTTTTCTTGTCGGAAGAGGCGTTCAAACAGCAGGTGGCCGAGGGGCAAATGCTCGAACATGCTTTTGTTTTCGGCAATTTCTATGGCTCTCCTGCCGGTCCGGTTAGGGATACCATCAATGCCGGGCGCGATGTTCTTTTCGACGTGGACTGGCAGGGTGAGATCCAGATCAGGAACTCGGATCTGGGCAAGCATGCGCTGTCGATCTTCATTCTGCCGCCGTCGATCCGCGAACTGCGGAGACGGCTGGAAACGCGTGGTCAGGACAGCGAAGACGTCATCGGTAAACGTATGCTCAAGAGCTGGGACGAGATCAGCCATTGGGGCTATTACGACTACGTTCTGGTCAACGATGACCTTGACGAGACCGAGGCGCGGTTGAAAACCATCGTCAGCGCCGAACGCATGCGCCGGATCCAGCAGCCGGCACTTCAGGACCATGTCCGCAAACTGCAAACCGAATTCGAGGAACTGTCATGACACTTTATGCCCTTGGGGATCTCACACCCGACCTGCACGAAGACAGCTGGGCCGCCCCGGATGCAAATGTGATCGGAAAAGTTGTCATGGAAAAGGACAGCAGCGTCTGGTTCGGGTCCACACTGCGCGGCGACAATGAGGAGATCCGGGTCGGCGCCGGCAGCAACGTGCAGGAGAACTGCGTGCTGCACACCGATATGGGATACCCGCTGACAATCGGCACCAACTGCACGATCGGTCACAAGGTCATGCTGCATGGTTGCACCATCGGCGACAACTCTCTGATCGGTATGGGAGCGACCATCCTGAACGGGGCCAAGATCGGCAGGAACTGCCTGATTGGCGCTGGCGCTCTGATCACGGAAAACAAGGAAATACCCGACAACTCGCTGGTGATGGGATCGCCGGGTAAGGTGGTGCGTGAACTGGACGAGGCCGCAGTGAAGAAATTCGCGATCATCGCCTTTGGCTATCAGGAAAACCTGCGCCGTTTTCGGGCCGATCTGAAACCGCTCTGAGCGGGTATTCGTTTGAAAGGGCCCGCCATGAAAAACTCCGAAGGTTCCCTGATCCGGCCGCACCCGCTGCCGGATAGCGCCAGCTGCCCGGTCGTGACACCGCTGAGCCCGTCAGTGGTCTATGCCTCCGAAACCCCTGATGCGTTGGATGACCAATACGAAGGGCGGGTGCACGGGTATACGTATTCGCGGGAAGGGCATCCCAATGCTGACGTGGTCGCCAAACGGCTCGATGCCATGGAAGGCGCGCAGGGTGGTGTTGTTACCGGTTCCGGCATGGGTGCGGTCACCGCAGCGTTGCTGGGCCTTTTGCACAGCGGCGATCATGTGATCGGTGGCAACCAGCTATACGGGCGCAGTCTGCGTATGATGAAGGAGGATCTTCCGCGGCTGGGAATCGCGACATCGCTTGCAGACCCCGGTGATGTCGATGATGTTCGGGCGCAAATCCGCCCCGAAACCCGGATGGTTTTGGTCGAAGTGGTATCGAACCCGACCCTGCGCGTGGCAGACCTAGATGGGTTGGCGGCGCTGTGCCGGGATCGGGGTATCCTGCTTGCGGTGGACAACACCTTTACCACGCCGCGCGCGATCCGGCCCTTTGACCACGGGGCCGATATCGTTCTTCATTCAATCACCAAGCTGCTGGCGGGCCACTCGGACGTCATGCTCGGATATGCGGTGGCCCGTGATCCCGCGCTGACGGAAAAGATGCGGGTGTTTTCCGTGACCACCGGCATGACCCCGAGCCCGTTCGACTGCTGGTTGGCGGAACGCGGCATGCTGTCTTTCGACCTGCGGTTCGACCGCAGCCAGTCCACGGCGGTAGCGCTTGCGGATCATCTGGCCGGGCTGACCGGAGTAAAGCGCGTGATCTATCCCACTCGCGCGGATCATCCGGACCGTGAACTAGCGACACGTCTGTTGGGCGGGCAGGGTTGCAACATGGTCAGTTTCGAACTGGATGGCGGCCGCGCGGCAGCCAATGCCTTTACCCGAGCCGCACAGGGGCTCAGTTTTGCGCCGACACTTGGGGATGTGGGAACCACGCTCTCTCATCCCGCCTCGTCCTCGCATCGTGCGATGACGGCCGACGAACGCGCCGCTCGTGGCATGTCCGAGGGTCTTTTCCGGGTTTCGGTTGGTCTCGAAGATCCGTCGACGTTGAAGGCGGTGTTTTCCGAGGCAGTCGAGGCCGCATCCCGGGCCGAGTGACATGGCAAATGACCTGATCGATCATATGCTCGCCGCCATGCCGTTGCCGGCGGTGATGGTCGATCAGTCCGAACTCATCATTGCGGCCAATGCCGATGCGCTCACATTACTGGGGCCAAATCTGGTTGGGCGGAACTTTGTCACGATCCTGCGCCAACCCCAGATGATAGATACGATCGAACAGGGGCTGAAAGATCGCGCCAGTTGCAAAACCCGCTTCCTGTCCAGCGAAGGCGGTCAGGATACAACCTATGACGTGCACACCCGATATGTCCCTGCGGTCGGGTCCGGTTCGGGTGGCGCGCTGCTTGTCAGTTTCAACGACAGAACGCAATTGGAACAGGCCGGGCAGATGCGGCGCGATTTTGTCGCCAATGTCAGTCACGAGTTACGCACCCCTCTGACCGCGCTGATCGGTTTCATCGAAACCCTTCGGAGTGCTGCCCGCGATGACGAGGCCGCCCGTGACCGGTTTCTCGGCATCATGGGCGATGAAGCCAGTCGGATGAACCGGCTGGTGGGGGACCTGATGTCACTGAATCGGGTCGAAAGCCAGGAACGCGTACGCCCTGAAGAGCAGGTCGACCTGACCGCCTTGATCGGTTCCCTGCTCAACACGCTGGGACCTCTGGCAGAAGGGGCGGGCGTGGTTCTGCAGCCGTTGGTTCCCGAAACGCCCATTGTGGTGCCTGGCGACGCGGACCAGTTGAAACAGGTCTTTTCCAACCTGATCGAAAACGCCGTCAAATATGGCGGCAGCGGCGGACGCGTCCGGGTCGAGCTGTCGAAATCGGACCGTGACCCGGCCATGCGCGGACCGGCGGCGCGTGTGCGCGTGATCGACGAAGGGCCGGGGATCGACCCGATCCACCTGCCACGCCTCACCGAGAGGTTTTATCGGGCAGACAGCCACCGGTCGCGCGAGCTTGGCGGGACCGGTTTGGGGCTGGCTATCGTCAAACACATCGTCAACCGCCATCGCGGACGCCTCAAGGTAGAAAGCGAACTGGGGCAGGGGGCGGCCTTTACCGTCAGCCTGCCGATGTAACGTGGTTTGAGCGGCTCGGCCGGACCGGGTAGGTATCGACCGAGTTTCGGCACCGCCTTGCGGCTTGCGATCAGCTGGGATCAGGCAGCGGCGGCAATTGCCGCAGATACAGAATGACCGCGTCGAGATCGCCTTCGGTCATGGCTGCATAGTGATGATATCCCATCGGCGGCATCATCCGGGAGCCGTTGGGACGGACCCCTGTGGTGATCATCTTTTTCAGATCCGCGTCGGAATATCCGGCTAACCCATGCTCATGCGTCGTCAAGTTCGGCGAAACCGACGTGCCCCACGGGCCATGAAACTCAAAACCGCCCGCTCCGAGATGTGTATCGAACTTGGGTCCGGTTTCACCCATCGGCGTATGACATTCCATGCAATGTGCCACCGGACCAGCAAGGTAGGCCCCGTATTCGACACTGGCCGCGCGAGGAGGTGCAGTGACGCTGTCCACGGGCGGGCCATAGGCCGGCGGTAAGGGTATGTTGTAGGTGGAGGTCGGGGTCGTGTTGGCGCTTGCGGGAACCGTCCTCAGGAAGGCAACCATGGAATACAGGTCGTCGTCCGAAATCCCGCGATAGAGCCCGATCGGCATTGGCGGTCCGATCACCGAGCCATCCGGGCGTATGCCTTCGCGGATAGCACGGGCCAGCTCGTCATCGCTCCAGTTAGCGACACGGCTACCGGGTGTGATATTGACGGCCCACGCCTCGAACGCAGGGTTTTTTTCGACCATGAAACCGCCGAATTCATTCGCCATGTCAGGTCCGTTCGGTGTTTGCGGTGTGTGACAGTTTCCGCATCCAGCCGGCCCCCTGACCAAATATTCTCCACGTTTTACAGATACTTCTGCCGACGCGATGCCGGCAAAAAAAGACGCGACAATTGCTGTTACTAAGAACTTCATTTTCACCTCCCCTTTTTCTGAATCCGTCGAGAATACGCGAAAAACCTGCAAATCTCATAGAGGTTTTGGCCCAGGTGTCAGCTGGACCTTGGCCGGGTGCAGCGTTTGGATTTGCGGATTGCCATCGGGAATGTGACTGGAACGCCATTTTGCGCTGGTCTAGGTTTGAGCGGTATCGACAGGTCAACGGAGTTTTCCATGAAACGTTTTGTCTGCATCATCGCGGCTTGTGCCGGACTTTCCTCAGCCCCGGTTTACGCCCAGGACACCTGCCCGTGGGCAGATGGTATTTATCACTTCAGCAGTCATGGAATTAACGGGGATTTCGGCGTGAACGCCGATTGCACCGAAATGATCTGGAGCCGGTTGAGTGAGCCGGAGACAGCCGCGTTGACGCGCACGGAATTTGGCTGGAAGGGCAGTTTGAAAAACGCGGATGTGGAGCTTTTGAACAACGGGCACAATCTAAGAGTTACAGAACATGGCGGGATGATGCGTCAGTCAAATGCGGAACGAACGAACTAAGCCCGTCCCTGGGCTTTCCTGACCGCTTTCGACTGTTTCCAAACGCTATACCTGCACCGAAATTCAGTTCACCGGCCGGGCCGGGGGAAGATATTCGAGATCCCACCGATGTTCTGGCCTGTCGCCTTCTGACATTGCAAATTAAGCGGCTGCCCCCCTGCTTTGTCATACAGCTGTTACATGGCTGTCACAAAAGCCACATGCACACTCAATAAGAGATAGGTCGAGATCACCCGAAGGTGGTCACCGACTGTTCTTATCAAGGAGACACCGCATGTCTTTTGTGAAACTGACCGCGTCCGTTCTGGCGATTTCTGCCCTTTCGGCCACCAGTGCCTTCGCACGTGACCAGGTTCAGGTTGCCGGCTCGTCAACCGTTCTGCCCTATGCGTCGATCGTCGCCGAGGCATTCGGTGAAAACTTCGACTTCCCGACGCCGGTGATCGAATCCGGCGGATCGTCTGCGGGGCTCAAGCGGTTCTGCGAAGGGGTTGGCGAAAACACCATCGACATCGCGAACTCATCGCGTCGGATCAAGGAAAACGAGTTGAAGGCCTGCGTCGACAAGGGCGTGTCAGAGATCATCGAGGTCCGGATCGGGTATGACGGGATCGTCTTCGCCTCGGATATCGGCGCTGCGTCTTATGCGTTCACACCCGCCGACTGGTTCCTTGCCTTGTCCGACAAGGTGTTGGTGGACGGTCAGTTGGTGGAAAACCCGAATACCACATGGGCGGACGTCAATGCGGAATTCCCGCAGGTCGACATCCAGGCCTTTGTTCCCGGAACCAAGCACGGCACTCGAGAAGTGTTCGAGGACAAGGTTGTTCTTGCCGGATGCGAGGTTACTGGTGCCTATGATGCATTCCTTGCCATAGCCGAGGGCGACACTGACAAGGCCCGCAAAAAGGCCGCCGAAAAGGCCTGTATCGCGCTGCGCACGGATGGCAAATCGGTGGATATTGACGGCGACTATACTGAAACGCTGGCGCGGATTGACAGCAACACGGATGGTATCGGTGTCTTTGGGCTGGCCTTCTACGAGAACAATACCGACAAGTTGCAGGTGGCGACCATGTCAGGCGTGGTTCCCTCGACGGATACGATCGCAAGCGGTGACTACCCGGTGTCGCGCCCGCTGTTCTTTTACGTGAAGAAGGCGCATATCGGCGTGATCCCCGGTCTGAAGGAATTTGCAGAGTTCTTTGTTGCGGACGAGATCGCAGGGGCCGACGGGCCGCTCGCGGAATATGGGCTGGTTGCCGATCCCGAGTTGAGCGACACCCAGTCGGTTGTTTCCGACGAAACCGCCATGGGCGGCAATTCGTGACCCGCTTGCTCACCTGATGAAACCCGGCCGGGGCGGTAACATGCCACCCCGGCCCTTTGTTTGACCCACATTCATCGGAGCCTTTAATGCCAACCTTGTGGCTTGCAATCTGTCTGATGGGACTTGCTGCGGCAGGTTACCACCTTGGGCGGACCCGTGCACTTGCCAGTGCAGGAGGAGATGTCCGGGAACTGCATTCTCTGCCGGTCTACTACGGACTCCATTCCGCAATGAGCGTTCTGGTGCCGGCCCTGTTTGTGCTGGCCGTCTGGCTCTTGGTGCAGCCGGTGCTCATCGACCGTCAGGTTTTCAATGGGCTATCCACGGCGACGGCCCCAGATGTCGCGGGCGGACGCCTCGTGATGACCGAAGTTCGGCGCGTGGCCGACGGGTTGGACCTTGCCGTGTCCCGTGGAGCTCTCAGCTCGCAGGACGCCGAAGCGCTGGACGCCGAAAGGACCGACCTGCGGGCCCTGCTTGGAGGGGTCGGCGTTGCGCTCGGGGCAGATGTGCAGCCAGATGTTTTGAACGCGGCTCAGCGATACCGGGCGCTGACCTCCACTGGAACGCGGGCCATGCAGGCTATCGTGCTCGGCTTGGCCGTTGCGGGGCTGTTCTGGTCACTATCACGAAGTCACAAGGACTTCAGAGCCCGCAATGTGGTTGAAGCCGGTGTGCTGGCCCTGCTGCTGCTTGCCGCCTTACTGGCCATTTTCACGACGATCGGCATTGTCCTGTCAATGTTCTTCGAGACGACCGGTTTCTTTCGCCTGCATGACTGGAAGGACTTCTTCTTTGGCTCGACCTGGGCGCCGAATTTCAGAGGCGATTCAGAGCTTTCGATCCTGCCTTTGTTGTGGGGCACGCTTTACATCTCGTTCGTCGCGCTGCTGGTCGCGGTGCCGGTCGGTCTTTTTGCGGCCATCTATCTGAGTGAATATGCCAGCCGGGCAACAAGAGCCCTTGCAAAGCCGCTTCTGGAGATCCTCGCCGGCATCCCGACCATTGTGTACGGCCTGTTTGCCCTGCTGACGGTCGGGCCGATGCTGGCGAAGGTCTTTGCCAAAGGCGGGTTTCTGGGCGTTGAGTGGATGGCTGGCGCGACATCGGTTCTAACCGCAGGGTTGGTCATGGGGATCATGCTCATCCCGTTTGTGTCATCGCTCAGCGATGACATCATCAACGCGGTTCCCCAATCGATGCGCGATGGCTCGCTGGGGCTGGGCGCGACCCGGTCCGAGACCGTGCGGCAGGTCGTTCTGCCCGCGGCGTTGCCGGGCATTGTGGGCGCCGTGCTTCTGGCCGCCAGCCGGGCCATCGGTGAAACCATGATCGTTGTCATGGGGGCAGGGGCGATTGCCAAATTTTCGCTCAACCCGCTCGACTCGATGACCACCATCACCACCCGTATCGTCAGCCAACTGACAGGCGACACCGATTTTTCCAGCCCCGAAACACTCGTGGCCTTTGCCTTGGGGCTGACGCTCTTCGTGCTGACGCTGGGGTTGAATGTGCTGGCGCTCTACATCGTGCGCACCTACCGGGAGCAGTATGAATGACCGATATCAGCCAGTCGCCGCGCCCTGCACGGCGTTCCGGATCCCTGCTGCAGCAAAGTGACCGGACCCGGCAGCGCAATGCGGCCGAGGCCCGGTTCCGGGTATATGGAATTTGCGCGGTTGCCATCGGCTTGCTGATGCTGCTGGTTCTGATCTGGACGATCGTCAGCAAAGGTGCCGGTGCCTATAGCCAGACTTTTGTGACATTGGATGTCGAATTGCTGGAAACCAAGCTCGACAAGACCGGCAACCGGGATCTCGACGAGATCAAGAAGGTCACGACCTTCGGGTATGCGCCGCTGATCAAAAACGCGTTTGCCAGCAGGATCGACGCGCTTGGGATTGAAAGCGATCTCAAGCCCAAGGAGCAGGCCAAGATCCTGTCCAAAAGCGCGGCGGCCCAGTTGCGCAGCTACGTGATTGAGCATCCCGACCGGATTGGCGAGACGGTCACGTTCCGCTTTCTCGCCAATTCCCGTGTCGATGGATACCTCAAAGGCCGTGTCAGCCGCGAAAGCATCGCCAATGACAAGTCGATCACCCCAGACCAGCTTGATTTCGTGGACCAGTTGGTCTCCGCCGGCGTTGTCAGCAAGAGCTTCAATCCCGATTTCATATTCGGCGCAGATGCCTCGGATCAGCGCCCCGAGGCGGCCGGGATCGGGGTTGCCATGATCGGATCGCTGTTCATGATGCTGGTGGTTCTGGCCCTGGCGCTGCCGATTGGAGTGGCCGCCTCGATCTATCTCGAGGAATTCGCACCAAAAAACTGGATTACGGATGTGATCGAGGTCAATATCGCCAATCTGGCGGCGGTGCCGTCGATTGTGTTCGGCATCCTCGGGCTGGCGGTCTTTATCAACTACATGCACCTGCCGATGTCGGCCCCGCTGGTGGGCGGGTTGGTGCTGACCCTGATGACGCTGCCGACGATCATCATTTCGACCCGTGCGGCGCTCAAGGCAGTACCTCCGTCGATCCGGGATGCGGCGCTTGGTGTGGGTGCCTCCAGAATGCAGTCGGTGTTTCACCACGTCCTGCCGCTCGCCGCGCCCGGCATCCTGACCGGCACGATCATAGGTTTGGCGCAGGCACTAGGAGAAACCGCACCGCTATTGTTGATCGGAATGGTCGGTTTCATCGCGTCGAACGCACCGGACAGCGTGGCCAGCGGCCTGCTGGCACCGAACTCGGCCATGCCGGCGCAAATCTATGAATGGGCCAAGCGGGCCGATCCGGCCTTTTATGAACGCGCTTGGGGCGGGATCATCATCCTGCTTGTTTTTCTGGTAACAATGAACACAGTGGCAGTGCTGTTGCGCCGCCGCTTTGAACGCCGCTGGTGAAAGGGGCAACGCAATGAATGTGATGACTGGGGTGGACAAATTCGTGGAAACACAGACTGCCAAGATCTCGGCCCGAGGGGTTCAGGTTCACTATGGCGACACCCACGCGATCCAGGATGTGAATGTCGAGATCGAGGATCGCACGGTAACCGCCTTCATCGGCCCGTCAGGCTGTGGCAAATCCACCTTTCTGCGGACACTCAACCGGATGAACGACACCATCGCATCCTGCCGGGTCGAGGGCGCGATCCTGCTTGACGGCGAGAACATCTATGACAAGCGCGTCGATCCGGTGCAATTGCGGGCCAAGGTGGGCATGGTGTTCCAGAAACCCAACCCGTTCCCCAAGTCGATCTATGATAACGTTGCCTATGGCCCACGTATTCACGGACTGGCCCGCAACCGGTCCGAGCTTGATGATATTGTCGAGCGGTCTCTGCGCCGCGGTGCTCTCTGGGACGAGGTAAAGGACCGGCTCGACGCACCCGGAACCGGCTTGTCTGGCGGCCAGCAGCAGAGACTGTGCATCGCTCGCGCAGTGGCGACCGAACCCGAAGTTCTGCTGATGGATGAGCCCTGTTCGGCGCTTGATCCGATCGCCACCGCGCAGGTCGAAGAACTGATCGATGAATTGCGGCAGAACTTTTCGGTGGTCATCGTTACCCATTCCATGCAGCAGGCGGCGCGGGTCAGCCGAAAGACAGCGTTTTTCCATCTTGGGAAACTGGTCGAGTTTGGCGAAACCGGCCAGATCTTCACCAATCCCATCGACCCGCGCACCGAAAGCTACATCACAGGACGGATCGGCTGACCATGAACGATATCAGCACCGAAAAGCACATCACCTCCAGCTATGACCGGGATCTGGAGGGGATCCAGGCCCATATCATGAAAATGGGCGGACTGGTTGAGACAGCCATCACGAATGCTGCCAGATCGCTGGAAACCCGGGATCGGGAACTGGCGCAACAGGTGCGCGACGGGGATGCTGCCATCGACGCGCTGGACGAGTTGATCACCGAGGAAACTGCCCGTCTGATCGCCTTGCGTGCGCCCACGGCAGGCGATCTGCGGCTGGTTCTGTCGGTGATGAAGGTTTCGTCCAACCTTGAAAGGATCGGCGATTATGCCAAGAACATCGCCAAGCGAACCACCGTGATAGCAGCATCCAATCCGGTCAACGACAGTGCGGCATCCCTGCGCCGCATGGCCCGTGAAGTGGAGCGGATGCTCAAGGATGCGCTCGATGCCTATGTTCAGCGCGATGCCGAACTTGCCGCCGACGTGATTGAGCGCGACCATGACGTCGACCAGATGTACAATGCGTTGTTCCGCGAGTTCCTGACCTTTATGGCCGAAGATCCCCGGTCGATCACCACCTGCATGCATCTGCATTTCATCGCCAAGAATGTCGAGCGCATGGGAGATCATGTAACGGCCATTGCCGAGCAGGTTGTCTACCTCGTAACCGGCGAACGCCCGACCGAGGAGCGTCCGAAGGCGGACGTCACCTCGACCAGCCTCTGAGGATCCAAGCGCATGTCCGCGGACCAACCGACCATTCTTGTCGTCGAGGATGAGCTGGCCCAGCGCGAGGTTCTGTCCTACAACCTCGAAGCCGAAGGATTGAGGGTTCTAAAGGCCGAGAACGGCGAAGAAGCCCTGCTGCTGGTGGCCGAAGAAGCGCCGGACGTCATCGTACTTGACTGGATGATGCCCAACCTGAGCGGCATAGAGGTCTGCCGCCAGCTCAAGACACGCCCGGAAACCCGAGCCATCCCGATCATCATGCTGTCTGCCCGCTCCGAAGAGGTGGACAGGGTCCGCGGTCTGGAAACCGGGGCCGATGACTACGTGGTGAAACCTTACTCCGTAGCCGAACTCATGGCGCGGGTGCGCAACCAGTTGCGCCGGGTCCGTCCGTCGTCGGTTGGGCAACGGCTCGAGTTCGAAGATATCGTGCTGGATGCTGAGACCTACAGGGTCACACGCGCCGGAACGCCGATAAAGCTCGGCCCGACCGAGTTCCGCCTTCTGTCGACCTTCATGGAAAAACCGGGCCGGGTCTGGAGCCGCGAGCAATTGCTGGATCGGGTCTGGGGCCGCGACATCTATGTCGACACCCGCACTGTTGACGTCCATGTCGGACGCTTGCGCAAAGCACTGACCCGGGACGGCGGCAGCGATCCGTTGCGAACGGTTCGCGGCGCTGGCTATTCTATCGGCTGAATTGGCGCGTCAGCGACCGGCGCAAGCCGGTGTGTCAGCGCGGCAGCGGGTCCTCTGGCTGTGCCTGAGTGGCCAGCCAGTCGCGAAAGGTGTGCAGAGCAGGGTCGCGCGCCTTGTTGATCGGCCACACCAGATAGTAGCTGCCGCCAGTTTCCACCGCCGGTCCACAGGCCGGGACAAGTCGCCCGGTCGCCAGATCCTGCTCGACCAGATAGTCGGGCATCAGCGCAATCCCCAACCCATGCTGTGCGGCGTGGGTAATGGTTGCGAATTGATCATACATCGTGCCTGTCAGAGGGCGTGGCAGTTCAATATCATTTAGCCGGAACCAGTCCTGCCAGGCGGACGGGCGCGTTTCGATATGCAAAAGCGGAAGGTCCAGCAATTCCCGTGGTGAAACAGGCAGGCCATCGGGCAGCAGACCAGGCGCGCAGACTGGCAGAACCTGCTCGTTCCTGAGCAGCATCCGATCCGTTCCCGGCCAGTCTGGATCACCAAAATGCAAAGCAGCATCAAAATGTTCCGAGCCAAAGTTGAACGGGCGAAGTCGAGTCGACATGTTTAGTGTCACGTCCGGATGAAGGCGGGAGAACTCGGGTAGCCGTGGCATGAGCCACCGCATCCCAAAGGCCGGCAGGATCGCAAGGTTGAGTGTGCCGCCGAGTGGCGCGACCTGCAATCGAAGCGAAGCATTGGCGATCTGTCCCAGAGCTTGGCGGATTTCGGCAACATATGCCTGAGCGGCGGGTGTCAGCGACAATTTCTTGCGATCGCGCGAAATCATCTCTACGCCCATCTGCGCCTCCAGCGCCTGCAACTGGCGGCTGACAGCGCCTTGTGTCAAAGACAGTTCCTCGGCCGCGGCCGATGCCGAACCCAAGCGGTCGACCGCTTCGAGCGCGCGCAAGGCGGGAATCGAGGGCAGAAATCGGCGGGGCGTGCTCATGTATGCATAATACTCATGCTTTGATGCGGAAGTCTCGCTGTTTTTGTCGAGCGCAAAGGGATAGGGTGCGCGCAAACATGCACTATGCTCTCAAGGAGACAGACATGAACGCACCCGTCACCAAGCCGACCCTCCGCGCCAAGGATGCCCCTGATCTGGGGAGTTTCGACTGGGCCGATCCCCTGCGTCTGGAAGATCAGTTGACTGAAGACGAACGGATGATCTCGGCCAGCGCGCGTGCTTATGCACAAGAAAAACTGCAGCCGCGCGTCACCGAGGCGTTCCAGACCGAGCATACGGATCCCGGGATTTTTCGCGAAATGGGAGAAATGGGCCTGCTGGGAACCACCATCCCCGAAGAATATGGCGGGCTGGGCAGCGGATATGTTGCCTATGGCCTGGTTGCCCGGGAAGTTGAGCGCGTGGATTCCGGCTATCGCTCGATGATGTCGGTTCAGAGCTCGCTGGTGATGTATCCGATCTATGCCTATGGCAGCGAAGAACAGCGCCGCAAATATCTTCCGAAACTGGCCAGCGGTGAATACATTGGCTGCTTTGGCCTGACCGAGCCCGATGCGGGATCGGACCCGGCCGCCATGAAGACCCGTGCCGAGAAAACCGCTGACGGTTACAGGCTGACTGGCAGCAAGATGTGGATCTCGAACGCGCCGATCGCCGATGTATTCGTGGTTTGGGCCAAGTCAGACGCTCATGACGGTCGGATCCGCGGTTTCGTTCTGGACAAGGGAACCAAGGGCCTTTCGGCTCCCAAGATTGAAAACAAGATGTCGCTGAGGGCTTCGATCACAGGTGAGATCGTGATGGATGGTGTCGAGGTTGGCGAGGACGCGCTGCTGCCGCATGTGCAGGGATTGAAAGGGCCGTTCGGGTGCCTCAATCGTGCGCGATACGGGATCAGCTGGGGCGTGATGGGGGCGGCCGAGGCCTGCTGGCACGGCGCCCGGCAATACGGGCTGGACCGGCACCAGTTCAACCGGCCGCTGGCGCAGACGCAGCTGTTTCAGCGTAAGTTGGCCGACATGCAGACCGAGATCGCTCTTGGCCTGCAGGCCTCATTGCGGGTTGGCCGGCTGATGGACGAAGCCGTGGCAGCGCCCGAGATGATCTCGATCGTCAAACGCAACAACTGTGGCAAGGCGCTGGATATCGCCCGCCTGTCGCGCGACATGCATGGCGGCAATGGCATCAGTCTCGATTTTCAGGTGATCCGCCACATGGTCAACCTTGAAACGGTGAATACCTATGAGGGAACCCATGACGTGCATGCTCTGATTTTGGGGCGGGCCCAGACCGGGTTACAGGCGTTCTTCTGAAGCCATTCGAAAAAAATCGGACCGGCGCGCTGAAATCCGGCGCACCGGTCTTTCTCATTTGCAGCCGCACGCGTCCGAGCCTCGCTTGCCGCGTTCCGGTCAAGGCCAGTCGTCAGCTTTCGACCATGTGACAGGCGGCCCGCGTCGTGCCAAAGCTACGCAGTTCCGGTCTGGTCGTTCTGCACAGATCCGTTGCAAGGGCGCAGCGGGGATTGAACACGCAACCGGGCGGAGGATTGATCGGGTCCGGGATCTCGCCTTGCGGCGGGTCGTCGGCGCGGCCGAACTGGTTGATCCGAGGCGCAGCTTCCAGCAACATCTGGGTGTAGGGGTGGCGCGGGTTTTCGAACAGCGTGTCCGGGTCTGCCTCTTCGACCAACTGGCCAAGGTAAAGAACACCGATCCTGTCTGCCATGTGGCGCACGACGGTCAGGTCGTGGCTGATGAACAGATAAGTCAGGCCGAGATCGTCCTTGAGATCCGACATCAGGTTGAGAACCTGTGCCTGCACCGAAACATCCAGCGCCGACGTGGGTTCGTCGCAGACAATCAACCGGGGGTTCGACGCCAGCGCTCGGGCCACGCAGATCCGCTGCCGCTGACCGCCGGAAAACTGGTGCGGGAACTTGTCGGCATCCTCTGCCGATAGCCCGACCTGTTCGAGCAGTTTTTCGGCAAGCCCATCGGTGTTGCCGCCCTGTGCCTGAACCGGCTCCACGATGATGTCCTTGACCCTCCAGCGTGGGTTTAGCGAGGCATAGGGATCCTGAAAGATCATCTGGATATTCGAACGCAGCTCGGCAAGGACTGTCTTGTCGACTTCGGTCGCCATGTCCACGCCCTCGACCGCGACGGTGCCGTTCGAGGGGTTCAACAGCCCGACAAGGATCTTGCCGATGGTCGACTTGCCCGAACCGGATTCCCCGACAAGGGCATAGACCGTCTTTTCCTCGATCTCGAACGAAACGTCGGATACTGCCGTCAGGGTCTGTTTCGGAAGCCGTTCCAGCAACCGGTTCAACCAGGGCTTGGACACATCGAAAGTGCGGGTCAGGTTCTTGATCGAAACCATGCTCATGAGGCGTCTCCCAACGGAAACCAGCAAGCTGCACCCTGTGAAAGGGTTGGGCGCGGCGCGGCCCGGCATTTGTCTTGTGCCAACGAGCAGCGAGTATTGAACGGGCACCCGTCGGGCAGGTCATTCAGCCGGGGCATCGCGCCAGGGATCTGGCGCAGACGCGGCTGGCCGTGGCTGTTGGCGGGCATCGAGCCCACCAGCCCATCGGTATAGGGGTGACGTGGCCGGGTCAGAACGTCCTGCACCGGGCCGATTTCGACCAGCTGACCAGCATACATCACGGCAACACGGTCGGCGGCCTCGGCAATGACACCCATGTCATGCGTCACCAAAATGACCGAGGTTCCGTGCTCACGGCATAGCCGTTTGAGCAAGGCAATGATCTGGGCCTGAACCGAAACGTCAAGCGCAGTGGTCGGTTCGTCGGCAATGACGAGCGAGGGCTCGGCGCAAAGTGCGAGCGCGATCACAACGCGCTGCCGCATTCCGCCCGAAAACTCGTGCGGGTAACTGTCGAGCCGTTCGGCGGCGGCGGGAATGCCAACCTCTTCCAGAGATGCCAGAGCCCGTTTGCGGGCCTCGGTCCTGGATACGCCCAAATGGGTTTCGATGGTTTCGGACAGTTGTTCGCCGATCGGGATCAGTGGATTGAGCGAGGTCAGCGGGTCCTGAAAAACCATGCCGATTTCCTTGCCGCGCACCTTGCGCATGTCGCGCATGGGAAGGTTGTCGATCCGGCGCCCGTTCAGCAGTATCTCACCGCTGGCGATATGCGCTGGCCGGTCCAGCAGGCCGATCACGGCATTGCCGGTCATGGACTTGCCGGCGCCGGATTCGCCAACGACGCCAAGGATTTCACCCGGTGCAAGCTCATAGCTGACATTGTCCACCGGGCGCAGAATGCCGCGGCGGGTGGGGATCTCGACGACGAGATCTCGGACGGAAAGTACTGATTCCATTGAATTCACCGCAGCTTCGGGTTCAGAGCGTCACGCAGCCAGTCACCGAGCAGGTTGACCGAAAGGGCCAGTGCCAAAAGGGTGACGGCGGGAAAGAACAGGATCCACCATTCGCCGGAAAACAGGTATCCCTGTCCAATGCGGATCAGAGTTCCGAGTGACGGCTGGGTCGGAGGTGCCCCGACACCGAGAAACGACAGCGTGGCTTCGGCAATGATTGCCAGCGCCAGCGAAATCGTCGCGATGACCAGAACCGGTGACAGAATGTTCGGCAGGATGTGACGCATCATGATCGCAGGGCCGGATCGCCCGATCATCCGGGCGGCCTGCACGTATTCGCGGTTCTTTTCCACCAATGCAGCGCCCCGCACAACACGGGCAAACTGCACCCAGTCGGACAGTGCGATTGCAACGATCAGCACCCAGATCGCCATCTCGTTTCGGTATTCTGGCGGCGTGAACCCCTTGGCAACGCCGAAAATCAGCATGGCAACCAGAATTGCGGGAAAGGTCAGCTGAACATCGGCAATCCGCATGATGATGGTTTCGGTCCAGCCGCCGACATAAGCGGCCACAAGACCCAGGATCACACCGATGATCATGGCCAGCATGACCGCAGACACGCCGACGAACAGCGAAATGCGCAAGCCATACAGGATCGTCGAGTATACATCACGCCCCTGATCATCGGTGCCCAGCAGGAACGTGTCCTGCGTAAAGGCGTTGGGCTGACCGGGTGGGGAGAACCCGTTCATCAGATTGAGCGTGGCCGGATTGAACGGGTCATGGGGCGCAATCAACGGCGCGAACAGGGCGGCGAGAACGAGGATCAGAACTACCATGAGCGCAACGATGGCCACTGGCGAGTGCCGGAAGGACCAGACAAAATCACTGTCCCAGAACTCGGCGAGGCGCGAGGGGCTTGTCGCAGGTTGTTTTTGGCTGGTGTCAGTCATGCTGTCATTCCATTCCGGTCATGCCATTCGGCCAGGCTTTCATCAGGGTAGGCGTCAAAGTTCTTGTCCCCCGAATGGATCTGCGGCTCGGCCCAGTTTGCTCGCGAATCAAGCATCATGTGTGTTCGTTCAGGCGGCACCGGCAATTCGGTGTCGATCGCAGAAGCGTGCGGGTGGATCAGGTCGGGCCAGCTTGCGGAATACCCCCACAGCGCGCTGCCACAGATCTTGCAGAAGGTCCGCTCCATGTTTTCGCTCGATTGATAGGTCGAGATGTTCTCGCGCCCTTCAACTTCGAGGGTATCGGTACGGGCACCAAGATTGATGGCGTATCCGCCTGCACCTGCTGTCTTGCGACAAATGGAGCAGTAGCACTGGTTGAACGGAACCGGGCAGGGGGCGTCGACGCTGAAACGTACAGCCTTGCAGTGACAGGAACCACTGAGTTTCATGCTGTCCTCCCGTCGATGCGAAGGCGCGGATCAATGGCGTAATACAGCAGGTCGACGATCAGGTTGATGCCCACGAACATCACCGAGATCAGCATCAGGTAGGCTGCCATTACGGGGATGTCGACGAACTGGACCGCGTTGATGAACAACAGGCCGACACCGGGCCACTGGAACACCGTTTCGGTAATGATGGCAAAAGCGATGATCGATCCGAGCTGCAAGCCTGTTACGGTGATCACCGGCACCAGCGTATTCTTCAGTGCATGTCGGAAATTTACCACCCGGTCGGACAGGCCACGGGCTCGGGCAAAGCGGATATAGTCTGCTCGCAGCACTTCGAGCATCTCGGAGCGAACCAGCCGCATAATCAGCGTCATCTGATAGAGCCCCAGCGTGATTGCAGGCAAAATCAGAGCCTTGAGGCCCGAAGCTGTCAGGAAACCGGTGGACCAGTTACCAATCATAACGGTGTCTCCGCGGCCGAAACTGGGCAGCCAGTCCAGTTCGACCGAAAAGACATAGATCAACAGGATGCCGATCAGGAACGTCGGCAGCGAAACGCCGATCAGACTGAGTGTCATGATCACGTTGGCTGCCATCCCCCTTCGTCGAATTGCCGTAAAAACACCAAGCCCGATACCCACCGTGATGGCGAAGAATCCCGACACCAGTGCAAGCTCGAGCGTTGCCGGCGCGCGTTCAGCGATGATCGTCGAGACAGGTCGGCCTTGCCTGTAAGACACGCCGAAATTGCCCTCGACGGCACCTTGCAGGAATTTGAAATATTGCACCGGAAAAGGCTGATCGAGCCCAAGATCGGTACGCAGCCGTTCGATGTCGGCCTGTGTGCGTTCCTGTCCCAGCATGTTGTCGATCGGATCGCCAACAAAGCGGAACATGGAAAAGGCAACCAGCCCGACCACCAGCAAGACGATGATGGACTGGAAAACCCGCCGGATGATGTAAGCGAGCATTTGTTCTCCCCGGTTATTGCTTTCCTCTTGGCAGGTGGGGCGGGAATGGTCAAGTTGTCGCAGGGGAAGCCGTTGCAAAGGATGGTCCCAAAGTGTCGTCGCCATTGTTTTTCAGACGTGCGCCGGGAAACCGATTTTTGATCGAAAGGATTAGCTCATGGCATTGAAGGATCGTTACGATAACCCGCTGGGAACTTCCGTGGCGTCGGCCAGGGATTCTTATGTAGATGGGGTCGACAAGTTTCTGGCGGCCGAGTTCGGCGCGGTTGAGGATTTTGCAAGAGCCGTTGCAGAGGATCCGGGATTCGCGATCGCCCACGCCGGCCACGCACGGGCCCTGATGATGTCCGCCGACATGCCGGCGGCGCGCGAGGCCATTGCCCGGGCCGAAGCGCTGCAATCAGGCTGTTCTGCTCGTGAACGCAGCCATATTACGGCGTTTTCCCTGCTCTTGGCGGGCAAAGCCGCAGAGTGTCGGGCGCATGTTCTGGCCCATGCGCAGGACTATCCCCGAGATGCCTTGGCGGTTCAGCTGTGCACGAGTGTCTTTGGGCTGATCGGATTTTCCGGCAAGGCCGGGCGCGAGGCGGAATTGCTCGCGTTCACGTCGCGGTTGCTGCCGCATTACGGCGAAGACTGGTGGATGCTGTCCATGCATGCCCTGTCTTTGTGCGAAACCGGCCAGCTCTCTGCTTCAATGACGATGATGGAGCGCGCGCTTGCGCTGAACCCCCGAAATGCCAATGCCGCACATTTCAAGGCGCATGCGCAGTATGAGGCGGGCGAAACAGTGGCCGGGCTGGCCTATCTGAAGGATTGGATGGTTCCCTATGACAACCGGGCTCTGATGCATGGCCATCTGAGCTGGCACACCGCGTTGTGGGCTCTGCACGAAGGCGACATCGCGACTATGTGGGAGTGGGTGGATCGCGGGGTTGCCCCCGGGGCTTCGCTTGGCATGCCGATCAATGTGCTGACCGATACCGCTGCCATCCTTTACCGGGCAGAGCTCGCCGGGGTCGAGGTTGAGGGAGACCGCTGGTCCGCGCTCAGCGACTATGCCGCAAGGTTCTTTCCCAATGCCGGTCAGAGCTTTGCCGACATGCACGCGGCTCTGTCTCACGGCATGGCAGGGAATGGAGAACGGCTGGCAGTGCTGGCTGAAACAGAAACCGGGTTTGCGGGGGATCTTGTCGCGCCGGTGGCCCGGGCCTGGTCAGCAATCGCGCGGAACGACTGGACTGCGGCGCGGGATGATCTGATCCCGGTGCTCGCATCGTCGGAACGGCTTGGCGGCAGTCGGGCGCAGCGGGATTTGCTTGAACTGACCTATGCCAACATATTGATGAAGCTAGGAAATGGTGACGAGGCCCGGCGGGTCCTGTCCATGCGCCGCCCGGTTTTTGATGCCGGTATTCCGGTCATCGGCCTGCAGTAAGATCCGCAGGGCAACCGGCGCGCCAGCGCACGCCGGGAACAAAAAAGGGCGACCTGAAAGGGCCGCCCTAAATTTCCGGGTAGTTTTCACCGGTTTGAGGTCAGGCCTCAGTTCAGGGTGAAATACTTGAACTTGGCGGTATCGTCCGGGGCAACGATGGTGCCCACGTTGGACTTCATGCCCCAGTTCAGCACCTGGTGGTGGATCGGGATATAAAGCTGTTCTTCCTGAACCACCTGCCAGATCTCGTTGATCATCTCGTCACGCTTCGGAAGGTTGGTTTCCGAGGCCAGCGCTTCGATCTTGGCATCGAGATCCGCGTTCGAGAAACGGGTGCCGTTCCACGAGCCGTATTTCTCGCCCTTGGTGTGCGCAAGGAAGTTGAAGATATATTCCGAGTCGTAGGTCGGAACACCCCAGCCCAGCATGTAGAAATCGGTTTCCAGCGTGTTGATCAGCGGGAAATGCTGCGCCTTGGGCTTGGCGTCGAGATTCACGGTCACGCCGATCTGCGCCAGCATGCCAACAGCGGCCTGACAGATCGCTTCGTCGTTGATGTAGCGATCATTCGGGCAATCAAGCTGAATCGAGAAACCATCGCCATAGCCGGCCTCGGCCATCAGCGCCTTGGCACCCTCGACATCGGTTTTGGAGGAACTGTCCATTTCCTCGTTCCAGCCGTTCACGAATGGCGGCGAGATCATGCCGGCCGGGGCCGACTGGCCACGCATCACGACCTGCTTGATGGCGTCACGGTTGATCGCCATCGACATGGCGCGGCGCACACGAACGTCCGCAAGGGGGTTCTTGCCGTCGACATTGTCGTTCTTCAGGTCGGCATCACCTTGGTTCATGCCAAAGAAGATGACCCGGTTTTGCGGGGCGGTGCGAACATCCAGCCCGTCGGCTCCGGCAACTCGGCCCAGATCCTGTACCGGCACGTCCTGAATGAAATCAACTTCACCCGACAGCAGCGCGGCAACACGGGTCGCGGCGTTCTGAATCGGGGTATAGACGATCTCGGTGACCTGCATCGGGAACTCGCCCTTGCCCCAGTAGTTGTCGTTGATTTTCATCACGGTCTTCACGTCGGGCTCGCGGGAAACCAGCATATAGGGGCCGGTACCATTGGCGTTCTTGGCCGCGAAGGTGTCTTCGCCACCTTCATAGTCTTGTACCTTGACGGCGTTGTTCGCTTCGGCCCAGCTTTTGTCCATCATGAACATGTTGGTCAGGTTGTTTGGCATGATCGGGTTCGGGCCGTTGGTCTCGATCTCGACCGTGAATTTGTCGGTCGCGCGAACCTCTTTCACGCTGGCCAGCAGTTCCTTGTAGTCGGAATCCGGGGTCATGGCGCGGTTCAGCGAAAAGACCACATCTTCGCTGTCAAACTCGGCGCCGTCATGGAACGTTACACCTTCGCGCAGCTTGAACACCCAGATATTCGGGTTTGCTTCGGACGGTGACCATTCGGTCGACAGCGCCGGAACCATCGCCCCGGTCATGTCGCGCATCACCAGCGGCTCCATGATCTGGTGCGCCAGCGCCGAGGTAGGGCCTTCGTTCTGAGCATGTGGATCCAGTGTCAGCGCGTCACCGGCGCGGGCCCAGCGGATCGTCTCGGCCGAAGCGCCGGCTGCAGTCATCGCAACGACACTTGCCGCAGCAAGCATATGGTTGATTTTCATGTAGTGTCTCCCAGTTTATCATTGTCCGCGCTGGCCATGTGAATGGGGCGCGGGGGGGCCTGTTGAACTGGCCCTCATGGGGACATATCATCCAAATCCTTTGCCGGGTTGCAATGGGGGTTCTTCACATTCCCATACGTCAATGTGTTTGCGCTATCTCTGCGCTAATTCTCTGATGGGCTGGATTCGCCATATCCCGTCATTTCCAGATAGCCGCGGCCGGTATGGCTGCCGGAAATCCGAACCGGGCCTTCCCAGTAAGAAAATGACGTTCCCATCCATGCGTTTTCATTGGCGGCGGACACGGTCGCATCTACGCCACGGCCGGGCAGGGAGACCTGCCACTTAACCGGGATCTGCCGTCCCTCAACCTCGGCAGTTGCCAGTGGTTCGGCCTGGAATTCCCCCGGTTCCAGCGATGTCACCGTGCCATCAGCACCGATCCACGTTCCCGAGGTGAAGTCACCGCGCGCACCCCGCAGGCGAAAGCCCATCAGGCGATCGCCACTGTCAAAGCCGAGCGAAAACCAGTCCCAGCCGCTTTGGTCCTCGGCCAGCGGTTGCGAAGACCATTCCCGATCGAGCCAGCCCGCGCCGGTAACCGCAATGTCGCGGTTATCCACCTTGAGCTTTCCCGACACCCGGTAGGCCGGCTGCGAGTAGTAGTACGATGCCTGCCCATCCGCAGATTTGACCGAATACCCCCGGTCACCATGCAGGACCAGCGGCGTGTCTGCGCTCAGGGTCAGATCATAAGCAAAATCCGTCCCCCTTGCAGACACGTCCAACGCCGAAAAATCAGATCCCCGCATCTGCCAGTCGTCGATCCACGCGCTGAAGGGCGCTGCGGTGACCCCGGCCTGCCCGATGCCGCCACGGGCCAGCCTTTCGGCGAAATGGTGGGAATTGGGTGTGGTTACCGCCGCATGACCCATCCAGATCTGCGGGCTGGCCCAGCCCTTGGCCAGCGCACCGGGCGCTTCCGGTGCAAGCGCCGACCTGAACAATGTCCACTGAATGCCGTAGTCCCGGCCATACTCACCTTTCAGCGTCGCGGTCAGGTACCACCATTCGATCCGGAATTCAGGATGTGGCCCATGATCTTCGGGAAACGACAAGGTCCGGCCTCGTTCCGGAACGGCGAAGCCTTCGGCGGAGGTTCCCAGACCGGCATAGCCCTGTGCCCAAACCGGCGCGGCAATCAAAAGCCAGAAAAGGAATGCCAGTTTAACCATCGCTTGAAAACACCTTGAGAAGTTGCGCCGGCGGCATCTTGTGCAAACGTAGGGCGGGCAGGGCGGCGGCAAGGGCACCTGCGGCGAGCGCCAACAGAAATAGTCGCAGCCAATCCAGCGGAAACTGATGCATCGGAAGGCGCCAGCCAAAGGCCTCGACATTGATGACCGCCAGCAACACCCAGGCCAGAACCAGACCAAGTGGCAGGGCCAGCAGCGCTGTCAGCGCCGACAGAAGCAGCGCCCGGCAGATCTCGAGCCAGGCCAGTTGCCGCTGGGTGGAGCCGAGTGCCCACACAGGCGCGAGTTGCGGCAGGCGCATCGTCCAGAGCGTCAGCAGACTGGTTAGAATGGCAAAGGCCGCAACACCTAGGGTCAGCACGTTCAGCGCGCCGGTTATCACAAAGGTTTTGTCGAAGATCCGCATGGACTCCGCCTTGACCGCGGCCTGATCGACAAGCGCCGAACCGGGCAGGTCGAAGGTATCCAGAAGCCGGGCACCAAGCTCGGCCACGTGCGCGGGATCGATGCGGATTGCATAGCGTCGCGTAGGCAGCTGTGGCACATGTTCGATCAGGGCGTCAAAGGCGACGATCGCCTGTCCCGTCGGATTGCCATAGTCGGAATAGACCCCGGCAACCGGCAACGTCCAGCCGGGCATGATCGTGATCTCGGAGCCGGGCCAAAGATCCGCGTGCCGCGCAAGCTGTTCGTTGATCAGAATGGCCTGACCCGCAGCCAGCCTGTCCCAGACATCCGTCGAGTCCGCGATCAGCGGCCAGTGTTCGCGATAAGTGGAATGATCGACAATCCCATGGACAAAGAGTGGCCGATCCTGATGGCTTATCTCGACGGCGCTGTTCGGCAGGGCCGTTGCGCCCTGTTCTGACAGCCATTGCGCAATTTGGGCGCCTTCGCGGTCATCGCGGGCTGTCACATACAGCTCTGCGACAAGCCGCTGATCCAGCCAGCCGGTGAAGGTCAGACGAAAGCTCGAAACCATCGTGCCGACCCCGATATTGGTCGCAAGCGCCAGCAACAGGGCCATCAAGGCAAGCGACAGCCCGGGCAGCTGCGCCCGGGTATCGGCCCAAAGCCATTCTGCAATCACGCCGCGTGCCGTTCTCTGGCCGACGCCCAGCAGCACGAAAAGGAACGGAGGCAGCAGCAGTGCCGCACCCAGCATCACCCCGGCCAGCAGGGCGAAACCTGCCAGAAGCCCTCCGACCATTTGCTGGATGGAAAGGCCAATCCCGATGAGCGCCGCCGCAAGGCAGGCCTGCGCCAGATGCGCCCGTGTGCGTTTGCCGGTCCAGGCCGGACTGGCAGAGGGTTGCAGCAACGGCATTCGGGTCAGTCGCCACATGGCCTGCGCACTGGCCAGAAGCGTGCCGGCCAATGCCATTGCAAGCCCACTCGCCAACCAGACCGGCCGCAGGTGCAACCCACCTTCGACCGGGGCTCCGTAGAGGCCCCTGAGGCTGGCTGCCACGTCAGGCAAAAGGGCTGCGGCCACAAGGAAACCAAGCATCAGGCCGAGCGCTCCGGCAAGCAGAGCCAGCGTCAGCAATTCTGCTGTCAGCAACAGCGCCACCCTGCGAAGGGAAAGCCCTAGCGCCCGGAGCGTCCGGATCGTTCCGCGCCGTTGTTCGAAAACCAGCCCCACTGTCCCGTGCACAATGAACAGACCAACCGCAAAGGACAGCAGGCCAAAGGCCGTGAGATTGAGGTGAAAACTGTCGGTCAATCGGGCGGCATCATCGGACCCTTGTGAAGCCCGCATGATGAGCCCCGGTGCCAGCCTTTCCAGCGGCTCCAATCCGGCAGGTTGTTCAGGCAGGACAAGAATACGGCTGATCCGTCCCGGCATGTCGAGCAAGCGTTCGGCCACGCCGATGTCGGTCAGGAGGGTGCCCGGCGGCACCTGTCGTGTGACTTGCATCGGGGGCAGGTCCGGGACCCCATCGAGTTTTCTCGCCAGATCTGGATGCAGGAAGATCCGGCCCGGATCTGTGAGCGTTTCCAGCGGCCCCATCCCGGTGTCCTCCGATTGTGCCAGTGCCGGCAGCGGCGGGTGGCTGAGCAGGTCCACGCCCAGTATTCGCACCGGTTCATTGTTGATCCTCCGGCGCTCGTCCAGAATCGGTGAAACCTGCCATCCTGACCGGCGCAACCCGACATAATCGGACAACGGGATTGCGCCGGATGGCGCGTGGAGTTCGGCCAAGCCGCGAGACCCGAGCTGCGCGCTAGCCGCCGCGTAGCTAGCGCGTGCCTCGCCGTTTATCGCCTGAACCGCCGACCAAAGACCGGTTGCCAGAGCCAACCCGGCAAGCAGCGTCAGAAGCTGGATGGGATGGCGGCGCCAATGAGACAGCAATGCCAGCATCGCGGCCCCGGTCATGTAATCTGCCCACCTTCGAGACGCACCCGACGCGACAGCCGACCGGCAATTGTCTCCGAGTGGGTAACCAGAAATAGTGCGGTCCCGGTTTCGGCGACCAGATCCAGCATCAGCTCAAGCACGGCAGCACTTGCTGTTTCATCCAGATTCCCCGTCGGTTCATCTGCAAGCAACAGTTGCGGTCGCAGGGCAAGCGCCCGGCCAATTGCAACCCGCTGCTGTTGACCACCTGACAGTTGTTCGGGATAGCGTTCGGTCAACTCGGACAGGCCCAGTCGCTGTGTCAGTTTCGATATCCAGTGGGGATCGAGTCGGTCTCCCAGCCGGGCATGAAAGGCAAGATTTTGCGCCACGGTCAGCGACGGGATCAGGTTGAATTGCTGGAACACCAGCGCCACCACGTCGCGGCGCAGGGCGGCCCGCCGGGAATCGCCCAAATTGGACAAGGCCTGACCGGCCAGCAAAATCTCTCCGGCTTCGAACGTGTCCAGCGCGCCAGCGAGGTGCAACAGCGTGCTCTTCCCGCTACCGCTTTCGCCGGTCAGTGCAAGGGTTTCTCCGCGATCGAGCTGCAAATTGACGTCCCGCAGGATCGGCCGGGCCCGCGAGCCGGGATAGGTCTTTTGCAGATGCGAAATGTCGAGCAGCATAAGGGGTCTCTGGCAGGGCCGGTCGGGCCGAAAAGGTCATATCATATCAATTGGCTCTTGCGCTGCCGCTGTCCAGTGTCTGAATGTAATCAGCGCGCTTGCGCTGCGCGTCACGGAGTGTAATGCACGGCCGGCGCGTGCCAGTGCATGTGATCAGAATGAGGTCTGGGAAAGCGTTCATGAACCTGTTGCAACAAATCCTTTGGGGAAGCCTGTTCATGGCCGTTTGCCTTGTGCTCGAAGTTCTACTTTTGGTGATCTGCACCCTTTACCTGCGGCGACGAACAGTGCGCTGGCAGACGCTTCATGCGTCGTTGCGGCACGGAGTTCCGATGCTGGTTGCGATGGGGTTCGTGGTTCTGACCCATACGATTCAGGTCTGGATCTGGGCCGCTGCCTTTATCCATTTTGACGTGCTGACGGATTGGAACACCTCGCTCTACTTCTCGATGGTGACGTATACCACGCTGGGATATGGCGATATTGTCGTTGGAGAGCATATCCGCATTTTTGGCACCTTTGCCTCGGTCGCGGGGCTGTTGGCCTTTGGCCTGTCCACTGCATATCTGGTGGCCCTGATGAGCCGGATTCTCAAGGATGACGAGGTGTTAGAGTACCGGAGAAAACAGCCGCGCAATCGGTGAGCCGAACCGGATATGCGCGGGCTGCAGGGCAAGGGTCTTGGTCAACAGATAGCTGTTGCGAAAGTCCTCGCGCAGCATCTCGTCAACCCGCGCCGCCGCGCGCGGGTCGAAGAACAGCGCCATCGCCTCGAAATTCAGCCGGAACGACCGATTGTCCAGATTGGTGGTGCCGATGGCGGCAAGGCAGTCATCGACGACGAACACTTTCTGATGCATGAAGCCATCGGTGTAGCGATAAACCTTGACCCCCTCGGCGCAGATTTCGTCGAAATAGGCAAAGGCTGCCAGCCACGTGATGCGATGATCGATCACGTCCGGCACCAGGATACGCACATCAACGCCACGCATGGCCGCGTTTTTTAACGCGCTCAGAATGTCGAGATCGGGGACAAAATAGGGGGACGCGATCCAAATCCGTTCCTGAGCGGCCTGAATGGCCGAAAAGAACATCATCGAGCCGGTTTCGGTGCGGTCTCCCGGGCCGGTTGCCACGATCAGGGCGTCCATTCCGGCCTCGTCCGGGGTGACCACCCAGGTCAGTTCGCTGATCAGTTCGTCGCCGGTCGCCCAGTGCCAGTCTTCGACAAAAATCAGCTGCAACTGCTGAACCACCGGTCCGCGCATGCGGATGTGGGTGTCGCGCCAGTGTCCGTATCTTGCATCCTGTCCGAGATATTCCACGCCCACATTGTGTCCGCCAATAAACCCAAGGCGTCCGTCCACGATCAGTGTCTTGCGATGGTTGCGGTAATTCAGCTGGAACCGGTGTCGGGGGCCGTGCCTTTGAGACAGGTTGGCGATGTGAATACCGGCCTCGGCCATCTCCTCG
Source organism: Primorskyibacter sp. S87 (assembly GCF_049801055.1). NCBI lineage: Bacteria > Pseudomonadati > Pseudomonadota > Alphaproteobacteria > Rhodobacterales > Roseobacteraceae > Primorskyibacter > Primorskyibacter sp. S87. The sequence goes on along the minus strand of NZ_JBNAGF010000011.1, from coordinate 136,068 downwards.
TAATAGCTGTTGGGTAAATGGTAGCTGCCGACGGCATCGGTGATGAACCGCACGATCACCCCTCGGAGCGATGCCGCGATCAATCGGTCCTGAACTGCCTGGCCAAGTGCGTCATCGCGAACAATGTAGAACTGGAACAGGATGTATTCTTCGGCTTCGTCAATGGCCGCGAGGATCGCCTGAAATGTCTGCTCTCCGTCGATCAGAAGATCAGCCCCGTTGCCATGCGCCGCCGGCATATTGGCGATGGCTTCGAACGGCGCGATGTTCATCTGCAGCAGTTTGGGATCCGGCGCATGGGCGGTTGCAAAATTGCGGAGGCTCTCGACCACCTGTTCGGAATCCCGCCGGGCGATGCGATAGCCGTGAAACCGGTGATGCCCGAGAAACAGGTAGAGCGGAACGGCCAGAAACGGTGTCGCGATCAGAAAAACCACCCAGCCCACGGCCCCCTGCGAGGTGCGCGCCGTTTGGGCGGCCCGCACCGCGAAGAAAGTTGCAGTAAGGTAGAGAAAGACGACAAAAACCGTGCTGAGAACAACCCAGAAATACACTGCTCTTTCTCCGTGCCGATATCCGTGCAGATCGTGGCCGTGACCGGGGCCTCAGCGTCCGGTATAGATCCTATCCCAGTCTTGCGCCATGTCCACGATGAGCCATCCCATTCCGGGGCCCTTGTCGAGGCCGTCGACAAGCTGGCCAATATGGCTGTCGCGGTCATAGGAATATTCCCGCGCGGCGTCAGTATGATGCACGATCAGGCCCAGCCGCGGCCCTTCGCCCGCAGTCGACCATTCGATCATTGCAAAATCGCCGTCGGAATTGCCGCCTGCGATGACCGGGCGTTTGCCAATGATCCTGTCGATATTGATCGGCTTGCCCTCCTTGTCGTCGACAAAGCCGATGGCGGGGGCCTTTACGATCTGCGGGCCGTCATCCCCGGTCCGATACTCGGTCGCGGTATAGGTGCCGATGACCTGTTCGGGCGGAATGCCATAGGCCTCTTCGGCAAAGACCCGCATGAAATGGATGCCGCCCCCGGACACGATATAGGTTTTGAAGCCTTCGTCGCGCAGGTAGCGCAGCAATTCCACCATCGGCTGATAGGTCATCTGGTCGTATCGCAGGCCGGTATCGGGATGGGTCGCGGTTGCAAGCCATTCCGCGACACGGGCCTGAAACTCGTCGACGCTCATACCAGAATGAGAGACTTTCATCGCCTCGAGGATGGACTCTTTGCCACCGTCCAGAACCGCCTTGTAGTCGCGGTTGGCCGCTGCTTTGAGGGTGTCGGATGTGAGGATCGACGGATCATCCTGTGCCATCGCGCCAATCACGTCGATGGCAAAGATCAATTGAAAATAGAGCGGCTGTTCTCCCCAGAGTGTGCCGTCGTTGTCAAAGGTGGCGATGCGGTCGCCGGGGGTCACATAACTGTCTGAGGCGGGATCGGTCACGGTTTCGACGAAGTCGATGATCCGCGTCTTGCTATCGGTGTTATTCCACGAGGGAAGCGGATCGGCTAAACTGACGCCGGCCATCAGTGTCAGGGGCAGGGCGAGCGAAAATCGAAACATCTTTACTCTCACGAATGGTCTGAAAATGAACTCGGGCCGCCGATTGGTTCCGACGGCCCGCAAAGTGGTTCGAATGGAGGCCTGCCGGATCAGTCGCCGATTGGAGCCGACATCTTCTCCATAACCTGATCCAGGCTGAAGCTGGCGGCTTTCTGACGCGGCGGGAACTCCTGGAATGTTTCCAGGAAGTTGCTCACGTAAGCCTGTGCGGGCACTAGGAAATAGGCACGGTCCAGAAGCCAGTCATAGTAGGTATTTGACGTCTGGTAAGCGCGCTCATAGGGGTCCCGGCGCAGGTTGAAGATCAGCGGGAGGCGAAGAACCGTGAAGGGTTCGATCCATGCGCGAAGGGTCTTGTATTCCTTCTGCTCCATGAACAGGAACTTCCAGTCCTGATAGCGCAGCGCGGTCAGATCGCCGTCATCCGAGAAATAGAAGATCTCGTTGCGCGGTCCCTTGTCGGTTTCACCAGTCAGATGCGGCAGGAAGTTGTAGCCGTCCAGATGGACCTTATATTCGCGTCCGATCGCCTGAACACCACCCGATTTCAACTGTTCCTTGATATCCGCGTTGCCAGCGGCCGCCAGATAGGTCGGAAGCCAGTCCATGTGGTGCATGATTTCGTTGGACACCGAACCGGGTTCGATCTTGCCGGGCCAGCGCACCATCGACGGAACCCGCCAGCCGCCTTCATAGTTGGTGTTCTTTTCACCAAAGAAGGGGGTCGCGGCAGCATCCGGCCATGTATTGTAATGTGGGCCGTTGTCGGTCGAATAGTGCACGATGGTGTTGTCGGCGATGCCCAACTCGTCCAGCAGATCGAGCAACTGGCCCACATGCAGGTCATGCTCGATCATCCCGGCGGTGTATTCGTCCACCACCTTGCCGGCGATCTCGTTGGCCTGCGTGCGCATGTCGTCCTTCACATGGGTGCGGAAATGCATCCGGGTGCCGTTCCACCAGACATAGAATGGCTTGCCCTGTTCGTTGGCGCGCTTGATGAAGTCGACCGCCGCGGCGACGGTTTCCTCGTCCACGGTTTCCATGCGCTTCTTGGTCAGCGGCCCTGTATCCTCGATGGATCCGTCAGCAGAAGACTTGATGACCCCCCGCGGACCGAACCGCTCGCGGAATTCGGGGTCTTTCGGATAATCCTCGTTTTCCGGTTCTTCTTCGGCGTTCAAGTGGTAGAGATTGCCGAAAAATTCGTCAAATCCGTGGTTTGTGGGGAGGTGTTCATCCTTGTCGCCAAGGTGATTTTTGCCAAACTGGCCGGTCATGTAACCCTCGGCCTTCAGCAATCCCGCAATGGTCGGATCTTCTTCCTGCATGCCAAGCTCGGCGCCCGGCAGCCCCACTTTGGACAGGCCGGTCCGGAAAACCGACTGCCCCATGATGTAGGAGGACCGGCCGGCGGTGCAGGATTGTTCGCCATAATAATCAGTGAAAATCATGCCTTCGTTGGCCACACGGTCGATATTCGGGGTGCGATATCCCATCAGACCCATGGTATAGGCCGAAATGTTGGACTGACCCACATCGTCACCCCAGATCACCAGGATGTTCGGTTTCTCAGACTGCGCCCAGGCCGGAATGGCCAGCGCAACGGCAAAAGATGCTGCCGCGACCCGGCGCAGGGCTATGCCCATCACGCTGGGTGTTCTGCATGTTGAAAACATGTTTTCTCTCCCAAATCCGGTCGCGCACAGAGCGTCCGGTTCTTTGTTGGTAATGCACGGAATGATTGATTCCGCATTTGGCAACGTAGCTGTTTTCACAAGGTATTGAACCCCCAGTACTCATTTGAAACCAGCCACTTGTGTTATACGTCATGGGGTGACGAATTACACCATCAAATGATGGTTTGCAGGACCAATGGGGGAAGGGGAATTTCATGGCTGGGTTGTCAGTTCTGACCTCTCAGGGTTGGTTGTCTGAACGCCCCTTGGCGTTTCAAAAAAAGGTGCTGGACGCCCTTTCCATCCGTGACTTTGAAGTAGGCAAAACCCTGTATCGCTATGGGGATCCGGCGGATGGGCTCTATGGCATCCTTTCAGGTTCGGTGCGTATCGCGACACCCGGTGACGACGAGCAGGAAATGATTGCTCATTACGATCAGGCCGGGTTCTGGGTCGGGGATCTCGCGGTATTGTCAGGTCTGGAAAGGTTGGTCACCGTAGAAGCAACAGAACCCTGCCGGGCCGCTTTTCTGTCACGGACCCATATTCTGGACATGGTTCATCAAGAACCCGACTGGTACCGCGAGTTCTATGCGTTGACCCACGCCAACATGCAGACGCTGTTGCGGATTGTCGCGAACCTGAGCGCATCCGGCAGTGATCGGCGCGTCGCACTCAGGCTTTTGCAACTGGACGATACAAGGCGCGAAACCGGCGGTTGGATTCCTGTGACGCAGGCAAGTCTCTCCGAACTTGTCGGGCTGTCCCTTCCGACCTTGCAACGCAGCCTGCGCCGCCTGGTGTCGTCGGACGTGATCGAAGTCGGCTATGGCAAACTGCGGGTCACCGATCGCGTTGCCCTGCGGTCCGACGCACAGAGTTAATCGCTCCGGCGCAGTACATCAGCGCCCGGTTGCCCTCACGGGTTCAGCGGTGGCAGGCCGGGCTTTGCGGTGTTTTGCGTTCGGGCAGCCTTGCGTAAGTCCGCAAAGGCCCGGGTCGCCTTGCTCCAGCCAGTTGCCGGTCGGTCAGAGGATGATGCGGTATCGGCATAGTTCATTGAGCCAACTGTCAGCAGGGCGGCCATGAACGCGTCTTCCTGCGACCGGTCCGGCATCGGTCCAACGCGATCACGCCAGTTTTCGAAGGTGGAGTAGGTGAGTGACAGATCCTTCCGTGCCAGTGCAGATCGGACCTGACGTGCGGCATGGTGCTCCGAGTTCAACCAGCGCTGCCGGATTGTCAGAAGCAGGCGGGAAATGGGCTCCCGCAGACGCCAGATGAGACCCGCCAAAACCAGAATGACAATTGCCAACACACCGAGCCGGCGCAGAGTTTGTCCGGGATCTTTCTGAACCGGCGGGGCCTGCAGGGTCAGGTTCATTCCTTCAACCTGTGCCGTTTCGACCTCGCCGGTTTCCAGATTGAACCAATCGAAAGAGATTGGAGGCAAGCTGGCAGTGCCGCCGGCCTGCGCCAGATATGTGGCGCTTTCGCTGCGGCTTCCCGACAAGGTGCCCCGGTTTTCGTTTTCGTTGACCTTGGGTTCTTCGGGATAGGCACGCAGCGCATCTCCTTCGGGCGCCGGCAGGAGTGATGGGATCAGGATCGCTGTGGTGCCTTCGATGCGGGCAGTGACGCTGCGGGTAACGGGTTCACCCGCAGCAAGATCTGGCCCGCCTTCGAATTCCTGCGACAGGGAAAACCCACTGGCGACGATCAGGGGCGAGAGTTCTTCGGCCCCCGGCGGAACGGTTGCCGTGAGCCGGATCGGGTCAAAAGGCACCTCCACCGTGACCGGTGCATTGGTGTCCGGATCGGCGTAGGTGATCGTGACCGTCTGGCCCGGGATTTCGAAAGCGCCTGCCGCCAGAGGATAAAGGCGATATCCGCGGCTTGTTCCCGACCATGTCTCTCCGTCCACGGTTTCGCTGACTGGCGAGGTGGCGCGGTTCGGCAGACGCACCAGCAGATTGGGCTGCTCGATGGTGGGATAGACCGGTGGCGCGGGCATGTAGGTGGGAACCAGAACCTTCATCCGAAGAACCAGCGGTTGTCCGACCACGACTTCTCCGTCCGGGAGTTCAATCGAAACGAGCGGTGTCTGGGCCTGCGAACATACCGGAAAAATAAGAATAACAAGGACGAGACATCTGAGCATCATTGATCACGCCCCTGATTTTCCAAGATAAAGCGAGATCTCAGGAAGTCCCCCATATCGGTGTCGATGCTGGTGATCCAGCTTTCGGCATTGAGGGGGGCTGCGTCCTCCTTGGGGGCTTCAATCTGCGTGTCGGCACCGCGCTGCGCTTCGTTGTCAAACACTACGTCATCGGCACCGATGCCAGATTCCTCACCGGTATCGGATTGCTCACGGGCGGTTTCCACATAGTCGAGGATCGCTTTGGACAGCTCTAGATTCTGTTCCGCCTCGGGCCAGCCTGGACGACGTTCCAGCGCGGTTTCAAAGGCGCGGATGGCTGGCCGATACTCCCGATTTCGGATCCGCGCCATCCCTTCGCCAAAGGCGGCCTCGGGGCTTGGAAGCATAGCGAACAGATCGGCCGCCTCGGGATACTGCCCGGCCCGAAGCATCGCGTATGCTCTGAGGTAGGGATCTGCAAACAGGGTTGCGGCCTTGTTGAAATCCTTCCGGTTCATGGCAATCTGTCCCTGTTGGTCAGGGGTCAGAAACCAGTCGTGCCAGCCCTCTGCATGTCCCTTGTCAGGTGCGGCGAACCCCGAGAGCAGGGCCGCGAGAAAGACCCACTGCATTGTCCAGCCGCGCCTGAACCAAAGAAGAATTATCAAAGCCGCAGGCCAAGCAAGAATCCAGCCGCGATCTTCCCAATGCAGTCTTTCGTCACCCTGCAGCGCAGCAACATAAGCTGCTTCGGCTTCGCGCATGATGCGCTCGATGTCGCGGTCGTCGTTGGCAAGGGGGATGACACTCAGACCGGACCCGGCCAGTTGCGGCAGGCTCTGACCATCGGGCAGGGCGGTCAGAATGATGGTCTCGGGCGCGTCTTCTCCGGTCAGGGTCGTCACCGCACCAGGCGGCAGATCGTCCAGCACGAACAGCACCGCGCCCGGTGTTTCCGCATCGTTCAGAATGCCCTGCGCCAATTGCAGCGCCGCACCGGGGACATCGCCCGGTTCGGGCATAACCTCTGGTGTCAGCCCCTCAAGCAATGGGCGCAGAATGTTGGGGTCCTCGGTCAGTGGCGCAACCCTATGGGCTGTGCCGGAATAGGCGATCAGGGCGGTGCGACCGCCTGCGCGGGCTGCGATCAGGTCAAGGATTTTGAACTTGGCGCGGTCCAGCCGCGTTGGCGCCAGATCGCTTTGGCTCATGCTGTCGGTCACCTTCAAGGCGACCACCAGCGGAGCGGTATCTGCCAGCAGCGGGTTCGGGGCGCGGGTCCAAGTCGGGCCGGCAGCGGCAAGGGTCAGAAGCAGACCGGACAGGATGACCCCGTCGATAGGCCGCAGCCGCGCCTGATCGCTGCCGCCAACGGTCATCGCAGCGGCCAGATGCGGGGCAATTCCGCTGACCGGAGCAGAGCCGGTTTGTTCTCGTCTGCGGATCAGCCACCACAAGAGCAGCAGAACCGGAACCGCCAGTAGCCAGAGCGGTTGGATGAAGTGGAATGCTGCGAACTGCTCCATTTCAGACGCTCCTCCGGCTCGCCAATAGCAGCCCGGTCAGCCCGGCAATGGCAAGTGCCAAGGCTGCGGCAAATGCCAGGTGAGAGAGACTTTCCCGTGGACGGTATGAAAGAGTTTCGACAACCCGGGGCGCCTGTGCATCAATCTCGGCATAAATTTCCGTCAGCGCGGATTGGTCATCGGCATAGAAGAATTGCCCGCCTGTGCGGTCGGCAATGTCTTTCAGGGCTTCCAGATCGACCTTGTCCTCTCCCGATGCCTCTGGGTCCCCGACGCCGATCGTGTAGATCGTGACCCCTCTGTCCGCGGCAATGGCGGCGGCGTTTACCGGCGTCATGCGCGACGACGTGTCTGCACCGTCGCTCAGCAGGATCATCAGCTTGTCCTCGACCTCGCTGGCGTCGAATGTGCGCAGGCCAAGCCCGATCGCATCGCCAAGCGCGGTGTTCGGTCCTGCCATGCCCACAACGGTTTGATCCAGAAACCCTTGCAACGAGGCCAGATCTTCGGTGAACGGGGCCTGAACAAAGGCTCGCGTGCCAAAAATGATCAGCGCCATGCGGTCGCCTTCGCGCCCTGCGATGAATTCCGAAAGCACGGATTTCACGGCTTCGAGCCGCTGCACTGGGGATCCGTCGGGCGCCTTGAAGTCCCGTTCGTCCATCGAACCCGATATATCAAGTGACAGCACCACATCCCGGCCGGCCTTTTCCAGTGTCACGGGTTCACCAAGCTGCTCGGGTCTTGCCAGCCCGAAGACCAGAAGCAGCCAGATCAGGATGGCGACAACCATCTGGATCCGGCGGCGCCGCAACACCACCGCACCGGGCGTGGCATCGATCCCGGCGGCTTCTGTAATCCGCCGGAAAAACGGCACCCTGAGAGCGGTGACACGATGCCGGTGCGGCGGGACAACACGCCAGACCAGCAGCGGAAGGGGCAACAGCAGCAGGGCCCATGGGAAGGCAAGCGCCAGATTCATGGCTGCTCCCTTCGATGATTGCGGATCCAGCGCCGGGCAAGCTCGGTCACGGCGGGATCTCTGGAACTGCCCCGATAGGGCGCCGTTGTCAGCGCTTGTGCAGCCTGAGAGGACATGTCGAGACCGGGACAGCTTTTGCCAAGAAAACCGAGCCAGGCCGAACCGGTCAGGCCAGCCACTTGCTCCCGTTGAAACCCGGCCAACGCGGCCCGCCGCAAAACAGCGGCGATCCGGGCAACGTCATCACCAGTCTGTTGCAGTTCGGCAAGGGCGGCCTTGCGATAGGCTTCGCGCCGGGTATGGGCGCGCCAGCGAAGGATCAGCCAGATTGCCAATGCGACGACGAGAACGGCCAGAACCAGCCATCCTGTTGTCTGCGGCACCATTGAGACCGGGGGCGGCGCAGGCATGGGCGCGAGCATGTCGAGCAATTCGACAAGAGATTTGCCCGAGAGGTCATCGGACACAGGGCTGGATGAGGGTGTGGCATCGCTCATGTCCCGCCACCGTTTCGAGTGCCCAAATGGCCGAGAAGACCCATCAGCTGGCCGAGCGCCGGCCCGGCAGTCGTCAGGGGCAAAACCGGAAAGCCATGGCGGCGCGACCAGCGATAGAGCGCGTCCAGCCGACTGGACAACGCCGCCTCGACCTTGTTTCGGACTGTTTCATCCGTGGCATCGAGCGTTGCCTGCAACTCACCGTCCGAGATCGCGACACGCAGGTCATTCGGCAGGCCGGCAGATGTCGGATCGGCGACGTGGAACAGGATTAGATCACCCTTTGCGTTGAGCTGTGCCAACAGGCGTTCGGTTCGCGCGCTCAACCCGTCAAAATCCGAAAACACCGCGATCAGCGCGTTGGTTGGCGTGACCTTGGCCGCCTGCTGCAAGACGTCATCCAAACGAACGGCCGATTGGTCGTGTCCCCCCGGGCCGAGCCGGGAATTGGCCCGTCCAATCGACCCAAGAACCCGGTCCAGCGCCGCCGGTCGGCGTTGTGGGCGGTGTTCGGCGATCATGTCGTCACCAAACACGATGGCGCCAATCCGGTCGCCCTGCGCCAGAATCCGGTGCGCAGCGATGGCGGCGGCTTCGGCGGCCACGACAGACTTCATGTAGACCTGACTGCCAAAGAACATTGTTTGCCGCTGGTCCACCAGCAGCAGCGCCGGTCTGTCCCGTTCTTCGGTGTAGACGCGCACATACGGTTCGCCCGACCGCGCGGTCACTTTCCAGTCGATGCTCCTGATGTCATCGCCGGGCAGGTAGTTGCGCAATTCCTCGAAATCGAGGCCACGTCCGCGTAGTTTCGAGGCATGCCGCCCATTCAGAACCGAGCGCGCCGGCTGTTTCGGAAGCAGGCTCAGCAGCCGGGCCTGCGCCCCCAAGTCGCGCAGATGTTGCGCGTCAACGTGGATGCGGGGGTCTGTTTGTGGGTCCGGCATCATGCCCTCGCGGTTCGGCAGATCAGGGCAACGCGACGAGACGCAGGATCTCGGCGCTTATGTCGTCTGCTGATTTACCATCCCCATGCGCCTCGAAGCTGAGCGTCAGACGATGACGGAAAACATCGGGCGCAACTGCACGCAGATCCTGCGGGTCAACATAGTCACGCCCTTCAAGCCAAGCATGGGTGCGACCGCATTTATCCAGCGCCAGCGAGGCGCGGGGGCTTGCACCGATCTCGATCCAGCGGCCCAGATCGTCTGACAGGTCTTCTGGTGTCCGGGTCGCCTGCACGAGGTCAGCCATATAGCGCTCCATGGCTTCGGACACGTGGATCTGCCCGATCTCAGATCGCGCATCGAATACTGCCTGTTGCGGGATCGGCTGTGGCTTTTGGGGTTTGTCGCTGGCCTGTGCCGCCTGTTCCTCGCCCCTGACCAGTCGAATGACTTCGACCTCGTCTTCGACCGGAGGATAGCTGATCTGAACATGCATCAGGAACCGGTCCATCTGGGCCTCGGGCAGGGGATAGGTCCCCTCCTGCTCGATCGGGTTCTGAGTCGCCATCACGATGAACAGCGGCTCCATCTTGTGAGTGGTGCCCGCAACCGTGACCTGCCGCTCCTCCATCGCCTCCAGCAGCGCGGCCTGAACCTTGGCAGGAGCCCGGTTGATCTCGTCTGCCAGAACGACATTGGCAAAGATCGGGCCCGGCTCAAACCGGAATTCGGCGCCGCTGTCGGTCTGGGCGTAGATCTCGGTCCCGGTGACATCCGAAGGCAGCAGGTCCGGAGTAAACTGAATACGGCTGAAATCCGCGTCGAGATTGTTGGCCATTGCCTTGATCGCACGCGTCTTGGCGAGACCGGGCAAGCCTTCGACCAGAAGGTTTCCGTTGGCAAGAAGACCGATGACCAGACGGTCGATCACATCGGTCTGGCCGATGATGGACTGACCCATACGGGCGCGGAGGTCGTGGATCTGTTCGCGAGCGGTCATGGTTGGTCTCGGCCTTTATGAATTTTCGTGAATGTTAGCAGGTTGGCGGAGCCTGCGAAGTCTGGCAAGAGGCGAATACCGGACCGCCTTCCCAACCTCCGACGGACAACCAAGTTCCGAATGCCTGTCGCCGGTCCCCAGCTGCTCCGCACCGGGGCGGTCGGCAGGAGCAGCCAGTGCTACTTGCGCCCGGATTTCAGCAGGATCGAGATCAGCGGGCCAATCATTGCGGGCAGGGCAGTTCCTAGAGGGTCGCGGGCCATTGCCCTGATGCTTGCGGTCAGATCGCGGGCTTCTTCCAATGCAATCTCGACATCGGCCTCGATATCCGCAAGCGCCATGTCCCGCAATTCGGTCACTGGCTCGAGATCCTTTTCTGCGTTGAGGTTCTTGGCGAGGGCCGCGAATATGGCCGCCAGAGCAAGATTGGCCAGAGCCACGAGACTGGCCGCCCAATGCGGGGCCACGACCTCGCGCAGTCCCAGAAAGGCAGCCAGGTTCAACATGATCACGGCAATGCCGGTTACCAGCCCGGCAAAGGCCATCAACCCGGTTTGCTGACGCAGGACTGACATATGGCGACGGGCGATCAGGCGCTCGGTGCGCAAGACGATTTGAAGGTTCTGGGCGATCCGGGTCATCGGGGTCTCCTCGGGATTGGTAAAGAGGGATCAGGACTTGGTGATCCGCCCGAGGGCGAATCCCAGAGCAAAGGCGGCGATGGCGGTGACAAGGGGTTTGTCGCGGGTCAGGTCTTCGAGCTCATGGCTCAGGCTTGACCAGAGCGTTTCGATCTCGGTGGGGTCTATGCCCTGTTCGCGCAACAGTTCCGTGAACCGGTCTTTTGCTTCTTCGGCAGTGCCTGCACTTGCAGACTCTTCCGAAACACTCGCGGGGTCGGCGGTTGAGGATTCGGGGCGGCTGGCCAGTTGCGCCTTGAGCGCGGCCAGTTCAGCTTCGAGCTGTGCCTTGGTCGCCATGTGATCACTCCTTCAGATTGGGGCCCGTCGTTTCAGGCGGAAGTGTTTGAATTTTCAGTTGCCGCAGGTCCTAGCTTTCCATCCTTCGACATAAGGATGGCCACTGGTCGCAATGCCGGTATCTGGGCAAAAACGATCATGATGCAGACAGTCAGAGGCACACTCAGGAACGCCCCGATGATTCCCCAGACGGCGCTCCAGAAGGTAAGCGCCAGCATCACCATCACGGTGGACAGGTTCAGCGATCTTCCCAGCAATGCCGGATCCAGCAGGTTGCCCATCAGAAACTGTACCGAGCCACATAGAAAGACGATGATCAGGAACGGAGTGATCGTGTCATATTGCAGAAGCGAGACCGTCGCGGGAAAGATGACCGCGATGATAGAACCGATCGAAGGGATGAAGTTGAGCGCGAATGTCAGAACAGCCCATGTTTCAGCAAATTCCAGCCCCAGCCAACGGAAGATGCCATAGCTGACGAGGGCGGTCAGAGTGGACACGAAAGTCTTGACACCCACATAGCTCTGCAGGCTGTGCGACACCGCGGCCATGATACTGGACAGCTCGTGACTGAGCCGGGTGTCCCGGACCGCCAGTTTGAGCTTTTTCCCCATCAACGTGCGTTCCGCCATCATGAAACCGACATATAGGCTGATCAGCAGAAACGTGCTCAGAAACGAGGTTGCCCCGCCAAAGGCGCTGCGGGCGACAAGCGACATGTCGATGCCCACCAGCGTATCGCGCAGAAACCGGGCGACATCGGTGCCAATCAGAGCCACAACCCTGTTGACGGCGCTGTCGAATGCGACCTCGTAGTTTCCGACCTCGCGCGCCAGATGCGTGGCCTGGCTGGCAAGAATGAACATCACGGCGAACAGGCCGGCCAGCACCACCGCAACGCCGATCAAATCCGCGACCCAACGTGGTATCGTGATCGGCATGCGCTCCATTTGCAGGACCCGATCGCTGACGGCGGTGATCAGAACATAGGCAAGGAACGCCAGCACCAGCGGGATCAGAAACCCCGCACCGGCGCTCAGGCCGAGCACTGAAACGGCGATGATGATGCCGATATCCCGACTTGCAGACAGGGTCAGCCGCAGGGCCGCGGGGCGTCCGGGTTGCGGGTTTTCTTCGGGTCCCGTCATGGCCGCTCTCGGATTTTGATCCGGTGCAGGCCGGACATCGGACACCGCCGGAATATGATATGAGAGTAACCTGCCACTCCGGGTCTCGGTGTCATTGTCTTAGGATGGGAATACATGAACTCGACTCCGACAGGTTCGCTGCCCTGTATTGATAGGTGTGTTGTGGCGGATGTTGCATCTTTCCCGATAGTTGTGCAACGTTCGCCTGATTGGTAGGGGGCCCCGCAACTCCCAATGCATTGGCCGGGGCGGGACAGGGATCCATGCAGATGATGAGACGGAACACCGGTTGCAGCTGGATTGGCGCGGGTCGATCGGCCTTGTCGGCGCTCTTTGGATTGTTGCAGGCGTCCGACACCTCGCTGATGCATCCGGAAATCGCGCATGTTTGACCCGCTGCTGCCGGTGCGCGCCTTTGGACTGGCCGCGCAACGTTTCAACACCAAGGGTGGCTGGATCATGAGCTCGCATGTCGCGATGTCGATGATGCTGGCCTTGTTTCCCTTTATCCTTTTCGTCGTGGCGCTGGCAGGCAGCCTGTCCCAGGGAATGCTGACGCAGGACATGATCGACCTCGTGTTCGGGGCGTGGCCCAAGGAGGTGTCCGAGCCGATCCTTGCCGAACTGGAATCCGTTCTGGCAAATTCCTCGACCCGGCTGATGACATTTGGTGGCGTGTTGGCGCTTTATTTCTCGTCCAACGGGGTAGACGCCGTGCGCGAGGCGATGACGCGGGCCTATCATGACGAGGACAACCGACCATTCTGGAAAACGCGGCTGCTCTGCCTTGCGGTGGTAATCGTCAGCGGCGCCATCCTGATTGTCACCGCCACGGTCGAGGTTGTTTTGCCGGTCTATACGTCGCTGGTTTCCGATACGGTGCCGTCCAAGGCATGGAGCTGGTTTTCAGGCGAGCGGCTGGCCTGGATTTTCGCCTTTGTCATACCGGTGGCCGCGATCTTTTCCTGTCATGCGATCTTGCCGGCCCGCCGCCACTCCATGCGGCAATTGCTGCCCGGTGTCCTTCTGACCTTTGCGCTCTGGTTGCTGGCCGGGTGGGGGTTTTCGATCTACCTGTCTCGCTTTGCCAGCTACAGCGCCACTTATGCCGGGCTTGCCGGAGCAATGGCCGCGCTGATCTTTTTGTATCTGAATGCGGCGATCCTGATTTTTGGGGCCGAGTATAATGGAGCGCTGATGGATCTTACCGAAGAAGGGGGCAAGGATCCGGATGAAGATCCGGGCGAAGCGCAGGACAAGCATCGGGGCGATCCATCGGAGCTGCTATGAGATGCAACTTGAACCGATCCTTGATTGCCTCAGGTCAGCAGGTAACGCCAGAGACCGGTGACTGGGCTCGCGTCGATGTAGTTTTTAGTTTGCAAAGGGTTGCGCCTTGAAGATAAATTTTTTTCCGGCTGCATTTCTGATCGGTCTGATCACACAGACTGTGCAGGCGCAGGAGGTGCCGGCATATGTCGGGTCTCAGGTCTGCGCCGATTGCCACGAGGAAGAGACACAAGCCTGGTCCGGGTCGCATCATGCGCTGGCATGGACGATGCCCGGACCCGACACCGTCATCGGGGATTTCGACGGGACGACCTTTGAGCATGACGGAATGTCTGTGGCATTTTCGGTCGCCGACGGTGTTTATTCGGCAGACGTGACGGAAAAGGACGGCGCGCAGCGCAGTTATGACCTGCATTCGGTTGTCGGGATTGCCCCTTTGCAGCAATACCTCTTTGAAACTGAACCGGGACGATTGCAGAGCTTTGATGTGACATGGGACGCAGTCCGTCAGGAATGGTATCACCTCTATCCCGATCAGGACCTGCCACCTTCGGACGGGCTGCACTGGACCGGCCCATACAAGACGTGGAACGCACGCTGCGCTGAATGCCACGCGACAGGTTACGAGCGCCGCTATGATATGCGTAGCCGGACATATGGTTCCGTCGAGGCCGAAATTGGGGTCGGCTGCGAATCCTGCCACGGGCCGGGCGCGGCACATCTGGAATGGGTAGACGGAAAGAAACCCGGCGCCGGACTTGACCAATATGGTTTCACCATGAGCTTTGGGCAGGGCGATACCGAGGCGGACATCCAGCAATGCGCGGGCTGCCATTCCCGGCGCGAGGCGCTGACCGATGGCAATCCGCTGCCGGGCACTCCGTTTCTGGATGCCCATAACCTCGCTCCGCTGAGGCCGGGTCTTTATCATCCTGATGGCCAGATCCTCGACGAGGTGTATGTCTACGGATCATTCCTGCAGTCGAAAATGTATGCCCGCGGTGTGGGGTGCATGAATTGTCATGATCCGCACAAGGCGGAACTGAAGGCCCAGGGAAACGCGGTCTGCACCCAATGTCATTCGCCCGCCGGGAACCCGGATTTTCCGTCTCTGCGACAGGCAGATTATGACACCCCGGATCACCACCATCATCCCGAGGACAGCGAAGGAGCGCAGTGCAAGTCCTGCCACATGATCGAGCGGACCTATATGGGTATCGATGGCCGGCGCGATCATTCCTTCCGGGTTCCGCGACCCGACCTGGGTTCGGAGACCGGCAGCCCGGATGCCTGCACTGATTGCCATTCTGACAAAGATCAGCCTTGGGCGGCGGCCCAGATCGAAGCATGGTATCCCGTGTCCAACCATCGGGGAGCGCATTTCGGGCAGAGTTTTGCGCTGGCCCGAACGTCGCCTCAGGCCGCTGCGGGTGATTTGGAAACGCTGGCACTTGATGCCGAGAAACCCGGAATTGTCCGCGCCACCGCGCTCTACCTGATGCAACCGGTGGCCGACGCTGCGGCGGCGGCTGCGACGGCGCCGCTTCTGGCCGATCCCGATCCGTTGGTGCGCGCCAACGCGGCGCCGCTGCAACGGGCAGCCGGGCCACAACTTCGGGCCGAACGAATTGTGCCGCTTTTGCGCGACCCTGTCCGGTCTGTCCGAATCGCGGCCGCGCGGGAGATGCTCGACCTGAACACGGCTGCGCTTGCCCCGTCCGATCAGGCGCTGCTGCGCGATGGAATGCGGGATTGGCAAACATCGCTTTCCACCAAGCTCGATTTCCCGGAAACCCATCTGGTTTTGGGGGGGATGGCACTGACGCAGCGAAATCTGCAGGCTGCCATGAGAGCCTTCGGAGAAGTGGTGGCTCTCGATCCACAGCGGCCCGAGGCGTGGATGATGATGGTGCGCCTGACCGACGCGACCCGAGGGCGTGGCGCGGCTCGACAGGTACTGCGGGACGGATTGAAGGCCATTCCGGGTGATCCGGCGCTGTTGCAACTTTTGGCGCAATTCGGAGGTTAGGCAACGCAAAACCGAGATCCGAACGCCGGCACGGGATTGCCGCAATCCCGCCGCGAGGCTTGCAAATGAGATTGTTAGGGCAGGGGCATCGAAACTTTGTCCGGACCCGATCCATGTTGTTGACCCAAAGCCGATCTCACGCCCGCCATGCCCGCCTGTTCGAACTGTTGCGGCAGGAAAACCTGTCGGAACAGACGATCAATCGCATTCAGACCCCTGCGTATGCAGGAACTGTGAACGGCCCCACATTGGAATGGCAATACCTGGCTGCGCAATCCCTGACCCGTCCGGCGCCCAAGCGCTAAACAACATCGTAATGCTCAGCCTCGAAAACCCGTCGCCACTACGAATTTCTCGGAACTGTCGGACCGGGAAGAAGGCGGTTTGGCATTAAACACCTTGGTGAATTTCTGCTTGAGCAGCTTTTGCAGTTCACCTTCGGCTCCGCCAGCCAGCACTTTGGCCACAAATGTGCCG
Source organism: Primorskyibacter sp. S87 (assembly GCF_049801055.1). Lineage (NCBI taxonomy): Bacteria > Pseudomonadati > Pseudomonadota > Alphaproteobacteria > Rhodobacterales > Roseobacteraceae > Primorskyibacter > Primorskyibacter sp. S87. The sequence goes on along the minus strand of NZ_JBNAGF010000011.1, from coordinate 119,793 downwards.
CCCTCTTCAAGCACATCAAAAGCAAAATAGGCGGCGGCTTCGCACAGTGAAATGATCCGGAGATGGTCAGTCTGTTTGTGGCCGGACGACGCTGCAGCCATATCCGAAATCACCACATCGGCCTTGCCGTCCAGCCATTCCTTGACCTTGTCATCGGCCCCTTCATCCATGAAGTCGAGCTGATAAATATCGGCGCCGGCTACCGGTTCGACCTCTTGCAGGTCGATGCCCAGAACGGTTCCGATCTTCTTCCCCTGCTTTTCACCAAGCGCGTTGACGCGTTTCACGGCGACCTGACACCACCCGCCCGGGGCGCATCCAAGGTCGACGACACGGGCGCCGGGCACAAGAAACCGGTATTTGTCATCCAGCTCCAGGATCTTGAACGCGGCGCGTCCGCGGTATCCTTCGGTCTGGGCGCGCTTCACGTATGGGTCATTGAGTTGCCGCTGCAGCCAGCGGGTTGAGCTGAGCTTGCGCCCCCGGGCGCTCTTTACCTTGACCTTCAGATCGCGCTGTCCGCGCCCGGATGTGTTCTTGGCCACGTCAAATTCTCCAATCGGCGCCGCGATACCCCGTCTGTGAGGAGGAAACAAGCCGATCGGCCTGCCTTGTCACGCGTTCTGGTCAGGACAGGCGATCAGATCAGACGAAGTGCCTGCGCCTTTCCTAACATCAGCGTTACCAGAATGGCGTTGATAACCCAAACACTGCGGATCTTCAGATGATCGCAAAAGGTCCAGTCACCGCTCCGCAGGATGACAGGCTTGCTGTTGAATGAGACGGCCCAAACAGCGAGAACCTGCAAAACCTTTGCCACTAAACAGCGAAAGAACAAGAAACGCTGCGAAACCTGTCGCTTGGGGACACACGACGCTGGCGCTGGCTGACCATAAGGTTTCCGCAGCAGGCCGGACGCTCAGAAGGGACCGTCCTCCAGCACACCGTCTGCGCTCATCTGGGCATAGAGCAAGCCTTCACGCAGGCCCCGGTCAGCCACCGACAGCCGGTCGGTGGGCCAGCAGCGCAACAGCGCCTGAAGAATGGCCGCACCGGACATGATCAGCGCCTGTCGGTCTTCGCCGATACGGGGGTCACGACGCCGGCCGGCCGGACCCAGCTCCAGATAGTTGCGTATCACCTTGTCGATCTGGTCGCTGGTCATCCTCAGCCCGTCCACCTTGGTCCGGTCATAGCGTTTCAGCCCCAGATGAGAGGCGGCAACTGTGGTAACGGTGCCCGAGGTGCCTACGATCTGAAATCCTTCGCGGGCCTGTTCATCCTTGTAAGGCGCAAAATCAGCCAGGTTTTCTTCGAAGAACCAGCTCATCAGTGCAAAACGCGCAGAGTCATCTTCAACGTCGTTGAACTGATCTCTTAGCGTTGCAACGCCCAGCGGTACCGAGATCCAGTCTACCACCTTGGCGGCTGGAAACGGGCTTTCGGCGGGATGGAACCCGGCGTGAAGCCGCATGATTGATGAAGGCCGGTCGCGACGCGGAACCGAGGAGAGATCGATCCAGACCAGCTCGGTTGACCCGCCGCCGATATCAACGACCAGCAACTGCTCGGTGCGGGTCGACACCAGTGGCGCACATGAGATCACCGCCAACCGGGCTTCTTCTTCGGGCTGGATGATTTCGAGCGTCAGTCCCGTTTCGCGTTTGACTTGTCGGATGAAGTCGCGGGCATTGCGGGCGCGACGGCAGGCTTCGGTCGCCACCAGACGCATTCGCCGGACCTTGTTCCGCTTGAGCTTTTGCTGACAGATCCGCAAGGCTTGGACAGTCCGGGCCATTGACGACCGGGACAATCGACCCGTGCGTTCCAGCCCGGACCCGAGCTGAACCGATTTCGAGAAACTGTCCACCACATGAAAGCCGCTGCCCTTTGGCTGGGCAATCAGCATGCGGCAACTATTTGTGCCAAGATCGAGCGCCGCATATAGCGCATCATGATCCGGCCGGCTGGGCGCGGGGCTTTCGACCGCTTTCGGGAACGCGCCCGCACCACTGGGACGCTTGGGCGCCATGTTCACACGCCCTCCGATTTCGAGTTACCCCGACAATAGGAGTGCGCCTTGGTTCGTGCAAGCTATGCAAACGGGTTTTCGAAGTTATCTTTCAGACGGTCATATTCCGTGTTCAGATAGGCGAGCAGGCTGTCCGGTGCTTTCGATTTCTGGTCATCTGGACAGGGCCTTATCTTTAAAGAGGTTTTTCGGGTCTACCCAATCTCGCGACCCGTCCGCGCATTCAGGTCAAGCGCAAGCTGAGACAGCTCTTCGATCTTGTAGATCCGGTCATAACCCCTGACCCGCTGTCCGATGAACAGCTTGGCCGGAAGCGTGTGGTGTTCGATCACGAATGCGGCGTCGCGGTCGCGCCGATCAAATATCGCTGTCAAACAAAACGGAGGCAACCAAATCACCCTCCGCAGAATTTGTTGAACTGTCGCCAATATGTTCATGAGAATTTTGGGTGTTTGCTGCTGTGGCCTTTCCGACACGTAACCCTTACCTGTCGGGACAGTGCTGGTGCCGGTTCCGAACGTCGCTGCGAAAGGCGCAGGTGTCGAAAACCGACCTTTGCGTTTTGCCAATGACGTCTAGAACCGATTCACCGGATCAGGAGGAATCGGTAATGCCTGACGTCACAATCGTCTACTGGCGGGATATCCCGGCCCAGGTCATCGTCGGAAAAGGCCGGCGGGGCGCGAAGGTGCAGCTCGAAGAACGTTTCGAGCAGGCCATCGATCGCGCCGCGATGAAAGTGAATGCCAAGGATTCCGACGCCTATCTGGCCGAGTGGCGCAAGGCCAAGCCCTATGCTGTCGACGGCGATCCTGCCGAAGTGGCCAAGGCCGAAGCTCTGCGTCTGCAAGCGGAATACGATCAGGATCGCATCAAGACCCTGATCGCCAATGACGGCTGGGCATGACGCCCTCAGCACTATGGGAGGCCATGATGGCTTTGCTGAATTTCAAGAAACGTGATGCGGTCGAACCCGGCCCGGTAAACCCTACCGTCGAGGCGTTTCTCAAGGGTTACTCGATCGAAGTGATGCCGCGCACCGCTGAAAAGATCGAGGATTTTCGTGCGCTGCTGCCGCAGGATACTCGCGTCTACATTGCCCATATCGACGGTACGCCGATCGAAGACATGGTCGCGACCGCCAAGCGGCTCGCGAACGAGGGGTTCCCCGTGATGCCGCATTTCCCGGCGCGGATCATCAAGGATGCCGCAACGCTGGAAAATTGGATTGCCATGTATCAGGGCGAGGCCGGCGTCGATCAGGCGCTGCTGCTGGCCGGGGGTGTCGCCGAGCCTCATGGCGCGTTTCACTGCTCGATGCAGCTGATGGAAACCGAACTGTTCGACAAGGCCGGGTTCAAGCGGCTTCATGTGGCTGGGCACCCCGAAGGAAACCGGGACATCGACCCGGACGGAAGCTCGAAGAACGTGAACGAAGCGCTCCAGTGGAAACAGAAATTTTCCGAGCGTACTGATGCCGAGATGGCCTTGGCTACGCAGTTCGCGTTCGAAGCCAAGCCGATTATCGAATGGGCCGAGGGGCTCAAGCGCGCGGGCATCGACCTTCCCATTCACATCGGGATCGCTGGCCCGGCCAAGCTGCAGACCCTGATCAAGTTCGCCATCGCCTGTGGTGTCGGCCCATCGCTGAAAGTGCTGCAGAAGCGCGCAATGGACGTTACCAAGCTGTTGCTTCCTTATGCGCCCAAAGATGTAATCACCGAACTGGCCTCGCATAAGGCCGCCAATCCCGACTTTAACATCACCAATGTTCATTTCTTCCCGCTGGGCGGGATCAAAACCAACGCAAACTGGGCGATCGAGAACGGTGGCGACAGCACCCGTCCGGTTCGCCCGGCATAAAGACCGCCCGCAAAACTCCGTCTGAAAGGCAGACCATGACGCAGACCATCGTAGAGAGCAAAACCAAGACCGCGATCATCGGCTTCGACCAGCCATTCTGCGTGATCGGAGAACGTATCAATCCGACCGGCCGCAAAAAGCTGGCCGCGGAACTGGAAGCGGGCGATTTCTCGACCGTTGAAAAGGACGCGCTGGCGCAGGTCGCCGCCGGGGCCTCGGTGCTCGATATCAACGCGGGTGTGGTCTATAACTCCAACCCTAACCCGAACGAAACCGAGCCGCCTCTGATGAAACAGATCGTCGAGCTCGTTCAGGGGCTGGTGGACGTGCCACTGTGTATCGACAGTTCGGTTCCCGGTGCGCTCGAAGCAGGTCTGGAAGTCTGCGAGGGGCGTCCGCTGCTCAATTCGGTCACCGGTGAAGAAGAACGGCTGGAGCAGATCCTGCCGCTGGTCAAGAAATACAATGTTCCGGTGGTGGCGATTTCGAACGACGATACAGGCATCTCTGAGGATCCCGACGTTCGTTTTGCGGTGGCCAAGAAGATCGTTGAACGCGCAGCCGATTTCGGTATCCCTGCCCATGACATCGTGGTTGACCCGCTGGTCATGCCGATTGGCGCCATGGCAACCGCTGGCCTGCAGGTCTTTGCCCTTGTGCGGCGTCTGCGCGAGGAGCTGGGGGTCAACACGACCTGCGGCGCTTCCAACATCTCGTTCGGCTTGCCGAACCGTCATGGAATCAACAACGCGTTCCTACCGATGGCGATGACTGCCGGCATGACCTCGGCGATCATGAACCCGGTTGCGCTGCCGGTTGGACCAAAGAAACTCGCCGAGAAAAAGGCCGAGGTCGAAGCGAAGGGCATCATCCTTCCCGCCGACATGGACGACGAAACCTTTTGCCAGATCTTCGGTCTCGGGTCGACCAATCCCCGCGCCGGGTCCGAGATGGAAGCAATCCGCGCCGCAAATCTGCTGACCGACAATGATGCCCATGGTGGCGACTGGATCCGGTTCAACAAACCGCCCGGAGCCGAAGGCGCTGCCGAAGGTGGTCGCGGCCGGCGTGCCGGCGGCCGACGCCGCCGCAGCGCCTGATGGAAACAGACAGCAAGATCAAGAAGGGCCGGGGCGATACCCCGGCCCTTTTTGTAAATCTCGTCGGTTGGCGGACCGGTGTTTCCCCTTGTCCGGGAGAACCGGAGTCGCGGAAAGCAACCGGTCAGGGATTACCGGCTCGGGTCCAGCTCTTCGGGCCAACGCCGGCCATACTGGCTCATGATTAGGATGACATCGGCATTGTTCAAAACGGTTTGAGCCGCCGCGATCAGGCTGAGGTTCAGCCTGTCAATCTGCTCGGCGCTGACTGGGGATGAGGGCGTGAAATAGACAGTCACCAGAAAACTGCGCCCGACCTTGACCACTGAGATGTCCTGCACCGTGCCGTCCTGTTCAGCCAGGACAGGCCGCAATGCTCGTCTGGCCTTAACAAGGGCTTCGGGGCTTGCGGTTGCGCCGGCCAGCTCGCCCAAGCCGGTTATGAAATCCCGGTAGTACTGACCAACCGCCGTCAGACACAGGCCAAGCACAATGATCGAGTCGCCGATCGGTGCGATCGGGGCAAGAAACCCCTCGCGAAAAAAATGAATACCGATAAGCCCGATCCCGGCGGCGAGGGTGATAAACCCGTCAAAAGCAGCAGCTTTAGCCTCCAATCTAAGGATATCACTGACTTTTCCGGTATTTTTCCAGTTTCGGTGATGCACGAACCAAGTGGCAAGGCAAGTCAGGCTGACCACGGCAAAATAGACAAACAGCGGTTCATAGACGAGTTCGGGCGGCGGATCCCCGTTGAGATATCTGGTTATGTTCTGGATCGCTCCAAACACGGCAAAGAGGACCAGACCCAATAGCGACAGCGATCGGAATGTGGAAAAGATGGATTCCTCGGCCGCGTATCCCATCGGGCGGAGCCGATCCGGACCCAGGTCCGCACGCTGACCGATCTGACGCCCGAACCATGCTGCGAAAAAGCCGATCAGTGAAAACAGCCCGTCGACCATAACCGCGTTGGAATTCGACAGCAGCGCGGCAGTGATGCCGGCAGCCCCCATGAACAGGTTCGACACCATGCCAATGACGAGCGAACGGCCTTCACGGGCCTTCAGTTCTGCGGGGGTAAGCGGGGCAGTGCCTTCGGTCATTTGATCCTCGTTGCCGGTCGACTAGTTCGCAGGTCTTTGGGCGACCCCAAACACCGCTCCTGTCGGATCTATCACGATCGCGACGTCTCCTGCCCGGGCGGGAACTGTTGCCCCTAATGCCTGGGCACGGGCAAGTGTTTCGTCAATGTTATCGACGCCAACATAGGCGATCCAACCGGGAGAAGCGGCGCTGCGGGAGATCGGAATCATGCCGCCGCGATCCTTGCCGTTGCTTGAAAAGACCTCGAAACTGGTTGTCCCATCCCGGTTTTCCTTCCGGGTCTCAAAGCCGGCGACATCTCGGTAAAACCGTCTTGCCCGGGACGGATTGCCAGTCAGAAGATCCACCCAGACCCAGCTTCCGACGCGAGGCGGCGTGCCAAGCGGAACACCTTCGACCCCATCATAGATCGTCAGCACGGCGCCGGTCGGGTCGCGCAGAGCCGCAAGCTGTCCGGACCGTGTTTGGACGACCTCGCCTAATGGGTTGGCGCCAGAGCTTACGGCCCGGGCCCGTGCAACTGAGGTATCGCTGACGCTCAGCACCGGTTTCCACTGCGATTCGGGGCGTGCTGTGTCCTGATCGTCGCCTTGCACCAACCCGCCGATCAGTTCTCCACGGTTGGAGATGATCTGCAGATTGTCCGCTGGCCCGTCGGCAAAGCGCCACCCGAACAGGCCGGAATAGAAGCTACGGGCAGCCTCGGGCTGGTCGGTGACAAGATCGAACCAGGCGAAGCTACCGGGCACCGCCTCGGACCGCATGGAGGGCGCACAGGCGGCAAGTGCAAGCACAACCGTCGTCAGGCAGGCAGCGCGGGTGCGCTGCAAGAGTGTCGTGAGCATAGAGGTTTCTCCCGAAACGGTTGCCGTCCGGTCGACGCTACACCAAGGCGCGAGGCGATAGAACGGGAAAATTCATGGAATAACTGCTGATCGGGAAAAACAATTGACGGGAAATAAGTCTGCACATAATCCTGAAGCCGATTGTGAATTCGGTTTGCGCACGAGGTGACAATGTTTCTCAAGAACGCATGGTATGTTGCGGCATGGAGCAGTGAAATCGGTAATGCTTTGCAACAGATCCTGGTGCTGGGTGAAAAGATCTGCATTTTCCGCACATCCGCGGGCGAGGTCATCGCGCTCGAAGATGCCTGTCCGCACCGCAAGCTTCCGCTCAGCAAGGGACGGATCAAGAACGACAATGTCGAGTGTGGCTATCACGGGCTGACCTTTGATTGCGCAGGGCAGTGCGTTTGGGCGCCAGGGCAGGGGCGGATTCCGTCTGCCGCGCGGGTGCGCCCGTATCCGGTTCACGAGAAATATGGGCTGGTCTGGATCTGGATGGGCAATGCTGCGATTGCCGATCCGGAGGAAATCATCGACATCCCCAATTTTGATCATCCTGACTGGGGCCTCAATCGCGGCGCTGCGATGGAGTTGAAATGCAACTATCTCTACATGACGGACAACCTGCTTGATCCCACGCACGTGGCATGGGTGCATGAGGGGTCGTTTGCGCAGGATGCAACCAAGGACACCCCGCTGCGCGTCAGCAAAACCGACGACGGTGTCATCGTGCATCGCTGGATGATGGATGTGGAACCCGCGCCATTCTACAAGAAGGTGATCGAGTTTGACGGAAACTGCGACCGGTTGCAGCATTACGAGGTACGCTATCCATCCCATGCGCTGATCCGGGCGGTGTTCACACCGGCAGGCACCGGTGGTCCTGACGGGCCGTTGCATGACAAGACATTCGTGATGGACAGCTACAACTTCATGACACCCACCACCGAAAAAGAAACCCGGTATTACTGGTTCCAGTTGCGCAATGTCAGGCCGGACGATGCGGATCTTTCTCAGATGATGAGCGAGGATGTGCGCGCTGCGTTCGAGGAAGACCGCGCCGTGCTGGACGCGGTTCAGGTTGGAATGGATGAAAAGACGTCTCCGCATATCGATCTGCCGATTGACGGCGGGCAACTGCGGTTCCGACGCAAGCTGGAGGCGATGATTGCCGAAGAGGCGCTGGTTGACGCCAAGATGGGCAACTGAACAGGCGACAGCCGTTTCCCAAGGTGCCCAAGGAAGGGGACGCAACCGACATGAAGACCGCGTTTCGCAACGTGAAAGAAGATATCCGCAACCGGATTCTGAAAGGCGTCTGGGCGCCGGGCGACTTGTTGCCAAACGAAGTGGATCTGGCCATCGAGTTTGATTGCGCCCGTGCAACGGTGAACCGCGCGATGCGGGAACTCGCCGACGAAGGACTGGTGGAACGCAAGCGCAAGGCAGGCACGCGTGTCCGGCAGGCCCCATTGCGGCAGGCGCGGTTCTCGATCCCGATCGTGAGGCAGGAAATCGAAGCTCGGGGACAGATCTATCGTTATGCTCTGGTTGACCGAAACGTGGTAGAAACACCCGACTGGCTGCGTGCCCGTCTGGGCGGAACGGCAACCGGACAGGTCCTGCACCTCGCCTGCGTTCATTTCGGGGACGCCAACCCTTACCAGTTCGAAGATCGCTGGATCAATCTTGCGGCGCTACCGCAGGCCGCCGATGCCGATTTCAACTCGCTCGGCCCCAATGAATGGCTGGTGGCTACGGTGCCGTTTTCGGATGCCGAAATCAGTTTTTCGGCGACAACAGCTGATGCGAGGACTGCGCGGCATCTGGGTTGCTCAGAGGGCGACGCCCTGTTTCTGGCCGAACGCACCACGTGGTGGGAAGATCAGCCAATCACCCATGTCCGCCTTCTGTTCCAACGTGGTTACCGGATGACCACCCGCTACTAAGCGCGCAGCGGCGAAAGCGGACCTGCTGCTTCACTTATTTGCCCTGCGGTCGGGCTCCGGGCTTACAACCCGTCGCGCAGGGGTGCGACCGCCTTGCGATAGGCGCGGGCGATCTGGTCCCGCCGGATATGACGACCGTTGCGAACCATGTGCCGTCCGGCAGACCAGACATGTTGAACGCAACGGCTGTCCCCGGCAAATACAAAACTGTCGAGGATAGTATCTCCGCGCAATCCGGCAAGGTCCAGATGGTCAAGGTCCAGCGCCAGAAGATCGGCCCATTGCCCCGTTTCGATCCAGCCTGAGCCTCGCCCGGCAGCCTGCGCGCCGCCGACAGACACGGCCTCGAGCAACCGTCGTCCGGTCGATTGCTCCGCCGTGGCAAGCGCGGCACGGCTGTGATCGCGAAGCCGCTGAGAGGTGTCGAGCTGCCTCAGTTCCTCGGCCAGTGATATTCTGATGTTGCTGTCGGATCCGACGGAAATCCGTCCTCCGGATTGCATCCAGTGCACGCCGTCGAAAATCCCGTCGCCCAATGAGGCCTCTGTCAGAGGGCACAACCCGGCGACTGAGCCGGTCCGGGCCAGTGTCTTGGTCTCTTGCGCAGTCATCTGAGTGATGTGAATCAGGCACCAGCGTTGATCCAGCACCAGATTGTCGAGTGCCCATTCAACCGGACGCGCCCCCCAATGTGCCTGGACCTCTTCGACTTCGGGAATCTGTTCGGCGAGATGCAGGTGCACCGGTCCGTCTGGTCGAAGCGCGGCAACTGCTTTCAAACTCTGTTGAGACAGAGCGCGCAGACTATGCGGCGCAACACCGAGAACACGGTCGGGCGGCAGCTGCGAAATTGCAGTTTGGCTGCCTTCCAGCAGGTCGGCATAGCGGTCCGGATCATTGCCGAAACGCCGCTGTCCGGGGCCCAGTGGCCGCTGATCGCAGCCTCCGAACTGGTATTGCACAGGTAGCAGCGTCAACCCGATTCCACTCGTTGCGGCGGCGGCGCAAATGCGTTCGGCCATTTCCGCAGGATTGTCATAGGGCTGCCCGTCGGGTTGATGGTGCAAATAGTGGAATTCGACATTGGTTGCGTAACCGGCCTCGAGCATCTCCATCTGAACCAGCGCGGCGATGGCCTCGACCTGATCGGGGGTCAGCGCATCGAGAAACCGATACATCAGTTGGCGCCATGTCCAGAAACTGTCAGTCGGGCTGTCTCCACGTTTCTCGGTCAATCCGGCCATCGCCCGCTGAAAGGCGTGGCTGTGGCTGTTGGCCGGGGCAGGGACCAGCGCCCCAACCTGGATGGTATCGGGATCCGAGCCGGTGCCTGCGTCCTTGATCGAGCTTATCCTGCCGTCTGGGTTGATGCTGATGAGAACATCATTTTCCCATCCCCGCGCGGTGAGTGCTTGTTTGGCCCTGATGACGGTCATGTCGCTTCCATGCTTGACAGGTCATTATGTGCAGACATAAAGCATAAGCAAGAGATCCAAACAAGGGATTCTTCGTCATGCTCCTGACAAACGCAACGCTTGCGACAATGACCGGATCGGACGCCTATGGGCTGATCGAGGACGGGGCGATCGTACTGGACGCAGACCGCATTGCCTGGGCCGGACCGGCAGCCGAGCTGCCAACGCAACACGCGGGTCGGCCAGTCAGGGATCTTGGGAGGAGACTGGTCACCCCGGCGTTGATCGATTGCCACACCCATATCGTCGCCGGAGGCAATCGCGCCCGGGAATTCGAAATGCGACTGCAGGGTGCTAGCTACGAAGAGATCGCGCGGGCCGGCGGTGGCATCGTCTCGACGGTCAAGGCAACCCGTGCTGCCAGCGAAGAAGACCTGTTGGCGGACGCCCTGCCTCGGGTTGATGCGCTGTTGGCTGAGGGAACAGCCGTGATCGAGGTTAAATCCGGATACGGGCTGGATGTGGAGACCGAATTGAGAATGCTGCGCGCGGCCCGCAGGATCGTTGAAGAACGCCGGGTCAGGGTTCTGACCACGTTTCTGGGGGCGCATGCGGTGCCGCCGGAGTATGCCGGACGGGATGACGCCTATATTGATGAGGTTTGTATACCGGCGCTGCACGCGGCCCACTCCGAGGGGCTGGTGGACTCGGTCGACGCGTTCTGCGAAGGCATCGCATTCCAACCGGCGCAGATTGCCCGTGTGTTTGATGTGGCGCGTGATCTGGGGCTTCCGCTCAAGCTTCATGCCGAACAACTGTCGAACCTTGGCGGCACCAAACTTGCCGCCAGCTATGGCGCCCTGAGCGCCGATCACATCGAGTATCTCGACGAGGAAGGCGTAGTGGCGATGGCCGCGGCGGGAACCACGGCGGTGATCCTGCCCGGAGCCTTCTACACTATGCGGGAATCGCAGGTGCCGCCTTTGGAGAACCTGCGAAAATACGGGGTTCCAATGGCATTGGCCACCGATGCCAATCCCGGCTCATCTCCGCTGACGTCGCTCCTGCTGACGATGAACATGGGCTGCACCTTGTTTCGCATGACACCCGAAGAGGCACTTGCGGGCGTGACCCGAAACGCCGCGCGTGCACTCGGTCTTTCGGATTGCGGGACAATTAAAGCGGGAAAACGGGCCGATCTGGCCATCTGGAATGTCGGGCATCCGGCGGAACTGGCCTATCGCATTGGTTTCAATCCGCTGCACGAACGCATCTTCGGAGGTCAGCCATGAGCGTTTTGCAGGTAACGCCCGGCGAGGTGACACTGCGCCAGCTGGCACGAATCTACCGGGAGGATTTTGCGATCGCGCTCGATCCGGTTTGCAAGCCAGCCGTTGATCGCGCAGCGGAACGGATCGCACAGGCCGCATCGGGCGACGCTGCGGTCTATGGGGTCAATACCGGCTTTGGTAAACTCGCCTCGATGAAAATCGCGCCGGGTGATACCGCCACATTGCAGCGCAATCTGATCCTGTCCCATTGCTGCGGCGTTGGCGATCCAATTCCGCGGCGGATGGCACGTCTGGTGATGGCGCTTAAGTTGTTGAGCTTCGGGCGCGGGGCCTCGGGTGTGCGCTGGGACCATGTCGAATTGATTCAGCAGATGCTGAGGCTGGGGGTGACCCCGGTCATTCCCGCGCAGGGATCGGTCGGCGCCTCCGGTGATCTTGCGCCGCTGGCCCATATGACCGCCGTGGTCATCGGCGAAGGCGAAGCCGAATACAAAGGCGCGGTGATGCCGGGCGCCGAAGCCTTGAGACAGGCCGGTCTGGCCCCGATTTCACTTGGGCCAAAGGAAGGGCTGGCCTTTATCAACGGCACCCAGTTTTCCACCGCCTTTGCCTTGGCCGGGTTGTTTGATGGCTGGCATGCAGCGCAAAACGCGCTGGTGATCTCCGCCATGTCGACTGATGCGATCATGGGGTCGACAGCCCCGCTGCAGCCGGAAATACACACCCTTCGGGGGCAGCGCGGCCAGATTGAGGCCGCCGCCGCGATGCGGGCCATTCTTGACGGAAGTGAAATTCGCGAAAGCCACCGCGAGGGTGATACCCGCGTTCAGGATCCATATTGTATCCGCTGTCAGCCTCAGGTGACCGGTGCAGCGATGGACGTGATGCGGCAGGCGGCCGTGACGCTCGAGATAGAGGCCAATGCGGCGACAGACAATCCATTGGTCCTGAGTCACGCCGGCCTGATCGTTTCCGGCGGAAATTTCCATGCCGAGCCTGTGGGGTTTGCTGCCGATATGATCGCGCTGGCCATGTCAGAAATCGGCGCTATCGCCCAGCGCCGTATCGCGCTCATGGTGGATCCCACGCTCAGCTTTGATCTGCCGCCTTTCCTGACCCCGGATCCCGGGCTGAATTCCGGTTTGATGATTGCCGAGGTGACGACGGCGGCATTGATGAGCGAGAATAAGCATCTGGCGAATCCCTGTGTGACCGACAGCACCCCAACCAGCGCCAATCAGGAAGATCACGTTTCAATGGCCGCCCACGGTGCCCGCAGACTGGGGCAGATGGCTGGAAATCTGGAGCGGATCCTCGGTGTCGAACTGCTTTGCGCGGCTCAGGGTGTCGAATTCCGGTCTCCGCTGGCCACCTCTGCGTCGCTGCAAAGGGTGGTAGCTGCCCTGCGCGAGCGCGTCGAAACCCTTGGTGCCGACAGATATCTTGCCCCGGATCTGGAACAGGCCGCACGGCTGGTGCGTGACGGGCAATTGACTGCGGCCTGCGGCCTCGATCTGCCGGAGCTGGGCGCATGAACGTGGTTTCCGTCACCCGCCGGGATGGTCCGATCGTGCTCGGGCGGCCGCATGGCGGAACGTGGCTGCCGGATGAGTTGCTGGACCGATTGACGCCAAGGGGTCAGGGGCTGGCCGATACGGACTGGCATATCAACCGGCTGTATGACGGGCTGCTTGAGGGGGCCACTGTCGTTCAATCCAACGTGCACCGCTATGCCATAGACGCCAATCGCGACCCTGCGGGCGTATCGCTTTATCCGGGGCAGAATACGACGACGCTCTGTCCGCTGACCGATTTCGACGGCGTTCCGATCTGGAAAGAGGGGCAGACCCCGTCGGAGGATGAGATCCTGTCCCGTCGCGACGCCTATCATGTGCCATATCACGCTGCTTTGGGCGCCGAGCTTGAACGGGTCCGGGCGCTACATGGCGTGGCAATCCTCTTTGACTGCCATTCGATCCGGTCCGAGATCCCGTTTCTGTTCGAAGGCCGGCTTCCGGTGTTCAGCATCGGCACCAATGGCGGCGAAACCTGCGCCCCTGCGATCGAGACCATCACGGCCGATCTGTGTCGCAGCGCAAAGGGGTATGACTGCGTGCTCAACGGTCGCTTCAAGGGCGGCTGGACAACCCGGCACTATGGGCGGCCTCAAGATGGGATACACGCGATCCAAATGGAGCTGGCGCAACGGGCGTATCTTTCTTCGGAAGCGCCACCATGGGCATTCGACGATCGAAAGGCCACCAGGCTGCGCGCGCATCTGGGCGCTATTCTTGCGGCTCTGTCATCCGGCGACATGCTGGAGAGTCTGAGATGAAACCATTGGCAGGCATCAAGGTGCTCGATCTGACCCGCGTATTGGCCGGGCCTTATTGCACGGCTCTGCTGGCGGATCTGGGCGCGGAGATTATCAAGCTTGAACCACCGCAGGGCGATGACTATCGCCACATTGGTCCCTTCAGGGATGGCGAAAGCGCGCTTTTCACGCTCACCAATCGTGGCAAACGCAGCATCGCGCTGAACCTCAAGCATCCAGGTGGCTTGGGAGCAGCGCAGAAACTTGCCGATGGCTGCGACGTCGTGGTCGAGAATTTTCGCCCCGGTGTCGCCGACAAGATCGGTCTTGGGGCGGCAGCGCTGCGGACGCGCAACCCATCCCTGATCTACTGTTCGATCTCGGGTTTTGGCCAGCAGGGGCCGTTTCGTGACATGCCAGCCTACGATCTGGTGGTGCAGGCCATGTCGGGGCTGATGGCCGCCACCGGGGAAGAGGGCGGCGACCCGCTGAAAACCGGGGAAAGCGTGGCCGATCTGAATGCCGGTCTTTTTGCCAGCTGGGCGATCATGGCGGCGCTGGTCGGACGCAGTAGTTCGGGGCAGGGCGCGACACTGGATGTGGCGATGTACGACGTTCTGTTTTCGATGCTTGTGACCAGCCACGCGCAGTATTTCTACGACGGAAAAATCCCCGATCGCGTCGGCAACCGGCATCCCCTGTCGACCCCTTTCGGCTGTTTTCGCTGTCGTGACGGGCAGGTTGTAATCGCCGTGTTGACATCGGTTCAGTTCGAGCGCCTTGCCGGCTTGATCGGCCGTCCGGATCTGATCGGAGACCCTGCTTATGCCAGCGATGACGCCCGAACTGAAAACGAACCCGCCCTCAGACGCATGATCGAGGCTTGGAGCGCAGACCTGAGTGTCGAAACAGCTGTGGAACAACTTGCCAGCGCGCATCTGCCTGCAGCGCCGATCTGGGATATCGCGCAGGCCGCGTCTTCGGAACAAGCCGGCATTCGAGGGCTGGTGAAGCACCTGCCGCATCCCGTTCTCGGGGCTGCGCCCACGGTGGGACAACCGGTCTTGTTTGATGGGGCCAAGCCCATCAGCGATGGCACAGCCCCTGGATTGAACGCCGATGGGGCCGACATTCTTGCCGAGCTTTGCGGTTTGAGTGACGAAGACATTGCGCAGATGCGCCATGAGGGAACGCTTGTCGGGGGAAATCCGCCATGACCACTGCACGGACCGATAACCTCTATCACATGCTCAGTGACGAAGAGCGGATGTTCTGCGATGTGCTCGAGCGGCTGGTAACCGAGCGGATTGCGCCAAGGGCGGCTGAGGTCGATGAGACCGCCTCCTTTGTGCATGAACAGCTGGCCATTCTTGCCGAAGCCGGGATGATGGGGGCAAATTTGCCAGAGCAGTTTGGTGGCTCGGGTATTTCGGCCTCCGCCCTGTTGCGCAGTGTCGAGATCGTCGCGGCAGGCTGCGGGTCGACTGCCTCGGCCTTGACCGCCCATTTCCTCGCTACGGATTCGATCCTGATGGGCGGCACGGACGAACAGAAGGCGCGCTGGTTGCCCAAAGCTGCCACGGGCGAGGCCTTAGGCGCCTTTGCGCTGACCGAACCAACCGCCGGCAGCGATCCGGCAGACATGAAAACGCGTGCAACGAGGGAAGGGCAGCGCTGGCACCTGAAGGGCAGCAAATGCTTCATTTCGAATGGCGGCGTTGCCGATTTTCTCGTGGTCTTTGCTGTAACCGATCCCGGGGCCGGTCACCGTGGGATCTCGGCTTTCATATTGCCCAATGACACCGAGGGCTTCCAATCTGGACCGCCCGAACGAACCATGGGCCTGAAGGGCGGGCACGTCTTTTCCCTTTCTCTGGATTGCCACCTGCCGGTCGATGCATTGCTGGGGAACGAAGGAACCGGCTTTCGGACCGCGATGCAAGTGCTCGACAATGGCCGTGTCGAAGTCGCCGCACAGTGTATTGGCATGGCTTCTGCGGCTCTGGGCGCCGCGCAGTCTTATGCGCGGGACAGAATCGTCGGAGGCGAAGCACTGGCTGCCAAACAGGGGATACGCTGGATGCTTGCCGACATGGCCTTGGAATTGCGTGCGGCCCGGTTGATGGCGCTCGAGGCCGCCCGGCAGCGCGATTTGGGCGAACGGTTCAGCGAAGCCGCCGCCATGGCAAAGCTCAAGGCCAGCGAGGTTGCCGACATGGTCGCCGATACTGCCCTGCAGATCCACGGGGGGTATGGCTATACCCGGGATTTCCCGATCGAACGCCTGACCCGCGATCTGCGGATCATGCGAATTTACGAAGGATCATCCGAAATTCAACGCAACATCATCGCCGGGCATCTGCTTGCCCGGTGACGACATGTGAGGAAGTGACAGAAATGACCGACCCCCGACACAACATCCGCGACGTTTTTCCGCCCACCGGTCCAGAATTGAATGCCAAGAGCTGGCAGACCGAGGCACCGCTGAGAATGATGATGAATAACCTGCATCCGGACGTGGCCGAAAACCCGCATGAACTGGTCGTCTACGGCGGGATCGGTCGGGCGGCGCGAACGTGGAAGGATTTCGACTTGATCGTCGACACGCTCAAGGGGCTGGAGTCGGATGAAACGTTGGTCGTGCAATCGGGCAAACCCGTTGCCGTCGTGAAAACCCACGCCGACGCCCCGCGCGTTCTGATCGCCAACTCGAACCTCGTGCCGCACTGGGCCAACTGGGACCATTTCAACGAGCTCGATAAGAAGGGCCTGATGATGTATGGCCAGATGACGGCCGGGTCCTGGATTTATATCGGCTCGCAGGGCATCGTTCAGGGCACTTATGAGACCTTTGCCGAGGCGGGGCGACAGCATTATGGCGGAGATCTGAAAGGCAAATGGATCCTCACCGGCGGTCTTGGCGGCATGGGCGGGGCGCAACCGCTGGCCGCAGTGATGGCCGGGGCCTGCTGCCTGGCCGTGGAATGCGACGAAACCCGCGCCGATTTCCGACTGCGCACGCGTTATGTGGACGAGAAAACCCATAGCCTCGACGAGGCGCTGGAGATGATCGACCGTTGGACCGAGGCGGGTGAGGCCAAATCCGTCGCGCTGATCGGCAATGCCGCAGATCTCTTCCCCGAGATTCACAAGCGCGGCGTCCGCCCCGATATCGTGACCGACCAGACCAGCGCCCACGACCCTGTGCACGGCTACCTGCCGCAGGGCTGGACCGTGGCCGACTGGCGTTCGCTGCAGGAAACCGACCCCAAGAAGGTGGAACGCGAAGCCCGCGCCTCGATGAAGGTTCAGGTGGCCGCGATGGTGGCTTTCCACGAGGATGGCGTGCCAACGGTCGATTACGGCAACAACATTCGCCAGATGGCCTTCGAGGAAGGGTTGGACAACGCCTTTGCCTTCCCCGGCTTTGTGCCCGCCTATATTCGTCCGCTGTTCTGCCGGGGTGTCGGCCCCTTCCGCTGGGCGGCGCTGTCCGGGGATCCGGAGGATATCTTGAAAACCGACGCGGCGATAAAGGAGCTGTTTCCCGACAACACCCACCTTCACAACTGGCTGGACATGGCGCAGGAGCGGATCGCCTTTCAGGGGCTGCCCGCCCGGATCTGCTGGATCGGGTTGGGCGATCGGCACCGCGCAGGATTGAAATTCAACGAAATGGTTGCCAGCGGAGAGCTGAAGGCACCGATCGTGATTGGCCGCGACCATCTGGATTCCGGCTCTGTCGCCTCGCCGAACCGCGAGACCGAGGCAATGCGCGACGGTTCGGACGCGGTCAGCGACTGGCCGTTGCTGAACGCTTTGGTCAACACCGCCAGCGGCGCGACATGGGTCAGCCTGCATCACGGTGGCGGGGTTGGCATGGGCTTTTCCCAGCATGCCGGTGTGGTGATCTGTGCCGATGGCACGCCCGAAGCCGCCAAGCGGCTGGAACGGGTGTTGTGGAATGACCCGGCCTCGGGCGTGTGGCGTCATGCGGATGCCGGATATCAGGACGCCATCGATTGCGCTAAGGCCAATGGCCTGCGCCTGCCCGGGATCCTTGGCAACTGACAACCCAAAAAGAGCTGTCAGCAGAGAAACAGCCGTGGGTCATCCGTGGTCGGCTTGTTGGTGTCGAAATTTCGGCAGACTGCGAGATCAGGCGACATGGATCTCTGATGATATCCTGGGAGAGCCAATCTCCAAAGCCCCGCTTTAGCAGGCTGTTCAGGGGGGGGCTTTCGGGAATTGTATGGCGGAGAGACAGGGATTCGAACCCTGGGTGGGCTTGCACCCACAACGGTTTTCGAGACCGCCCCGTTCGACCACTCCGGCACCTCTCCGCGGGGGTCTGTGAGGGGTGCGTTTAATGGCGATTCCGGCCGGGTGCAAGGCCCGATTACGCCGAATTCACGCTTTGGATGATTTTCCGTTGCCCGCTCGGGGTTTTCGCCTACGATCATACCCCATGATACAGGCTGTTTTTCCTACCCTGCCGGGGCGCTTCCCACGCTTGATCCTTGTGGTCATGGCCGTCATTGCAATCTGCTGCTCACCTCTGCGGGCGGCCGAGCGCGACAAAATTCAGGCATTTCTCAAAGTTACCGGATTTGACGTAGCACTTGACTCCATCGCCTTTAGCGCTGCGTCAGCACCGGATATGCTGGGCATAGATCCCGGTGTGTTCGGGTCCGAATGGACGCGGCTGACAGGCGAGGTGTTCGACCCCGAAGCGATGCGCAATCTGGCGCTCGATATCCTTGAAAACACCCTCAGCGATGAGGCTCTGGGCCATGCCGCCGGGTTTTATGCCTCTGATCTCGGTCAGCGTTTGGTCGAGGCCGAAAATGCCTCGCACATGATGGAAGACGATGCGCTGAAGGACCGCGAGGGCATGGCACTGCTGGAGCAGATGCGCGAGGATGGCAGTGATCGGGCTGCTCTGCTGCAAAGGATGAACGCGGCCATTGACAGTTCGGGCTTTGGCTTGCGGGCGTTGCAGGAAATCCAGATCCGGTTTCTGACTGCCGCGAGTGCCGTGGGGGTGATCGAATTGCGGATTGACCCTGACGAGTTGCGGGCCACCATCCGCGAAAATGAGGATGAGCTGAGGGCCGCGCTGGAATTTTCTGCCCTGACCGGAGCGGCCTACACCTATCAGGATTTCCCCGACAGTGATGTGCTGGCGTATACGGAGGCTCTGGAAGACCCCTTGATGCAGGAAGTTTACGAACTGCTCAATGCCGTTCAATACGAGATCATGGGCAACCGGTTCGAGCAACTTGCCCGGCGCATGAGCGAACTGCAGCCCGGAACCGATCTGTGATCCGGCAACTCGCGGCTGTTGTTCTGGCCGTTTTTTGCGCGGCCCCACTATGGGCCGATCAGACTTTGGACCGGCTGGTCAAGGTCCTTCGGCTCACGGACATCATCGAAGTCATGCACGAAGAAGGGCTGGAATACGGCGACGAGCTGGACGAGCTCATGCTGGGCGGGCAGGGCGGTCCGTTCTGGGCCGGCGAAGTTCGGCGCCTGCATGATCGCGACCGGATTCTGGCGCGCGTTCGAAAGACCCTGAAGAGTACCCTCTCGAATTCCGAGATGACCGACAGCATCCGGTTCTTTGACAACGACAGGGGCCAGCGGCTTCTGGCATTGGAAATTGCGGCGCGACAGGCGATGTCCGACCCCGCGGTCGAAGAGGCCGCGTGGGAACAATTCGAACTTCTGGAGGCATCAGGCAGCGACCGTCATGTTGCGATCCTTCGCTTTGTGGAAGTTAATGACCTACTGGAGCGCAATGTCGATGGCGGATTGCGGTCGCAGTTCATGTTTTCGCTTGGCCTTGCCAAGGGTGGTCAATCGGATTGGAGCCGCGGCGAAATCGCTGCCGAAACGCGTTTGCAGGAAGCGTCGATCCGCGAAACAACCCATAGCTGGCTCATGGGGTTTCTGACACTGGCCTACGGGCCGGTTCCGCAGGATGATCTGAACGCCTATGTCAGGTTTTCCGAAACCCCGGCTGGACAGGCGCTCAACGATTCCCTCTTTGAAGGCTTCAACGGGGTTTATCAGGACCTATCCTTTGGGTTGGGGCTGGCCGCCGGGGGGATCATCGCCTCGGATGACCTTTAGATCGGGTCATTTTGTCGGGATTCTTTTCGGTCGGTCGCGGGGGTATTGCACAGGCTCCGATTGGGGTTGACAGAATTGCCGCTGCGTTCCATAAGCCCGCATCCCGGCCCGGATTCCCGTGCGCCGGGTTTCGTTATCGAACGGTCCCGATCCTGCATCCGCAACGATCCGGGCCTTAATACTGTCCCAAAAGGGGCGCGCTGTCCGAGGTGGCCACAACCCGACAAGGGGGCCGCAACATCTGCAAGGGTCAATGAGCCGAAAGGTTTCAGGACCGGAAACAGGGGCCGCAGGACGCGGGAATGAAAAGGAAAGACGCATGTTCGCGGTTCTGAAAACCGGCGGCAAGCAGTACAAGGTAGAGGCGGGCGACATGCTCCGCGTCGAAAAACTGGCTGCTGATGCTGGCGAAAAAGTTCAATTCAACGACGTTCTGATGCTGGGTGGCGATGCGCCTGTCGTTGGCGCTCCGTTCATCGAAGGCGCTGCTGTGCAGGCCGAGGTGGTCGAGCAGGTCAAGGGCGACAAGGTCATCAACTTCGTCAAGCGCCGCCGCAAGCACAGCTCGAAGCGCACTGTTGGTCACCGTCAGAAACTGACACTGGTCAAGATCACCGAAATTCTCGCCTCGGGCGCGGACAAGTCGGGTGTGAAGGCCGCGACCGGTTCGGCTCCGGCCGGGTCCGCTGCTCCGGCAGCCAAGCCCGCCAAGAAAGCCGCTGCCAAGCCCGCGGCTCCGGCTGCCGAAGCTGCTGCGGACGATCTGACCAAGCTCAACGGTGTCGGCCCTGCCGCTGCCGCAAAGCTGGCCGATGCCGGTGTGACTTCGTTCGCACAGCTGGCCGCCTTGTCGGACGAGCAGATTGCTGCTATCGAAACGGTCAAAGTGAAGCCCGAATGGGTTGAACAGGCCAAAGAGCTGGCCAAAGGCTAAGGAGAGAGAGAATGGCACATAAAAAAGCTGGCGGTTCCTCCCGTAACGGTCGCGACTCAGCTGGTCGCCGCCTTGGCGTGAAACTGTATGGTGGCCAGGCTGCCATCGCAGGCAATATCATCGTGCGTCAGCGCGGCACCAAATTTTGGCCGGGCGAAGGCGTTGGCATGGGCAAAGATCACACCATCTTTGCAACCGTCGACGGTGCGGTGAAGTTCCACAAGGGACTCAAAAACCGAACCTTCATTTCGGTCCTGCCAGTGGCGGAGGCCGCTGAATAAGCCGTAAACCCAAAAGGTTTGAACAAAATCGGGGGATCGGCGAAACGCCGGTCCCCTTTCTCGTTCTCGCCACGGATTACCATCGTCACAATAACGTTCCCCAAAAGTGAACCTTGAACCCAATGGCCATCGCAACCGCCAGTTTCCTGATCTTCGCCGCCAGCCAGGTCGGCACGCCGGGCCCGGCCAACATGGCCTTGCTGGCAACAGGTGCGCGCTATGGGTTTCGGGCAGCTTTGCCGTTCGTGTGTGGCGTGGTTCTGGGCAAGCAACTGGTGATCTGGCCGGTAGGTTATGGGCTTATGGAGGGGGCAGCGCGGGTTCCGTGGCTGTTCGAAGTCCTGAAATATGCTTCGGCGGCATATATCTGCTGGCTTGCGTGGAAGGTCGCACATCTTCGTCTGGCGCCGGGCCAGAGGGCCGAAGATGCGCCGGGGTTTCTGGCCGGTCTGGTGGTGCATCCGCTGAACCCAAAGGCATGGGCAATGATCGTGGCCGGATTTACCGGCTTTGTCGCCACAGGAACGCCCACATTCGAAGCTACTTTGGCGATCGCTCTCTGTCTTTTGATCTGCCAGCTGGTCCTGCACCCGATCTGGACCTTTGCCGGAGACAGGATCGCCCATGCGGTTGCAGGGCGGCCCGGTGAAAAATATTTGATGTGGACGCTGGCTGGTCTCACCGTCGCGTCCGTTCTGTTTGTGTTGTTCGGAGGAGGAACGCACTGATGAAAATTGAACAAATAACAAATCAGCCGGTCATCGAAACCGAGCGGTTCGACCTGCGCCCGCTGCGCAGGTCCGATTTGGGGTTGATCGAACATTATGCTGGGGACGAGCGGGTTGCCCGAATGACAACCTCGATCCCGCACCCGATTCCGCCGGGCATGACCGACGCCTTTGTGTCCCGTGCCATGGCGACCAACCGGGACGAGGATATCTGGGCGATGGACGGCACCAAGGACGGCGGACCTGAACTCAAGGGATTGATCTCGCTTAAAAAAATGGACCGCAACCAATCCGAAGTCGGTTATTGGGTGGCGCCATTGTTCTGGAATTCCGGAATCGCCTCGATGGCTGTCGAAGCGTTGGTCGATGCAAATCCGCTGGGCGATGCCACCATGTTCGCCAGCGTGTTTCAGGACAACCCCGCGTCGGCGCGGGTACTGACCCATTGCGGTTTCGAGTATCTCGGCGACGCAGAAAGCTTTTCGGTGGCCCGCAACGCGGCAGTGCCCACCTGGACCTATAGCCGCAAACTCTGAGCTTGAGCCCGACGGGGCCTTTGCAGTAGGGAGCAGACATGAAATTTCTCGATCTTGCAAAGGTCTACATCCGCTCTGGTGCGGGGGGTAGCGGCTGCGTCAGTTTCCGACGTGAAAAATACATTGAATATGGCGGCCCCGACGGCGGTGACGGCGGCAAGGGCGGTTCTGTATGGGTCGAGGCGGTTGAGGGTCTCAATACCCTCATTGATTTCCGGTACCAGCAGCATTTCTTTGCCAAAAACGGTCAGCCCGGCAAGGGCCAGCAGCGCACCGGCAAGGACGGCGACGATATCGTTTTGCGTGTGCCTGTCGGAACCGAGGTTCTGGACGAAGACGAGGAAACGGTACTTGCAGACCTGACCGAAGTTGGGGAACGCGTTGCGCTTGCCAAGGGTGGCAATGGCGGGTTTGGAAACCTGCATTTCAAAACGTCGACCAACCAGGCGCCGCGCCGGGCCAATCCGGGTCAGGAGGGCGTGGAGAGGACGATCTGGCTGCGATTGAAACTGATCGCGGATGCCGGGCTTCTTGGGTTGCCCAATGCCGGGAAGTCCACGTTTCTCGCGGCGACCTCGAACGCCCGCCCGAAAATTGCCGATTATCCCTTTACGACGCTTCATCCCAATTTGGGTGTTGTTGGCGTCGACAACGCCGAATTCGTGATCGCTGATATTCCCGGCCTGATCGCCGGTGCTCACGAAGGGCGCGGGATCGGGGATCGGTTCCTTGGCCATGTGGAACGCTGTTCGGTGCTGCTGCATCTGGTGGATGGAACGTCGGAAACCGTCGCCGAGGACTACCGCACGATCATTGCCGAGCTGGAAGCCTATGGCGGCCATCTTGCCGACAAGCCCCGGATCACCGCGCTCAACAAGATTGATGCACTGGACGACGAAGAACGTGCAGAGGCCCGCGCAATCCTCGAAGCAGAGGTCGGTGGCCCGGTTCTTTTGATGTCCGGGGTGTCTCGCGAAGGGCTGACCGAGGTTCTGCGTGCCGTTCGCGCCGAGATCGACGAAGACCGCCTGCGCCTGAAACCCGCCGAGGAGGCCGAGCCGTGGCAACCCTGACCGGTGCAAAACGCATCGTCGTCAAGATTGGCTCGGCGCTTCTGGTTGAGCGGGACAGCGGACAACTCAGGGCCGAGTGGCTGCATTCGCTGGCGGCTGATGTCGCATGGCTCAAGGGGCAGGGCGCGGATGTGATCCTTGTGTCTTCGGGCTCGATCGCCCTTGGGCGCGGGGTTTTGGACCTTGCGAACACCACATTGCCGTTAGAGCAGTCGCAGGCCGCCGCAGCGGTCGGGCAGATCCGCCTCGCGCGCGCCTACGAAGAAGCGCTGGCGCCACATGGGATCAACACCGCACAGGTTCTTGTGACACTGGAAGACAGCTCGGACCGCAGGCGATACCTCAATTCTCGCGCCACGCTGGAAACTCTGCTTGGGTTGGGCGTCGTGCCTATCGTGAACGAAAACGACACGGTGGCAACGGACGAAATCCGCTATGGTGACAATGACCGGCTGGCCGCCCAGATTGCTGTGACGGTCGGGGCCGATCAATTGATCCTGCTTTCGGATGTCGACGGCTTCTATAGCGCCAATCCGAACGAAGATGCCAACGCCCGTCGGTATGATGTCATCAACGAGATCACACCCGAGATTGAAGCCATGGCCGGCGATGCCGGGTCGGGCCTGTCCAAAGGCGGAATGAAGACAAAGTTGATGGCTGCAAAGATGGCGGCTTCCGGTGGCTGCGCAATGGCAATCACTGAAGGGTCGCCGCTCAACCCTTTGAAAAACCTCGAACAAGGTGCCAATTGCACATGGTTCACCGCAACGCTTGATCCGCAAGCCGCGCGTAAACGCTGGATCTCGGCCATGAAACCTCGGGGCGAGATTGTCGTCGACAATGGCGCGGCAAGGGCTTTGACAAATGGCAAGAGCCTGCTGCCTGCCGGGGTTACGGGTGTCGCCGGAGAGTTCGGCCGCGGAGACCCGGTGGCCATCGTAACGCCAGACGGCCGAAAACTGGGGCAGGGGCTTAGTCGCTATACGGCGTACGAGGCCGATGCCATCAAGGGACGGAACTCTTCGGAGATTGAGCCGACACTCGGCTACCCGGGCCGCGCTGCCCTCATCCATCGCGATGATATGGCGCTTTGATGCCTGACCTTGCTAAAGTCACGATACGTTCGCACTGACAAAACCCGCCGATCCAGGAACAACGATTATGAAAGACGTCGACAACATTCCCGCCCTCATGACTGAACTTGGCCAACAGGCCAAATCCGCCGCGCAGGAGCTGGCCTTTGCCAGTGCCGAACGCAAGCACGCCGCGCTGATAGCAGCGGCCGAGGCGGTCTGGGTCAACCGGGACGCCATTATCGAGGCCAATGCCAAGGATCTCGAATTCGGTCGGAACAAGGGGTTGAGCCCGGCGATGATGGACCGGCTCATGCTGGATGAAAGCCGGATTCAGGGCATGGTTGACGGGTTGCGGACGGTTGCGGATCAGGCCGACCCGGTCGGCGAGGTTCTGGCTGAATGGGATATGCCTTCGGGGCTGAACATTCAGCGCGTGCGAACGCCTCTCGGGGTGATCGGCGTTATCTACGAAAGTCGCCCCAATGTAACCGCCGATGCCGGTGCGCTCTGCCTGAAGTCGGGCAATGCGGTGATCCTGCGCGGTGGCTCGGAAAGCTTCCATTCGTCCGGCGCGATCCATGCCTGTCTGGTCAAGGGGCTGGAGGCGGCGAACCTGCCCGAACATGCCATCCAGCTTGTGCCCACCCGCGATCGCGCTGCGGTACAGGAGCTGCTGACCATGACGGATACGGTCGACGTGATCGTGCCGCGTGGCGGCAAGGGTCTGGTGGGGCTGGTTCAGCGAGAGGCCCGGGTGCCGGTCTTTGCCCATCTTGAAGGCATCGTTCATATCTATGTGGACAAGGGCGCAGATCTGCAAAAAGCGCTCGACGTGGTGCTCAATGCAAAAACACGGCGCACAGGTATTTGCGGCGCAGCCGAATGTCTGCTTGTGCATAAGGATGTCGCAGAAACGCTCGGCAAGGCGCTTGTCGAGGCTTTGCTGGCCGCGGGCGTCGAAGTGCATGCCGAGGGTGCTCTGGCCATTGACGGCACTGTTCCCGCCTCAACTGAAGATTGGGGCAAGGAATTCCTCGACAGCATCATCGCAGCAAAGCCGGTGACCGGTATCGACGAAGCGATCGCGCATATCCGCAAATACGGGTCCAGTCATACCGACTGCATTCTGACGGAGGACGTTTCGGCGGCCGCAAGCTTTTTTGAGCGCCTCGACAGTGCGATCCTGATGCATAACGCATCGACCCAGTTTGCCGACGGCGGTGAGTTCGGGATGGGTGCCGAAATCGGTATTGCGACCGGCAAAATGCATGCCCGTGGCCCAGTCGGGGCGGCTCAGCTGACCAGTTTCAAATATCTCGTGCGCGGTGACGGCACGGTTCGAAGCTGAGCGCGGTCAGGGCTGGTTTCGTTCCGTCTAAGGATCTGACCCGCGCAGACCGTGCGTAACCGGATTAGAACCGGATACAAAGCCGCTCGGTGCTGCAATCCGTGGCCACCACCCGCCCGCTTTGGGATGCAGCTTCGGGAAGAAGTGCAAACTGAACCTGAGACGGTGTAATCTGATCGGGTGATCGTCCTTGGGCTAAAGGGTCCCACAGGGCTGGATCCATTGCCAGCTTTGGGCCGGTGCCCTGTATCGTCCAGATCCCGGCTTGTCGGGCGACCGTCAGCTCTCCGCCCATAGGCAAGGCGTTTTCGCAACAAAGCAGGGCAAGAAACGCAATGCGGACATCCGAGCGCATAGCGTCTTCGTCGAGTTGCCACAGCATCTGGACACGTCCACCGCGCGTGAGGTCGTCAAGAACCGAAACCACGTCCGCCCGGCTGAGTTCCTGTTCGCTGGCAGCACCGAAAGCTATTCGAAAGAAACGGATACGCGCACCTGCATTGCCAACGCTATCGGCGATCAGGTTCATTTCGGGACCTTGCAGCAAACCGGAGAGGTCGAGCAATTCGAGACCGTTTGTGATCGCCCCGATCGGGCTGATCAGGTCGTGACAGATTCGTGACCCGATCAATGCGGCTAGGTTGACGTGGCTTTCGCCCATGGGCTACCTCCCTCAATGGGCCGGATCCACGGCTTGATCACAAGGGAAAGCCAATGTCCGACCTCAATGCCATTCTTGCACCGGGCATGTTGGTGCGTCATCCCGGCCATCCGGACTGGGGCCTTGGACAAGTCCAGTCAAACATCGATGGCAAGATCACCGTGAATTTCCGCGAAGCGGGCAAAGTGGTGATTGACGGCGCCAGAATTGCGCTGGTGCCTGTCTTTGATCCGTGAAAGGGGTTTACGAAAGGTTAACACCGGTGCCTGCGGAGCCGGTTGCGGTTGCCATTGTTGCCAAATTCGCGGTATTTGCCGCCGACCGCTGACTCCTCCTCCATCTGACCGGGGCTGAAATGCCAGACACGGGACCGTCCTTTACCATCAAGATCGCCGAAACCGAGGCCGAATTGCGGGCTGCGCAGCGGCTTCGCTATGAGGTTTTTGTTCGTGAACTGGGCGGCGGCGGTGAACTGGTCGATCACGACGCAGAGTTGGAACGGGACCGGTTCGACCCCCATTTCGATCACATGCTGGCCATCGACAACACCACCAGCGAAGTTGTCGGCGTCTATCGTTTGCTGCGGGGCGACAAGGCAGCTGCGCTGGGTCAGTTTTATTCCGAAGATGAATACGACCTCGGCATCCTGAAAGCTTCGGGCCGCAATCTGCTGGAACTTGGCCGATCCTGCCTGCATGCGGACTACCGCGGCGGCACCGCCATGTTTCATCTGTGGAACGGGCTTGCCAGCTATGTAGCCGAACATGAAATTGAAATCCTATTTGGCGTCGCCAGTTTCCACGGAACGGACGTTCAGGCACTGGCCCAGCCGCTGTCAATGCTTCACCACAACCATCTCGCGCCACCGGATCTGAGGGTGCGGGCGCAGGACGCGGTCTTCCAGAGCATGAACCTGTTGCCCGCCGAAGCGTTGGATCGACGGGCTGCCATGCTCGCGGTTCCGGCCCTGATCAAGGCCTATCTGCGCCTTGGCGGTTTCGTGGGCGAAGGCGCCTATATTGATCACGCCTTTAACACCACCGACGTTTGCCTGATCCTTGACACGGCACGAATGAACGAGCGCCAAAGGCGGCTATATACGAAATAAAGGCGACGAAATGAATGCGACTTGGGAAAGCGATGAACCTGCCGCGCCGCTGAAACTGGGGCCGTCGGGATGGCTGCGGGTGATCCTGCGCGGCCTGCCACTGGCCCTGTTGGTTTTTGGCGGCCTTCTGGTTTTGCTGTTGGTGCGCATCGTCGAGCGGCCATTGTTTGGTCTGCGGCGACCGATGACGCCTTACATCACCCAGTTTGTCTGCCGCAACGCCTTCCGGATTCTCGGCATCCCGTTCAGTTCCTCGGGCGAGTTGATGAAGGCGCAGGGGGCGGTAGTGGCCAATCACAGCTCGTGGCTGGACATCTTTGCGCTCAATGCCCGGAAGCGCGTCTATTTCGTGTCCAAGTCAGAGGTTGCGAATTGGCCGGGAATCGGATGGCTGGCCCGCGCCACCGGGACCGTGTTCATCGACCGCGATCCAAGACAGGCAAAAGAACAAACCCGGATGTTTCAGGATCGTTTGCATGCCGGTCACAAATTGCTGTTCTTTCCCGAAGGGACGTCGACGGACGGGCTGAGGGTTCTGCCGTTCAAACCGACTCTTTTTGCCGCTTTCTTTGCCGACGAGCTTCGGGCGGACATGCATATTCAGCCGGTTACGGTGATCTATCATGCGCCCGAAGGGGAAGAAGCGCGGTTCTATGGCTGGTGGGGCGACATGGATTTTGGCCCGCACCTGCTCAAGACGCTTGGCGCACGCAGGCAGGGGCGTGTCGAACTGATTTATCACCCGCCTGTCCGGGTTGCGCATTATGCCGGCCGCAAACAACTGGCCGCTGACATGGAAAAAACAGTTCGTGCCGGGCTCGAGCCGGTTCTGAGCGCGCCCGAGAAACCCTGACGATCAGTATCGCCAGCGCGCACCGATCTGCCAGGCGCCAATATCCTGATACTGGGCGGCACGGTCTGAATAGGTGAAAAATCGATACCCGGCATAGGCCTCGAGGTTCTGTTGTTCAAATTCCTGCAACAGGGCCAGCCCCCACATTTGGGATCGGGAGCCGCGGCGCAGGTGATCGTCTCCCCAATACCCTTCGGCAATCAGCTTGGTCGGCCCAACTGACCAGAAATCGGCGTTCCAGCCCCCCTTGAGATAGACATAGTCCGCGCCCGTGTCGTGCTGCTTCCCGGCTGCCAGCGACAGGTTCAAACCGGTCGGGGAATGGAGCAGGGAAACTGATCCCACCGTCCCGCGGGCGGTGGGCAGGGACGGCGCGTTGACCCAGTGCATCCCGAGGGCGGCCTTGAACCGATATGCGCCGGTTTCCGCGTCATAGCGAAGCGCAAAGTCATAGAACCTATCGTTAACACCGGATTTCAGCACTTCCTTGCCATAGGCCACGGCAACCGAAAGTCCGTTGAACCGAGGAGTGTCGTAGCGGACGCGCAACCGCCGACCGCCATCAAAGTTGGAGAACACGGCGCCGATGTTCACCGCCGTCAGAACCCCGGCGGCATCGCGGAAAAAGAACCCTCCGTGGCTTTCCGGGATTGTCGACTTGGCGACCACGACAGTGCTTCCAAGATCGCTTTCGGCCGCACCATCCGTGGCCATGCTACCCTGTCCCAACCGGAACGTGCCGTAACCGTCATCAAAGATCATCTGCACTTGCCGCAGGAATGTCCTGTCCCAGTTCCAGAAATCAGGCGTGTTGGTCTGACTGGTCTTTTGGGATTGCCGGAACCCCAGCGCGCTTTCGAACTGAAAGGAGAGGGGGCTTTCACCTTCGATAAAGAACCCGAATCTCGTGTTGGCGTTGGTCACGTCCACGATGTTCGATGTGGTTTCCACACCGTCATCGACCGACTGATTGGCGAAATGGAACCACCCGTAGTAGCGAAACGTGGTTTCGCCGGCGATCGGATACTTCGTTTCGCTGGCCAACGCCCCGCCGGGGATTGCCAAGCACAGGCATAGATGGGCAAACGGCTTGGCAACGGTCTTCATTCGCAGGCAATCCTCTGAACAATGAAACAACAAGAGCTTTCCGAAACCAATTGCGCAACCCCCTTGCGTTCCCTCTCGACCTGCCATATACGCGCGCCATTAAACCCGCAGGCAGGGTGTTTGGCCTGTTCGGGGGAGACATCCCCGATCAGACCGCCGGTTGGAGCATATGCTTCTGATGATCCCCTGCCGAGGCGAAAACCGGAAAGGAAACGAAAGCATGGCTCTTCCTGAGTTCTCCATGCGCCAGCTGCTTGAAGCAGGCGTTCATTTTGGCCACCAGACCCAGCGCTGGAACCCGCGCATGGGTCCGTATATCTACGGCTCGCGCAACGGCATCCACATTCTCGACCTGACCCAGACAGTTCCGCTGCTCGATCAGGCGCTGAACGTGATTCGTGAAACCGTCGCAAAAGGCGGCCGCGTTCTGTTCGTCGGCACCAAGCGTCAGGCATCGACCCCGATTGCCGATGCTGCCGAGAAATCGGCGCAGTACTACATGAACCATCGCTGGCTCGGCGGCACCCTGACCAACTGGAAAACTGTTTCCCAGTCGATCAACCGCCTCAAGCAGATCGATGAGGCTATGGAATCGGGCGCGGAAGGCCTGACCAAGAAAGAACGTCTTGGCATGGAACGCGATCAGGGCAAACTGCAGGCCTCGCTGGGCGGCATCCGCGAGATGGGCGGCACCCCGGACCTGCTTTTCGTCATCGACGTCAAGAAAGAAGCGCTGGCGATTGCCGAAGCCAACAAGCTGGGCATCCCGGTCGTGGCCGTTGTGGACACGAACTGCTCGCCCGATGGTGTCGATTACATCATCCCCGGCAATGACGACGCTGCCCGCGCCATCGCGCTCTATTGCGATCTGGCCGCTCGTGCTGCACTCGACGGCATGTCGGATCAGCTGGGCGCTGCCGGTGTGGATCTCGGCGAGCTGGAAGAAGCACCGGTTGAAGAAGCCGTTGCCGCCGAAGGCGAAGCTGCGGCAGAAACTCCGGCCGAAGCCTGATCGGTCCTGAACGGAAACGACAGCGGGGCAGGTCGCATCTGCCCCGTCTACGCATTTGAATTGAGGAGAGCCGAAAGATGGCAATCACCGCTGCACTCGTGAAGCAACTGCGCGACTCCACCGGCGCAGGTATGATGGACGCCAAAAAGGCGCTGACCGAAACCGACGGCGACATGGATGCCGCCGTTGACTGGTTGCGTACCAAGGGTCTGGCCAAAGCCGCCAAGAAATCCGGCCGCACCGCCGCCGAAGGTCTTGTGGCCGTCGTCGTCGATGGTGGCAAGGGCGTCGCCGTTGAAGTGAACTCGGAAACCGACTTTGTTGCCAAGAACGCCGATTTCCAGGAAATGGTTGGCGGCATCGCCAAGGCTGCCCTGAACGTTGCTGATGTCGACGGTCTGCTGGCAGCCAATCTTGGCGGCAAGTCCATTGCCGACACGCTGACCGACAAGATCGCCACCATCGGTGAGAACATGTCGGTGCGCCGCATGGCCGCGATCGAGGGCGATACCGTTGTGACCTATGTGCACAACGCCGCCACGTCCGGCATGGGCAAGATCGGCGTCCTGGTGGCTCTGAAAGGCGGCGACGAAGCTCTGGGCAAGCAGGTTGCGATGCACATTGCGGCTGTGAACCCAGCTGCTCTGTCCGAAGCAGATCTGGATCCGGCAGTCGTCGAGAAGGAAAAGCAGGTTCAGATGGACATCGCCCGCGAATCCGGCAAGCCGGAGCAGGTGATCGAAAAGATGATCGTCGGCCGCATGAAGAAGTTCATCGCTGAGTCCACTCTGCTGAGCCAGCCTTTCGTCGTGAACCCCGACGTGACTGTTGGTCAGGCCGCCAAGGACGCAGGCGCCGAGATCACTGGTTTCATCCGTCTGGAAGTTGGTGAAGGCATTGAGGTGGAAAAGGAAGACTTTGCCGCCGAGGTTGCCAAAGCCGCGCAAGGCTGATCTGAAATACTCTCAGGTCCAAATAATTGAAAAGAAAGGCGTCGGGTGTGTTCCCGGCGCCTTTTTCTATGGGCTTCGGCGAATTCCAGCATTCGGAACCGCGCAACGAGGCGGGTTCACCTGTTCTCGGGATATTGATTTCCTTAACCCGGGCACATCGCAAGCGCGAAAAAGGCACTCTGGAAACGCGAGTCAATCAATATGCTCAGGACTCATAAACGCGGGGCCGTGACGGACACGACCCCGCTTTCTTGATCAGCGGCCCCATTTTGATGGGGATGGATGAGACCGCTCAATCTTCCGGCCTGAGTTCGGAACAATACGTACCCAAACCGGACGGTTCAGAGAGCCTTGAAATTACAAGGTTCTTTCCCCGATGTCCCCTGGCCAAAGCCACCACTCACGGAACATGTCCATATTGCGTGTTTGTCCGAAAATGGGAAGTCATGTATTCCTTACCTAAGGTCAACACTGGAAACAGAATGCACACCGAAGCCCGATTAGTGCCCGGTCATAAGCCGTTTTCCGGTTCGGAGGCTCAGGCCTCCATCACGAACATCTGGTTGTGCAGCGATGCCTTGAGAACGGCCTGAGCCGTGGTTTCAACCGACAAGGCTTCGCGGGCCAGCCGCAGGTGTTTTTCGACAGTAGCAGAGGTCAGCCCCATCAGCAGGGCGATATCCTGTGTTGTCTTGCCGTCACCGACCCATTCCAACGCTTCGCGTTGACGTTTGGTCAGAACGCGGTTCGGAGCGGTGTAGGGCAGGCTCAGGATCTTCAGATGTGCGATGTTGTTCATCAGCAGCAGATCTTGCCCATGCTCGTCCCAGATCGCGTCGATTTCGTCCTGGGTCTGTCCACTGCTGGCGCAGAGCGAGATCGCCCCCTTGGAACGCTCAGAAACCGAAGTGAAACTGACGGTGAATCCAACTGTCACACCCAGACGGGCATTGAATTCATAAACCCGGCGTTCTTCTGCCGACAACGTTTCGTTTTGCATCATCTGACCGATCAGACGCCAGCTTGCCGCCCCTTCGTGATGCAGAGCCCATTTCAGCATCGGAGCATGAAAATAGAGTCCATTGCGCAGAAAACCATCGACATAGTCCTGCGAATGGTTGGTCAGGATCACGAAATCCTCAGGGTCGCCCAAAGATGTGGCTGTCCGGAACCGGGTGCACCCGTAGATCAGTTTGTCAAATCCAAAATTCGCCATCTGCTCGGTATGCGCTGACCAGAGTTCTTCGAGCGATTTGGCATATGACAGGAAGTGCAGATAATCCTTGAATTTCATTCCGCGCCGGACTCCGACAGGTGCACCTTAAGGGCATCCAAAGCCATCAAGTAACCTTGCGCTCCGAAGCCGGCGATCTGCCCCAACGCAACAGGCGCGATATAGGAACGGTGGCGGAAAGCCTCACGCGCATGAATGTTAGACAGGTGAACCTCGACCACCGGCAACTCGGCCGAAGCAATTGCATCCATCAGGGCAATCGAGGTGTGGGTGTATGCCCCCGCATTCAGGACGATTCCCGCGTGAGTTGTTCGGGCTTCATGGATCGCATCAACCAGTGCGCCTTCATGGTTGCTCTGATGGCATGTGACCGAAAGACCGAGCTTTTCACCATGGGCGATGCAGTTGGCTTCGACCATCGCAAGAGTGGTCGAGCCATAGACCTCGGGCTGACGTGTGCCCAACAGGTTCAGGTTTGGTCCATTTAGGACCAGTATTTTACTCATATGCACAATCCCCATACAGACGTTTTTGTAGCCACGAAACGATGTGGCTGTCCAGATAGGCTTATTGTCGTGTTGATATTTCTCGAAACATGTTTTAGGGATGCGCAATTCTGACGCAGGGTGGCAACTATGCTCAGCCCGCGTCGGTGAATACAACCATTCCGAGCCACTCAGCGATTAACGCGGGAGTATTCTGTCCCGCGATTTCGATGGTAAGCCGCATTTCCCGCAGCAGTTTCCCTGACGGTTTGGGTTTGATGCCGGTCAGCTCGAAGCGTCCTCGCAGACGTGAACCGGCTGGTACCGGAGCCAGAAAACGCAATTTGTTGAATCCATAATTGATCCCCATTGCCTGACCGGGAAGATCAACCTGACAGTCGTAAAAGAACCGGCTGGCAAGAGAGAGGGTCAGGAAACCATGGGCAATGGTTCCGCCAAACGGGGAATCGGTTGCTGCGCGAGCCGGATCAACATGGATCCACTGCATGTCACGGGTGGTGCGGGCGAAATCGTCGATCATCTGCTGATCAACGGTGATCCAGTCTGATACACCAAGTTCACCTCCAACCTGCGGGGTTAGAAATTCAATCGCCTGTTCCAGTGCGCTCATTCCGGGTCTCACCTTGCCGATTGTCATGTCATCATGGGCTTACCCCTTCGCCGGCTGTCTCACAATGGCAGGCAGCACAAACGTAACCTGTTCCAACGCAAAGTTCCTGATGGCTAAGTTGAGGCGGCTTTCCATTGATCGATGGGCTTAGGTGTATTCCGGGCTTGTCATCGTGGTGGTCTGACCGATAGCTCTGAGCCGCCGGAATGAAAAAGGAAGATCACGATGACTCACGAGTATCGCCAGTCGGTTTACGCGCCACCACAGGGCGCTGTGGACTTGTTGCTGATCCGGCACGGCGAAAGCGCCGCCGTTCAGCCGGGCGTCAGCTTCCCGATGCAGGATGGTCAGGGCAATCCCGAACTTCACCCCAATGGCCGGGCACAGGCTCGCGCTGTTGCGGAACGGTTGGGGCATGAACGTTTCGATGCACTCTACGTTACACCGCTGCAGAGAACCCACCAGACCGCTGCGCCGTTGGCCGAGCGGCTTGGAATGGAACCTTTCATCGAGGCCGATCTGCGCGAGGTCCATCTGGGAGAGTGGGACAACGGAGAGTACCGCATCCGCGTTGCCGAGGGGGATCCTGCCCTTAAGCGCGCGCGGGATCGGCAGGAATGGGGCGAGATCCCCGGCGCGGAAACCACCGCAGCGCTACATGAACGGGTGCG
The DNA here is from genome assembly GCF_049801055.1 of Primorskyibacter sp. S87. Lineage (NCBI taxonomy): Bacteria > Pseudomonadati > Pseudomonadota > Alphaproteobacteria > Rhodobacterales > Roseobacteraceae > Primorskyibacter > Primorskyibacter sp. S87. Next base: position 85,047 of record NZ_JBNAGF010000011.1, on the reverse strand, counting down.
GAGCGGGCTTTTGCGCATCGCCGCGGCGCATCCGGACCAGCGGGTGGCTGCATTTGTGCATCAAGGCGTGATCGGTGCGGCCATGGCGATGGCCTGCGGGGCCGAACCCTTTGCCTTCAACCGAGCCGCAAACGGGTCGATCAGCCGCCTGGTGATCAAACAGGATCGGATGACCGTGCTGGGCTTCAACGATTGTTCTCATCTGTGATGACGTCTGACTCCGCCCTGAGCAGCGCCCTGAGCATCGCCCTGTGGGTTCAACTCATGGTGACGACGATTTTGCCCATAACCATTCGGTCTTGCATCATTTCAAGTGCTGCGGGCGCGTCTTCCAGATTGTAACGGGCATGAATGCGCGGTCGGATCTTTCCCTGAGCGTAAAGGGCCATGAGATCTGCCATGTTCTCGGCATGTCCCTTTGGCTCGCGAAACACCGACGCGCCCCAGAACACCCCGACGATCTGGGTGCCTTTGAGAAGGGTCAGATTCAGCGGAATGGACGGGATACCGGCGGGAAATCCGACCACCAGGTAACGACCCTTCCACGCCATCGCCCTAAGTGCGGGCTCGGCATAGGCACCGCCAACCGCATCATACACCACATCCACGCCTTCGGCCTTGGACAGTGACTTTATCTCGGTGGAGAGCGCCTTTTGCGCGGCCTTGTCCAGTTCACGCGGATACACCAGGGTTTCATCGGCACCCAGTTCCTTGCAAAAAGCGGCTTTTTCTTCGGTTGATACGGCTGCGATCACGCGTGCGCCCGCGGCTTTGCCCAGTTCGATCGCCGCAGCGCCGACGCCACCGGCCGCCCCGAGAACCAGCAGGCTTTCGCCCGGCTTGATCTGCGCGCGATCCTTGAGCGCATGATACGAGGTGCCGTAGGTAAAGATGAAACAGGCGGCCTCTTCATAAGGCATGGCATCCGATATCGGAATTGCCATGTTGGCGGGCAGGGTCAAATGCGTGACGAACCCGCCATGTCCCGTCAGCGCCAGAACGCGATCTCCGGGCGTAAAACCGGTAACCCCTTCGCCGACGGCCAGTACTTCGCCCGCAACTTCACCTCCGGGAGCGAAAGGACGGGGCGGTTTCATCTGATAAAGATCGCGAATGATCAATGTATCGGGAAAGTTCACACCCGCGGCGTGAACCCGGATCAGCAACTGTCCCTTTGCCGGCTCGGGGTCGGGTAGTTCGGTGAGTTCAAGCGTTTCCGGCCCGCCCGGGGCGGCGCTGAGCATAGCTTTCATCGGAGGGTCTCCCTGATCATTCCGGGACGGGTTCCTATCGGCCCGCGTTTTGTGACGTAGTGTTCCGAGGCGCGTTCGTCGTTGTCAACGCTATTTCGGAATGCAATCCTGCCTCTCGACACGGGAGGAACATCAATGGATCTTGACGCCTTTCGCGCCGAGCTGCGCGCGTGGCTGGATGAGAATTGCCCGGCAGAGATGCGTGATGGCGGCAATTCCGAGAACGCGATCTGCTGGGGCGGACAACGCTGGACGTTCACTTCGGAAGCGCAACGCGTCTGGATGGAACGTTGCGTCGCCAAGGGTTACACCGTTCCGACATGGCCACGTGCGTATGGCGGGGCGGGGCTGAATCGTGATCAGGAAAAGATCTTTCATCAGGAAATCCGGCGCATTAATGCCCGATATCCGCTGCAGAGCTTTGGCATCTGGATGCTAGGGCCTGCGCTTCTTCATTTCGGCACCGAAGAGCAGAATCGTCACTTTCTGCCACCTATCGCTCGCGGCGAAATTCGCTGGGCGCAGGGGTATTCCGAGCCGGGCGCCGGATCGGATCTTGCCAGTCTGCAGACCCGCTGCGAAGACAAGGGAGATCACTGGAGCGTCAAAGGTCAGAAAGTCTGGACCTCTTATGCCGATCAGGCCGACTGGATCTTCGCTCTGGTGCGCAGTGACAAGGATGCCGCCAAGCACAAGGGGATATCGTTTCTGCTGGTCGACATGAGCGCGCCGGGCGTAAGCACCAGCCCGATCCGGCTAATCTCGGGCGCCTCGCCTTTTTGTGAAACTTTTTTCGACGATGTTTCGGTGCCCAAGGAACATGCACCGGGCGTTTCGTCGGTCGTGGGTGAGATCAATCGCGGTTGGGATGTGGCCAAGTATCTGCTGACTCATGAGCGCGAAATGATTGCAGCGGCAGGCGGTTCCATGGGCAGCGGCCGGGCACTTGGTGCGGTTTTGGGTGACAGCGAAACCGGGCTCAGCGACCCGGTTCTGCGCGCTGATGCGATGCGGGCCGAAGTTGATACGCTGGCGTTGGAATTAACGCTGGAGCGTTACAAGGATCAGGCCGAAGCTGGGCAGGGTGTCGGCGATGCTTCGGCCATGTTGAAATACATGGGGACCGAGCTGAACAAGCGGCGTCTGGAGCTGGTGATGGATGCAGGCGGGTCCGACGCTCTGGACTGGGACGACACACGCGCCCCGAACTGGCTCAGAAGCAGGGCGAATTCGATTGAGGGGGGGACATCCGAGGTGATGCTCTCGATCATTGCCAAACGTGTTCTGGGGCTTCCGGGGTAAGGGCGATGAGCAAAAAACTGTTTTTCACCGACGAAGAACGGATGCTGGCCGATGCTGCATCCACTTTTCTGGCCGAGGCCGCACCGGTTGCGCATTTGCGAAAATTGCGGGATGAGGGGCGCAACGCGGACCCTGATTTGTGGAAAGCCATGGCCGATCTCGGCTGGACCGGGATTCTGGTGCCGGAATCTGCCGGTGGTTCCGATATGGGTCATGCAGCTGCGGGTATTTTGGCAAGTGAAATGGGCAAGACACTGGTGACCAGCCCGTTCCTGTCCACGGCAGTGATGGCGGCCACGGCGTTGCGACAGGCCTCGGATGACCGGGCGCAGGACGCGCTTGCCGGCATAGCCAGCGGAGAAACCACCTATGCTCTGGCGTTGGACGAAGGCGCCAAGTTCGATCCACAGGCGACGAGCCTGCAAGCCCGCGCCGAGGGGAACACGTTCCGACTGAACGGCAGAAAGCGGTTTGTTGGGGATGGAGGGCATGCGGATCGGCTGCTAGTACTTGCGCGGACAGATGGCGGGCTGACGTTGTTTGATCTGCTGGCGTCCAGCGACGGCGTATCGCGACACGCCCGCCCGATGATCGACAGCCGCGATGCCGCTGATATTGAGTTTGATGCAGTCGAAGCCACCGGAGAGCACGTGGTGGGGCAGGTCGATGACGCCATGACCGTCCTTCGCCCGGCAATCGAGGCGGGTCAAGCTGCTCTGGCGGGAGAGATGGCAGGGCTGGCCGCTGGCGCATTCGCCATGACAACTGAGTATCTCAGGGACAGAAAACAATTCGGGGTTCCGATCGGCGCGTTTCAGGCGCTGCAGCACCGGGCGGCGCATCTGTGGTGCGAGCTGGAACTGACAACAACCGCCATTCTCAACGCTGGCCGAAAACTGGACAACGACCCGGAAAACGCCACGTTGGCCGTTTCCCTGGCCAAGGCTCGGGCCACGGATACCGCTCAGCTTGCAGTTCGGGAAGGTGTCCAAATGCATGGAGGTATCGGAATGACTGATGCCTTTGACATGGGGTTTTACATGAAGCGCGCCCGGGTGGCGGCGGAATGGCTCGGAGATTATGGCCATCACGCCGGTGTCGTCGCTGGTTTGCGTGGATTTTGAGGGAGAAATGGCATGACACCACAGGATTTGTTTTCACTGGAGGGCAAGACCGCCCTTGTCACCGGGGGCGCCACCGGCATTGGACGAATGGCAGCCGAAGGGCTGGTCCGGGCCGGCGCGCGTGTGCTGATTGCATCCCGCAAGGGAGAGGCGTGCGAAACGGTCGCCGCCGAGCTGAATGCGCTTGATGCACCGGGAACAGCTGAAGGGTTTGCCGGAGATGTGGGCTCGGCTGCGGGCATTGATGCACTGGTTTCCGAGGTCAAGTCCCGGACGCAACAACTTGATATTCTTATGAACAATGCGGGTGTTTCATGGGGTGAGCCGATGCAGAGCTTTCCCTATGAGGCATGGGAAAAGGTGATGAATGTCAACGTGACCGGCCTGTTCGATCTGACCCGACAGCTATTGCCGCTGCTTGCCGGCTCTGCCAACGCCGAGGATCCGGCGCGAGTGGTCAACGTGGGGTCGGTTATGGGAGAGATCCCGATGGGCGACGGCGCCTATAGCTATGCGGCGTCCAAGGCAGCAGTGCTGCACCTGACCAAGATCCTCGCCAAAGAGCTTGCGCACCGCCACATCACGGTAAACGCACTGGCGCCAGGCCCGTTTGTTTCCAAGATGACTGCCTTTGCCACCGCCGACGAGAAGATGCGCGCCAAGGTCGGGGCAGGGGTGCCTCTGGGCCGAGTGGGCCTGCCCGAAGATATCGCCGGATGCATGGGGTTTCTCTGTGGTCGGGGCGGCGCCTATGTCACCGGCGCCGTGATCCCGGTGTCGGGCGGCATTAACGTTTCTTCGGGGCACAATCTGTTTGCGGCCGCCTTTGAATGAGCCGCGAAATTCACATAACTCCCACGGATAAGTTGTTGAAATGAAAGATATGACCTGGTCCCGAGACGAGAGCCGCCTGCCACCGGCCCTGCGCGGATTGCGGCTGCCTCTGATTGGTTCGCCGCTATTCATCATCTCGGTTCCCGAACTGGTCATTGCCCAGTGCAAGGCCGGGATCATCGGCTCGTTTCCTGCGCTCAATGCCCGCGAGGCCGAGGGCGAGCCGCCACGTCTTGAGGCGTGGCTGAAACAGATCACGGAGGAGCTTGACCGGCACAATCAGGACAACCCGGATCAACCGGCGGCACCGTTTGCAGTCAACCAGATTGTCCATCGGTCGAATGCGCGGCTGGAACGGGATCTGGAGATCTGCACCCGCTGGAAGGTTCCCGTCTGGATTACATCGCTCGGCGCACGGGTCGAAGTGAACGAAGCGGCTCACTCCTGCGGGGGTATCGTGCTGCACGACGTGATTAACAACAGCTTTGCGAAAAAAGCGATCGACAAGGGAGCGGACGGGTTGATCGCCGTTGCTGCCGGGGCAGGAGGGCACGCAGGTCAGCAATCGCCCTTTGCGCTTATGCGCGAGATCCGAAGTTGGTTTGACGGACCGGTTGCGCTTTCGGGCGCGATTGCCAGTGGCGAAGCCCTGCTTGCCGCACGTGCCCTTGGGGCAGATTTCGGCTATGCCGGATCCCCGTTCATTGCTACGCATGAGGCGAACGCCCAGCAGGAATACAAGCAGATGATCGTTGACAGCAAGGCCGATGATATTGTGTATTCCTCTTTGTTTACAGGCGTATGGGGGAACTACCTCAAGAAATCCGTGACCCGGGTCGGGCTTGATCCCGAAAACCTGCCTACAGCGGATGCGACGTCGATGAATTTTTCCAGCGGTTCGTCGAAACCGAAAGCCTGGAAAGAGATCTGGGGATCAGGGCAAGGCATCGGTGATGTTCACGAGATCTGTTCCGCAGGCGAGCTCGTGGACCGGATCGACCGGGAATACAAAGCTGCGGGCGCGCATCTGGCATCCGAGTTCAAAAGCTGATCAGGCGGGAGGACACAATGAGCGACGATACCCAGACCCTCGATCTAGACGCAGTCGAAACCTATCTGACCGCGAACCTTCCGGGATATCAGGGGCCCCTTGAGGTTCGGAAATTCGAAACCGGTCAGTCCAATCCGACTTTTCTGCTCATGACACCCGAAAAAAAATACGTTCTGCGCCGCAAGCCACCGGGAATATTGCTTAAATCAGCCCATGCCGTGGATCGTGAGTTTCGCGTTCAAAGGGCGTTGGCCCACACGGATGTGCCGGTTGCCAGAATGTACCTGCTATGCGAGGACGACACGGTCATCGGTTCGGCCTTTTACGTGATGGAGCATCTCGACGGCCGGAATTTTTTCGAACCAACAATGACGGGCGAAAGCAATGAAACCCGAAGCGCCGTGATTGACGAGATGAACCGGGTTTTAGCCGCCTTGCACATGGTCGATATCGATGCGGTGGGCCTGTCCGACTACGGTCCGCCCGGTAACTACTTTGAACGGCAGGTCGGGCGCTGGTCAAAACAGTACCGGGCCAGCGAAACCCAAACGATTGAGGCGATGGATACGTTGATGCAGGCGCTGGTTGACCGGATGCCGGAGGACGATGGACAACGCACCCTCGTGCACGGGGATTACCGCATCGACAACATGATGTTCGCCCGTGAGGGAACCAGTTGTTTGGGCGTGCTCGACTGGGAACTGTCCACCATCGGTCACCCCTATGCCGACCTCGCAGCGGTGATCATGCAATGGCAATTGCCTGCGGGACCTGTCGGGCGAGGTCTTGCCGGCGTGGACCGAAGCGCATTGGGCCTGCCATCGGATGAGGAATTCATTCACCATTACTGTGAGCGGCGCGGCCTGCCCGGTGTCGACAATTTCGGCTATTATCTTTCGTTCACCTTCTTCCGCATGGCCGCCATTATCCAAGGCGTGCTCAAACGGGGATTGGATGGCAACGCGTCCAATCCTGAAAAGGCTTTGAAATTAGGGACTTATGTTCCGATGTTCGCCCAGCATGGCCTGAGTGCCTTGGATAGATAGCGGCCCGTCGCGGCACCCAGCTTCAGAGCGACCAGGCTTTCTGCAGGGCAGGCCGGGCCATCAGCCTGTCCGCATAGCTCTGCAGGTTCGGCTTGTCGTCCATGTCGGCGCCCAGCCGGCCCGACATGATGACCGAGTGGCCAGTCATGACATCGGCGCCCGAAAACTCGCCTGCCAGAAACTCACGGCCTTCCATATGGCGTTCGACGGCAATCAGCATCTGGTTGAGGAGTTTGGTAGCACGTTTCACATTCACCTCGTTGCGCCGCTCAGGCGGCAACAGGATTGTTTCGACCACGATCGAATTGATTGGCGGCATGATCATGCCTTCGCAGTAATGTAGCCATTGCAGGTAGTTGGCATACTCCTGCGTCCCGACCTTGGGCTGCAAGCGACCGTGCCCATACAAAGCCAGTATATATTGCACGATGGCCCCGGATTCGAAGACCGTGACGTCGCCGTCTTGCAGGGCAGGCACACGACCCATGGGGTGAATGGCAAGGTAATCGGGTTCACGCATTCCGCGGCTGCCAAGCTCGAATTTCTCAAATTCGTAATCCAGCCCGAGTTCTTCCAGAAGCCATGCCACGCGCACCGCCCGACTGTTCTGTGCATAGTAGAGTTTCATGGTCCGCGCGCTCCTGTCCTGGCATTTCTGCTAGCTGCCCGGTCACGGTAGGGTCCGGTTTCGCGTTGCGTCAATTGCAAGACCGGCACGACGCAGCGGCATCTCAGGAAAACAACAGACGGCCGGGATTGTCAGGGCAGGGGCCGTATTGCCGTTCCCTGTTCGCAAATGGCCAGCATTGGGTTACGTGCAAATGCGTATGTCTGCGAAAATCCGCCGCCAAACGCTCGACAAATCACGATGCAGCCCGGCAAATTGAAATCTGTGGTGACGACGAGGCCGACCGGACGAGCGCATGGGAGAAGCAGTCTGATGGAAATTGCAAACGCATGCGAGGCAGGGTTTGACAACAATCGTCTGGACCGGATCCGACACTGGATGGATCGCTATGTCGCCGAGCGAAAATATGCAGGGTCGTCGGCCCTTGTCGCACGCGGTGGGCAGGAAGTGTTTTTTCATGCCACGGGCAACCGCAGCATCGAAGCCGAGCTGCCGTTTCAACGCGATACGGTTGCGCGCATCTATTCCATGACGAAACCGGTAACCTCGGTTGCAATAATGATGTTGGTCGAGCGCGGGCTGTTTCATCTGGACGCGCCGGTTTCCAATTTCATTCCTGCGTTTTCTGAAATGCTGGCGCTGACGTCCGGCGCCAAGAGGCTCGACCAGACTGAACCGTCCCGAGCACCGACACTCCATCAGCTGCTCACACATTGCTCCGGCCTGAGTTATCCTTTTAACCCCGGTGTGTTACCTGCTCAAATGGATGCGCAGGACCTCATGTTTCGCCCCAATCACGGCCCGCTCGAGAATATGGTTGATACCTTGGCCGCGCTGCCGTTGGCCTTTCAGCCCGGCAGTCGCTGGGAATACTCGGTGGGCATAGATGTACTTGGCCGCGTCATCGAGGTGGTTTCCGGAAAATCTCTGGACCGTTTCTTTCGCGACGAAATTCTTGGGCCGCTGGGTATGACCCAGACTGGTTTCTCTGTGCCAAAGGGCGCCGGAGACCGCTTCGCCTCTCTCTATACGCCGCTGGAAGGCGATGCGATGGCTTTGAACGCGGCGCGCACAGGCAGTGAAACGCTTCGGTTGACGGACATGGCGGGGTCTTCGCCGTTCGAATCCACCAGCATGTTTTCAGGTGGTGGTGGTCTGGTTGGTACCATCGACGACTATCTGCGTTTTGCAGAGATGCTGCGGAGGGGAGGGGAGTTGGACGGAGTTCGCCTGCTTTCACCGCGTACGATTGACTTCATGATGCGCAATCATCTGCCCGGTGATATCGCCTCAATGGGACCACAGAGCTTCGCTGAGCAACCAATGGAGGGAATGGGCTTTGGCCTCGGCGGCGCCGTGCTGCTCGATCCGGCCCGAATGCGCACTCCGGGATCCGTCGGCGATTTCAGCTGGGGTGGTATGGCCTCGACCTTTTTCTGGGTTGATCGGGAACTGGATCTGAGCGTGGTGTTTTTCACACAGCTTTCGCCATCCAGTTCTTATCCCTCCAGGTCCGAACTCAAGGCTCTCATACATGGTGCAATAATCGAGTAAAAGCATTTAATATTAGCAGGAAACGCCCTACTTCTCATCTAATTCCACCGGTTTCTTCACACCAAATGGTTCATCACCAAAAGCTCGGTTGAGTTTTCGCATTCCGCCCAACCAACGGTCATAGTCATCCGCTTTGAGCTTGATGTAGTCAGCCACTTGAGGATGAGGAAGAACCAGAAAACGCTGTGACCGGATCGCCTCGACACAGGCGTCCGCGACAGGTTCTGGTTCCAGCATTCCGTCCAAAGAAGCGACTGAGTCCTCAAAGCCTCGCGTCATCTCGGATCGCACGGCCTGTGGGCACAGGACGGATACTCCGATACCCTGATCGCCATAGGTCATCGCCAACCATTCAGCTAAACCGACTGCCGCGTGTTTCGTAACACCATACGGAGCGGCTCCGACCTGATTCAAAAGTCCCGCAGCAGACGCAGTATTGAGCAGATAGCCGCCGCCACGCGCAATCATTCGCGGAACAACATGCCGGGCTGCCCAAACGTGGGCCATGACGTTGATGTCCCAGATGCGCTGCCAATCATCATTTTCAACTTCAATACCGCCAAGTGTCAGAATCCCCGCATTGGAACAGAACAGATCGATGCCGCCAACCTCATCCTCAACACTGGCCACGAGCTCTGCGATGTCGTGTTCCTTGCTGACATCGACTTGATATGCGGCGCCACCAACTTCATCTGCAACCTTGCGTGCACCATCAAGATCCAGATCGGCGCAAACAACGCTGCGAGCGCCTTCACGTGCAAATCTCTGTGCCAGCGCCTTGCCAATCCCACTGGCAGCGCCGGTGACAACAACCACTCGGTTTTTCAATTCCATATCAGACCTCTGCGCGCCGGTGTTGATAACAATTCCTGTTGCAGGATAATAGGCCGGTTGAGATCATCCAAGTGCGTGTTGGCAAACGCTGCGTCAGTATCATTATTTACATAATACTGATTATAGGCGTTATGGCATATGAACGGTGCGCGCTACTTCCAAGCGCGACTCCTATTAGAAACCAAAGGGTTATCTAATGAGAGGATCATGGCATGGGCGCCGTATACACGCAACTGAGCATCGAAGAACGCCGTAGAATTGAACGCTGGAGACATGCAAAGGTCCCAGTTCGTGAGATGGCGCGTGTACTGAAGCGCTCAAAAGCCACCATTCACCGAGAGATCAAACGAAACTTTTTCTCGGATCCCTGCCTGCCGAAATGCGATGGTTACTATGGTGCGGCCGCGCAACTGATGACGGCAGATCGGCGCGCCCGGCAACGAAAACTGATCCGCCATCCAGAGTTACGCAAGAGTGTTGTTGAACGGCTGAAGAATGGCTGGACGCCAGAGCAGATCGGCAATCGTATGATCTATGAGGGTGCAAGACAGCGTGTCTGCCAGGAAACGATCTATCGCTACATCTACTCCAAAGAAGGCATGGCCGATGAGCTCTGGTGGTATCTGCCTGAGCACAAAAAGTACCGTCGACCGCGCCGCGCCAGAAAGCGCCAGGCTCCCAAGTTCGACCGTGATGTCAGCATCCTGTTTCGTCCGGATGATGTCGCACACAGACGTCAGTTCGGCCATTGGGAAGCTGATCTAATGCTGTTCAAGCAGGCTCTTGGCCAGTCAAATGTCACGTCTCTGGTCGAACGCGTCAGCCGGTTCACGGTCCTGTTGAAGAACCCGAACAAGCGCACGAAACCTGTGATGGGCAAGATCATGAAGGCGGTGCACGACCTGCCCCACCTGGCCCGGAAATCCATCACTTTCGACAGAGGCTCGGAATTCGTCAGCTGGCCCCATCTGCAAGCCGAGATCGGAACACAGACATGGTTTTGCGATCCCTCCTCACCCTGGCAGAAAGGCACGGTCGAGAACACCAATCGCCGGGTTCGGAGATGGCTTCCCCGGAAGCGCGACATTACGGCAATCTCAGATCATGAACTGAAAATGATCTGTGACCGCCTCAACGCGACGCCCCGAAAATGCTTGGGATGGAAGACTCCAGCTGAGGTGTTCCGCGAAAAGATGATGGAGGAAGCGAGCCGGTCCCCCTACCCTAAACGCCAATAGGAGTAGCGGTTCAGGTATCGCTCACACACCGAGAACCGGTTGCCCCTCCGACAGCCGTGTCAGGTTAGTTGCGAACCTGTGTCACAGCCATGACGAAAGCCTCCAGGCAGAACCGGCCCCTGCGCAGTTGTCGAAGACATAGATGTCACCACCCAGTTCAGTTACTCGGCTGCGCGGTCCTGTCGGTTTCGCAGAACTGCGAACGCGTCATTCTGAGACAGGAAAACCTCTCCGGTCAATTCTTCCAAAAAGTGACTGCGCTTCAGTCTGTCCATCACCGGCCCCTTCACCTCAGACAAGTGTAAGGAGATTCCCATATCCTGCAATCGTGCGTTCACCGCTTCGAGGGATTCCAATGCACTCATGTCCACTTCGTTTACGGCGGAGAACATCAGAATAACATGTTTAAGCTCGTCTTGCGAAGCGTGCGCCCTGTTGACTATCAGGTCTTCCATGCGCCGCGCGTTTGCGAAATACAGGCTTTCGTCCACGCGAAGGGTCAACACTCTGGGATCGGTGATCACCTCATGACGGTGAATGTTTCGGAAATGCTCCGAGCCCGGAACCTGCCCGACCTCGGCAACATGCGGTCGCGACGTTTTCCAGACAAACAGCAACAGCGACAGGATCACACCACTGGCCACGCCCACCTCGACCCCGATGAGCAATGTCAGCAAGATCGTTGCCATAACCGCCAGGAAATCCGCGCGGGAATATGCCCAACTGCGCGTCAGGATCGAAAGATCAACCAGCGACAGCACAGCCACGATAATCGTGGCGGCGAGTGTTGCTTTGGGCAAAAAGTACAACAGCGGCGTCAGAAACAGAGCCGCCAGCATCAGCCCAACGGCCGTGTAGGCCCCGGCGGCAGGTGTTTCTGCACCTGCATCATAGTTCACCACAGAACGTGCAAATCCGCCTGTAACGGGATAACCGCCCGAAATACCAGAGGAAATATTCGCGGCCCCAAGTGCAATCAGTTCCTGGTTCGGCTCGATTCTTTGCCTGCGTTTCGCGGCCAGTGTCTGCGCCACTGACACGCTTTCGACATAGCCAATAACTGAAATCAGGATTGCCGGAACCGCCATCGCCTTGATCAGAGATAGATCAAAAGGTGGCACTCCGATTGGCGGCAAACCTGTCGGCACTTCACCGACAACCGACACGCCGGATTGTGGTAGGTCGAACAGCCATGCCACAAGCGTGGTCGCAATAACCGCAAAAACCGGCCCTACCCTTGCAACCGTTCCCGCAGTTGCGGCGCTCAATCGGAATCGGCCTTGCAGCCAGTTTGCCATACCCTTGCGCACCCAGACTAGAAATCCGAGGGTCGCTGCGCCGAGCATCAATGTGATTGGACTGAATTCGGCAAAATTGCTCCATAACCCGTGCAGGATTTCAGGAAGATTGTGCCCGGATGCTTCGATCCCAAGAATGTGCTTCATCTGCCCGGCTGCGATCAGCAGCCCCGATGCGGTTATGAAGCCCGCGATCACAGGATGCGACAGGAAATTCGCAATGACCCCAAGGCTCAACATTCCCATCGCCAACAAGAATATGCCGGACAAAAGTGCCAAAACAGCTGCCGCCGCTACATATTCACTCAAGGTGCCAAGCCCCAAAGGCTCCAGCGCCGATGCTGTCATCAACGACACAACCGCTACTGGCCCTACGGCAAGTGCTTTGCTGGTTCCAAACAACGCATAGGCGAACAGCGGCAGGATCGACGCATATAGCCCGACCTCGGCTGGCAGCCCTGCCAGCAACGCATAGGCCAGAGATTGCGGAATGAGCATGATCGTAACGATCACTGCGGCTGTAATATCCCCCGACAACTCGGTGCGGCCATAATGGCGGCCCCATGACAAAATCGGCATGTAACGCTTTGCAACGACAAGTGGTTTTTGCATGGTCGGTCCAACAACTATACTAGGTTGGCAATACATATACAGTTTTTTGAATGGATGTGAAGTCAGATCGGACAAGACCTTGCGGAACAGGCAGAACCCGATGTTAAGGAGCGCCAGTCGCCGTCTGCCTGGTGTCGGCGCGCCGAAACGCGCAGATGAAGAAAGATTAATCCAACACTAAGGAAACGGACAGGTTGCCTGATTACTCCTTGATGCAACCCCGGTTCACGGGGGAGCAGTCTTAGGAGAATGCCCATGTCCATGAAATCCACCTTGGCCGCATCCGGCCTGACAGCCCTGATGTTCGGCACCGCGGCGATGCCTGCCCTTGCTGATGCGGCTCTTGCCGATCTGGTCGAAGAGGTCGCGCCCTCTGTCGTCACCATTCTGGCTACACAGGACAAGCCCGAACCTGTTTCGAACAAGTTCGACGAGTTCGAAGGCCACCCCTTTGGCGAGTTGTTCCGTCGTTTCGGGGCACCCGATGGAATGCCGGCACCGTTCCGTGACGGCGGCCCGCGCCAGGGCCTCGGGTCAGGCTTTGTCATAGATCAGGCAGGTTGGATCGTCACCAATCACCACGTTGTCGACGGTGCCGATACGATCACTGTCCGTCTGGGTGATGATCGCGAATACACCGCCAAGATAGTCGGAACGGATCAGATGACGGATCTCGCCCTGCTCAAGATCGATGCGGAAACGGCCCTGCCCGCCGTGGAGCTAGGTGACAGCGATGCCATTCGCGTTGGCGAAGACGTGGTGGCAGTTGGCAACCCGTTCGGCCTGAGTTCAACAGTGACCACCGGCATTGTCTCGGCCAAAGGCCGCAACATTTCAGAGGGCCCGTATGCAGAGTTCCTCCAGACTGACGCCGCCATCAACAAAGGCAATTCGGGCGGCCCCCTGTTCAACATGGAGGGTGAAGTCGTGGGCGTGAATTCCGCGATCTATTCGCCGACTGGCGGATCCGTTGGGCTGGGTTTTGCCGTAACCTCCAATATCGTCGAGGACATCGTTGAAGACCTGCGCGAGGACGGGATGGTTGATCGCGGCTGGCTCGGCGTATCAATTCAGGGCGTTACTCCGGACATCGCCTCGGCAATGGGTCTTGATTCCGCAAAAGGCGCGCTGGTTTCCGACGTGGTCGACAGCAGCCCGGCAGCGGGCCAGCTACACACCGGGGACGTGATCGTGGCCTATGACGGGACGGCGGTGAAATCCTCGGCTGACCTTCCAAGGCTGGTAGGCGCGTCACAGGCTGGCGACGATGCCCGGATCACCGTCATGCGTGATGGCGAGGAAACGGACGTGACTGTCACCATAGGTGCGTTTGCTGATGAAACCAATCAGGAAGCCAAGGCGATCCCCGCCAGCGCCAAGGGCAAGCAGCTGGGAGTGACCGTGGCGCCCCTGACCGACACGGCGCGAGCCGAGACCGGAGTCGGAGCGGGAACAGAGGGTGTCGTCATCACGTCTCTGGCTCAATCCGGTCCGGCGGTCGATGCCGGGCTCATGGTCGGCGATGTGATCGTCCGCCTTGGCAGCGAGAATACGCCGACACCACAGGCGCTCAAGGCAGCCTTGCAGAGCGAAAAGACGGACCCTGCCCTGCTGCTGATCAACCGGAGCGGAAACCAGATATTCGTGACCGTTGAAATCACCTGATCCTGACACGGTTTCGCAGGCTTGGCCTATCAGACTGTCCCCTGATCCACTCACGGATGGCTGGCCATGCGAAACCGCGTTGACCCGGATCGGAACGGTCAGAGCAGGCCGTTCCGGCCGGGTTGGGTGGCAAGTCGCTCGGCCGCCCGGGGCTGCCGGACATCCGCTTGGCGGGGCCGGCAGCCTTTCCCTACCCCGTTTCCCTTGCTAGCCTCATGCGCTATACCCCCTTTGACAAAGGGAAATCCCCTAAAATCGATCCGGAACACCAAAATGAGCCGTCGCCTGCTGATCATCGAAGACGATGCCGAGACCCGAGATTTTGTCTGCAAGGGGTTCTCCGAGGAAGGCTTCTCGGTCGACACGGCCCCTGACGGTCGGGACGGCCTCTATCTTGCAACCGATGGCGGCTATGACGCGATCGTGCTGGACCGGATGCTGCCGGGTCTCGACGGGCTGTCGGTGGTTCGGTCCATTCGCGCGGCCGGGCTGCGAACGCCCGTGCTGATGCTGACTGCAATGAGCGCCGTGGATGAACGGGTCAAGGGGTTGCGCGCCGGCGCAGACGACTACCTCGTCAAACCGTTTTCGTTTCAGGAGCTGCACGCGCGCATTGATGCACTCCTGCGCCGCCCGCAGGAAACCGAAGACGACACCAGCCTGTCTTGCGGCCCGCTGGAGATGGACCTGCTGACCCGGCAGGTCACGCGGTCCGGCGAACAGGTCACGCTGACCCCGCGCGAATTCCAGATCCTCGAATTCTTTTTGCGCCGGAAGAACCGGGTAATCAGCAGAACCATGCTGCTTGAAGGGGTGTGGGATTATCATTTCGATCCGAACACCAACATCGTGGATGTTCATATTTCGAAACTGCGGCGCCAGATCGGAGACACTCCTGACAATCCCCTGATCCGTACCGTTCGCGGCGCGGGCTACATGATGTCCGATGGCTGAGGGGGCCGCAAAGGGGGTGATCCTGCGCAACGCCCGCACCCGGTTGGTTCTTGCCGCGATGGCGTTGAGCACCGTTCTGACCAGTCTGGTTCTGGCGCTGGTCTACGTCACCGCAACGACCACTATCGAGGACGAAACCCGCAGCGTGGTCAACGCCGAGATCGCCGGTCTCGCCGATGACTACGAACGCCTTGGTATTCTCGGCCTTGCCCGTGCCATCGAGCGGCGATCGGAGGAAGCTTATCAGCGCAACGCCATCTATCTGCTGACAGATGCCCGTGGTGCCGTCATCGCCGGAAATCTCACCGCCTGGCCGCCAACCGTCGAAGCCGGATCGGGATGGGTCGAGCTGGATTTGATCCGCGCCGGCGAAGACCGTCCAGTGCCGGTTGCCGCTGCATCGATCCGTCTGCCGGGCGGCGAACGCGTTCTTGTGGGTCGGGATGCATCGGCCCGCTTGCGGTTCGACCGCGCCCTGGCCCGATCTGTGGGCCTTGCCGCCCTGACGGCTCTGGTTCTTTCGCTGTTTACGGCGTGGCTTCTGACGCGTCTGGTGTTCAGCCGGGTTAAGGAGATTTCTCAAACCGCGGATGACATCATGTCTGGCGAACTTGGGCAGCGTATTCCTGTGCGGGGCAGCGGTGACGAATTCGACCGGCTGGCGTTGACTCTCAACTCGATGCTGGATCGGATCGAAGAGTTGGTCGGAAACCTTCGCATGACGACAGACAGCCTGTCCCATGATCTGCGCAGCCCGCTGACCAGACTACGTGGTCAGGTCAGCATGCTTGTTTCGAACCAATCGCAGGAAGATCGTGAACAGGCCGCAGACCGCGCCGTTGCCGAAGTCGACCACCTGCTGCGCGTGTTCTCTCGCCTGACCGAGATTTCTCGGGCCGAAGCGGGGATGGGTCGCGCGCAGTTCGAACCGGTAGATCTGAACAACCTCGCCAGAAACGCGGTTGAACTGTATGAACCGGTGGCCGAGGATCGTGAAGTCACGCTTTCGGTCATCGGCGACGCACCTGCCCTGCCCGGTCACAAGGCTCTGCTGGCTCAGGCTCTGTCGAACCTGCTGGAAAACGCCCTTCGCTATGCTCCGGACGGGTCGGATATAGAGCTGTGTCTTGAGAGTCGCCCGGATGCAGCCAGCCTGTCGGTCCGGGATCGCGGCCCCGGCGTTCCCGAGGCCGCGCTGGAAACCCTTGCCAGGCCTTTTGTGACCCTTGACGAAGCACGTGCCGATCAGAATTCCGGCCTCGGTCTGGCACTGGTTGCGGCCATCGCCCGCTTGCACGGCGGAACGTTGACCTTCCGCAACTTGTCCCCGGGCTTCGAAGCCCGCCTTGAGATTCGCAATCACTGATCCTGCTAGCGGTCCACTAACCTATCCGAAACGAGAACGGCGGCCGAGATCAAACCAAAGATCAGACTGCGTTGGTACGGGTGACGGGACTCGAACCCGTAAGCCTAAAAGGCGAGGGATTTTAAGTCCCTTGCGTCTACCAATTCCGCCACACCCGCGTATCAGACCAGCGCCTGAAACCTCTCTATTTCAGACAATTCCAGTCTCGACAATAGCCGGTTGGATGTTCTCATGGTTATCGGTCACAGAACCGGATTCAGATAGTTGAGGATCGCCTCCATCCGGATCATGATCTTGCGGATGATATGCGTCGTCGCCACGCTCTCGGTGTAGATCGCAACACTGCCGACCGACCCTGCCGGCGTTTTTGTGAAATCCAGCGGTTCGTCCGTCTGGATGCGAACAAAGAACGGCTCAGAGCCTATGCTCCCGCCCATTGCCAGCGTTCCGGTAACCAATGCCTGCCCTTGCGAAGCAAGGTCAATTCTGTTCTCAACCGTTCCGGTGAACACCTTGCCGGGCCACATCTTGAGCGTGATTTCGACCAATTGACCGGGTTTTACATGCCGCAGATAAATTTGCTGGATTTCGGCAAGCAGAATTTCTTCGGATGTGTCGACAAATATCCCGGAAGGCGCCAGTGGCAAGCTGGTAACCCGTTGCCCGACAGTCAGGGCCAGATTTGTGGCAAACCCGTCTGACGGTGCCAATACTTCGGTCTGCTCAAGGTTCCAAACCGCCTGGTCAAGCTGTGCCTGGGCCTCTGCCACCTTGGCAACGACCCCGTCCTCGGTCACTGCGCCAAGCTCAATTTGCGCCTTCGAGACCGAAGACCGGGCGGACTCCGTCGCCGCCTGAGCCGCTTCCAGTTCGGTTTCGCGCCGTTCCAGACGGTTTTGGGAGATCACTTCCTTTTCGAACAGCTGCAAGTCGTCTTCATACCGCGCTTGCGCCAGCACTTCGTTGGCTTCCGCCTTCCTTAGATTAGCAATGGCGTCATCCAGCGTGTCCTGATCCTGTTCCGCCTGCGCCTTGACCCGCACCAATGTGGCCTTTGCAAGGTCAACGGCGATCTGGAACGGTTCAGGATCAATCCGGAACAGCAGGTCGCCTGCTTTCATCGGAACGTTGGGTTCGGCCGCAATTTCAACAACCTGTCCGCTGACATTGGGAACGATCTGAACCGCCCGCGTCATCAACCGGGCCGACCCAGAAGGAGCGCCCCACTGCATTGGTATGAAAAGGAACAAAAACAGTCCGACCATCCAGACGATTGTGCTGAGCCATGTGGCTGGCTTGTTCGGCAGCACCTTGATCTTGATGAGAACAAACAGCAGCGCAACGTAGATCAGGGTCAGAAAAATAATCATCGCACAATCACCTTCCGACGGCGTGCCGGCCGGGTCATCGACCAGATCAACGCCAGCGGCCAAAGAACACCTCCCATCAACGCCCCGCACCAGCCGGCAACCATGATGGCCTCGGCCTGCGGATGCCCGCGTTTGGCGGCAATTTTACCGGGCAGCATGGCGAGAATGATGAACCCCGCCACGGCGACGATCACCAGTGTTATAAGAATTATCCACGCGAAATAATCGAGGCCGGTCACGAGAAACCTCCCAGGCAACACATGTTGAGCTATCCGGCATCCTCACCCCCAAGCTCTTTGCGGTCAACAGTGTTGATCGCGATTTATCCCGTCAAAACCGTCGCATACCTGTCTCGCAAATCCCGCTTGAGTACCTTGCCGGTTGCATTCCGAGGCAGTTCATCAGCATACACCACTCTGTCGGGGATTTGCCAATGTGCAATCTTGTCTTCGAAAAAGGCAAGAAGATCCGCTTCGCCGGGGCTTTGCCCCGGTGCCGGAACCGCAACAAGAATTGGGCGTTCATCCCATTTCGGATGCGCAACGCCGACAACGGCAGCGTCCGCAAGCGCAGGATGCGCAAGAGCTATGTTTTCGAGTTCCACCGAACTGATCCATTCGCCGCCAGACTTGATGATGTCCTTGGACCGATCACGAATTGTCAGATACCCATCCGGGTCAATGGTGGCGACGTCCCCGGTTGCAAACCAGCCATCACGCAGCAGGTCTTCGTCCTGACGATGGAAATAGCTGTCCAGCACCCAATAGCCCTTGACCATAAGATCACCCTGGCTCTCTCCATCCCACGGCAGGCTCTGGCCGTTGTCGTCCACCACCTGCATGTCGACACCAAAGGGCGGCCGCCCCTGGTTTTCGCGCAGCTTGTGCTGATCTTCTTCCGGCAGCGTCCCGTGCTTGGCGAGCGGCACGTTGGTCGTGCCCAGCGGGCTCATCTCGGTCATACCCCAGGCATGCACCGTTTCAACGCCATAGCGGTCCCGGAACTCGGCCATCATGGATGGCGGACAGGCCGAACCACCGATCACCGTGCGTTCAAGGCTCGACAGTTTAGTGTCAGAACTGCGCGCAAAGGCAAGCAGCCCCGCCCAGATCGTCGGAACCCCAAGCGCCACCGTGACGTCATGCGCGTCGATCAGGCCCACCAGCGCTTCGCCCTGCAAATCCGGCCCTGGCAGAACCAGCCGCGACCCGGACATGGCGCAGGCATAAACCGACCCCCATGCGTTGACATGAAACATCGGCACCACCGGCAGAACAACATCCGTGGCAGAAAAGCCGATGCAATCCCGTGTATTGGAGCCGTACGCATGCAGAACGGTTGATCTGTGCGAGTAAAGAACGCCCTTAGGGTGCCCGGTCGTTCCGGATGTATAACAAAGGCTTGAGGCCGTACCCTCATCCAGATCAGGCCATTGGTAGTCAGTCGACCCACCTGCGATGACTTCGTCGTAAAACTTCAGTTCCGGAAAGGCGGAACCCGCATCTTCGTCTCTTGGTCCGAGCAACACGAAATGCTCGACCGTTTCCAGCTGCTCCCGGATTCCAGCAACCAGCGGCAGGAACGTATGATCGAAAAACAGCACCCGATCTTCGGCGTGGTTCATGATATAGACCAGCTGTTCGGGGAACAGACGCGGGTTGATCGTGTGGCAGACATGCCCGCCACCTGAAACACCGTAATAGATCTCGAGATGGCGCCGGTTGTTCCACGCAAGCGTTGCACAGCGGGTTTGCGGCGCCAGCCCCAACCTATCCAGCGCCGAAGCCAGCAGGCGGGCATTTCGCGCGATCCCCGCCCAAGAGGTCAACTCCAACCCGTCCATCGTGCTGACCGATGCGATCTCGGTCTCACCGTGATAGCGTTCCGCGTGGTCGATCAGAGCCGATACCACAAGCTGTTTCGACATCATTTGGCCCAGCATCCGGGCACCTCCCCTTAATAGTCCGGCCTGATTATTGTTACGGCCGTTGTTGTAAGTGGGGCGGGATGTCCCGTCGTCCAGTCCGCGTCCCCAAACCCTCCGATGGCAGAGCCTGCCAACTCCCCCAACGAAACGCAATATCGAGCTTGCACAGGACGCGGCGTCCCGGCTAGCTGCGGTCATGGACATGCCGTTTCACACCCCGCTCAGCCCTGAACAGCAACGTGCGCTCGGGATCACCTCGCCGCAACCTCTGGCCATGGCCGACCGGGTTAGGTTTGCCGAGCTGGATCCGCTCAACCACGTGAACAACAAGGCATACATGGAGTGGTTCGAAACTTCGCGTGTCATCTATTGGGACAGTTTTTGCGCCGGTTTCTTCGAAAACGACCAGCCTCCGCGTGTCGTTTTGCGCAATGCTTCGGTCCATTACATCCGTGAAATGGTTCTGGGTGAAAGCTACATCACCACCGCGCGGGTTTCCGCGATGCGAAAGACGTCCTATTCGATGGAACAACAACTCTGGTCCGGGGGTATCCTGCGTTGCCGCATGGAGTGTGTCATGGTCATGCTGACCCCCGATGGAACGGAGCGAATGGCCCTGCCCGACGGATTGCGCGCCCAATTTGAAACGATCGACGGCGCAGTATCAGAGGCCTGACCCCGTTCGCCAGAAGCCTCCTAGCGGTGCCTGTGAAGGAACCCCAATAGCGCAGCTGTCGACCCTCTGCTGCCCCTTGCGCTTTCCAGGCCTTCGACTGCCGGCTGTAATGCCACGGCCAGTTCCTTGCCGAGTTCCACGCCCCACTGGTCAAACGAATTGATGCCAAGGATCACGCCTTCGACAAAAACGCGATGTTCGTAGAGCGCGATGATCTGACCCAGAACGAACGGGCTCAGTTTTGGATAGACCAGTGTGATCGACGGGCGATTACCCGGAAAAACGCGGTGTGGCGCCAGACGGGCGGCCTCTGCCACATCGATGCCCTTGTCTTCCAGTTGGTTTCGCGACTCTTCCAAGGTCCGTCCACGCATCAAGGCTTCGGATTGGGCAAGGCAATTGGCTGCCAGCAGATCGTGATGGTTGCCCAGTTCCGGCTCATGACCTTGCGCTGCAAGCATGAACTCACAGGGGATCACGTCGCTTCCCTGATGGAGCAATTGATAAAAGGCATGCTGGCCATTGGTCCCCGGCGCGCCCCAGACAACGGGACCGGAGGGCTGGCCCAGAGGCATGCCACCCGTCGCTACTGATTTCCCATTCGACTCCATCTCGAGCTGCTGGAGATACGCGGGCAAGTGTTCCAGCCGTTGTTCATAAGGCAGCACGGCACGAGTCGCAAAACCGCAGACCTGCCGATGCCAGATGCCAACCAACGCCAGCATAACAGGCAGGTTGTCAGTCCAGTCGGCTGTTCGGAAATGACGATCCATCGCCTGCCCGCCTCGCAGGAAATCGTCGAAATTTTGCGGGCCGATCGCAATCATCAGGGGCAGCCCGACCGGTCCCCAAACCGAATACCGCCCGCCGACCCAATTGGCGAACCCAAAAACCTGATCTTCGGGTATTCCGAATTCGATGGTCTTGTCCAAGGCCGTCGATACGGCTGCAAACTGACCGGACGGATCGCCCCCGCCCTCAGCCATCCAACGCCGCGCGGTGCTGGCATTGGTCATGGTTTCGACAGTGGTGAACGACTTCGAAGCCACGATCACCAGAGTTCGCGCCGGATTCAAGCCACGCAAAGTATCGGCGATCTGCGCCCCATCCACATTTGACACAAAATGGCAGCGTGGACCGTCGTGATAGGGTGAGAGGGCCCGGGTCGTCATGGCCGGTCCGAGATCGGATCCGCCGATACCAATATTGACGACGTCGGTGATGGATCCCCCTGCCCCACAAATCTGGCCGGACCGGACCGCCTGTGCAAAGCCGCGCATTCTGCCACGCGTTTCCTGCACCCCGGGCATGACATCGACCCCATCCACCCTGACTGTCCCGCCATCAAGATTGCGCAGCGCAGTGTGAAGAACCGCACGCCCTTCAGTGACATTGATCCTTTGCCCTGCGAACATATCCTCGCGACGATCTGCCAGCGCAGCCGTATCGCACAAATCGACAAGCGCTTTCCTCACCTCGGCGTCGATCAGTGTTTTGGAATAGTCCAGCCGCATGTCATCGGCCTCGGCCATGAAACGATCCGCGCGCAAGGCATCTTGGTCAAACAGATCCGTGATCCGGCGGTCTGCGCGCCCGGCCTTCAGGGATTTCAGGTCTTCAAACAAACTCAAAACAAGGAACTTCCGGTGATTTCATTCGGCCCAGTGGACAGTGATTTCGGACAGAACCGCAGCAATCGGAGCCTCTTCGGGCGGCAGGCTCATGGCACGGTCCAATGCATCCCGTTTTGCCAACCCGTAAAGCACCAGATGCTTGTCAAGCGCGCCATCCAGAACCCGCGCGTTCAGCGTAATCCGGGGTTCGGGCTGTGTTTCCGGCTGTTGGACTGACAGGATCGGGGCATCGTTCGACAATGCGGCCTCGAGACCCGGCGCACCAGGAAACAAGGAAGCCGTATGCAAATCCTCGCCCATACCAAGAAGTAAGACGGAAAGAGGTAGTCTTGGAGACAGCATTGCCTCGACTTCTGCAAGACAATCCTCGGGTGCGTCCGAAGGCAGGTAGAGCGGCAGGAAGGTGGCCGCTGCCGCGCGATGCACCATCAATCGCTCATTGATCAGCCGGGCGTTGGACCTTTCATGGTCCTGTGGAACACAGCGTTCGTCAGTGGGAAGAACATAAACCCTGTCCCAATCCAGATCCGCCGCGCAGAGACTATCGAAAATCAATCCCGGCGTGGTACCACCGGGCACCGCCAGGGATACGGTTTCATGGTTAAACAGCGCTTTCTCGAGATCGCCCGCAAGCTGGTTGGCCACGTCGATCGCCAGCATTTCACGATCGGGATAGTCAATGATCTTCATGGGTTTATCCCTTGCCACCGGCGGTCGTCTCGTCTCATCAGCAGATCCGCGTCGCCGGGGCCGGTGCTGCCGCTGTCATAGGGCTTGGGAACATCACCGCGCGACTCCCAGCCGGCGATGATGGGATCGGTCCACGCCCACGCGGCCTCAACCTCGTCGCCCCGCATGAACAGGGTCTGGTTGCCACGGATGACATCCATGATCAAGCGTTCATAGGCATCTGGCGGATCGCCCCCCTCGGGGCCGAGCGCCTCGGCAAAGCTCATGTCAAGAGGCACGTCAACCAACCGCATGCCCCCGGGTCCGGGCTCTTTGATGGTGACGTGAAGGGTAATGCCTTCGTTTGGCTGCAGGCGGATCGACAAGAGGTTGGCGTGGCGTCCGGCCTCTTCTCCAAATATCGAATGCGGCGCATCCTTGAACATCACATTGATCACCGAAGATCGCGCCACAAGCCGTTTTCCGGTACGCAGGTAGAACGGCGTTCCCGCCCATCGCCAGTTGCTGATATGGGCCTTGAGGGCAATATAGCTCTCGGTCGACGACCGGGGCTGGTCAACTGCTGTGCGGTAATCTGGCTCCGGATCGCCTGCGGCAGCAAAATACTGCCCCCGCACGATATGATGAGGGGCAACCGGATCCAGCGCACGGATCACCTTGAGCTTTTCGTCCCGCACCGCGTCGGGATCGAACTTGGCCGGCGGTTCCATCGCGATCAGGCACAAAAGCTGCATCAGATGGTTCTGCATCATGTCGCGCATGGCGCCTGCGCGATCATAATAGGCTCCTCGCCCACCAACCCCGACCGTTTCGGCCACGGTGATCTGGATATGATCGACATACTGGCTGTTCCACAACGGCTCGAACAGCATGTTACCAAAGCGAACCGCCATCAGGTTCTGCACGGTCTCCTTGCCCAGATAATGATCGATCCGATAAATCTGACGCTCCTTGAAATAGGCCGCCAACGTTGCATTCAGCTGCTCTGCACTCTGCAGGTCGTTGCCAAACGGTTTCTCGACCACGATCCGCGTCAATGGCGAGGCAAGGCCATATTCGTGAATGCGCCGCGCAAGATCTCCAAACAGTCTTGGTCCGACCGAGAAATAGAACGCCCGGACACGGGGCTCGGTCAGCAGTCCGGAGAGGGCTTCCCACCCTTTGTTGCCGGAGGCATCCACCGACACATATTTCACCCGCGCTAGAAACGCTGTCAGAGAGGACGGATCGGCTGCCCGCCGCGGCGCGTGTTCTTTCAACGCGTCCGACAGGCGTTCGCGAAAGGCCACATTCCCTATGTTGCTGCGCGCAGCACCGATAAGGCGAGCTTCGTCAGGTATCTGACCGGCACAGAATCTCCTGAACAGCGCAGGAAAGATTTTTCGCTGTGCCAGATCCCCGGTCGCGCCGAAGACGACCAGATCATAGGGATCCATCGGTGTGTTGCGCGAAATCATCCTTCGTTCCCAGCTTCTGGTCACCACATCATCAGGACAATGCACTGACCGACAAACCCCATGCTTTGATTTCGCCTTTGAAATCAGTTGGGTTCACCCTTGACCTCTCGGCAAAACTACGGCTGTTCTTCACAACCATGTCATGCGCTTTGAGGCGACTTTAACTGTTGCGCCGACTTAGGCTAGACCAAATCGAACCGGAAACCACGCAGGCCAACGCGATGAACGACCTCTCACCGCAAAAGAGCGCACAGCGCGCCAATCTTGGAAAGTTTCAGGACCAACTGTTGACAGCAGACGGGCAACCCCGGGCCTCGGTTCCATTCAGCAACCCTAAAACGTTGTGGTTCAACACAGGAACCCTGTGCAACATAGAATGCGCAAACTGCTACATCCTGAGCAGCCCGACAAATGACTCGCTGGTTTATCTCAACACCAACGAAGTCAATTCGTACCTCGATCAGATTGAGACGCGAAACTGGCCAGTGCGCGAAATCGGCTTTACCGGCGGCGAGCCCTTCATGAATCCCGAGATGATCGACATGGCCCGTGCAGCGCTGAAACGCGGTTACGAGGTGCTCGTTCTCACAAATGCGATGCGACCGATGATGCGCAAATCCATGCGGGCCGGTCTCTTGGCGCTCCGGAAGGAGTTTGGCGACAAGCTGACGCTGCGGATCTCGGTCGACCATGTGCGCCCGGATCTGCATGACAAGGAGCGCGGCGAAGGGAGCTTTGACAAAACGCTCGCAGGAATGATCTGGCTACGGGACAACGGCTTTCGGATGACCGTGGCCGGACGCGCGCTCTGGCATGAAAGCGATGCCGAGGCCCGCGCCGGATATGCTGCGTTCTATGCCGATCACAACTTTGATATCGACGCCGCGGATCCGGCTCGGACCGTGCTGTTTCCCGAGATGGATGAGGCAGAGGAAGTTCCTGAAATCACAACAGCTTGCTGGGCGATCCTAAACAAGGCTCCAAAGGATGTGATGTGCGCGGAATCCCGGATGGTGGTCAAACGCAAGGGCGCCAAGGCACCGTCTGTTATCGCCTGCACCCTATTGCCCTACGATGACGGATTTGAATTGGGTCAAACCCTCGAAGAGGCCGAGGGCGATGTGTACCTCAACCATCCCCATTGCGCCAAGTTCTGCGTGTTGGGCGGGGCCAGCTGCTCGGCCTGACTAGTTCAGCTGCGGTGCTGGCCAGTATTTCGTTCCAGTCGCGCTGGCGGCAACCCGCCAGCCGGTTTTCGACAGCACAAAGATCGAACGCCCATTGACGAAGCGAAACCCTTCGTTGGTTTTGTCGTCCCCATACAACGCCCCCGCCTCTGCGGTTGCGTCATAGCCATAGGTTACGAAACTGTCGAAATCGGCCTGGGTTTCAAAAAGGATAACGAATTGCGTGGCAAACCCGCCAATTCCAAACGCAGCCCCGGCGCCGCCGGAGGTCATGTTCATGTAAATCCGGGATCCATCGTTATGCGACACGGCCACTCCGCGCCCATAGCCGGCGGTCACCGGAAAAACCGTCAGAGACCGTGTGTCAAAGGCAGCGTGGCCCGCGCTGAAATCCAACATCTCGCCGGCCTGAGGGTTCTCGGCCCGCAGCCGTTCGACAATTTTCCGTTCCGCGGCATCAAGCTCGGCCCGCGTCGCTTCGGGCGTCTCCTCATTGGTCACAAGATCCGTCGTTGAATCTACGGTTTTGCCAACGTAATCAGCACCTTTCCCGACCGTGTCGCCGATATATCCGGCGCCCTTGCCAACCGCTTCTCCAACAGAAGACGCACCGCCCTGAACCGCTTCGCCGGTTTTTTTGGCCCCTTTTCGGATGTTGTCCAACAACCCTTCGGCGCCTACGGCCCCCGATGTGAAAATCGCCGCCACCGCGGCGGCCATGACGCCTGATCTGAACCCGATCTGCATATCCCTGCCCTCTCGATTTCCGGCATTTTCAGCACGAACCGCGGCAAAATGAAAGACGTTGACGGGTGCAGGTTGCCGTATCAGTGAATGTGGAATTCCCCGACCACGCTACGCCATTCTCCAGCCGAGATCAGCTTGCGATGGGTGAAACGCACGGAATGCAGCGGCCCTTCTATCTCACGCTGCCAGAAATCTATGAATTTGAACAATCTGGGATGATCCGGCAGCAGATCATATTCCTGCCAGATGAATGTATTCAGGACATGGGTGTAGTCCGGCATGTGATAAAAAAATTCTGCCGTGGTCAGCCCATACCCCTTGAGCATCAATTCTGTTTCGCTCTGCTCCATTGTGACCTCCAGTTTCTGGTTCGGTCTCTTCATGGTAACACAGAACAACTAATCTTTATCGAAAACAATGTGTTAACAATTCGTGAACAGGAAATATGTGTTATTCCTGCAGCTTGCTTGCACCCTATATGCCCAGTCTGATAAGATGCGGCCACAAGATATAGATCCCCCAAGAAGATCGGGCAGCAGACGTGAACGACACGCCAGAAACTCCTGAAAACATGGATGAAACCCCGCCGGAACGCCCCGTCTATGACGGCCCGACCGTGTCCATCGAATCCGAGATGCGCAATTCGTATCTGGATTACGCGATGTCGGTCATTGTCTCCCGTGCGATTCCCGATCTGCGTGACGGGCTGAAACCGGTGCATCGCCGGATTCTCTATGCCATGCACGAGACCGGTAACACCCACGACAAGGCCTATCGGAAATCCGCACGGCCCGTGGGCGACGTTATGGGTAAGTATCACCCGCACGGCGACTCGGCGATTTATGATGCGCTTGTCCGCATGGCACAGGATTTCTCGATGTCGCTGCCGCTGCTGGACGGCCAGGGCAATTTCGGGTCGATGGATGGCGATAACCCGGCTGCGATGCGCTACACCGAAGTGCGGATGGACAAACCCGCCTCGGCGCTGCTTGCCGATATCGAAAAGGAAACCGTCGACTTTCAGGACAATTATGACGGCAAGGATCGCGAACCAACCGTTCTGCCCGCTCGGTTCCCGAACATGCTGGTCAACGGTGCCGGTGGTATTGCTGTTGGCATGGCCACCAACATTCCGCCGCACAACCTCGGCGAAGTGGTTGATGCCACGCTGGCGCTGATCGAAGAGCCTGATCTGACCTCGGAGCAGCTCATTCAATATATTCCCGGCCCGGATTTCCCCACCGGGGGCTTGATGCTGGGCCGATCCGGCGCTCGCAAGGCCTATCTCGAAGGCCGCGGCAGCGTGATCATCCGGGCCAAGACCCGGACAGAAGAAATCCGCCGCGATCGCTACGCTATCGTCGTCGATGAGATCCCCTATCAGGTGAACAAGGCGTCGATGATCGAGAAGATCGCCGAAGCCGTCCGCGAAAAGCGCATCGAAGGCGTATCGCACGTGCAGGACGAATCCGACCGCAACGGCGTCCGTGTCGTGGTGGAACTCAAGCGCGATGCCACGCCCGAGGTGGTATTGAATCAGCTTTTCCGGTTCTCGCCGATGCAGACCTCGTTCGGATGCAACATGCTGGCGTTGAATGGCGGCCGCCCAGAGCAGCTGACCCTGCGCCGGTTCCTGACATCCTTCATCGACTTCCGCGAGGACGTCGTCGCCCGTCGCACCGCCTATGACCTGCGCAAAGCGCGCGAACGCAGCCACATCCTGTGCGGTCTGGCTGTTGCCGTCTCGAATGTCGACGAGGTCGTGGCCACCATTCGCGCATCGGCAGATGCAGCTGAGGCTCGGGAAAAGTTGATGACCCGCCGTTGGCCGGCGTCGGATATCGCCGATTACATCCGGCTAATCGACGACCCGACCCACACGATGAACGATGACGGAACCTATAACCTCTCCGAGGCACAGGCCCGTGCGATCCTCGAGTTGCGCTTGCAGCGCCTGACCCAGATCGGGGTCAAGGAAGTCACCGACGAGCTTGAAGAACTTGCGGGTAAGATCAAAGAATACCTTGAAATTCTGTCGTCGCGTGATCGGATCATGGGCATCATCGCCGATGAGCTGCGCGCGGTTCGAGAGCAGTTTGCCGTGCCGCGCCGCACCGAGATCGTTGACTGGTCAGGCGATATGGACGACGAAGACCTCATCGAGCGCGAGGACATGGTGGTGACCGTCACCTCGGGCGGCTACATCAAGCGGACCCCGCTGGCCGATTTCCGCGCCCAAAAACGGGGCGGCAAGGGTCTGTCAGGGATGCAGACCAAAGAAGAGGATGTGGTGACCACGCTATTTGTGGCGAACACTCATACTCAACTGCTGTTCTTCACCACTGACGGCATGGTCTACAAGCTCAAAACATGGCGCCTGCCGCAGGGCGGTCGCACGTCTAAAGGCAAGGCCATTGTCAACATCCTGCCCATTCCAACAGGTGTTTCCATCGCCGCGATCATGCCGGTCGATGTGCCTGACGAGGAATGGGAAAACCTTCAGGTCGTTTTTGCCACCAGCGGTGGCGATGTTCGCAGAAACCGGCTGTCTGACTTCACCAATGTCCGGCGCAATGGCAAGATCGCGATGAAATTGCCGGCGGACGGTTCGGTCCAGTTGGTGAATGTCCGGATCTGCTCGGAAGATGACGATGTGATGCTGTTCACCGATTCCGGACGGGCCATCCGGTTCCGGTCAACCGATGTTCGGGTGTTCAACTCGCGGGAATCGACAGGCGTTCGGGGCATCCGGCTCAATGGCGACGACCGGGTCGTTTCGATGTCAGTGATCCGCCATTTCGAAGCCACGCCTGAAGACCGTGCAGCCTATCTGAAAATGCGCCGCGCTGTTGCCGGGCTGACGGATGACGAGGCGTCTGATGAAGAGGCGGTCCCGGAAAGCGAAACCTTCGGATCGGAAAAATATGCCGAGATGTCAGCGGCCGAGATGCTGATCCTGACAATTACGGCGGGTGGACAGGGCAAACTCAGCTCGTCCCACGATTATCCGGTGCGTGGACGCGGTGGCATGGGCGTTGCTGCCATGGACAAGGCCATGCGTGGCGGACGCATTGTTGCGTCTTTCCCGGTCGAGATTGACGACCAGATCATGCTGGCCACGTCGCGCGGCCAATCGATCCGGGTTCCGGTGGATGGGATCTCCTTCCGCTCCCGATCGGCCGGCGGTGTCCGGGTGTTCAACACCGGCAAAGGTGAAGAAGTCGTCAGCGTTGCATGGATTGCTGAACAGGACGACAAGACCGATCTGGAAACCGAGACCGATGTCGGGGATGCGGGCGAAAGTTGACCACCTCGTCACTGTTCCCAGGTTGACCCACCAAAAAAGGAGCGCGAGGTGATCCCTTGCGCTCCTTTTATTTCCTGAGCAGAAGCCCGAATGCTGAGCCACCGGCAAAGTGGTCAGTGCACGATCCGCTCCAGTTGAGCCAATCCGGCCAACGCATCTTCTGTCCGGTTCCCCAAAATCAGGTGGCGCGTCTTGCGTATCGCGCCTCCCAGCATCATCGGATCGAACCCGGGTACCGCAGAAACGCTCCGCCGCCGCAGCATGAGGTTGCTTGTTTCGGCGTTTTCCGCACCTAGACGGTATTTGTAATCTTGGTTGCCATGCCCGAAATCCAGTGCGCGGCACCCGGCAGAGATCGCTTTGCGGATGACATGGGCGTGCAGAAGCAGACCGATATCCAGACCTGCGGCCTGAGGGTTGCTTGCCTCCAGCACCGCATGGAGACGTCGTGCCCGGCGGTCAGCAACAAAGGCCGACGCGCCGAGACAGGTTCGACCGAGCCAGAAGGACACAAGGTAAAGATGTCCGGTGGCCTGCGCCCGATCGAGCAGCGCCCGGTAGCGGTCAACCATCGCCACCCGTTTGGTTTCGTTTTCGGCACCTTCAAAATGGGCGCTCCAGAGGTCGAGCAGCTGATCACGATCATTGGCATAGCTGTCCGGGCTGGCCGATCGAAAGGTTGCGCCCCGGGTCAAGGACTGAGCGCGGCGCACTCGCTTGCGCATCTTAGGGTTCAGGCTGTCCAGATAGGCCTTGTAGCTCGCCGGAAGCAACAGCACCGGGCACAGCAGCTGATCCACCTTTCCTCCGGCAACACGGTGCTCGGGCCATGTGACTTCGAATTCGTCCTTGGGAAAGGCCTGGGCAAAGATGTCGGCGCGATGGTGGTTGGCCTCGTAACGGATCGACAACCCGCCCCAGGGCATTTCGGCTATCACCTTGGCGAGCCGCGGCAGGGCATCCACTTCGCGGCCCGGCGCACAAAGAAACCCTGTGTAACTGCTCAGCCCCAACCGACCTAGCGCAGTATAGCGGGTCTGGAACATCTGCTGGCGGCGGTTCCAGTGCAGGCTGCGTTCAAGTGGCAGAAGTGCCGAAATACCGCCAGGTGCGTCCTCGTCACGAAGCGCAATGATCCGGCTGCGTCCCGGATTTTCTTCGAGGATTGATCCGATCCAGTTTGGCGACAGAAAATGTGATGCCTGCGTGTCCACGGCATACAAAGCTTCGTAGTGCGGGCGCAGAGATTCGAACCCGCGCCGGTCGTCCACCAGAAAGATCTCGGGCATCTTGATCATCCGTGCTTTCCCGGATTTGCCACCTGCAATTACCTGCGGCCTAGTATACATCAATCCCCCGTGAAATAACCCCTGTCAGATGGTCTCTGACTGCTGTTTTGATTAGGCAGCAATTGCGGCAAGACTGTGGCGACAGCATCCGGAAACACCTCTGCCTCCCGGGAATTTCACAGATCGTAAAGCGCGCTGAATTTTGACTCGAGATAGCTCAGCAATGACGCCTCGTTTGGGGCTTGCCCGCTGGCGCGTTCAATCACATCCCGTGGCGCATACAGGCTGCCGTGCCGTTGCAGATTTTCGCGCAACCAGCCTGTCGCGCCCGAGGTATCTCCCTCGGTCAATTGCGCGTCGAGATCAGGCACGGCGGCCCGCAGTGCGTCGTTCAGGCACCCGGCATAAACGTTGCCCAGACTGTAAGTCGGGAAATAGCCAAACAAACCAACGGACCAATGCACATCCTGCAGGCAACCGTTCGAAGGTTTGTCGACCGCATACCCGAAATCGGCCTTGAACCTGTCGTTCCATGCGGCCTCCAGATCGGCGACCTGCAAATCCCCTGCCATCAGCGCGCGCTCCAGATCAAAGCGCAACATGATGTGGAGGTTGTACTGAACCTCATCCGCCTCGGTGCGAATGTAGCCGTTATGAACTGTGTTCACCGCCGCATAAAACGCATCGGCATCGGCGACACCGAACTCTCCGAAGCTTTCCTTCATCCGGTCGAACAACCACCCAGTAAAGGCGCGGGAACGGCCGATCTGATTCTCATAAATCCGGCTTTGACTTTCATGCACGCCCATCGATACGCCACGTCCAAGCGGTGTGAGCAAGTAGTCCTTGTCGATGCTCTGCTCATACGCGGCGTGGCCAACCTCGTGAATGGTCGAATAGAAACAGTTGAAAGGATCCTCCGGGCTGGTGCGCGTTGTGATCCGGACATCAAGCCCCGACCCCGAGCTGAAAGGATGCACGGCCTTGTCGACCCGACCGTGGCTCATGTCATAGCCGAACGTTCTGGCCAGCTGGCGGCTCAGTTTCATCTGGCTGGTTTCGTCGAACTGCCCGCTCAGTCCGTGGGGTTTCGGTTTGTCCAAAACGGCGGCCCGCAAAGCAACCAGCCTCGGGCGCATCGCGTCAAAGATCGCGGCGATCTCTGCGCCGGTCGTATAAGGTTCGTAATCTTCAACCATGGCGTCATAGACATCACCGCCATTGGCCAGCGCCGCGCCCTCTTCCCGCTTCAGGCGAACGACTTCTTCGAGAACCGGAAGAAAGGCCGCGACATCTTCATCAGCCCGCGCCTGCGCCCATTTTCCCTGCGCCTCCGAAGTCACACGGGCTATGGTCTTGGCAAGATCGGCCGGCACTTTGCTTGCCCGCTCAAAGGCCCGGCGGATTTCGCGCAGTTGGGCTGTGCTGACGTCGCAGGGCGGCTCGGCCTTGGCCAGCCAATCGCCCACCTTCGGATCAGAGCGCCGCGCGTGAAGGACGGCTTCGATCGCAGCCATTTCCTCACCCCGTTGCGGAGCAGCCCCTCGCGGCATCATGGTTTCCTGATCCCAACCAAGCCGCCCAGCGATTTCACCAAGGGCCTGTGTTTCGCGCTGATAGGCCATCAGCTCGTCATATGCGGTCATGAACGGGTCTCCCGGAGAGAGGTTGCAATCGGATGGGCTGACAGGAACCGGGCCCGCAGAATCAAAACCCAGACGCCAACAGCGAGAAGCTGGTGCAGAATCGCAACCTGCCATGGCGCGGCGTACAGCACAGTGGCGATGCCGAGCACGATCTGCAGCGCAAGCGCGGCAAACACCGCGTTAAATGCAAACCGGGTCTGCGGATGGGCGCTGCTGCGTCCGCGCAGCCAGACAACGACGCCAAAGGCCATGAGCAGGTAACCAGCACACCGGTGGATGAACTGAACCAGTCCGGGGCTTTCAAAGAAGTTTCGCCAGACGGGTTCCAGAACCATCGCATCGGGCGGGAACACCTGCCCGCCCATCAGCGGCCAGTCGGTAAAGGACCGCCCGGCGTCGATCCCGGCCACCAAAGCACCCAGCAGGATCTGCAGGAAAGCAAAGTGCATCAGGCCGGTCGAGAGCGAGAAAAGCTTGGCCTCTTTCGCCCTGCGCGCCTGCATCAGATCACGTTCCGAACGCCCCAGCGAAAAAATGTACCACGCCAGGAACCCGAGAATGACAAAGGCAAGCCCCAGATGCACCGCCAGACGGTAGCTCGCCACCGCGATCATGCCCTCGCCCTGTGTCACGCCAGAGGCGACCATCCACCAGCCCACGGCCCCTTGCACGCCGCCAAGAAGACCGGGGATCAACAACCGCGTTGTCCAGCCAGTTGGTATCTGCCGTGCAAAGAGGAATCCGAAGAACCCGATTGCCCAGACCAGCCCAATCACCCGCCCGAGTTGCCGGTGGCCCCATTCCCACCAATAGATCTGTTTGAAATCTGCCAGCTCCATCCATTGATTCTGGATTCGCCACTGGTCGATCTGCTTGTATTTGTCGAACTCGGACTGCCAGTCGGCCTCGGACATCGGAGGCACCGCTCCGGTGATCGGACGCCATTCGGTAATCGACAGCCCGCTATCGGTCAGGCGGGTCAGGCCGCCAATGACGATCATAGCGACCACGAGTGCAAACAGCACCATCAGCCATGCCCGGATTGCGCGCCGGGCGCCACCACGCCCCCGGTCGATCAGACCCGGCTGGACCGCATCCTGTTTTCCGTCGCCGGATACTTCTTCAAAGATGCTGCGCTTACCGCTCATGCCATCCTCATTTCTTCCCGTTCTTCGCAAGCTAGGCCCAAGGTGTGTTCAGGTCCAGCGTCAGCCTTTTTCCTTCCAGCGGACCATCTGCCGCATGATCCCGTGCAGCATCTGCACATCGGCTCGTGTCATGCGGATCCGGGACCAGAGGTTGCGCAGGTTCAGCTTCATCCCTTCGGCCTTTTCCGGCGGGTAGAAGAAGCCTGCCTGCTCCAGCCGCTCCTCATAATGCTCGACCAGTTTTTCAACCTCGATCCCGGTCGCCCAGTCACCGCGGCTGCCAAGATCATTCTGCTCATGCACAACTTCGCCGGATTGGCGCATCCATTCATAGGCAGTCAGCAGGACGCATTGACCCAGATTCAACGAGGCATATTCAGAGTTCACCGGAACCGAGATGATCGCGTTGGCCTTGGCGATGTCGTCGTTTTCCAACCCGGCCCGTTCCGGGCCGAACAAGACAGCAACCTTCTCGCCGGCCGCCACTTTTTCGGCGACCATCTGCATCGCCCGCTCGGGGCTGAATACAGGCTTGGTCAGTTCCCGCTGCCGTGCGGTCGTGGCAAAAACAAATGTCCGGTCCCCAAGTGCTCCGTCGAGATCGCCAAAGATCTGAGCCTCATCGAGCAACCGACCGGCGCCGCTGGACATGGCGACGGCCTTTGGGTTTGGCCAACCGTCGCGCGGATCAACGATCCGCATCCGGTCGAGTCCAAAATTCCACATTGCCCGCGCTGCGGCACCGATGTTCTCACCCATTTGCGGGCGGACAAGCACGAAGGCTGGTTGTGGCTGGTCGCTGGGCATTCAGTCTCTCCAATTCGTTGAACGTGCCTTAATCTGACCTCCCGGTCAGGGCAAGCGGGCAGTCGGCTCTGCTTGCCTTACTCAGCGGGTTTCTGAAAGATCCCGGTGTTCGGGTTGATCGGGGTTGCGTTGCCCGGTTCTGATCGAACTGGTCCGATCAGAACGGTTTCGACTTATTCCCATTCCCACCGGGATCGGCTAAACCAGCGAAAATTTTAGCGAGGATCCTGACCATGGACGCCCCCGAGCAGCCGCAGATCTATCTTATCACTCCGCCCGAAATCGACCTGGACAGTTTTTCGGATCGTCTGGCCCGGGTTCTTGACGGAGCAGAGATCGCCTGTATCCGGCTGGCTCTGTCCAGCTCCGACGAAGATCATGTCGCGCGGGCGGCCGATGCCTGCCGCGAAGTGGCGCATAGCCGTGACATTGCGCTGGTGATCTCGGATCATCTGTTGCTGGCTCAGCGTTTGGGGCTGGACGGCGTGCACCTCACCGACGCAGCCCGTTCTGTTCGTGCCGCGCGCAAGGAGTTGGGTCCAGACGCGATCGTCGGCTGTCATTGCGGCGTGTCGCGCCATGATGGCATGACCGCAGGCGAGGCAGGCGCCGATTACATCGCCTTTGGTCCGGTTGCCGAACGGGCGCTGGGCGATGGCTCGGTCGCCGGTCAGGATCTGTTCCAGTGGTGGTCCGAGATGATCGAAGTGCCCGTGGTTGCTGAAGGCGGATTAACCGAAGAACTGGTTCGAGCCCTCGCGCCGCATACCGACTTTTTTGGCATCGGCGACGAGATTTGGACAGCGGAGGATCCGCTGACAAAACTCACCGCCTTGTGCCACGCCATGGGGTGAGCGCCGTTCGACAGCGGCTCACCTCTCTTCCAATGAAATGGCGATTGCCTTGTCGCCCTTGAACAACAGCCTGTCTCCGACCGTGAGACGGGTCATGGCGTGCCGCAACTTTATCGGTGCGAAGAAATAGAAATAGTCACCATTTGATCGCCTGACGGCCACGATCCGGGTGCGCGGGTCGAAATGTACAAATTCAGCGACGATTTCAAAGGCTTGGAGCTTGCCGACAACCGCTTCTCCGGCGACCTCGTTGCCCAGCCTAAAGATATCGACCTCAACCTGTTCGGCGATGTCGGCATCTGATGCACTGACCGTCACTACCGAATAATAATCGACCCGGATCCTGTCTCCGACCTGCAAGTCCGAAACGTCTCCAAAATCTTCCCGCACTTTCAGGGTCAGCAATTGAGCCCCAGACAAAACCTTGACCCGGTTGGTCGCGGGATCGACGCTCTGCACCCGGGCACGGGTGACAATGTGGCGTTCTTCGGTCACGGTTAACGGTTGCGTGGTGCAGCCGGACAGGATCAGCGCCAACAGCGCCAAACCCACCGCGGCCGTTGTCATCTTGCTCTTGATCCTTTGCATGCTGGTAACGTGTTCTTCCAGTATTACTGCCCAATGCACTTGTGCTGTCCTCGGTACCCCGTTTTACCCAATCGGACCGCTCACCAACCAGTAGAGCGCGATCAGGGCAAAGGCCAGTGAAAGCGGGATTGCCAGCCGCCCGCGATACCAGGGCTTGCGCCAAAGCCCGAGCCCGATAGTCAACAGCGCTATCGCGATCACAGCCAGATGCCCGAAATCAACACCAAGATTGTATCCCAACATAGACGGAACCACCTGTTCCCGAGGCAACCCGGCACCCGACAATTCGTTGGCAAAACTGAGGCCGTGCACCACGCCGAACCCGATCAAAACGGCGATCCGCCATACATGCACGCGGTTTGTAAACACGTTTTCCAGTGCCACCACGAACAAGGCTCCGGTCAACAGCATCTTTGCGAGCTCCGGCGAGAAGTCGGCCTGTCCGTTAATATATAGGGCTATCGCCGCAAAATGCCCCGTCACCACGGCGCCAATCTGCCAGACGAGCGGCCAAACCCGGCGGTTCAGGAAAAACAGTGACAGCATGAAAAGGATATGCAGGCTTCCGCGAGGCAGCACATGTTCGAACCCGATCGGAAGGTAGCGCTCAAGATTGTCCTGCAACGTCCGCGCCGCACCGCCCGCAAGCGCGATCCTCGGGGTGGCTTCGCCGCTGCGCAGATACCCGGCATAGGGTTCCTCAACACCGAGCTGTCGCAAGACCAGCCCGCCGGAATTTTCCGGCCATGTCAGGGTCAGGGACGGGCTGCCAGCCAGAGGCCCGGTGAGGGAGATTTCGGTTGTTCGCGGCAGGTCCGTGTTCCCGACCGGACCGATCCGGATCGCTTCGACCATCAGCGGAACAGGTTCGGTCGTTCGGACCACCATGAGTGGTAACCAATCTTCCAGAAAAACACGCATTTCAGGCTCGATGGCGGATGGCTCCAGATCGCGCAGCGCGTCGTAATCGGATGCAACATCGGACGCATTCGTGTCCGTGACCTGCTCAAAGTCCACTCCGGCCAAAAACGCCTCGGCATTCAGGCGCAATGTCAGCTGCAACCGATCATCGACAGCTCTGAAATCGGCGATGGTGGGGGTCACCTCATGCCCGAAAGCGCACGTCGTCGCCAACCACAATCCAGCAACAGCCAAACTCAGCCACATCCGAACGCGGCGCAGCCGATACGGCCATGCCTCGCCACGTGATCTCATGTATTGGCGTCCATGTTTCGGTCTTGCTTCATTGCCTGCTCTGCTCGTGACCGTTTTACCCGACCTTGCGCCGAGTTTTGGCCTGAACCCGAATAATATCAAGAAGAAAGCGCAACAAACCCATCAAGCGAACTCTTGCACCTGATCAGGATTGTCGGCATGACAGGGGAATGCGCGTATCCGTCTCTACTGACATTCTATGTATCGGTTCTGTTCTGTGGGACGTTATCGGCCGATCGGCAAGCCACATGCGGCAAGGCTCGGACGTTCCCGGCCGGATCACCCGCCTGCCCGGTGGTGTCGCCCTGAACATCGCTATGACACTGGCGCGTTTCGGCATGACACCCACCCTATTGACAGCAATTGGCCGTGACCCTGAGGGCGACGAGCTAATTGCAGCTTGCAGCCGCCTCGGTATGGATGTCGGTCATGTTTATCGGTCCGAAGATCTGCCCACCGACCGATACTTGGCCGTGGAAGGCGCCAACGGATTGATTGCCGCCATTGCGGATGCCCACTCGCTCGAAGCCGCTGGTGCCAAGATCCTCACGCCTCTGACACAGGGGCCGCTCGGCAGCACCAACGCCCCGTTCGACGGCCTAGTGGCGCTTGACGGCAATCTGACCCTGGAATTGCTGGAACAGATTGCCCGGGAGCCCGCCTTTGCTCAGGCAGACCTGCGCGTTGCCCCGGCGTCGCCGGGAAAGGTCGATCGTCTGATGCCGTTTCTGAGGCATTCAACGGCAACCCTGTACGTCAATCTCGAAGAGGCCAACCTTCTGTGCCAGCAACAGTTTGCCGACAGCGGCAGCGCGGCCGAAGGCCTTCTGGAACGCGGAGCCGCGAGGGCTCTGGTAACAGATGGCGGCCGTTCGGCAACCGAGGCCAGTGCCGAGGGCCTGTTCACCCAGACGCCGCCCGAAGTTCTGGTGACCCGGGTCACCGGCGCAGGCGACACGTTCATGGCAGCTCATATCGCTGCGGAAACCCAGGGCGCCAGCCCGCCCGACGCACTCAACCGGGCGCTGCAAGCCGCCGCTACCTATGTTTCAGGAGAAACACCTCTGTGACGAAAGCAAATATCGATCTCCAGCTGTCATCCGAAGTGCGCGCTGCCCGTGATGCAGGCCAAGCGGTCGTGGCGTTGGAAAGTACCATCATTACCCACGGCATGCCCCATCCGCAGAATGTCGAAGTGGCCCGGCAGGTTGAACAGGACATCCGCGACGCCGGTGCGATCCCGGCGACAATTGCGATCCTCGAGGGACGGTTGCATATCGGCCTCGAGGATCACGAGCTGGAACAGCTGGGACAGGCGCAGGGCGTGGCCAAGCTTTCGCGCGCGGATCTGGCCGCCTGCCTTGCAGCTGGCGGAACCGGATCCACGACCGTCGCCGCCACCATGATAGCGGCCAACCTGGCCGGGATCGAAGTTTTTGCCACCGGCGGCATCGGAGGAGTGCATCAGGGGGCGGAAACCAGCTTTGACATCTCTGCCGACCTGCAGGAACTTGCGCAGACGCCGGTGACAGTCGTCGCCGCTGGTGCCAAGGCGATCCTCGATGTGCCCAAAACACTAGAGGTTCTTGAAACCCTCGGGGTTCCTGTGATTGCGCATGGCCAAGATGCATTTCCAGCCTTTTGGTCTGCAGAGTCCGAGCTGATGGCCCCCCTCAGGATGGACAGTGCCGACGCGATCGCGCGCGCCCATGCGATGCGCCGGGCTCTGGGTCTGCCAGGTGGCCAGCTGGTCGCCAACCCTATTCCCGTAGCGGATCAGATTCCGTCCGAC
Organism: Primorskyibacter sp. S87; assembly: GCF_049801055.1. Lineage (NCBI taxonomy): Bacteria > Pseudomonadati > Pseudomonadota > Alphaproteobacteria > Rhodobacterales > Roseobacteraceae > Primorskyibacter > Primorskyibacter sp. S87. The sequence goes on along the minus strand of NZ_JBNAGF010000011.1, from coordinate 45,954 downwards.
GAACTGGCCCCGATCATCGCTCAGGCACAGGCCGACGCCGTCACGCATCGCATCGCGGGCAAGGCGGTCACACCCTACCTGCTGCAACGGATCTATGAACGCACTGAAGGCCGGTCTCTGACCGCAAATATCGCGCTGGTCCGAAACAATGCACGGCTGGCGGCCGAAATTGCATTGGCACTGAGCCGCTGACCCCGACGCCGATGTCACATCATCGGATCACAGGCACAGGTTGCCATTGTGTCCCAAGGTCAAAGCACATACCTACGGAGGCGCACCGGACGGACATCGCATGAACACGCCTTTCGACGAAGAACCTCATCGCCACCGCGGCCTGCTGGCCGGATTGCGCGCGTCCTTCCTGACGGGACTTGTCGTAATCGCGCCGGTGGGGCTGACCATCTGGTTGATCTGGACAGTTGTGGGCTGGATCGACGGTTTTGTGCTGCCGTTGATCCCCAACAATTTCCAGCCCGAAGAATATATCGGCATCAACCTGCGCGGCGTCGGTGTGATCATCTTCCTGGTGTTCACGGTGCTGGTCGGCTGGATCGCCAAAGGGATCATTGGGCGTTCGTTGATCTCTTTTGCAGAAAGTCTTGTGGACCGGATGCCGGTGGTGCGGTCAGTCTATTCCGGGATCAAGCAGATCTCGGAAACGGTGTTTGCCCAATCCGAACGGTCATTTGAAAAAGCCTGTCTCATCCAGTACCCGCGTCGCGGCATCTGGGCTATCGGCTTTATCTCAACAACGGCCAGGGGCGAAGTTTCGGTCCGGGCCGAAACCGGGGGCCAGTTGCTGAGCATTTTTGTCCCGACAACGCCGAACCCGACCTCGGGGTTTTTGCTGTTTTTCCCAGCAGAGGATGTCATCGAGCTCGATATGTCGGTCGAAGACGCCGCTAAACTCGTGATTTCCGCCGGGCTGGTTTACCCAAACGAGAAAGACCCGACGCAACCGCCGGAACCACTGCCGGAATAGCCGCGTTTCGGCGCATCCGACTGGCACGGAAACAGGGCCGCAGGAACGTTGCTCAACATCCGTGCGGCCACCCCCAATTTCGGTTCAGAGCGCGGTCCAGCCGCCGTCGACAGATATCGTCGTTCCGGTGATCTGTGCTGCGGCATCCGAGCATAGAAAGACCGTGGTTCCGCCAAGCTGCTCGACCGTCGCGAACTCTTTGGAGGGCTGGCGTTCCAGCATGACCTTCTTGATCACCTCTTCGCGGCCCATTCCGTATTTCTCCATCGTATCTGGAATCTGCGCCTCAACCAGTGGTGTCAGCACATACCCCGGACAGATCGCGTTGCAGGTGATCGGCTCTTCGGCGGTTTCCAGCGCCACGGTCTTGGTCATGCCCACGACGCCATGTTTGGCCGCCACATAGGCCGCCTTGAAGGGCGAGGCCGTGAGCCCATGTGCCGAAGCAATATTGACCACCCTGCCCCAACCGGCCTTGCGCATCATCGGTAACGCCGCGGCCGTTGTGTGAAAGGCCGAGTTCAGGTTGATGGCAATGATCGCGTCCCACTTGTCGAGAGGAAATTCATCGATCGGAGCGACGTGCTGAATACCGGCATTGTTCACCAGGATATCGCAGGCACTGGCCTGTTCGATCAGAGCCCTGCATTCATCCCCCTTGGACATGTCGGCCTTGATGTAACGGGCGGATACTCCGGCCTCCAAGGCGATCTCGGCGGCCAGCGCGTGATCTTCGTCGCGGTCGGTAAAGGAATTCAGGACAACGTCTGCGCCGGCATTTGCCAGCTCGCGTGCGACACCAAGGCCGATTCCCGAATTCGATCCGGTGATGATTGCAGTCTTTCCCGCCAGTGACATGGTGATCCTCGCTTCCATTTGTCTCGTGTATCTGAACTTGCGCGCACCCTGCCATGCTGCAAGTGCAAAGGAAACTGCCAAGCACGGGAAAACTGACCCACCCGAGAAATCAGACGAACCGGCCAAAAAAAACGCCCGCACGAAGCGGGCGTTAAGTTATTGAGGCAGGTTTCATACAGGCAAGAAACCTATCGAGCAGTGATCCCTTTATAAGCAATTCCCCCGCGGCATCCAAGCTAAAAGTTTGAAAAGACGTAAAACCACCGTTACGTTGAAGCTTAACAAAATAAGGCCTGAGCAGGATTGTTGCCAAAGTGCGACCAGATTTTTTCTCTCTTCGTCGGTCACTGATCGCCGGATTCACCCTCATTTGCCTCGCCGGAAATGGGGAGGCAGAATCGGTTCATGGCATAGCTATGTATGGAGAGCCCGCCCTCCCACCGGATTTTGTGTCTCTGCCGTATGCCAACCCGGATGCTCCCAAAGGCGGGCGTGTGGTATTCGGCAACACCGGCGGGTTCGACAGCCTCAATCCGTTTGTGCTCAAAGGCACCGCTCCGTGGCAATTTCGGTTTTGGGGATACGAGAGCCTGATGGGCCGATCCTGGGACGAACCGTTCACTCTTTATGGGCTGTTGGCCGAATCGGTTGAGGCTGCGCCGGACCGTTCTTGGGTCGAATTCACGCTTCGTGAGGAAGCCCGATTCTCTGACGGAAGCCCGGTCACAGTCGAGGATGTCCTCTGGTCCTACCAGATTCTCGGAGAGGAAGGGCATCCCCGGTATCGTGGGCTCTGGTCGCAGATTGCGAGCATCGAACAGACCGGCCCCCGCTCCATCCGGCTTACATTCAGTGGCGACAACCGGGAACTTGCCCTGATTGCCGGATTGCGCCCCATCCTTAAAAAGGCCCAATGGGAGGGCAAGGACTTCGCAGCGTCCGGTCTTGATGACATCCCGATCGGCACCGGCCCTTACGTCGTCAAGGATTTCGAAGCCGGGCGGTTCCTGACCCTGCACCGAAATCCCGAATATTGGGGCCGTGATCTGCCATTTCGGCGCGGCACGCACAATCTCGATGAAATGAGGATCGAGTTCTATGGCGATGGCACGGTTCTGTTCGAAGCGTTCAAGGCCGGCGAGCTGACCGCCATTCGCGAGTTCAACGCTGAGAAGTGGGACAGACAATATGATTTCCCGGCCGTCGAGCGCGGCGACGTGATCAAATCCGAGATTCCGCACCAGCGCCCATCGGGCATGACCGGGTTCGTCATGAACACACGACGGGCGCCGTTTAATGACTGGCGCGTGCGCGAGGCGATGCTCCTTGCCTTCAATTTCGAATATATAAACGACACGATGACCGGGGGCGCACAGCCCCGGATCGCCTCCTATTTTTCGAACTCGGTGCTCGGGATGCAGCCCGGACCGGCGGCAGGCGCTGTTCGCGAACTCCTTGAATCACACGTCGATGATCTGTTGCCAGGTGCGCTTGAGGGATACGCCCTGCCGGTCGGCGATGGCTCGGCCCGAAACCGCGGCAATCTGCGTGCAGCCATGAAGTTCCTGAATGAAGCCGGCTGGACCGTGCAGGATGGCGAGCTGCGCGATGCCCAAAGCCGCCCATTCCGGTTTCAGGTCCTGCTGCGTCAGGGCGACGGCGATATGCAAACAGTGATCGAGCTTTATGCGCGAGCGCTGGAGCGTCTGGGCATCTCGGTCGAAACAACCACGGTCGATAACGCCCAGTTCACGGCACGCCAAACCGCATACGATTTCGACATGACTACCTTTCGTCGCGATCTGTCACTGTCACCGGGCAACGAACAGCGCCTGTACTGGGGCAGCGATGGTGTCGAGGACCCCGGGTCGCGCAACCTGATGGGAATGGACTCGCCGGCTGCCGAGGCGATGATCGACCGCATGCTGTCGACCGAAACCCAGGAAGAGTTCACGGCAGCCGTCCGGGCGCTCGACCGGATCCTGACAACAGGGCGCTATGTCATCCCGATCTGGCAGTATGATGTCGGGCGCATTGCCCATTCGCGGCATCTGAAATACCCCGAGCATCTGCCAATCTACGGTGACCGTCCTGGCTTTATGCCCGACGTCTGGTGGTACGAGGACTAGCGTGGCCAAGTTCGAATCGCTGTGCGTTGGCAACTGGTTTCGAACACTCCGCAGCACTAGAGCAATGCAACTTAAAATTGTTCTCGACTTGGAATTTACGCAACCTGAAGAAAAAAGATGCCGAGAAAACATGCAATTTAAGTATGCGGCATTTTGCCCGGTGCTATGGAAATAGTTACATTTCTAACGTGCCTTTGGGAGGAGCGTTCTTGGTCACTGGGAAAGGACCGCTCAAAATGATGAAATGGACAGATCTCACGCAGGACTGGGCGTCGTCGTTTCCGCGTGTAAAATCACGTTTTCCGCATCTGGATGATTCCTCGATGCCGTTCCTGAAACTGGACCGTAACCGGTTCGAGGCGCATCTTGCCGAAACCCACCAACTTACCGTGACAGAAGCCCGCGAAGAGTTTGAGGATTTCCTGTTTGTGGAATCCCTCAGCCGCGAAATGGACGACTGACGTTCTGGTCAGCCTGCTGCGTCAGGCTTGCAGAGTCGTAGTGCACGGCTTTCAGGTCAGGGACGTCACCCAGAGGATCATGGCATCCTCGTCGCTGATCGAAATCACGTTATGCCCCATGCTTGCGTCGTAGTAGGCGCTGTCGCCCCGGCGCATCTCGATCGGTTCATAAAACTCTGTGAACAACTGGATGACGCCGGTGAGGACATATAGAAACTCTTCGCCATCGTGGCGGACCCAGCCGTCAAACTCGTCCATTGATCTTGCGCGCACGCGGGCGCGGTATGGCAGCATCTGCTTTTTCGTCAACGCTTCGGCCAGCAGTTCGTGCTCATACGTCGCGGTAGCCTGCGCGGTCCCCTCGCCGGATCTGGTATGAGCCATGCGGCCGTTGACCTGATCGCGCTGCGGCGGCGTGAACAGCTGCGGCACCGATATCTCGAGCCCCACCGCCAATTTCTTGAGCGCGTCATAGGTCGGCGACATCTGTCCGTTTTCGATTTTTGACAGCGTCGACCGAGCAAGCCCGGCCTGTCCGGCCGCCTGCTCCAAGGTCCAGTCCCGAGCTTTTCGAAGTTCTCGAACCCGAAGGCCAAGATCCAGAGGCTCGGCCTCGGTTCCGGCTCCGTTGTCACGGGCGATGCGGATCAGCGATTTAGGGTCATGGCCTGCCATGAGTTCTGTCTATAAGCCGCGCCGGAACACCTTGCAACGCAGGCTTTGCCGGGCTAGCCACGGCCCCATGCTCTCTGTATTTGATCAAGGCCCGCCAGCGCCCTGTCCGGCTCCGTTCAATCTGGCTGCACATGTGCTGCGTCACGCCACTGACATGGCCGAGAAAACCGCGCTTTCCGTGCTCGGTTCCGAGACCACGGACAACTGGAGTTTCGGTGCTCTTGCGGCATCTGTACGGGCGACCGGGAACGGATTGCTGCAATCGGGAATAAAACCCGGCGAAATCGTTCTAATGCGGCTAGGCAACACGGTGGATTTCCCAGTCGCATATCTCGGCGCCATAGCCGCCGGAATCGTGCCGGTTCCGACTTCGTCACAGCTGACCGAGCCAGAAACTGCCAAGGTGATCGCAGAGCTGAATCCTGCTGCGGTTCTGCGCGATCCCAAGGTGGCCTGCGCCGATCACCCGCGCCAGATCGACATTGAAACGCTGCAACAGATGCGCGACCTGCCCGCCTGCGACTGGGCAATGGGCGATCCCGACAGGATGGCCTATGTCGTCTACACCTCGGGAACGTCCGGGAAGCCGAGGGCCGTGGCCCATGCCCACCGGGCGATCTGGGCCCGGCAGATGATGGTTGACGGATGGTATGGACTCAGGTCCGACGACAGGCTGTGCCATGCCGGTGCATTCAACTGGACCTACACGCTTGGCACAGGTCTGATGGATCCATGGACCATTGGCGCGACCGCGCTGATACCGGAACCCGGCACAAACATCGCTTCTCTGCCCGGACTTCTGGCCGCTCATGAGGCCACGATTTTTGCTGCAGCTCCGGGCGTTTACAGGAAGATTCTTCATCAATCCGAAGGGCTGAAATTGCCTCATCTCCGGCACGGGCTGTGTGCCGGTGAAAAGCTATCGCGACACCTGCACGAAACCTGGGGCGCGGTCACCGGGACGGAGCTCTTCGAAGCCTATGGCATGTCCGAGTGTTCGACCTTTATCTCTTCCAGCCCCGATCATCCCGCCAGAGGCGAAGCGTTGGGCCAACCTCAACCGGGGCGAAAGGTGGCCATCCTCGGGCCGGACGGTCCGGTCCCGCAGGGTGAAGAAGGAACCATCGCCATTCACCGATCGGATCCCGGCCTGATGCTGGGCTATCTCAACGCCCCGGACGAGGCCGAAGCGCGCATGCAGGGCGAGTGGTTCCTGACCGGCGATCAGGGCGCGATGGCGGTAGACGGGCAGATCCTCTATCTCGGGCGCGACGACGACATGATGAATGCGGGCGGCTACCGGGTGTCGCCGGTCGAGGTCGAAGACGTGCTGTCGAAACACCCGGGGATCACACAGGCTGGTGCTGCGGCCGTCGAGGTGAAAGAGGACACGTTCATCATCGCCGCTTTTTACACCGGACCTGCCGAACTGGACGCCGACGACCTGAACGCCTATGTGGAAACCCGTCTGGCCCGCTACAAGCAGCCGCGCGCCTACATTCACCTTTCCGAGCTGCCCATGGGTGGCAACGGCAAACTTCTGCGCCGGGCCCTGCCCGCTTATTTCAAGGCCAATACATGACCCAGACCGTTAAGCTCGACATTCTTTCCGACCCGATTTGCCCGTGGTGCTACATTGGCAAAACCAATCTGGACAAGGCGCTGGCCGAGATCCCGAACCATCCCTTCGTGATCGAGTGGCATCCCTTTCAGCTCAACCCGGACATGCCCGATGGCGGCATGGACCGGCGCGCCTATCTCGAAGGCAAGTTCGGCGGCAAGGAGGGAGCGGTCAAGGCCTATGCCCCGGTCGTGGAACACGCCAAACAAGCCGGGCTGTCGATCAATTTCGAGGCCATGCAGGTCACGCCGAACACGCTAGACGCGCACCGGCTGATCCACTGGGCCGGCATCGAGCACAAGCAGACCGAAGCCGTTGACGCGCTGTTTCACGCCTATTTCGTGGAAGGCCGGGACATCGGCAGCCATGAGGTTCTGGCCGATGTCGCAGACGGGTGCGGTATGGATGCTGCCGTGATCCTAAAATTGCTGGCCACGGATGAGGACCGGCAGATGATCCGCGACCGCGACGCCCATTCCCGCGAAATGGGCATCACCTCAGTGCCGACTTTCATTGTCGCAAACCAGCACGCCGTGCCTGGCGCGCAGCCTCCCGAGTTGTGGGCAAAGGTCATCAAGGAAATTTCCGAACAAGTCGCCTCGTGACAGACAGCAGATGAAACAGTTCAAGGCCTTCACAATCATCTACAGCCTTGTGGGCATCGTTCTGCTGGGAACCGTGTTCTTTCGGATTGTCGAGGGCTGGAGCTGGCTGGACTCATACTTTTTCACCGTGGTGAGCATTTCAACGGTCGGATATGGCGAACTGGTTCCCGCAACGGCCTTGGGAAAGATCGGTGCCACCGGTTTCATCTTTGTCGGTCTTGGCATCTTTGCCGTGGCGATCCAGCAATTCGCCCTCTATCACATGAGAAAACGCGAGGAACATGCCGAATGGCTGTTCGCAAGGCTAGGAAATGGGTCTGGCGCGTCGGGCGAGCCGGCCAACGAGGACGACCCGCCAAACCCGCCCTCGCCCCCCGAAGCCCCAGACTACCCGAAACCTTAACAGGTTCACGACCTTTGCAAATTCACACATAGGTCTGTGCGATCAGGCAACTGGCCCGAATAACGGAGGGCGTGATACCGCCCCTTAGGTAAGGAGTTCGTCATGGTTTCCGATACCCGTCCAGCACAGCCGGTCATGGGCAAAGGCGAATTTATCGCCCTGACGGCAATGATGTTTGCAACCATTGCCTTTTCAATCGACGCAATGCTGCCTGCCCTACCGGAAATCGGTCAGGAGCTGAGCCCGGATGACCCGAACCGCGCACAACTGATCCTGACCTCTTTCGTTCTGGGAATGGGGCTTGGCACCTTCTTTACCGGCCCCTTGTCGGACACGCTTGGCCGCAAACCGGTGATCTATGCAGGTGCTGCACTCTATATCGTTGCTGCCGGCGTGGCTTGGGCCAGCTCTTCGCTCGAGCTTGTTCTGGCCGCTAGGGTTCTTCAGGGGCTCGGGGCTGCCGGGCCCCGCGTTGTCGCTATGGCGGTCGTCCGCGACCTCTACGCGGGCCGGGAAATGGCGCGGATTGTCTCATTTGCCATGATGATTTTCACCCTTGTTCCGGCCATCGCACCACTGCTGGGTGCGGGTGTCATCGCGGTTGCCGGGTGGCGCGCTATCTTCTTATGCTTCGTTCTATTTTCACTGGTCACCCTGTTTTGGATGGGGCTTCGCCTGCCCGAGTCGCTCCCCCCCGAGAATCGTCGCCCGTTCCGAGCGGCGTTACTGTTGGGCGCGGTGCGAGAAATGCTGACCCACCCAACGGTGCGCCTGTCGATCATTGTTCAGACCCTTTGCATGGGCACGCTGTTCACCATGCTGACAATGGTGCAGCAGATCTATGACGAAATCTTTGGCCGCGCCGAAAGCTTTCCGGTCTGGTTCGGTCTGGTTGCGCTGATTTCCGGATCTGCCAGTTTGCTCAACGCAGCACTGGTCATGCGACTGGGAATGCGCTGGCTGGTGACATGGACATTGGGTGCCCAGATCATCCTCAGCGGCGGCATGGCCCTTGCGACCGGTGCCTCGCTGTCGCTCAACGCAGAGTTCGGGCTGTTCGTGGCATGGCAGGCAACCGTCTTTTTCATGGCCGGGATGACTCTTGGCAACCTGAATGCCATCGCGATGGAACCCATGGGACATATCGCAGGGATGGCCGCTTCGGTGATCGGCGCCATAGCGACAGTTCTTGCGGCTGCAATCGCGGCACCGATCGGATTGTTGTTCGACGGGTCGCTCTGGCCGCTGATTGCCGGGATATTCACTATGGTAACGGCCGGGTTCGTTATCATGGTGCACATGGGGCGGGTCGAGGCGCGCCAGGTGGTATGACTGGCGCCTGAGCCGCGGCGTTGGGGCAACCGGCGGAGTTCATCTATAGTCGTCAAAATCCTGGGAGCACCGCAATGACAGACTATTATGATCTCGGAGTACATACCTGTCCAATCACCACAAACACGCCCGAGGCGCAGCTCTGGTTTGATCGCGGTCTGATCTGGACCTACGGCTACAACCATGAAGAGGCGGTGCGTTGCTTCGAGAAGGCAATTGAACACGATCCGGTTTGCGCCATGGCCCATTGGGGCATCGGTTACTCAGCAGGGCCCAACTACAACATGCCGTGGCAGTTGTTCGACGACGCCGGGCGCGCCAAGGCGCTGGCCCGAGCCCATGATGCGGCACAGGCCGCGCTGGCCCGGATCGACGGCTGCACCCCGGTTGAAACCGCACTGATCCGCGCCCTGCCAGCCAGGTATCCTCAGCGCGACCTTGCCGAAAACATGCATGACTGGAATCACGCTTTTGCCGACGCAATGCGGGCGGCCTTTCAGGACGTACCGGACCAGCTGGACCTGCGCACCATCTATGTCGAGTCGCTCCTCAATCTGACGCCGTGGAAGATGTGGGACCTGAAAACCGGGCAACCCGCTGAAGGCGCCGCAACTCTCGAGGCACAGCAGGCTCTCGAAACCGCCATGCAGTCAAACCCCGCGGCTATGTCGCACCCCGGCCTGCTTCACCTCTATGTCCATCTGATGGAAATGTCGCCAACCCCGGAACAGGCGTTGAAGGCAGCCGACGTTCTGCGAACACTGGTGCCGGTTGCCGGGCATCTGGTGCATATGGCCACCCATATCGATGTACTGTGCGGCCACTATCAGAACGTGGTGCATTGGAACGAACGCGCTGTCGTGGCGGATCTGAGGTATTACGACCGTGAGGGCGCGTTCAACATCTACACGGGCTACCGACAGCACAACTACCATTTTGCTATCTATGGTGCGCTGTTTCTTGGACAGATCGAACCTGCCCTGCGCGCCAATGACGGGATCTGGGCCACGACACCTGTCGAGATGCTACAGATCGAAAGCCCGCCCATGGCCGACTATTTTGAAAGTTATATGGCGATGGGACCGCATATCCTGATCCGGTTTGGCCGGTGGGACGAGGCAGTAGCGCTGGAACTGCCCGAAGACGTCGACCTGTTCCGCACGCTCGCCGCAACCACCCACTATGCCCGCGCACTTGGCTATGCCGCCACGGACCGTGTGACCGAAGCCGAAGCGGAAGAGCTCTGTTTCCTCACAGCCAAAGACCGGGTGCCGGACAGCCGCCTCCTGCACAACAATCGCGTTGTAGATCTGCTTGAGATTGCAGCAGAAATGCTGCGTGGAGAAATCGAGTATCGCAAGGGAAATCACGAAATCGCCTTTGCCCATCTGCGCCGTTCGGTCGAACTGGATGACGATCTGCCCTATGATGAACCGTGGGGCTGGATGCAACCCGCCCGGCATGCGCTTGGCGCGCTGCTTTTTGAACAAGGGCGGACAGAAGAGGCCGAAGCGGTCTATCGCGCGGATCTTGGGCTGGGCGGGACGCTTGGACGCGCCTCGATTCATCCGGATAATGTCTGGTCTCTCAAGGGCTTGCACGACTGTCTGAAAGCGAGGGACGAAACCGTCGAGATTGTTCAGATCCGACAACGGCTTGACCTTGCGCTGGCGCGGGCTGATCGGGCCGTTGCGGCGTCCTGCTTTTGCGCTCAGGCGGCCATGCGGGCCGCGCGGTAACCCTCGGGTACCGACGCAGACCGGTGGTTGGTAGCCGGTTTAGCCGGTCGCCGCCTTCTTTCGCTTCTTCTCGGCTACAACCTTTTCGGCCAGATCGCGTGCAATCGCAAAGGCGCCCTTGATCTTGTCGCTGTCGCGCTTCCAGTCCCGACGCACCACAATCTTATTGTCCTTAACCTTGGCCAGTCCGTTCTGCGCCTGAATGAATTCAACCAATCCTTGCGGCGAGGCAAACTTGTCGTTGTGGAACTGGATCGTCGCGCCCTTTGGGCCACCATCGAGCTTGGCAATGCCGGCGCGTTTGCACATCGCCTTGATACGAACCACCAACAAGAGCGTGTTGACCTCTTTCGGCAGCTTGCCGAACCGGTCGATCAATTCGGCGGCAAATCCTTCGAGTTCCACTTTGGTGCTTAGTGATGACAGGCGCCGATAAAGGCCAAGGCGCACATCGAGATCCGGCACGTAGTCTTCGGGTATCAGGACAGGAACCCCAAGGTTGATCTGTGGCGCCCATTGGTCGTCGGCATCCGACAGACCTTCCATTTCACCAGCCTTGATCTTGGCAATCGCCTCTTCGAGCATTGACTGGTAAAGCTCATAGCCCACGTCGCGCATCTGGCCCGATTGTTCCTCGCCCAGAAGGTTTCCGGCACCGCGAATGTCGAGATCCTGACTCGCCAGCGTGAACCCGGCACCCAACGTGTCGAGAGATCCGAGAACCCTCAGTCGTTTCTCGGCTGCCGGGGTCAACTTTACCCGCGGCTTGGTGGTGAGATAGGCATAGGCGCGGGTCTTGGACCGGCCAACGCGCCCGCGGATCTGATAGAGCTGCGCCAGACCGAACATGTCGGCGCGATGCACCACCATCGTGTTGGCGGTCGGAATATCCAGTCCGCTTTCGACGATTGTGGTCGCCAGCAGCACGTCATATTTGCCGTCATAAAAGGCGTTCATCCGGTCATCGAGTTCTCCAGCAGCCATCTGGCCATGCGCCACCACATAGCTCAGCTCGGGAAGCTGCTCCTTTAGGAACGCTTCGATATCCGGCAGATCCGAGATGCGCGGAACGACGTAGAAGCTCTGCCCGCCCCGGTAGTGCTCGCGCAGCAGCGCCTCGCGGATGGTTACCGCATCGAATTCGCTGACATAGGTTCGGATCGCAAGCCGGTCGACCGGAGGAGTGCCGATGATCGACAGATCGCGGACGCCGGTCAAACTCAGCTGCAACGTGCGCGGGATCGGCGTGGCCGTCAGGGTCAGAACATGAACGTCCGAGCGCATCTGTTTCAGCCGTTCCTTGTGGGCAACACCGAAATGCTGTTCTTCATCGATGATCAGCAGGCCGAGGTTCTGAAACCGTATCCCTTTGGCCAGAAGCGCATGGGTTCCGACCACGATATCGACAGTTCCGCGGGCTAGACCGTCGCGGGTTTTTTGCGCCTCCCCGGATGAGATAAAGCGGCTAAGCTGCCGCACTTCCATAGGAAATCCACGGAATCGCTCGCTGAAACTGGCCGCGTGCTGACGCGCCAGAAGTGTGGTGGGCGCAACCACCGCCACCTGAACGCCCGACATCGCTGCAACAAAGGCGGCACGCATCGCTACCTCTGTCTTGCCGAATCCGACATCACCACAGATCAGTCGGTCCATCGGAGCGCCCGAGTGCATGTCTTTCATCACATCCGAGATCGCACGAAGCTGGTCCTCGGTCTCCTGATAGGGAAAACGCGCGCTGAATTCTTCCCAAGCATGCGGCGGCGGATCCATTATCGGTGCCTTGCGCAGCGCCCTTTCAGCGGCAATGCGGATCAGCCTGTCGGCCATCTCGCGAATGCGTTCCTTGAGCTTGGCCTTTTTGGCCTGCCACGCGCCTCCGCCCAGCCGGTCAAGCAGGCCTTCGTCGTGGCCATACTTTGACAAAAGCTCGATATTCTCGACCGGCAGATACAGCTTGGACTGCTCGGCATATTCGAGGGCCAGACACTCATGGGCAGCCCCTGCGGCAGTAATCACTTCGAGCCCCAAATACCGCCCGATGCCGTGATCGACATGCACCACCAGGTTTCCAGGCGTAAGTGACTGCGTTTCGGTCAGGAAATTCTCAGCCTTGCGCCGCTTTTTCGGAGCTCGGATCAAGCGATCGCCCAGCACATCCTGTTCCGAGATCACGGTCATGTCCGGCGCTTCGAACCCGTGTTCCAGTGCCCAGACCGCCAGATGTAGACCCCGTTTGCCGATGCCGTTGCCGTCCGTGATCAAAATGGTCTCGGCCAGACCTTCATCTTCGATAAGGCCCGCCAAACGTTCCCGCGCGCCGTCCGAGTAGGAGGCTACGACAACCGGTCCGGTCTGCATTCGAACCTTCAGATGTTCGGTCAACGCACCGAAAAGACTGATACTTTCCTGCTGTCTTTCCGGTGAAAAGTTTCGTCCGATCCGACCGCCGGCATCAATAACGCCGGGGCCGGATGACTGAGGCAGGGGATGGAAATGAAGCATTCGCCTGTCCCCTATCGCCGCCTGCCACGCATCGTCATCAAGATACAGAAGACCCGGAGGCGTTGGCTTGTAGACGGTGTCCATCCGAGACTTGTTCTTCAGCGCATGGGTGCGGGTCTCGTATTGATCCGTGATACTGTCCCACCGCGCCAACCGCGCTGCGCCGGACTGGTCATCAAGCGTGATCGTCGCATCGGGCAGGTAATCGAACAGCGTCTCAAGTTTGTCGTGGAAAAAGGGCAGCCAGTGTTCAATGCCCTGATGTTTGCGGCCGGCGCTTACCGCCTCGTACAACGGATCATCCGTCCCTGCGGCGCCAAACTCGATCCGGTAGTTCTGGCGAAACCGAGTGATCGCGGCCTCGTCGAGAATGACCTCTGAGACCGGCGACAATTCCACCCGGTCCAGCTTCTCGGTTGTCCGCTGGCTGACGGGATCAAACCGCCGTGCGCCGTCCAGAACATCCCCAAACAGGTCCAGCCGCACAGGGCCGCCCTCACCCGGAGGGAAGATATCGATGATCCCGCCCCGGATCGCATAGTCGCCGGGTTCCATGACGGTTGGGCTTTGCGAAAACCCCATGCGCACCAGAAAACTCCGCAGGGCTTCCTCGTCAATGCGGCCATCGACTTGCGCGGTATAGGTTGCCTTGCGCAGAACGGATCGGGCCGGAACACGTTGGGTGGCCGCGTTCAGCGTTGTAAGAAGCACAAAATCCTTGGGCATCTGGTGCACGAACGCCGCCAGTGTAGCCATCCTTGCCGCCGATACATCGGCATTGGGCGAGACCCGGTCATAGGGCAGACAATCCCATCCGGGAAAGGTGAACACCGGCATGTCCGGAGCAAAGAAGGCAAGCGCAGCGCGCATCGCTTCCATCCGCTTGTCATCGCGGGAGACATGACAGACCGGGACGCCGCTGTTCGCGATCTCTTTCAGGATCAGCCGCGCATCATACCCTTCCGGTGCACCGCCAACATTGATGTGTTGCGTAGCCATGGCACGTTATCCCAGGACACCCAGCGACAAGTTCTTGTACATTCCCCACAGAGAGGTGACGAAAATCGACATCATTCCAATCATCTGTGTGTACAACCTCAACCGTGACAGCCGTTTGCGCAGCACTTCTCCGGTCGCATGTTCCGCCTCGACACGGCGGGCCGTGCTGATGTTCAGCAGCGTCACAATGGACATTGGGAACCCAAGCAGAAACAGCGCCTGCGCGAATTCGATGCCGTAAAAGAACCCCAGCATTGCCAGTCCTGACAGCACGAAACATCCAAGCCCCAGCAGCCAGATCCCGGACACACGGGTAATATAGAGGATCCGGTTCACGTTAACCCGGGTAATATCCGTCAAGTCTATCTCGGCCTGACCTCCCACACGGCGGGCCCTTTGCACCATGTCGAACGGAACGCCCAGAACCCAATGGCTGGCAGAGGACCACGCCACCGCCAATGCAATCCAGAACCATAGGTTCGAGAACGATCGCATGTCGATCGTCTCAAATAGCGCGGTGTACCAATCCAATCGCTTTGTCCCCTGCTCCGGTCCGGTGATCCGGCCCCGTTAATCTTCCGGTGGCGGGTAAAATCCAACCCCGGTTTTCTACCGTTCTTTAATCCCGGAGCGTGTGTTTCCCCGATTGCGGTCATTCATACCCTTGTGGGCGAAGGTTTTCCATGCCACCCAATGGTCGAATGTGCAAGGAGAACCGCGTCATGAAGCCCACCGTCGCCCCTTTCCCCGCTGCCCGCCTGCGCCGCGCACGTCAATCCCCTGCGATCCGGTCTCTGGTACGGGAAACGACACTTGGCACAGGTGACCTGATCTGGCCGGTATTCGTGCGGGAAGGTGAAGGGGTCGAAGAACCGGTTCCCTCTATGCCCGGCGTGATGCGCCGCTCGGTGGACCAGATTGCCAAGGCGGCGGTTGAGGCGCAGGCGCTGGGAATTCCGGCAATCTGCATCTTTCCCTATACCGATCCGTCGCTGAAAACCGAGGATTGCGCCGAAGCCTGGAACCCCGACAACCTGTCCAACCGGGCAATTCGCGCCATCAAGGCAGCCGCACCGGATATCGCGGTGATGACCGATGTGGCGCTCGATCCATACAACATCAACGGACATGACGGCTATGTGGTCGATGGCGAGATCATCAACGACGAAACCGTCGAGGCTCTGGTCAAGATGACGCTGGCCCAGGCCGAGGCCGGCGCGGACATTATCGGGCCTTCTGACATGATGGACGGACGGATCGGCGCGATGCGGCAGGCGCTGGAAGGTGCCGGCCATCGCAACGTGATGATCCTGAGCTACGCGGCCAAATATGCCAGTGCCTTCTACGGCCCGTTTCGCGATGCGGTCGGTGCCTCGGGTGCGCTCAAAGGCGACAAGAACACCTATCAGATGGATCCGGCCAATACCAATGAGGCATTGCGCCTGATCGAGCGTGACCTGACCGAAGGCGCTGACATGGTGATGATCAAGCCCGGCATGCCCTATCTCGACATCTGCCGGCGGGTAAAGGACACGTTTGGAGCGCCGACCTACGCCTATCAGGTTTCGGGTGAATTCGCGATGATCAAAGCCGCCGCTCAGAATGGGTGGATCGACGGTGAAAAGGTCATGCTGGAAAGCCTGCTGGCTTTCAAACGCGCGGGATGCGACGGAATTCTCACCTACTTCGCACCTGACGTCGCCCGATTCCTGCAAGGCTGACCCGGGTCTTTTCCTGTAATTACGGCGAGTTCCCGCCGAAACTTACATCATTTTCGCATGTGATTGCGAGACAGGCCGTGACAGCGCCAGCCAATCGGCGTATTGTTGCGAACAAGACCGGCAAAAGCCGGCTTTTTCAGGCACGAATACAGAGACAGATATATGAGCAGTTCCCAGAACCTCCGCCGGCCCAACGGGCTATCGCGTCGTGGCGTTGTCCTCGGCATGGCCGGGCTGACCCTGACCGCCGCGTGCGGCAACGGTGTCGGCAATACCAACGCGGCCACCATCGACGCCCGCGTCGACGCAACCCTGAACGAAATGTTCGCGTCCTTTCCAAATACGGTCGAGATCGCCGAGAAATCCGTCGGTATGCTGGTCATGCCCCTGATCACCGAGGCCGGTTTCGGCTTTGGCGGCGGTTATGGCCGCGGCGCTTTGCGCATCAATGGTGTCACCGTCGATTACTACTCGGCCGTGAAAGGAAGCGCCGGGCTTCAGATCGGTGCGCAGCAATACGCCCACGTCCTGTTCTTCATGACGCAGGCCGCGCTGAGCGAATTCCGGACCTCCAGCGGATGGGCCGCAGGGGCCGGGTTGGAATATGTCGTCAGCGACCAGGGCGATTCCATCGCCGCGGACACCAACACTCTGCGCTCGCCGATTCTTGCCGCTGTGTTCGGGCAGGCCGGTCTGCTGGTCGGCGCGACGCTCGAAGGCACGAAATATACGCGTATCATCCCCTGATCGCCGACACATGATTGTTCCCGGCGCCTTTTGACATAGCGCCGGGCGTATACCCTAAGCGTCCGGGATTCCCCTGCGGCAGATCGGAACGCTTTCCCCTTCTCCCCGCCTGACCTTTCCCTTAGGCTGCGCAACGTTTACCGGTCGAAGGACCGGAACGGATTCAAAAAAGATCCAACTGGGGCCAAGGGGGCATCATGGGGACCGTATTTCGCTGGCTGCTGAGGCTGGCCGCCGCGCTTATCGCACTTGTGGTTTTGGCTGTCGTTGTCGTTTACTTTCTGGCAAGCCGGTCCCTCCCGACCTACGACAAGACGCTCAAGAATGTTGCGGTCTCTGCCCCGGTGGAAATCGTGCGCGACAACGCCAACGTTCCGCATATCTTCGGGGCGACCGACGAGGATGTGTTTTTCGGCCTTGGCTATGCCCATGCACAGGATCGCCTGTGGCAGATGACGATGTTCCGTCGTACGGCTCAGGGTCGGCTGTCGGAGATCTTCGGAGCGCGCACCGTGGAGATCGACAAACTGCTGCGCAGGCTCGATCTGTATCGGCTGGCGCATCTGTCTGTCGATGCGCAGGATGACCGGACACGCTCGGCGCTGCAGGCCTATGCGGACGGGGTAAACACCCGCCTGCAGGAGATCAACGACGGCGCGTTGGGTCGCGGCGCACCCGAGATGTTCCTGTTCAACGCACCGATGGCGCCGTGGCAGCCCGGAGATTCTCTGGCCGTCGTGAAACTGATGGCCCTGCAATTGTCAGGCCATCTGGAACACGAGGTTTTGCGGGCCCGAACGTCACTGGCGCTGGAGGATCAGGATCGCCTGTCGGACATCCTTCCGAATGCACCCGGCACCGGCATTGCTGCTCTCCCGGAATATGCGGCCCTTTTCCCCGATCTGCCCCGCTATGCCCGTGCGGCTTTGATGCCCGACGCTGCGTTCTCACCGTTTCCAAAGATGGGACTTGCCGGCGCATCAAACGCATGGAGCGCTGCGCCCAACCGGTCCGCATCTCACGGCACGCTGTTAGCGAACGACCCACATCTCGGGTTCACCGCACCGGCCACATGGTATCTGGCGCGCATGGAACTGGCCGCAGGCGGCGTGATCGGCGGATCGATCCCCGGCATTCCAGCGATCATGACTGGTCGCAGCGCCCGTTTGGGCTGGGGAGTGACCTCGTCCTATCTGGATGATCAGGATCTGTTCATCGAAAAGCTGAACCCCGACAACCCCGAAGAGTATTTGACGCCTGATGGGTACAAGCCGTTCGAAAGCCGTCCTTCGATCATCGAAATCAAGGATCGCCAGCCGATCACCCTGACCTTGCGATGGACCGAGAACGGCCCTGTTCTGCCCGGCACTCATTACGGGCTTTCAACGATCACGCCTCCAGGTCATGTCGCGGCCCTGGCCTGGACTGCGCTTAGCCCGAAAGACACGACAATGAGCGCCGCAATGGGAGTTATGCAGGCCCAGTCGGTACGCGACGCGATTGCGGCATCCGAAAGGTACATCGCCCCCTCTCAGAACCTGTCGCTCGTGGATCGGGAAATCATCGCCATGAAAACCGTCGGCGCAATGCCGCGCCGTGACGTGAAGCACCAGAGCAAGGGTCGAATGCCTTCACAGGGATGGCGGTCAGAGAACCGCTGGCAGGGCCGGCTCGCCTATGCAGCCAACCCTGAATTCGTAGCGCCGCGCGGCGGTATCCTTGGCAACACCAACAACAAGACGCTCGAACGCCCGTTTCCGAACCACGTTTCCTATGTCTGGGGCGATACCCAGCGGATCAACCGCTGGCAGCGGCTGATGCAATCGCGCGAGGTCCATACCCGTGACAGTTTCATCGAAGCACAGCTGGATCCAGTAAGTTTCACTGCCCGCGCCCTGCTTCCGCTGGTTGGTGCCGATCTGTGGTTTACCGGCGAGGCCGCCCCGGAAGGCACTCAGGAACGCCAGCGTCAGGTAGCCCTTTCTCTGCTGGCTGACTGGAATGGCGAGATGAACGAACACCTTCCTGAACCGCTGATCTATGCGGCCTGGATGCGGGCTTTGCAGAAACGGCTGAGCGAGGATGATCTCGGGCCATTGGCCGAAGAATTCACACATGTTCAGCCGTTGTTTATCGAGCGGGTCTATCGCGACATCGACGGCGCCTCGGCTTGGTGTGATGTCCGTCAGAGTGCCCCTGTCGAGACTTGCACAGACATGGCCCGGATGGCACTGGATGACGCGCTGGTCTGGATCTCGCAACGCTATGGAACCGCCCTTGAAAGCCTGCGTTGGGGCGATGCGCATCAGGCTACCCACGACCATCCCGTGCTCGGCTCTGTTCCGGTTCTGCGCTACTTCGTGAATATCCGTCAGTCCACCAGCGGCGGCGACAACACTTTGCAACGCGGCCGCACGTCGGGCGAAGGGCCGGATCCGTTTCAGAATGTGCATGGGGCCGGATATCGTGGTGTCTACGACTTTGCCGATCCCGACAGTTCCGTTTTTATCATTTCAACCGGCCAATCAGGGCATTTCCTGTCGCGTTTCTATGATGATCTGGCACAGCTCTGGCGTCGGGGGGAATACATCCCGATGTCGCTTGATACTGAACTCGCCCGCGCCGCATCCGTCGGCACCACCTGGCTTCTGCCAAGACAGTAAACCCTGCACCAGACGACACAGCAACCCGTGATCGGGTTGCCGGCACTCCTGCCTGCTTTCAAAGCGCGTTGAACTTTGCCTCTTGCCGGGCCGTCCACAAAACGGTGATTTCAAACCCGTCTTCGGTCTGCCGCTCGTTCTGCACGACCTCCTGCTCAAACAGCCAGGCGCGCCGGCGCCCGTCAGAAAAGGCAAGAACCAGTTCGGCCTCATGTCGAGCGCCCTGCAACTGCTCGGCGACCGCCACAAGCAGATCATCAAGCCCCTCACCGGTCAGCGCGGATATGGCAAAGATGCTGTCTTCACGCCCGGCCCTGGCCAGAACGGCATCGCGGGTTTCTCCGTCAAGCCGGTCAAGCTTGTTCCAAACCTCAAGCTGCGGACGGGCGGCATCGACACCCAAAGTGTTGAGAATATTGTGCACATCCTCGGCCTGCGCCTCGGTGTCATCGTGGCTGATGTCACGGACATGCAGAATCAGATCCGCACCCAGAACTTCTTCGAGCGTGGCCCGGAACGCGGCGACCAGTTCGGTCGGCAGGTTGGAAATGAACCCCACCGTATCCGAAAGGATGACCTCGGGCCCGTCAGGAAGCTGAACGCGGCGCATCGTCGGATCGAGCGTGGCAAAAAGCATATCCTTGGCCATGACTTCGGCCCCGGTGAGGTGATTGAACAAGGTTGACTTGCCCGCGTTCGTATACCCGACCAAGGCCACGATCGGATAAGGCACCTTGGCGCGGGCCTTGCGGTGCAGTTCGCGTGTCTTGACCACCTTGTCGAGCTGCCGACGCAAGCGGACAAGTTGTTCGTCGATCGCCCTGCGGTCGGCCTCGATCTGGGTTTCGCCGGGGCCGCCCACGAAGCCCAGTCCGCCACGCTGACGCTCAAGATGCGTCCATGCCCGAACCAGCCTAGTTCTCTGATAGCTGAGCGCCGCCATCTCAACCTGCAGAACACCTTCGCGGGTGCGGGCCCGGTCCGAGAAAATCTCGAGGATCAGCCCGGTTCGGTCGAGGATCTTGACCTTCCATTCCCGCTCGAGGTTGCGTTGCTGAACCGGAGACACAGGCCCGTCGATCAGCACGAGCTCAACGTCGTTTTCCTTGATGCGGGCCTTTAGCTCGTCAATCTTTCCGGACCCGAACAGCAACCCCGGCTGCGCGCGTGGCAGGCGGACAATCTCGGATCCGATCACCTCAAGATCAGGCAAGGCGGCTGCCAGCGCAACCGCCTCCTCCAGCGCCGGAGCGGGTGCCCGGCGCTCTTCGTCGCTCTTTATTTCGGGATGCAGCACCCAAGCGCGGGTGCGAACCCTGTCATGTTCCATCAAGAGGCGTCTTCGCCCTCATAAAGGCTGATCGGCTGGGCCGGCATGATGGTAGAAATCGCATGTTTGTAAACCAACTGGGACTGACCGTCCCGGCGCAGCAATACGCAGAAATTGTCAAACCAGGTAATGACACCTTGCAGTTTGACACCGTTGATCAGGAAAATGGTGACCGGAACCTTGGTCTTTCTTACGTGATTCAGGAATGCGTCCTGAAGATTCTGTCTGTCCGAAGCCATGTTCTTTTTATCTCGCCCCTGTTCTTGTCTGGTGCTCTTATCGCTGAGTCTCGTCGAGCCTTACTTGTCGCGCTGCGGACCAACGCGTCCCTCCGACGGGAGTATGGAGGAAAATCACGGAGTTTCCAGACGAAAAACGAGTCTTTAGAATGCGTTGTTTCCCGGGGGTCTCAATTTCGCCAGAGGTCCGGTGTTATCAGGGCGATGATTGCCAGGGTTTCCAGCCTCCCGACAACCATCGCGGCGCAGAGAACTGCCTTGGCCCCGGCCCCCAGCGAGATCAGTTGAATCGGTTCCTCGCCCACAACGTCGATCAGTGGCCCGGTTGTGGACAGGGCGGCAATCGCCAGAACCATGGATTGTTCGAAACCGGACCCAAGATAGGCCAGCGCCAGCGTGATAACCGCCAGCGACAGGGCGAACAGCATGAAGAAAACCCATGCGATAAAAGCGCCGTCCTTTTGAATCCGGCGGTGTCCTGCCCCAACGCCACTGACAGAGGATGGATGAACCAACCGCTCCATCTCGCGCAGACCATTGAGATAAAGTGCAAAGACCCTGAGCAGCTTGACGCCGCCCGCAGTTGTGGCCACGCCGCCACCGATCACCGCAAGCCCCATAAGGATTATGCCCGGTGTTCCAAGACCCGACCATTGCCGCGCCTCCTCCCAGTCGGCGCTTTCAAACCCCGTAGTGGTCAGGAACGACATCACGGTGAAAAGAGACCCCCACAAGGCCCGAAGCGCAAGCACCGGATCTTCGGGCGCATCAACCTCGAACGAGGCGACCCAGTGGCGCAGAAACAGCAGCGCCGGAATGCTCACCACGATCAGCAACCCGATCCGGAACTCTGGATCCTTGTCCAGCCGCGAATATCCACGCGCCACGGTATCAGAGGAGAAGGTCAGGCGGGACAGCGCGAAGAACATGAACAGAAACAGCACCACCTCTCCGGCCACCCCGGCCTGAGCGCCGGTCATGCCACCGACAGGGGAAATACCGCTTGTCGCCATCACAGACATCGCGTGGCAGAGCGCGGTCAGCGCCCGCTCGTCCGACATCATCAGCAGGATCCAGACCACCCCCGTCAGACCGACATAGATCGGCGTCAGTGTTGCTGTGACCTGCAGCAGCCGCCGCCGCGGGTCGACCACATCGCTTTGGACCGAGGATTTCACCGCCCTGCCCGGCTCTCCGCGGGCGGTGACTTCGAACCCTCCAAGCGACAATGGCGCAAGGATAGCCGAGGCAGCAATCCACATGACCAGCCCGCCCATCCATCCGACCTGCGCCCGCCAAAGGTGAAGCGAGGGGTCCAGCCGGGTGAAATCCGGGAACAGGTCAGCGCCGGTTGTGGTAATTGCGCTGACCATATCAAAATACGCGTTCAGAAAGGATGTCGTTTGCAGCGCGTCGTGGAACGGAACCGCAAGAAATACCGGTAGAACGGAAAATGTTCCAAGCAAGGACAACAGCTGGCCAAGTGATCCGTATCTTGGTCGACGCGCCCCGAGGGACAGGCCGATCATCGCGACCACGAACACCCCGAGAATGCTGGAATAGAAGAATGCGCGCGAAACATCGTGATTGTCGCGAACAAGGGCGTGTATCGAAGGCAGAAGCATAGACAGGGCCGCCACTCCCCAGATCAGGAGGAACAGCGGCAGCCGCATGATCGGACCAGGCTGAACCTGCATACGCATGATCAGAAGAAGTCGATCGAGACCTGCATCAGCCGCTCGACCTCCTGTACGTCGTCGGCCATGGCGAACAAGGCCACGACATCGCCGTCATCAATTCTGAGCCCCCCGGAGGGCCGAAGAACCTCATCTCTCTTGCGCACAGCACCAACCAGAACACCTTCGGGAAAGTCGATGTCGCGCAGCTTTTGACCGGCCATGGGTGAGGTCGACAGAACCTCGGCCTCGATAACCTCGGCCTCTGCATCCCCGATCGAATAGACCTGTCGAACACGGCCATGCCGGATGTGGCGCAAGATCGAACTGACGGTCGTGGCCCGCGGGTTGATATGGGCGTCTATGCCGAGCGGCCCCATCATCGGCACCAGAGTCGGATCGTTGATCAGGGCAACGACATACGGGCAGCCCTCAGCCTTGGCCCGAACGGCCGAAAGCATGTTTGTCTTGTCGTCATCCGTCACCGCAAGCATGGCGTCGGCACGGGTGATTCCGGCTTCTTTCAGCAGAGCCGCATCCAGCCCGTCCCCGTTCAGGACAATGGTTCGTTCAAGCGCTTCGGCGGCAATCTCAGCCGATTTGCGATCAAGCTCAATCACCTTGGACCGGACACGGGTGCGGTTCTTTTCCAGTGTCTTGGCAACTTCGAGACCGACGTTTCCGCCGCCCACAATCACGATGCGATCCTGCTTTTTCTGCGTTTTGCCAAACACTTCCAACGTCCGGCTCACATCTTCGATATGGGTGAAGATATAGCAGTCGTCGCCAACAAAAAGCTGATCTTCCGGCTCGGGGGCGAACAGGGTTCCATCGCGCCGGACACCGACCACAATTGCCCGCAGGGTCGAAAAGAGATCAGTAAGCTGGCGCAGTGGCGTGTTCACCACCGGACAATCCTCGTCCAGCGTCACCCCCAACAGCTGGGCCTGACCGTCCATGAATGTCTCGGTGTCAAACGCCGCAGGCGCAGACAGCCTTCGCATGGCCGCCGCGGCAACCTCGCGCTCGGGGCTGATCACCACGTCAATCGGCAGGTGATCGCGCCGGTAAAGGTCGGAATAGATCGCCTGCAAGTAGGACTGCGACCGCAACCGGGCAATCTTGCGCTGCACCGAAAAAACCGAATGGGCCACCTGGCAGGTGACCATGTTCACCTCGTCGGAATAGGTGGCGGCGATCACCATGTCAGCGTCCCGTGCACCGGCACGGTCAAGAACATCCGGATAGCTGGCAAAGCCGGCAATACCTTGCACATCAAGTGTTTCGGTGGCGCGCCGGACCAGATCGGGATTGCTGTCCACCACCGTCACATCGTTCTGCTCTCCCGACAGATGGCGGGCGATCTGCCATCCCACCTGCCCGGCTCCGCAAATGATGACCTTCATGAGCTTGATCCCTTCCTGACGGATCGTTGCCCGGATCTTTGCCCGGATCTTTGCAAGAACCCTGCATGACAGAAGGGTCCGAAACGGTCAATTCGTTTGTCAAAGCGTTTCAAAGCCGTGTAAGACTCACCGGATGAGAGTTTCTGTTCGTTTTCTGCCACTTGTCCTGCTTCTGGGTGCCTGCGCCGGGCCGTTGGATCTGTTCTACAGGCCGGGGGTTTCTGTCACCAGAATGCAGACCGACCACACCAATTGTGAGGTCAAGGCACTGAAGGACGCTCCAGTGGCCAATCAGGTGCGGCAGCGCGCACCAATCTACTATCCCGGTTACCCGGTTTGCGACGGCTACGGCAATTGCTGGTATCGGCCCGGATATTGGGTTGACGGCGGCATTTATACCGTGGATGTCAACAAGGATCTGCGTAACCGGGTGCTGGGTCAGTGCATGGCGCAAAAGGGATATCAACCGGTCTCTCTTCCACAGTGCAGCCAAGGCGTGCGCGCGCAGGTTGCCCCGCAGCGCACTACTAAGCTTCCGAACCTGTCCGAAAGTTCCTGTTACGTGAAGAACAGCGATGGCAGCTATCAAATCGTAACACCGCAAATTGCCAGCAAAAGCTGACCTCACGGGATGACTGGCGGCGCCCTTCGTGCGCCGCCTCCTGATCGATGTGTGCTACTGTGCGGCCTCGGTGGCTTCTTCGTCGACATGGGCAACGCGTGCGCCTGCCTTGTTCGACGTCACCACGCCCAACGACTTGAGCTTGCGATGCAGCGCACTTCGCTCCATCCCCACAAATGAGGCCGTGCGGCTGATATTGCCGCCGAACCGGTTGATCTGAGTCAGCAGATACTCACGCTCAAACGCCTCGCGGGCTTCGCGCAACGGCAGCGTTGCCAGCGCACCGGACAGAACCACACGACCATCATCGTTTCCGCCTTCGGAGTCGTTCGGCAACTCGCGCGCTTCGATCGGTCCGGTGCCGTCCCCGAGGATCAGCACCCGTTCGACGAGGTTTTTGAGCTGCCTGACATTGCCCGGCCAGATCATCGTCTGCATCAACGCAACCGCCTCTTCGCTCAACTCGCGCAATGGAAGGCCCTGGGCATCGTGGAACTCCGCGATGAAATGGGCCGCCAGTTCCGGGATGTCTTCGCGGCGCTCTTCCAGTGAGGGAACGGGAATCGGCACCACGTTGAGCCGGTGGTAAAGCTCCTGCCGAAACCGGTCAGCCCGGATTTCCGCATCCAAATCCCTGTTGGTTGACGAAATGACCCGAAGATCGACCCGAACCTTGTCGGTGCCGCCAACGCGCTGAAACTGCTGATCCACCAGCACCCGAAGGATCTTGGACTGGGTGCCGAGCGGCATGTCCGCCACCTCGTCAAAATAGACAACGCCGCCATGAGCCTGCTCCAGCAGGCCCGGTTCCACGCCCCGTTCGGTACTTTCACGACCAAACAGGACCTCTTCCATCCGGTCGGGTTCGACACCGGCGCAATTGACGGTGACAAACGGTGCCTTGGCCCTGCTGGAGTTCGCGTGAATGTAGCGTGCGGCGACCTCCTTGCCCGAACCGGCCGGCCCAGACAACATCACGCGGCCATTGGATTTGGTGACCTTTTCCAGTTGCCCCAGCAAGGTTCGGAACGCCGCCGAGGAGCCAATCATTTCGGCACTGGTCAGTTCCCGACGCTTGAGCGCGCTGTTCTCGCGCCGCAGGCGGGACGTTTCCATAGCACGCCGGATCACGACCATGAGCTGATCGATATTGAACGGCTTTTCGATAAAGTCGTAAGCGCCCTGCTTGATGGCTGCGACTGCAATCTCGATATTGCCGTGGCCAGAGATGATCACCACCGGCACATCCGGGTTGTCGCGCTTCACCGCCTTGAGGATGTCGATCCCGTCCATTCGACTGTCTTTCAGCCAGATATCGAGAATCAACAGCCCCGGAGGTTCGTTATTAATCTCTTTCATGCAGTCGTCCGAGTTTCCCGCCAACCGCGTGCTGAAACCTTCGTCTTCCAGAATGTCCGAGACCAGTTCCCGGATATCGCGTTCGTCATCAACTATTAGAATGTCACTCATTTCTATCCTGTCTCCGCTATCTTCTGGACCCCGTCACTCCGGGAGGCGCTCTGCTCTTGTTCTCCGGCCGCATTGTCGGGCAGCACGGGCAGACGGATGACGGCCATTGCGCCAAAATGGTCCTGTCCGTCAAAGGCGGGAGCGTCCTCAAGGGCCAGCGTACCGCCGTGTTCTTCTATGATTTTCTTGACAATCGGCAACCCGAGGCCGGTGCCTTCGTCGCGTGTGGTCACATAAGGTTCAAACAACCGTGCCCGGTCTTCGGGCAACCCGATGCCGTTGTCGGCAATGGTCAGGATGCACCCTGCCCCATCCTTTTGGTCATCACCGCGAAGCGCCACCCGGATTTCCGGCGCATGTCCCTCTGGCGCGCCTTTTTGCTGCAACGTGCCGATGGCTTCGCCGGCATTCTTGATCAGGTTGGTCAGAGCCTGGCTGAGCATGGTCGCGTCGAGATCGGCGCGCAGTGGAGTTTCGGGCAAGTCAGCCGTGATCTTCACGTCAGGTTGGCCGGTCTGCTGCAACAGCACCGCGTCCGCCACCAGTGCCTTGAGATCTTCGGGCTGCCGATCCGGTTCCGGCATCCGTGCAAACTTGGAAAATTCGTCCACGATCCGTCGCAAATCATTGGTCTGCCGCACGATCACGTCCGTCATCGCGTCAAGCTTTTCCGCATCCTCTTCAGGGAGTTGCCGCGAGAACTTACGTTTGATCCGCTCGGCACTCAACTGAATCGGCGTCAATGGGTTCTTGATCTCATGTGCAATTCGTCGTGCCACATCGCCCCATGCCGCCATTCGCTGTGCGCTGACAAGGTCGGTCACGTCGTCAAAGGCCACCACGTAACCCTCAAGCCCTCCGTCCTCGCCCCGACGGGTGGCCATCCGCACCAGCAGGTTCTCCTGCCGGCCCTGCCTGGAGACCTTGATTTCGTCCTGAGCAACTTCCTTTGGCCCTGTCGAGATCTGATCGAACAATGGTCCGAATTCGGGCACTGCAACCGAAAGCGCCAGAGATTGCTCGTCGCCGGACCAACCGAGTAGCCGCTCGGCGGATCGGTTCACAAAGGTCACCCGACCCTGTGAATCCAGACCAACCACACCCGAGGTGACCGAGCTGAGCACGGAATCGAACATGCGGCGGCGCCGTTCGATCTGGCGGGTGTTATCAAGAAGCGTTTCGCGCTGCCCTTTCAGCTGACGGGTCATCTGGTTGAAATAGCGGCCAAGCATGGCGATCTCATCATCGCCCTCTTCCTCGACCACCTGCACGTCTAGATCTCCGGCGCCGACCCTCTGTGCAGCAGTCGTAAGCCGGCCCACCGGGCGAGACAGCCGTTCTGCAAACCACAATCCCAGCCAGATGGCCGCAAGAATCAGGATCAGCGCAAAGCCGATATACAAAAGACCAAACTCGAACAGCACCCTGCCCCGTTCGCTCTCAAGCTGCTGATAGAGATGCACGGTTTCCTTGGTGTCATCGAGAAGGTTGAGGATCTCGCCATCCACGTCGCGGCTGACATAAAGAAAGCGGTCCACGAATGACCCCAGCGGAACCAGCGCACGAAACTCGTTATTGTCCCAATCCTGGATGATGGCCAATCCATCCTCGGAGGCCGTGACCAGTTGTTCTTCGTCGGGGCGCTCAAAGTCAAAGAGATAGGACCGCTCACCACGTGTGCGGATCTCACCCGCGCCATTGATGATATAGGCCTCTCGCAATCCCCGCTGAACCTGGGTTTGCCCCTGCGCCAGCAGAACCCGCAATTCCGCGTCGTTGATAAAGAAATTTACCTGCCGGCTTTGATCCAGGAAACGCGCCAGCGCGACGGCATCCTCGGACAGATCCTCACGCTGTTCTTCCTCATAGGCTTGCGCGGCGGCCAGAGAAGATCCGACCACTTCACGCACGCGTTCCGAGAACCAGCCTTCGAGACCGATGTTGATCGTCAAACCGGCAAAGATCGCCACCGAAACGGCAGGTGCCAGCGCCAAAAGCGCAAAGGTCGCAATGAGACGCAAGTGCAGGCGAGAACCCGCCGATTTGGCCCGGCGCGCCGCGATCAGGCTGACCAGTTGCCCCAGAACCAGCGTTGCGACAGCCAGAATGTAGACCAGATCCGCAAGCAGGATGAATCGCAGCGCCGGAGCCGAAGCCCCGCGATTGAACGGCCCAAGCACAAGAAACGTGGCCAAAGCCAGCGCAGGACCCAGCAAAACAAGGCCAAGAGTTCCGATATTTCGGGCCCGACGCGTCTTGCGCCATCTGCCTAATGCTACAAAAGGCCCTTTTCGCGACCGTGTGGCCACCTGCTGCCCTCATCCTGATGTGTTGCTTGCGCAACGAACCGCCATATCTCGTGGTCGTTCCAAGGACTGCGCCCGGTGTGCCACGGTTTGTGTGGCCATATTACATCAGCTTACGGCGGCGTGTCACCTGAATATCGAGATCAGTGATTTTCTTGCGCAAAGTATTGCGATTGATACCTAAAAGGTCCGCGCATTTTGCCTGATTTCCACCGGTTGCCTCTAGAGCAATTTCGATAAGCGGTGTTTCCATCTCGCGGAGGATTCGCCCGTAGAGCCCCGGCGGCGGCAGCATGTTTCCGTGCAAATCAAAGTAGCGCCTCAGATGCCGTGCGATCGAGGCTGACAGCTTTTCGGAGTCCCCGCCGCCCAGAACGGGCTCCACTTCTGGCTGGCTGCCCAGCACGGTCTCTACCTCGATCCGGGTGATCTCGTCGGCGCGGCTGGTCAGCCCGAGCCGACGCACTGCGTTTTCCAGCTGCCGGACATTGCCCGGCCAGCTATAGGCCCGGATCAACGCTTCGGCCTCTTCCGAAAGGTAGCGTTTCGATGCGCCGTCCTGCTCGGCACGCGCAAGGAAGTGTTCGGTCAGCAACGGAATGTCGTCGACTCTCTCACGCAGGGACGGCACCTGAATGGTTGCGCCGCACAGCCGGTAGTAAAGATCCTGCCGCAACTTGCCCTGCTCCATCGCCTGCGCAAGATCGCCCTGGCTGGTAGCCAGAAATCGCGGAACATGGTCGCCTGGAGCATCTATCATGCGCACGATGCGCGCCTGCACCTCGTCTTCGATACCTGCGACCTCATCAAACAACAGCGTGCCGCCCTTGACCCGTGCCAACACCCGAGCTGGCCCTTCGAGATCGTGTAGATCGGCCCCAGTGACCGTGACGAACGGCAATGTTCGCCGATCCGAGAAATCATGTATCGCCTTTGCTATCAGGGACTTTCCGGTGCCGCTCTCACCAGAGACGATCACTGGCAGATCCGTATTCATAACCCGCGCCACCAAACGATAAAGGGACTGCATGACCGGCGTTCGGCCGACCAATGGCAACTCGTCCGGGCGTTCATCCTCGTCACTTCGCGGGTCCGAGACCACCCGGCGCTTCTGCTCAAGTGCCCGCCCCGTTCGCTTCATCAGATCCGGCAGGTCAAAAGGCTTGGGCAGATAATCATAAGCCTCTGCCTCTGCCGCCTGTATCGCAGTCATAATGGTGTTCTGCGCCGAAATAACGATCACCGGCAGGCCTGGGCGTTCCTCGGCAATCTTGGGCAGCATCTCAAGCCCGTTTCCGTCGGGCATGACCACATCCGAAATGACGACGTCCCCCTTGCCTTCGCCAACCCATCGCATCAGCGTGGTCAAGGAAGACGTGGCATGGACCTTGCATCCGGCTCGCGTCAGCGCCTGGGTCAGAACCGTGCGGATCGTGCGGTCGTCGTCGGCGACAAGGACTGTGCCATCCATCAGGAGTTCTCCTCTTGGTCAAAGCCCGGCGGCACCCGCCGCAGGGACAGCCGGAATACGGTTCGGCCGGGAACCGACGTCACCGAGATCCAGCCTCCGTGGTCGGAAATGATCTTGCTAACCAGCGCCAGGCCCAAGCCGGTGCCGTTCTCGCGCCCTGAAACAAACGGATCGAACAGATCGGCGCGCAGGGCGTCGGGAATGCCCGGTCCGTCGTCGATGATCTCGATCTGCAATGGCAGCGAGTGGCCCGAGCCGTCGCTGCGCCGCAGGCGAAAACTGTGTTCAAAATAGCTGCGCAGACGAATGGTCCCGCCCCCGTTTCGGCCGGATCCGGCGGCTTCGGACGCGTTCTTAAGCAGGTTCAGCACCACCTGAAGCAACTGATCGGGGTCGCCGAACGCCAACGGCAATGACGGGTCGTATTCCTCGGTGATGGTCATATGTGCGCCAAACCCCAGCAGCGCCGAGCGCCGGGCACGATCCAGCACATCGTGGATGTTGACCGCCTTCATGTCGGGTGGCGACAGGTTTCCGAACTGCTCAACCTGTTCCAGCAGCTTCACGATGCGCCGGCTTTCCTCGACTATTAGGTCAGTGAGTTCAAGATCTTCCGGGGCCAGATTCATGCTAAGCAGCTGGGCAGCGCCGGTAATCCCCGCCAGCGGGTTCTTGATTTCATGGGCCAGCATCTCGGCCATACCGATCGCGGATTGCGCCGAGGATTTGACCGAATGGCTTTGGGTGACTCGTTCTGCCAGTTCCCGCGGCGAAAGCAGCACAAGCATTTGCCCGGGAACCCCTTGCAACGGCGCGATCTGTAATCCGCATTGCAGCGGCGCCCGGTTGCCCGAGCCGACATCGATATCATTGACAAACAGGGGTGTGCCGTCACGACGGGCGCGCGCAAACGCCTCTTCGATCGGTGCATCGATGGCCAACTGGTCCCAGACCGGGGTGCCGATTACAGCTTTGGCGGAGGCGTTCAGAAACCCCTCACCGGCGCTGTTGACCTCGGCAATCCGGTTGTCTTCATCGACCACAAAAGCCGGGATAGGCAGCGACGACCAGAGCGCGGCTTCGAACTCCGGAGCGTCCCTCATGCTGCGGTCTCCTCGTGCGGCATGAGGGCATCCGCCAGAAAACGCGCCACCTCACTCGGATCCCGAGATGTCAGAACCGCCCTGCGCAATCCAGTGGGTGTTCGGGCGTCATCCATGTACCAACCCAGATGCTTGCGCGCGACGCGAACCCCCAAATCCTGTCCGTAAAAGGACAGCATTGCTGCGTAGTGCCCCTGCACCATGTCAATGAGATCGCCCCCCTGCGGGATGTGCGGCGCCGGCGCACCCCACAAATCACTGGAGATCTGCGCCAGCATCCACGGGCGCCCTTGCGCCCCGCGTCCGACCATGACTCCATCAGCGCCGGAAAGCTGCAAAGCCTGCCGTGCCGAGTCTGTTCCGATGATATCGCCATTTGCAAGAACGGGGACAGTGACCGCCTCTTTCACTGAACGAATGGCCGCCCAATCGGCCCGCCCCTTGTAGAACTGGCATCGGGTGCGGCCGTGAATTGTAACCATCTGCACACCAGCAGATTCTGCCCGACGGGCAACCTCGGCGGCGTTGAGCAAGGTATCGTCCCAGCCGAGGCGAGTCTTGAGTGTCACGGGCACCGAGACTGCGGCAACGACGGCCTCGATCAGCGACAGGGCGTGATCGGGTGTTTTCAAAAGAGCCGAGCCTGAATAGCCGTTGGTGACCTTCTTGGCCGGGCATCCCATATTGATGTCAATGATCCGGGCGCCGCGATCTGCGACCTGCCGTGCCGCTTCGGCCATCCAGTAGGTATCGCGTCCAGCCAGTTGAACGGCAGTGTTTTCAACATCCGCGCTCAACTCAGCGCGTTCCCGAACGCCCGGCTTGGCCTGCACCATCTCCTGACTGGCAACCATTTCGGACACCACCAGCCCCGCTCCGAAACTGCGTACCAGGTCACGGAACGGCCGATCGGTAATGCCAGCCATCGGCGCCAGCGCGATCGGCGGTGTCAGTTCTGAGCCGTCAAGTTTGATCGGTTCCGTTGCAGCGGGCAATGTGCCTATTCCTTGTGCATTTTCCCCTGTGCTATGCATTTCTCGGCTTACGGGCAACATATTCAGGGCTATATTTTCACCATTACCCGCGCGCTGCACATTTTTTAAGCAAGTAATGTCGGGTGATTGCCTCCTCGACCGGCAGGCCCTAAACAATGTCCCGCGACGCCAGACGAAGGAACCACCCATGACCACAGCCGCCCTGATCGTCGCCGCAGGCCGCGGACAGCGCGCTGGCGGCGGGGTTCCCAAGCAATGGCGTGAGCTGGCCGGCCGCCGGGTAGCGGACTGGACGCTCGATGCCTTTCGCCGCGCCCCCAATGTCGACCTGATCGCATTGGTACTGTCGCCCGAAGACAGCGCAGCATGGACCGGGTTTGCAGGACAACCCGACCTGATTCTGGCCAAAGGCGGGGCAGATCGCGCTACTTCCGTACGAAACGGACTTGATGCGTTGGCAGCGCATGGCGTGGACAAAGTGCTGATCCATGACGTGGCCCGGCCTTGCGTCGATGCGGGAACGATTAACAGCGTGATCCGGGCATTGGATCACCATGAAGCGGCCGCGCCGGGGCTTGGTATCACTGACGCTCTCTGGACGGGCGTCGGCGACATGGTCACGGGAACACAGGACCGGAACGGGTTGTTCGCGGCGCAAACGCCGCAAGGATTTGCATTCGCCGCAATCCGGGCCGCTCACACTGCCCATTCTGGCGGTGCCGCCGACGACGTCGAGGTGGCCCGCGCGGCCGGGATCAACGTCAGAATCACACAGGGCAGTCCAGACAATATTAAGATCACCCGGCCCGAGGATTTTGCCCGAGCCGAACGGATCCTGACCCAGAACCGGCCGACCGAGAGCGGCCCGAACCAAAAGAAATCTATGCAGGACGGGGACACGATGGATATCAGGCTTGGCAACGGATATGACGTGCATCGCTTTGGCGAAGGCGACCACGTAATCCTCTGCGGTATACAGGTTCCCCATGACCGGGGGCTGCAAGGCCACTCTGACGCCGATGTCGGCATGCACGCCGTGACCGACGCGATCTACGGGGCGCTGGCGGACGGTGATATCGGCCAGCATTTCCCGCCTTCGGATCCTCAATGGAAGGGCGCGGCCTCGGAAATCTTTCTTCGCCACGCCGTCGATCTTGCTCGCGAGCGCGGATATAGCATATCAAATGTCGACTGCACCCTGGTCTGCGAACACCCCAAGATCGGCCCCCATGCCGCTGCAATGAAACAGGAAATGTCGCGGATCATGGGGCTGGAGGGAGATCAGATTTCGGTCAAGGCCACCACATCCGAGAGGCTGGGCTTTACTGGCCGCGGCGAAGGGATTGCCGCCATAGCAACGGCTGCACTGGTCAAGCCATGAAGGTCTTTGCAATGCTCATCGGCACGGTCTGCGGCGCGGGCTATCTGAAGCCGGCCCCCGGAACCTGGGGATCGCTGGCCGCCCTGCCCCTTGCGTGGCTGCTGCACCGCTCGGGCGGCTTTCCAATGCTGCTGATGATGACCGGAGCCCTGTTCATACTCGGTGTGTGGGCCACAACCGAGTTGACCAAAGGAAAAGAAGACCACGACCCTTCGGAAGTCGTGATCGACGAAGTTGTCGGCCAGTTCATCGCTCTGATGCCGCTTTCCTGGTCGGCTTGGACAAAGGGGCTCGATATCCTTGTTCTCTGGCCCGGCTGGATCAGTGCCTTTGTCCTGTTTCGCTTGTTCGACATCTGGAAACCCGGCCTCGTTGGCTGGGCCGATCGCCGCAACGATCCTGTCGGCGTCATG
Organism: Primorskyibacter sp. S87; assembly: GCF_049801055.1. Lineage (NCBI taxonomy): Bacteria > Pseudomonadati > Pseudomonadota > Alphaproteobacteria > Rhodobacterales > Roseobacteraceae > Primorskyibacter > Primorskyibacter sp. S87. The sequence goes on along the minus strand of NZ_JBNAGF010000011.1, from coordinate 12,105 downwards.
CTTGATGATGTCTGGGCCGGGATCTTTGCCGCCGGTGGCGTGATCGTGCTGGCCGGGCTTGCACATGGAGTGTTCGGGCTGTGAGTGTGACGGATGTTCTCGGACTGGCCAAATCGGCAGGCGTGATGATTGCAACGGCCGAAAGCTGCACAGGCGGAATGGTGGTAGCGGCCCTGACGGATATCCCCGGCAGCTCCGCCGTGGTCGAACGGGGCTTCGTGACTTACACCAACCGCGCCAAGCAGGACATGCTCGGGGTGAACTCGGTCACGCTCAGCACATTCGGCGCTGTCTCGGAAGAAGTTGCGCAGGAAATGGCAGATGGCGCTCTCGCCCATGCGCCGGTTCAACTGGCGGTTTCGATCACAGGCATCGCCGGCCCCGGAGGATCGGAGTTTAAGCCCGAAGGCCGGGTCTGTTTCGGGCTGGCCGCCGATTGGGCAGACACAACAACGGAAACCGTGGAATTTGGCGCTCTTGGCCGCGATGCAGTGCGCCTTGCGGCACGGGATCATGCGCTGGGCATGTTGCATCAGGCCTTGTTACGCCGAGATTCCGGGGCTGATCACAAATAGGGCTTTGCGCCTGAATTGCGCCCAAAAACCAAGCACTCAACAAAAAGCGCCCAAATTGGGCGCTAACACGTCCCCTTGCCTCTTTTTTCCGCGTCGCTCCTCGGTTTCAACCGGCGGCACCACTCATCGGAACGAAAAAGGAGCCCACCCAATGAACGGAGCCGATACAGCCTGGATCATCGTCGCCACAGCACTGGTCCTGTTCATGACCCTGCCCGGACTGGCCTTGTTTTATGGCGGGCTTGTCCGCGCCCGAAACGTGCTCAGTGTCTTCATGCATTGTTTTGCCATCGCCTGCCTGATGAGCATCCTCTGGCTTGTTGCCGGGTATTCCATTGCCTTTGGGGGCGGATCCAGCGGGTTTTGGGGAGGTTTGGACAAAGTCCTGCTGATCGGGATCACACCCGAAAGCCTGTCGGGCACCCTGCCCGAGGTTCTGTTCTTTGCCTTCCAGATGACTTTTGCCATCATCACCCCGGCGCTGATCGTCGGCGCCTATGTCGAGCGGGTCGGATTTGCCTTTGTGCTCACCTTTTCGGGGTTGTGGATGCTGCTGTGTTACGCCCCTGTGGTCCACTGGATCTGGGGCGGCGGTTTTCTGGCCGATGGCGGGATCTTTGGCGAAACCGGAGTGAAAGATTTCGCAGGCGGCATCGTCGTGCATGAAACTGCGGGCCTCGCAGCACTGATCATTGCCGTGTTCCTTGGCCCGAGAAAGAACCGGACAACGCCGCCGCACAATCCTGGCTTTGTCATGATCGGCGCGGCGATGCTGTGGGTCGGCTGGTTCGGCTTCAACGGTGGGTCGCAGCTGGCCGCAGACGGCGGCGCGGCAATGGCCCTGACCGTCACCCATATTTCAGCGGCCACTGCATCGCTCAGCTGGGCGCTGTGGGAAAAGATCAAATATGGCAAAGCCTCACTGGTCGGTCTGGTGACTGGCACCATTGCCGGCCTTGCCTCGATCACACCCGCCAGCGGGTTTGTCGATCCCGTTCAGGCGTTCGCCATCGGTGCGGTCGCCGGGGTGTTGTGTCAGGAAGCGGTTACGCTTGTCCGCAACGTGCTGAAGATCGACGACACGCTGGATGTATTCGCCGTGCACGGCGTCGGCGGTATTTTCGGCACGATTATGATCGCCGTATTCGGACTTGGCAGCTGGGCGGCTCAGCTGGGCGGATTGGTGATCGTGGGGGTCTTTACCACCGTCGTGACTGTCATCCTCGTCAAGGTCGTAGCCGCCATAACCGAATTGCGAGTGGATCTGGAAACCGAGACCAACGGGCTTGATCTGTCGGTTCATGGCGAACGGGCCTATGACATGACCAGCTGACCCGAAACGAAACCGGATGTAGCGGGCCCCATTGGGGCCCGTTTTTCTTTGTGACCCGAATTGGCAACGCAAAGACCGGAAATCGAAATACCTCTGTCCGCTGTCTCGCTACCTTTCGCGCAGAAGAAAATGCGTTGAATGAATTGATGGAACTGATTGCGGTAATCATTTTTCCCGTCGGCCTGATCCTATTTGTCCAACTGTTCGGTAGGGCCTATCGCAACAGGCCCGATGACCGGATCGGCGTACGGCGCAACGTAACTCAGCCCAAGCCAATTCGCAGCTTGGGACTCCTCAGCCCATACCAAACAGCAGCCAATCTGCCGCTTGTTCCGGACTCCTTGGAGATCCGTGGCAGAGCGTGGGTCATAGATGGCGGCACAATCGCAATTCAAAGAACCAAGATCCGGCTGGCGGGCATCGATGCGCCGGAAATCGACATGCCTTGGGGTCGCAACTCGAAATGGGCGATGGTGAACATTTGCCGAGGCCAGATCATCACCGCGAAACTGACCGGAGAGAGGTCTGGCGACAGGCTGATCGCAACCTGCTATCTGGCGGATGGTCGCGACATTGGCGCCGAACTCGTGAAGAGAGGTCTGGCGTTGGATCTGCCCCGGTTTTCGAACGGATTATATCGCCCCTTCGAACCTGCGGGGGCCCGCCAGAAACTGCACAGCGCCACCTTTGCTCGTCCGACGTCGGACGCCCACGAACCCACCCGATCTGTTCGCAAAACCGGCTAGAGGGGTCTGCAAGGCACGCAGGGTCAGCGCCCCTTGAACAGGCTTCCGAGAATGCCTCGTACAATACGGCGGCCAGTGGTCCCCTTAAGTTCCTTGATGACCGCCTCGCTCATGGCCGAGGTGAACGTGTCCTTTGGCTTCATTGACCGGGCCGAAGACCGGCCGACTTTGCGCCCGGAATACCGCCGCGCCGCGTTGAACTCCCTCTCCATCGCCGTAGCCTCTTCGGCGCGGGCCTCTGCTGCTTCGGCTTCTTGCGATGCCGCTGCTGCGCGTTGCGCCAGAATTTCATAGGCCGACTTGCGATCCAACGTCTTGTCATAACGGCCCGCCAGATCAGACGCAGCCATGATGGTCGCGCGCTCCGCCTTGGTTATTGGCCCCAACTGCGATGACGGCGGACGGATCAGGGTCCGCTCGACAATGCCGGGCACACCCTTTTTCTGCAGCATTGATGTAACTGCCTCACCAACCCCGACCTCCCGGATCGCCTGTTCCGTCGAAAAGCGCGGGTTCTCCCGATAGGTTTCAGCCGCCATCTTCAACGACTTGCGGTCCTTGGCTGTAAAGGCGCGCAATGCGTGCTGGATCCGGTTCCCCAACTGTCCGAGAATGTCCTCGGGCACATCTGCGGGATTCTGCGTGATAAAGTAGACCCCGACGCCTTTGGAGCGGATCAGGCGGGCAACCTGTTCGACCTTGTCGACAAGCACGTCAGGCGCGTCATCAAAAAGCAGATGCGCCTCGTCAAAAAAGAAAACCAGCTTGGGTTTATCCGGGTCACCGACCTCGGGCAATTCTTCGAACAGCTCGCTGAGCAGCCACAGCAGGAAGGTCGCATAGAGCCCGGGCGCCGACATCAGCTTGTCGGAGGCCAATACGTTGATCTGCCCGCGGCCTTCGGCGTCTGTGCGCATAAGGTCGGACAGATCCAGCGCCGGTTCACCGAACAACTGTGCCGCTCCCTGATTTTCGATCACCAGCAACCGGCGCTGAATCGCGCCAATCGAAGCCGTCGAAACATTGCCGTATCGCAGGGTGAGATGCGCGCGGTTGTCCCCGATCCACACCAATAGCGCCTGCAGATCCTTGAGATCGAGAAGCGGCAATCCTTCTTCGTCGGCAAGGCGGAAGGCGATGTTAAGAACACCTTCCTGTGCTTCGCTGAGTTCCAGCAGACGTGACAGCAACAGCGGCCCCATCTCGGCGACGGTGGTGCGAACCGGATGGCCCTGTTTGCCGAACATGTCCCAAAAGGTGACCGGATACGCCCGATATGCATAATCATCGAAGCCGATGGTTGCGGCCCGCGACTGAAACGCATCGTTGAGCTTGTGATCCGCTGACCCCGACGCCGCAAGGCCAGACAGATCGCCTTTTACGTCAGAGAGAAACACGGGAACACCGGCATCAGAGAAGCCTTCGGCCAGAATTTGCAGCGTCACGGTCTTGCCGGTGCCAGTGGCTCCGGCGATCAGGCCGTGACGGTTGGCATATTTTAGTGCCAACCCCTGCTGCTGTTCATAATTCTCTCCGCCGCCCCCGATAAAGACCTTGTCTTTCATTTGCTTATGCCCCGACTTTTCATTCCGCTCCGGGCCACCATACTAAGTTAACCTTTGACTGCGATAGTGATTTCTGTCCCTGGACGGTTCAACCAACCGGGGCGAACTTCCTCCCTGTCAGACTGGCCGTGCCTCCGGGCACGGCATTTTTCGATTTGCGCCGCTATTTGACCCGCAATCGGACCAGAGTGACGCCAATTAGAGCCAGCAGGCCGAGATCACGCAAGACCGGAACCTGACCTGCCAAAATCTGTTCACGACCGAAAATGTTACAAGAATCTTGCAGTTAGCTGTTGACCAAGAGCGGACCCTTTCGTAACGTTCGGTCAATAACTAAGTCGGCCAGTCCGACGGGGAGATAAGAAATTAAAAAGGGAACCGCATGGTTCCCTTTTTTTATTGAGGTTTCAGGATGTTGCAACGTCTACCGTATGCAGTCGCCACCTGATAGATTGATTTCGTTATAACCATGAACCCTCCCGGATCGGCAGCCTGACGCCGATCCGCCCGGAGAACGCAATCAAATCTTTTTTACGGCTTCGTTTGCGCCTGACTCTGGGTTCAGAGCGTGTTAGAGCACCAAAAAAGCAGTCCTGATAAACCGATGAGGCATTCATGATCAGACATTTGACCTCCTTTGCAATCGCCACCGCTTTGGCAATGACGCCGGCCATTGCGCAGGAAACCACCTCGGAAGAGCCTCAGCAGGCTGATCAGGTGCTGGATATGGGACAAGCGGTTCCCGAAGGCCCCAAATTGGGTGAACGCTATGCGACCCAGAAATTTGGCGACTGGAACCTGGCTTGCATCAAGACCGAAGGGCCGGAGGATCCGTGTTCGCTTCTGCAAATCCTGAATGATCAGGCCGGCAACCAGATTGCCGAGATTTCCCTGTTCCGGTTGGAGAACGGTGGCCAAGCCGTTGCAGGCGCAACCGTGATTGTGCCGCTGGAAACCCTGCTGCCGGCACAATTGACCATCTCGGTCGACGGTGCTCCGGGTAAGCGTTATGCCTATTCCTTCTGCAATCCGATCGGCTGCATCGCCCAGCTTGGTCTGACCGAACAGGACATCGAAGCCTTCAAGAAGGGCAGCGAAGCCACGGTGTCACTGGTTCCCGCGCCTGCACCCGATCAGACGGTGGAACTGAAGTTGTCTCTTCAAGGCTTCACCGCCGGCTATGATATTGTGGATGTGGTCAAGAACTGACCCGAACGCCTACCTGAGAAAATGCCGCCAACCGCATGGTTTGGCGGCATTTTTATTTGACCGCTTTAAGCGCAAGAACCGCATTTAACCCGCCGAAGGCAAATGCATTGCTGAGCGCAACATCAACCTTTGCCTCACGTGCCTCGTTGGGCACCACGTCAAGCGCACATTCAGGATCCGGCTCTTCGTAGCCAATTGTCGGGGCAACGACTCCGTCCCGCAACGCCATGATACAGGCCAGCAATTCGACCGCTCCTGTGCCACCGATCAGGTGCCCGTGCATCGACTTGGTGGACGAGATCATCAGATTGTCTGCATGGGGTCCGAACACTCCAGCCACGGCGGCGCACTCCGTCTTGTCATTGGCGGCAGTGCCGGTTCCGTGCGCGTTGATATAACCGACCTCTTCGGCATTCAGTTTGGCGTCGTTCAACGCACCGGCCATCGCGCGGGCCGCGCCCTGTTTCGATGGCATCACGATATCGGATGCGTCCGAGGACATGGCGAACCCGGCAACCTCGCAGAGGATCTCGGCGCCGCGAGCGCGGGCATGGTCGAAATCCTCGAACACGAAAACCCCGGCGCCCTCGCCCTGAACCATTCCATTGCGGTTGGCGCTGAACGGGCGGCAGGCGTCCTTGGACATGACCCGCAAGCCTTCCCAGGCTTTCACCCCGCCAAAGCAGAGCATGGATTCGGAACCGCCAGTAACCATCGCCGGCGCCATACCCGAGCGCACCATTTGAAACGCCTGCGCCATCGCATGATTGGATGAGGCACAGGCGGTCGACACGGTAAAGCTCGGCCCTTTCAGGTTGTGCTCCATCGAAACGTGACTAGCGGCCGCATTGTTCATCAGCTTCGGGACAACAAAGGGATGCACCCGGTTCTTGCCATCTTCATAGACGGACCGATAGTTATCATCCCAAGTTGAAACGCCGCCACCAGCGGTGCCAAGCACTACGCCGGACTTGGCGGCCAGCTCGCCGCTAAACTCCAGACCGGCCTGCGCAATCGCTTCCTGAGCAGCGGTCAGGGTGAACTGGGTGAACCGGTCATACAGGCTCATCTGCTGACGGTTGAACCGTCCTTCGGCCTCGAAATCACGCACCTGTCCGCCAATCTTGATTGCCAGTCGGTCCACATCCCTAAAATCGAGCTCGCCAATACCGCAGCGCCCTTCGCGCATGGCTTCCAATGTATCGGGCACGGAATGGCCCAGAGAATTGATTGTTCCGGCTCCGGTGATGACAACGCGTTTCATCGGTTCGCGTCAGACCTTTTCCGCCACGAGCTTTTCGATGCCCTTGATGATGGCTTCCACACTGGAGATGTCGAAATCGCTCTGCTCGGGCTCATTGGCATTGAACGGGATCGAAATGTCGAACTCTTCTTCGATGGCAAAGATGCTTTCAACCAGCCCGAGACTGTCGATCCCGAGATCTTCAAGCGTGCTGTCTGGTGCCACGTCGGACGGTTCCAGAACCGCCTGTTCGGCGACAATGGCGATAACCTTTTCGCGGATGCTCATTCTCAGACCCCTCTGTGCGCGTCTGGAGGTGATTTAATCGCTCAGTCCCAGTTTGGAAACCGCCTTTTTCAACGCATCCACGTCACGCAGGATCCGGGGCAAGCGCCGCTGTGCCTTGTAGATCTCGGTGTGCTGATCCATCCGCACCGCCGGATAGCCCATCATAACCCGACCAGCGGGAACATTAGACAAAACCTTGGTCGCGCCGCTGATGATCGCCCGATCACCCACGAATACGTTGTCGACGACGCCGGCTTGACCGCCGAGCACCACATAGTTGCCGATATCGACCGAACCGGACAGCCCGGATTGCCCGCACAGCAGGCAGTCGTGTCCGATCCGACAATTGTGACCGATATGGACCTGATTATCCAATTTGGTTCCGTTACCAATTTCAGTGTCACGTACGGTGCCGTTGTCTATTGTAACATTGGCCCCGACCTCGACATCGTTGCCGATCCTGACCGCACCCAGCGAGTTGATACGCAGCCAGCTTTGCGCGTTACTGTCACCCTGATCCTTCATGCTCTGGCGAGCTGCTTCAGGACCGGACAATTCGGGGGTCACAAACGAAAATCCATCCGAACCGATCCGCGCTCCGGGCTGGGCGATGAAACGGTCTCCGACCTGCGCACGCGCACCGATCGACACCATTTCGCGAAGAAAGGCCCCCGTCCCGAGCGTTACATCCGCGCCGATCACGCAATGCGGGCCGATGATGCTACCGGCTCCGATTTTCGCGCGTGGGCCGATCACCGACAGGGGGCCGACCGCCACGTCGTCGGCCAGCTCAGCGGTTGGGTCGATAACAGCCGAGGGGTGAATGCCCGAAGCATATCCCTGCCCCTTATCCATGATCCGGGAAACTCCGGCCATAGCCATACGGGGACGCGGAGAAAAGATCGCGGCCTTCAATCCCAGCGCCCGCCAGTCCGCACCGACCCAGAGCATTGCTGCGCGTGCGCTGCCGTCCGCCAGCCCCTCGGCATATTTCGGTGACATCGCCATCGCTAGATCATCGGGCCCGGCCATGCCCGGTTCGGCGGCGGCGCTGACCGTCAGATCCAGATCCCCGGCGGCCTCTGCGCCGAGGGCTTCGGCGATCTCTCTAATTGTATGCATGTACCGGCCCCTGAATTGATCTCTGTTGGGCCAGTGATTACCCCTGAACGCCCGGCAGGGCCAGCCCTGCTCTGTTCAGGGCCTCCCAGATCTTTGCATCGCGGCCATAGATGTCCCGCCGATACTCCACCACGCCTTTTGGCGTGGCATAAGCGGTGCGGTAGATGATGTGCACCGGGATTTTCTGCTCCAGCACAACTTTGGTCTCTTTGCCCGTGTCGAGAATCCGGTGGAAATACCCTTTCGGATCAACCTCTTGAAGCGCCAGAATGGTATAGGCAAAGTCGAACGGCTCTGCGAGGCGAATGCAGCCATGCGAATAGGCCCGCACTTCGCGCGCAAACAGGTGCTTTTGCGGGGTGTCGTGAAGATAGATGTTGTGCTTGTTCGGGAACATGAACTTCACCAGCCCCAGCGCATTCTTCTTGCCCGGGGGCTGACGCATCGCGAAGGGGAAGCTGCGGGCCGAGTATTGCGAGAAGTCCGTATCCCGCCCGACCCGACGACCGCGGCTGTCTGTGATCTCAAGGTGCCCAACCGCGTTGGGGTTGGCGCGCAGCTTGGGCAGGTATTCCTTGGTGATGATCGAACGTGGCACATACCAGCTCGGATTGATCACCATATGCTCCATCTCGTCCGAAAACTCGGGGCTGCGGCGGTCGGACGTGTTCTTGCCGATCACCGAGCGGGTTTCAAAGGTCACCGCACCCTCGTCGATGATCTTTGCGGTAAAATCCGTCTGGTTGACCAGAATGTGCCGGTCACCCAGTTGATCGGGCAGCCAGCGTTCCCGTTCCATCGCCACCAGAACCGAACGCAGCCGATCCGACGGAGACCGATTGATCTCTTCCAAAGTTCCCGGTCCGGCGACGCCGTCCGGTTCCAGTCCATGCGCTCGCTGAAAGGCTTGCAAGGCCCGCTCAATGCCCGGATCAAAGGTGTCGGTCACGCTACGCCGCAAAAAGCCCATCGCAATCAGCCGGTCACGCAGGGCAACCACGGCGGACCCGGACATCCCCGGTTCAAGCTTCTTGGCCCTGACGGTTGGGCCCCAGCCTCCTGCGGCAATCTGCTGTTCCAGATTTAGCCGGGTCTTGGCAAGCGCGAGGTATTGCGGCGTGTTGGGTGCCAGATCCCGCAAGTAGACGGTTGGGTCGGCGGCGGCGAACTCTTCGAGATAAATGCTGCGCTCTTTCAATGGCACTTCGCGCAGCATGCCGCCATCAATCGTCGACGGCTTCAGCATTCCAGTGTCGAGATCCTTTGCATAGCGAAGGAACAGCTTGCTGATCTCCACCTCCACAAATCCAAGATCGCGGGTCGTTCGGGCCTCGGCCATCAGAGCGCGCATGGCGTCCACATCATAGCGTGCGTCCGGAATTCCGTGAGTTCCCACATTTTCAATAGCGTCCAGCAGGGCCGCACGTCGGGCCAGATCCTGGTGCCCCTCACCCGTCCAGATCGGCCGGAACCCCCGACCGCGATAAAAGGCAGCGATATCGGAATCAGCTGATGCGGCCTCGGCAACCGCCTGTTTGAAGGCCGTGACCTGCGCCCGTGCCGAAGCAGGCGCCGCAAGAGCCAGACCGACGGCAAGCGTAACACCCGTCAAAAAGCGGGAAACTGGGGAACGGAAAACTGGGGTCATCTGGGTTGTCCTAGGTGGGCAGCAATGATGCAAATCAACGTCTTTCTTCCAAAATGTTAAGAAAGCGATGGGGAAGTCCATTCACAAAACCTTTAGTCGGGCAAAGGCACAACAAGCTGATGCGCGATTGCATCGCCTGCGGCGAATCGACTCGAAATTTGACCATTTGCGCAAAAATTCGCCGAAATCAGGCCATGGTGGGATCAGGCAACAATCCATCCTTGGATCATAAATCTGTCTGTGGCATAGAAACGGGCATCTGGGGATGACTATAAAAAAAGCTTCCGAAAAATCGGGGGCAGGCAGGACATAGCGTACGGGACAACGCAGTAGACATGACAGAAATCACACGTTCGGGCTTGACTCGACGCGCATTGTTAGGCGCGTTCGCAGCAACCGCTGTAGCAGCAGCACCCACCTATTCTAAAGCAGCAGGTTTTCTCCGCGGTGGCGGTGATATCCGACGGATCCGCATGTATTCGGGGCGCACCGGTGAGCGGATCGACATGGTCTATTGGATTGACGGCAAATACCTCAAGGATGCCGTCTCCGAGGTTAACCACTTCATGCGCGATTGGCGGACCGATCAGGTCAAGGGCATGGATCTGCGCACCATCGACATCATGGCAGCAGCACATAATCTGATGGACGTGAATGAACCCTATATGTTGCTGTCGGGCTATCGCAGCCCACAGACAAATGCCATGCTGCGCCGCCGGTCCCGTGGCGTTGCAAAGAATTCCCTGCACATGAAAGGTCAGGCTGCCGATCTCCGCCTATCCTCCCGATCCGTCGGGCAAATGGCCAAGGCCGCCATTTCCTGCCGCGCCGGTGGCGTGGGTCGCTATTCCCGGTCCAATTTCGTGCATATGGATTGCGGCGAGGTTCGCAACTGGGGCCGCTGAACCCAGATCCCGGAAATTCGAGCAGGAAGGCCCCCGGAGCGCAATCGCACGGGGGCCTTTTTACGGCTCACCCCCTGTTTCGAAATGGTAGCCACGCGGGCCGCGTTTTGCAGCAGGCTTTCATCTCCCACATGGCTCATTGACGACCGGGTGGACTGAGCTGGCCTGCTCGCCGGGCTTCGAGTTTCAGCAAAGCCCCGAAGCACCGCCAGTTAACAAAGACATCTGCCAGATTCACCCGGATAATCGCGTCGAACCCTAACCTGCCTTCAACACCCAACGCGGGATTTGTTGATGCAGCTTGTTTGAGTATGATTGGTGTCAGTGCCTGGTGAGCCAAGTTACGTCCTTGATCCGCCTCAATGCCGCGCTGAGAGTTGGAGGCAATTAATTAGTGATCAGTTTGATTTGAGTTGGTTGCTGCTTTGTTGCACAAATCCTGTGAGGATGGGACTTCCCCTTTCCCCGGACGGATTTAGCCTACGGCTTCTGTGACGGGAATGCCAAGAGCGGTATAGCGGTTGAGGACTGCGACACGGATTTGGATCTCTGCGACCTGCCGATCAAAGTCTCTCGCCATGAGACTTTGCCCCATCAGCTTCACACAGTGCATCTTGGTCTCGACACGGCTTCTTCGGTGGTATCCGCTCCATTGTCGCCAAATGGCGCGGCCCAAGTATCGTGAGGCGTTAACCGCTTCGTTCCGGGCGATGGCTCCGGCGCTGCTGGGTTTCCACGGCTTGGCGTTCTTACGCGGCGGAATGACAGCGTGGGCATTCCGGGCGGCAATCGCGTCATGGCATTTGCGCGTATCATAGGCCCCGTCGCCGGTTACTGATCCGATGTCCTGGTCGTTGGGGATCTGGTTCAGCAACTCAGGCAACATGGGCGCGTCACCGATGTTGCTGCTGGTAACCTCGACCGCTCGAACCTCCAACGTTTCCTCGTCGATCCCTATGTGTATCTTGCGCCAAATGCGTCGTTTGGGACCGCCATGCTTGCGTGCGTTCCATTCGCCTTCACCTTCAGCTTTGATGCCTGTGCTATCAACCAGAAGGTTCAGCGGGCCGGTACTGCCACGATACGACAGGTCCACGTTCAGCGTCCTCTGGCGGCGGCACAGCGTGCTGAAATCGGGAACTGCCCAGTCCAGCCCGACCAACTGCAACAAGCTTTCCACAAAGCCTGTCGTCTGTCGGAGCGGAAGGCCAAACAGCACCTTGATCGTCAGGCAGGTTTGGATCGCAGCATCACTAAAGCTGTGTCGCCGACCGCGCTTGCCGCTCGGTGGCGGAACCCAGACCATATCAGGGTCAAACCAAATCGACAGCGACCCGCGCCGTCTCAACGCCTCATTGTAAGATGACCAATTCCTGGTCTTGTATTTCGTGGGGGCCCAACTGCTCATGACGCACAGCTATCACGCTGGATTCACACAGTGAATCCCTCAACCGATTTGTGCAACAAAGCC
>NZ_JBNAGF010000010.1:0-189120 GCF_049801055.1 Primorskyibacter sp. S87 | reverse complement strand
GGCTTTGTTGCACAAATCGGTTGAGGGATTCACTGTGTGAATCCAGCGTGATAGCTGTGCGTCATGAGCAGTTGGGCCCCCACGAAATACAAGACCAGGAATTGGTCATCTTACAATGAGGCGTTGAGACGGCGCGGGTCGCTGTCGATTTGGTTTGACCCTGATATGGTCTGGGTTCCGCCACCGAGCGGCAAGCGCGGTCGGCGACACAGCTTTAGTGATGCTGCGATCCAAACCTGCCTGACGATCAAGGTGCTGTTTGGCCTTCCGCTCCGACAGACGACAGGCTTTGTGGAAAGCTTGTTGCAGTTGGTCGGGCTGGACTGGGCAGTTCCCGATTTCAGCACGCTGTGCCGCCGCCAGAGGACGCTGAACGTGGACCTGTCGTATCGTGGCAGTACCGGCCCGCTGAACCTTCTGGTTGATAGCACAGGCATCAAAGCTGAAGGTGAAGGCGAATGGAACGCACGCAAGCATGGCGGTCCCAAACGACGCATTTGGCGCAAGATACACATAGGGATCGACGAGGAAACGTTGGAGGTTCGAGCGGTCGAGGTTACCAGCAGCAACATCGGTGACGCGCCCATGTTGCCTGAGTTGCTGAACCAGATCCCCAACGACCAGGACATCGGATCAGTAACCGGCGACGGGGCCTATGATACGCGCAAATGCCATGACGCGATTGCCGCCCGGAATGCCCACGCTGTCATTCCGCCGCGTAAGAACGCCAAGCCGTGGAAACCCAGCAGCGCCGGAGCCATCGCCCGGAACGAAGCGGTTAACGCCTCACGATACTTGGGCCGCGCCATTTGGCGACAATGGAGCGGATACCACCGAAGAAGCCGTGTCGAGACCAAGATGCACTGTGTGAAGCTGATGGGGCAAAGTCTCATGGCGAGAGACTTTGATCGGCAGGTCGCAGAGATCCAAATCCGTGTCGCAGTCCTCAACCGCTATACCGCTCTTGGCATTCCCGTCACAGAAGCCGTAGGCTAAATCCGTCCGGGGAAAGGGGAAGTCCCATCCTCACAGGATTTGTGCAACAAAGCCCCTCAAAACCGAAACTGGCCTCCACCTCCCAACCATCTATCAACTCAGGGAACCTTTTGCGCCCGTAAATCCGGTTCGAGTTGTAGACGATCTTGTCCAACCCGATGGGAACCGCAAGATACATACGACCACCAGGCTTGATCAGATTTCGCCAACGCCTCATCGCGTTCAGATCGGCATCTGCGGACAACGGATCTCCGTATCGTCCAAGACCATCGTGTTCGAAAGATGAAATTGAGAACGCCGCATCAAATTTTTCATCCAATTCATTGACCTGTTCCGCGTGAACAAAGGTGAAACGCGTATCATTGAAATCAATCGGATTATACTCCACGGTAATCGGCTGCGCACCTAATTGAATGCAAATGCATTCGTACCATGGCCCGAAACCCTGATCCGCCGAGCCAATTACAGCCACACGCATTCCATTGATCGGGAACTGCTCCAGAGCCTCGTATAGCCACTTGTCTATACCTCCATAGACACCACATTCGCGGCGCTGAACCATCTGAAGCGGCTGCTCTATCCGCTCAGATGTGTATACTGTTTGTTCGCTTTTGGTCAGATCGAGATATGCACGGAAAAACGGACTTTCCCCGGCCCATCGTGTAACCTTCTCGAAGATCAGGAGATATCCAATACGGAGGAATTCGTTTAATACCCAGAAATCCCAACGAGTTGTCCACGAAGAATTTTGGATACTCGAACATGAACTTAGCTATTCGAAAGGCTCTCAGAATCGAATTCTTCATCACAAATCCAAACTACTTTTTTCGGCGCTTCAACCTCAAAGCGCCAACTTAATCAAAACAACTTCGCACGGTAGGTTGAGGTCTCAGTGAATGCAAGCTGTGCAATGAACACGCAAGAGTAATCAACCGCCGGTTTTGCAGGCCGCAGTTCGTCTTCACTCAGCTTGACCCCGATGAAAAAGTAGCGGTTATTTGTCGAGTTGGTGTTTCGGTCCGGACTATCCTGTTCGGGTATTAGCAGATCTGGAGTGTTACGATGGGTATTTTCGATTTCCTGACAGGTGAGTTTATTGATGTCATTCACTGGGTGGACGACACGCGCGATACGATGGTCTGGCGGTTCGAACGCGAGGGGCACGAGATCAAGTATGGGGCGAAACTGACAGTGCGCGAAGGTCAGGCAGCGGTCTTTGTCCATGAGGGGCAACTGGCGGATGTATTCACGCCGGGGCTCTACATGCTGGAAACCAACAACATGCCGATCATGACGACACTCCAGCATTGGGATCATGGGTTCAAGTCGCCGTTCAAGTCCGAGATCTATTTCGTCAATACGACGCGTTTCAACGACCTCAAATGGGGGACGAAGAACCCGATCATGCTGCGTGATCCCGAATTCGGACCAACCCGGATCCGAGCCTATGGCACCTACACGATACGGGTCAGCGATCCGGCCCGCTTTCTCGTGGAAATCGTCGGAACCGATGGCGAGTTCACGATGGACGAAATCTCGTTCCAGATCCGCAACATCATCGTGCAGGAATTCTCTCGCGTGATTGCCGGGTCCGGTATCCCGGTGCTGGACATGGCCGCGAACACCGCTGATCTGGGTAAACTGATTGCGGCGGAGGTCTCGCCGGTTCTTGATGGATACGGCCTTGAAATGCCCGAATTCTACATTGAAAACATCTCCTTGCCGCCGGCAGTTGAAGCCGCGCTGGACAAACGGACGTCCATGGGACTGGCCGGAGATCTGGGCAAGTTCACGCAATACTCTGCAGCCGAAGCGATGACGGCAGCCGCCACAAACCCCGCCGGCGGAGGCATGGCGGCAGGGCTTGGCGCTGGCATGGGAATGGCGATGGCGCAACAGATGGGCACTATGGCAGCGGGTCAGCACCCGGGGCCTTGGGGGCGTCCCGCGCCCGCTGCCCCGCAACCGTCGGCGCCCCCCGCACCGCCGCCGCCGGTGGAGCATGTCTGGCATGTCGCAGAAAACGGCCAGACCAAAGGTCCGTTCTCCAAGGCCCGGTTGGGCCGCATGGCCGCCGAGGGAGATCTGACCCGCGACAGCTTCGTCTGGACCGCCGGACAGGACGGCTGGAAGAAAGCCGAAGACGTTCAGGAACTGGCTCAACTTTTTACCATCCTGCCCCCACCGCCGCCCGGAGGTTGACGACGTGGCCCAGGCGGAGCACCGGTTTCCCTGCGAGCAATGTGGAGCCGACTACCGGTTCAATCCCGGTGACGGCACGCTGACATGCGATCATTGCGGACATTCCGAGCCCATAACGGCAGGTCCTTGGCAGGGCGGAAAACTGCGAGAGCTGGATTTCCGCTCGGCTGTGACCGAGAGCTTGCCCGAATCCGAAATGGAGGAAACACGGGTTCTAAGCTGCCCCAACTGTGCGGCGCAGGTTGAGTTCGACCCGGCCACGCATGCTGCAGAATGCCCGTTCTGCGCCACGCCCGTCGTGACCGACACCGGCACCCACCGTCACATCAAGCCCAAGGGCGTTCTGCCATTTGCCATGTCGGAAAGGCAGGCGCACAAGGCCATGAGCGACTGGCTGGGCCGGCTTTGGTTTGCGCCGAACGGACTGAAGGACTATGCCCGCAAGGGTCGCAAGATGCAGGGGATCTATGTCCCCTACTGGACGTTCGACGCCGACACCCAATCCCGCTATGCGGGCGAGCGCGGAATTGTCTATTACGAGACCCGAACCGTGATGCGGGACGGCAAGCGCGTTCAGGAACAGGTCGCCAAAGTTCGCTGGACACCGGTGCGCGGCCGGGTTGCGCGGTTTTTCGACGACGTTCTGGTGCTGGCATCGCGCAGCTTGCCGAAAGCCTATACCGACGCGCT
This sequence comes from Primorskyibacter sp. S87, assembly GCF_049801055.1. Taxonomy (NCBI): domain Bacteria; kingdom Pseudomonadati; phylum Pseudomonadota; class Alphaproteobacteria; order Rhodobacterales; family Roseobacteraceae; genus Primorskyibacter; species Primorskyibacter sp. S87. The sequence continues at coordinate 185,232 of NZ_JBNAGF010000010.1, read as the reverse complement.
GGAACCCTGGGATCTGCCGGCGCTGGAACCCTACCAGCCGCAATATCTCGCCGGTTTCCGGGCCGAAGGCTATACCGTCGATCTGGACGAAGGGTTTGCCGAGGCGCGTGGCTACATGGCCCGCGTAATCGAACGGGATGTGAGGTTCGACATCGGCGGAGACCGACAGCGCATACATGACATCGATACCGACGTGTCAGCAGTGACATTCAAGCATGTTCTGCTGCCGGTCTGGCTTGCAGCCTACAAGTATCGCGGCCAGACATTCCGCTTTGTAGTGAACGGGCGCACCGGGAAAGTTCAGGGCGAACGCCCGTGGTCAGCGATCAAAATCACGGTTGCGGTTGTTCTAGGACTTTTGGTGGCGGCCGGTCTTGGCTACATGGTGGCAACGAACCAATAGTCTCGTCGCAAGCACAAGTCGGGTCACCGGCCGCCATTCCCGCTGGGGCGATTCATGGGGGAATCAGGTGCGGGAAATCTTGATCTTCTTGGCTGCCTCGGGCTCTGCCAGCGCCTTGCGCGGCACGGTCACATGAAGGACACCATCCTTCATCCGCGCGCTGGCTTTTTCGCCATCCGCGTCTTCCGGCAATCGGAAAGAGCGGCGGAAGGCGCCATACTGACGTTCCGAGAAATACCAGGTGTCACCCTTTTTTTCTTCGTGGGTTTTCTTTTCCCCACGGACAGTTACGACACCCTCCTCAACTGTCAGATCGATATCTTCGTCTGACACACCCGGCAGCTCCATTGAAATGTCATAAGCGGCATCATTGCCAGATGCCTCGGTTGCCGGGCTCAACCAGTCAGACAACTTGTTGCCCAAGTTGCGGAACGGGTCGTAAAGCGAAGGCCAAAGGCTGCCGTGTTCAGATTTTTCAACCATTTCGGATCCTCCTTCATTGCTCCAAGTTTATTCTGTTTGGCTGGATATTGCCTTGATCCGCCGCAAGTTTCGCCCCCTTGCGCCTGTTGGCCCTCGCCGCCATTCTGCAACCCGAAACAACAAAGTGCCAAAACAGAATCGGCAAAGGGGAGATCCACAATGTCTGCTTCACTGGATCAACTCGATGCGTTGATGTCTGCGCGTCATTCCTGCCGGGCTTTTCACCCCGACCAAGTTCCGCAAGACGTAATCGAGAGGATCGTGACGACTGCTGGACGGGTGCCGTCTTGGTGCAACGCACAACCGTGGGCAGTGACCATCACAAGCGGCGCGGAAACCGATCGCTTTCGCACCGCCCTGCAGGACGAGGCGAGCACGGGCCGCCCGGAACCTGACTTGCCCTTTCCCACGGGTTACTCCGGGGAATATCAGCAACGCCGTCGAAGCTGCGGATGGGCGCTTTATCAGGCGGTTGGAGTGGAAAAAGGCGACCGTGCCGGATCAGCCAGGCAGATGGCGGAAAACTTCTCGCTATTCGGCGCACCTCATTGCGCAATTCTCCATAGCCCGGTCGAGCTTGGACCCTACGGCGCTTTGGATTGCGGCGGTTTTGTTACTGCGTTCTGTCTCGCGGCACAGGCGCTTGGTGTCGGGACAATCCCGCAGGCGGCCGTGGCGGCTTTTAGCCCGTTTCTGCATCGCTACTTTGAGATTGGCGACGACAGGCAAATCCTCTGCGCCATCTCCTTCGGTTACAGCGACTCCGACCACCCGGCCAACAGCTTTCGCACCGAACGGGCCGCGTTGAATGACATCGTGAGCTGGAGAACGTGACAACGCCGGTGATCCTGTGTTGCGGCGAAGCGGTTCTGGATCTGGTGCCGGCACCGCTTGCCGATGGAAGCAATGGGCTGAGCCCGGTTCCGGGCGGCGCAGCTGTTAACACATCCGTAGCGCTGGCGCGCCAGAACGTGCCCAGTGGATTTCTCGGGGCGCTCTCTCGCGACACGGCCGGTGACCTCATGGCCGGGTACATGCGGCAAGAAGGTGTCGACCTGACATTGACCCCACGATTGACAGAACCATCAACGATTTCGTTTGCCCGCCCCATTCCCGGTGGAACGCACTTCGATCTGCATGACTTCGGGTCCGCAGGTCAGGCCTTGCGGCGCTCGCATCTTCCGGAACTGTCCGATACCACCCGAACGCTGGTTCTGGGCGGCATCAGCCTGATCCCGGACTTGTCCGGCGCAGCATTCGAAACACTGGCAGCGCAGGCCGGTCCGCGGCTGGTCTGGCTGGATCTGAACATCCGCCCCGGTCTGGTGACAGACCCCGACAGCTACCGCGCCCGCCTGAACCGGATGATGTCATGGGCTGACGTGATCAAGGTATCGGACGAGGATCTCGACTGGCTGGGCTGTTCGAGCGAAACTCTGAGAGATCACCATCCGAACGCAATGCTGCTGCACAGCAGGGGGGCCGACGGAGCCGAAATCTGGAGCGGCGAGATGCATGCCGCCCTGCCCTGCCGCACTGTGCCTGTCGTGGACACTGTGGGTGCCGGCGATATCCTGAATGCCGGCATGCTTGCCTGGCTCTATCATGCCGGATTGTTGCACCGCCCACTGACACCGGATCACCGCCAACTCACCGAAGCCCTTGCCGCCGGGATCGAGGCGGCGACCTTTTCGGTTTCGCGCCCCGGCAGCTGTTCTCCTAACCGCGAGGAAGTCTCATGCGCGCCCTGATCCAACGTGTTTCCAAAGCCAAGGTGTCGGTTGATGGAGAGCTGATTGGCGAGATCGGCTCCGGACTGCTGATCCTGATCTGCGCTATGCAGGGCGATGGCGAGCCACAGGCCGACCAGCTGGCCGCCAAAATCTCAAAACTGCGCATTTTTAAGGATGAGGCAGGCAAGATGAACCGGTCCCTTCTGGACACCGGCGGGGCCACGTTGATCGTCAGCCAGTTCACGCTTGCAGCCGACACCAAGCGCGGCAACCGACCGGGCTTTTCCGAGGCGGCTCCTCCGGCCGAGGGCGAGCGTTTGTACGAGTACTTCGCCGAACAGGTTGCAGCACTGGGCATCGAGGTGGCAACGGGCCGTTTCGGGGCGGATATGCAGGTGGAGCTGACCAATGACGGACCGGTGACGATCTGGATGGAGACTTAATGCAACTGTTGAAAGAACTGTGGCAGGCCGGTGTCGATGCGGTCGGCGGTTATCGGGCGACGCAAACAGCGCTCAGGGGAATAGACCGCCCTGACAGGGTCCTCGCAGTCGGCAAGGCGGCGGCCGCAATGGCCCGCGCTGCCAGCGAACAATTTGACGGTGTCCCGACGCTTGTTGTTACCAAAGATGGCCACGGTGATGAATTGGGTAAGGTTCTGCCCGACCAATTGCATCTGATCGAGGCCTCTCACCCGGTTCCGGATGCGCGATCTCTGGCCGCCGGAAAGGCGCTCAGACAGGCTGTATCTGAGATGCCGGGCGGGTCGGATCTGTTGTTGCTGGTCTCTGGCGGCGCCTCCTCGCTGGCCGAAGATCTTGTCGACGGGTTTGACCTACCCGATCTTGCAGCGCTCAACCGGCGTCTTCTCTCACAAGGGCTAGACATCGCGGCGATGAATGCCGAACGACGCCGTATCTCCCATATCAAGGGCGGAGGATTGCTGGCGGCGTTTCACGGGCGCCGGGTTCGGGTTTTGGCCATTTCTGACGTTCCCGGAGATGACATCGGGGTCATAGGATCGGGGATCGGACTATGTCCGCCCGAGGCCAGGTTCGAATGCAAGTCATCTGTCATCGCCAGCAACGAAATCGCGCGCGCTGCGGTTGCCAAGGCGGCCCGAGCCCACGGTCTTGCCGTGTTGGACAACGAAGAATCCCTCCATGCGTCGCTGCCGGATCTGACCAGATCGCTGGGCTCCCGCCTGCGCGATATGCCCAGGGGCGTGATGATCCTGGGCGGAGAGCCAACCGTGACCCTGCCTGCCAATCCCGGGCGTGGCGGTCGAAATCAGGCGCTTGCCCTTGCGCTGGCCGGCGAGATCGCCGGGCGACCGGATCTGCACCTTATTGTTGGCGGTACGGACGGCACGGATGGCCCGACGGACGCGGCCGGCGGTGTTGTGGATGGCACCACGTGGGGACCCGGCGCCCGCGAAGCGTTGCAGCGTGCAGACAGCGGAACCTACCTTGCGCAAGGCGGCGCGCTGCTTGAAACAGGCCCGACAGGAACCAACGTCATGGATCTCGCGATCGCCCTGCGGCGATAGCCCCGATCTGACCCCGCTCTGGGGTGCATTGATTCACTCCAACAGAAAGAACCGGAGGAAATCCCTTGATCCTGCACGCAATCCGGAGCGCTGGTTCGCCAGCGGACCAAAAAAATTTGCCAAGTTACTTCAGAACAAGCCCTGCCTCGCCAGCGGTGGAAAAGCCAGAATCCGACAGTCTCTTGGGAGTTCGCGACATTGCGCAGGCATTTATGCGAACAAGCCTTCGCAACGGCAACTTGCTGCCGCAAAGGATAATGCTTGCCCGACAAAAGGAAATGCGCAAACCTTGACCCGCCAATCAACAAAAATACCGTGCCAAAGGCGCGAACAACCAACCGGGAGAAATTCATGAAAGATCAAATTGACTATATGGCCGGCCGTGTGACGGCAGGCAAAATGACACGACGCGAGTTCATGGGCAAAGCGGCTGCATTGGGGATTTCAGCCGTTGTCGCATCGAACCTGTATGCCACAGCGGCCAAAGCCGCAGGCCCGGTCAAGGGTGGCACCATCCGGATGGGGATCCAGGGCGGCGAATCCACCAACTCACTTGATCCGGCCCTTGCAGCCTCGACCGTACCGACCGTGAACCTGCGGAACTATGGTGAAACGCTTGTCAACGTCGGGCCGGACGGAAGCATCGAAAACCGGATTGCCGAAGAAGTCGAAGCGTCAGCCGACGCCAAGACCTGGTCGTTTAAGATCCGCAAGGGTATCGAATTCCACAACGGCAAGACGGTTACAGCGCAGGACGTGCTGCGCACGCTGGAACGCCACTCGAACGAAGACGCCACATCGGGTGCGCTGGGTATCGTTCAGGGCATTGAAAGCATGAAGGCCGATGGCGACAATTTCGTGGTTACGCTGGCCAGCCCGAGCGCCGACCTTCCCTATCTGTTGGCGGACTATCACCTGGTGATCCAGCCCGACGGCGGCTTTGACAATCCCGGCGCCGGGATCGGCTCGGGCCCGTACACGGTCGCGGTTGACGAGCCGGGCGTTCGTCACGGTTTCAAGAAATTCGCGAACTACTGGGACGACTCGATCGGCCATGCCGACGAGATTGAGGTCATCGCGCTGAACGACGCCACCGCCCGTACCGCCGCGCTGCAGTCAGGCCAGGTGCACATGATCGACAGGGTTGAGCCCAAGATCGCACAACTTCTGAGCCGCGCGCCCAACATCGACGTGAAAACCGTGTCCGGCCCCGGCCATTATGTCTTTATTATGCATTGCGACACGGCACCGTTCGACAACAACGAGCTGCGAATGGCGCTGAAGCTTGCGATCAACCGCGAAGAAATGGTGGACAAGATCCTGCGCGGATACGGCACGGCGGGCAATGATTTTCCGATCAACAAGGCCTATCCCCTGTTCGACGACAGCATTCCTCAGCGCGCGTATGACGCGGCCAAGGCGGCAGAGCATTACAAGGCTTCAGGCCATGACGGTTCGCCGATCATCCTGCGCGTGGCCGATGGTGCCTTCCCCGGGGCTGTGGACGCTGCGGCGCTGTTCCAGCAGTCGGCACAGGCCGCAGGAATCCCGCTCGAGATTCAGCGCGAGCCCAATGACGGATACTGGTCGGAAGTCTGGAACAAGCAGCCTTTCTGCGCATCCTACTGGTCGGGTCGCCCGGTGCAGGATCAGATGTACACAACCGCGTATCTGTCCACCGCAGACTGGAACGACACCCGCTTCAAGAACGCTCAGTTCGACGAAATGCTGATCTCAGCCCGTAGCGAACTGGATGATGCAAAGCGCAAGGACATCTATTCCAAGATGGCCACTCTGCTGCGTGACGAAGGTGGTCTGATCTGTCCGATGTTCAACGATCAGGTCGAAGGTGTATCCACCGATATTGGCGGCTGGGTCGAAGATCCCAACCTGTCGATGATGAACTGTATGGCCGGTATCAAATGTTGGCTGAACGCCTAAAGGCGAGAGGCTGATATGCACCCCGTACTGAAACTTTTTGTCCAGCGCCTTGCGCTGGGCATTCTCCTGCTTTTTGCCTCGTCAGCTCTGATTTTCGGCCTGACCGAAATCCTTCCGGGAGACGCCGCTCAGGCGGTGCTTGGGCAAACAGCTACACCTGAAAACCTCGCCAACCTCCGCAAAGAGATGGGGCTCGACCGGCCTGCCACGACCCGATACTTCGAATGGTTGGGTGGCATTATGACCGGCGATATGGGCACGGCCCTTACAAACAAGCTGGACATTGCAACGTCGATCAAGAGCCGATTGGGCAACACCTTGTTCCTTGCCTTCTGGGCCGCTCTCATCTCTGTCCCGCTGGCAATCATTCTGGGGCTGATCGCTGTGCGCTATCAGAACCGTTGGCCGGACAAGGTGATCTCGGGGGTCACTCTGGCTTCGATCTCTCTGCCGGAGTTCATGATCGCCTATATCCTGATCTACTATTTTGCCGTGAAATTGTTCTGGGCGCCCTCGTTCGCCAACCTGTCTCCGTCGATGACGCTGGGGGAACAATTGCACGCCATTTCGCTGCCGGTAGCCGTGCTGACGCTTGTGGTTCTGGCTCATATGATGCGTATGACCCGCGCCGCGATCCTGAATGTCATGCAATCGGCCTATATCGAAACGGCAGAACTGAAGGGTTTGACCGGCTTTCAGGTCATTTATCGTCACGCCTTTCCAAACGCGATTGCCCCGATCGTCAACGTGGTGATGATCAACCTCGCCTACCTTGTCGTAGGCGTGGTCGTGGTCGAAGTGGTCTTTGCCTATCCGGGTATGGGACAGTATCTGGTGGATGCGGTGGTAAAACGTGACGTTCCCGTCGTTCTCGCCTGCGGTGTGATCTTTGCGGCGGTCTACATCATTCTGAACATGGTTGCCGATCTCGTATCGATCCTGGCCAACCCGCGCCTGAGGCATCCGAAATGAAGAACATACCCATTTCCGCGCTGATCGGGCTGTTCCTGACGTCCCTGTACTTTCTTGCGGCGCTGTTTGCCCCGATGATCGCTCCCTACGGTATGGCCGAAGTTGTGGGAGATGTCTGGGAACCCCGGTCAAGTGAGTTTCTTCTCGGCACCGACCAGATTGGACGCGATCTGCTGAGCCGTATGATCTATGGCGGCCGCACGACGATTTTCATCGCTACGGCGGCAACAATTCTCAGCTTTACCACCGGATCGGTGCTGGGCTTTTTCGCCGCCGTGATGGGGGGCTGGGTCGATCAGGTTCTTTCGCGCTTTGTCGACCTGATGATGTCTATCCCGTCCCTGATCCTTGCGCTGGTGATCCTGTCCTCTATCGAGGCAACGGTCGGCACATTGATCGTTCTGATGGGACTCCTGGATTCCACCCGGGTCTATCGTCTTGCTCGGGCCGTCGCCGTAGACATCTCAGTGATGGACTATGTGGAATCCGCGCGCCTTCGCGGTGAGAAGCTGGGCTGGATCATCTTCCGGGAAATCCTGCCGAATGCGCTGTCTCCACTGGTTGCCGAAATGGGGTTGCGCTTCATCTTTATGGTGCTGTTCATCTCGACCCTCAGCTTCCTTGGCATCGGTGTTCAACCGCCGCTGGCCGATTGGGGCGGGATCGTGAAAGAGAACAAGGAGGGCATCAACTTTGGCATCGGTGCGGCCCTGTGGCCTGCTGTCGCCATCGCCACGCTGGCGATCTCGGTGAACCTTGTTGCGGACTGGATCCTCAACCGAACCACCTCGCTGAAAGGAGGCCGGGGATGAGCGAAGACACATTGCTGAAAGTCCGCGACCTGAAGATCGGCGCCACGGTCTACCCGCCCGGCGAAAAACCTCACGACATCGAGATCGTGCACGGGGTCAGCTTTGACCTCGAGCGCGGCAAGGTGCTTGGCCTGATCGGGGAATCCGGCGCCGGCAAATCCACGATCGGGTTAGCTTCGATGGCTTATGGCCGCGGCGGTGTCAAAATCACCGGCGGCGAGGTTTGGGTAAATGGGCGGGACATTCTGAAAACCTCGATCAAGGATGTTCGCAACCTGCGCGGCGGCGAAGTGACATATGTTTCGCAATCTGCGGCTGCGTCGTTCAATCCGGCAAAGAAAATCATGGACCAGGTGATCGAGGCCGCAGTTGAACAGAAAAAGTTCTCGCGTAAGGAAGCAGAAGAGCGCGCCCGCGTTCTGTTTGCAAAACTGGGCCTTCCGGATCCGGACAATATCGGCGAACGCTATCCGCATCAGGTATCGGGCGGCCAGTTGCAACGCTGTATGACCGCGCTTGCCCTTTGCCCCGAACCCGATCTGGTGGTGTTCGACGAACCCACCACGGCGCTTGACGTGACCACCCAGATCGATGTGCTGATGGCCATCAAGGAAGCAATCCGCGACACTGGGGTAGCCGCATTATATATCACCCACGATCTGGCCGTGGTCGCGCAGGTCAGCGATGACATCATGGTGCTTCGGATGGGGGACACGGTGGAATATGGATCCACCGATCAGATCATCAACGCACCAAAGGAAGACTATACAAAGGCACTGGTCTCGGTCCGCTCTATCGAACATGAAGAGAAGTCACCGACGCCGGAACCAGTTCTGCGCGTTGAAAATGTCACCGCACGATACAAGGGCACCCCAATCGACGTCCTGCATGACGTGACTGTGGATCTTCATCCCGGGCAGACCCTTGCCGTCGTCGGAGAGTCTGGATCCGGGAAATCCACGCTGGCGCGGGTTATCACCGGGCTGCTGCCTCCGCGCTCCGGATCCATACAGTTTGCCGGGCGCTCACTTTCGTCGGACCTTGCCGGACGAAGCCGGGAGGATCTGCGCGAACTTCAGATGATCTACCAGATGGCTGATGTCGCCATGAATCCCCGCCAGACGGTCGGGACCATCATCGGACGGCCGCTGGAGTTCTACTTTGGCCTGAAGGGTTCCGAAAAACGCAAACGCGTGGTGGAACTGCTGGACGAAATCGAGATGGGCGAGTCGTTCATCGACAGGTATCCTGCGGAACTGTCGGGCGGTCAGAAGCAGCGTGTGTGCATTGCACGCTCGCTTGCAGCCAAGCCCAAGATGATCATTTGCGACGAAGTCACCAGTGCCCTTGATCCATTGGTTGCAGACGGGATCCTCAAGTTGCTTCTTGACCTTCAGAAGATCGAGGACGTGGCCTATTTGTTCATCACGCACGACCTCGCGACGGTCAAGGCGATCTCGGACACCATTGCCGTCATGTATCAGGGCAAGGTGCAGCGATACGGATCCAAGACCGATGTTCTGACACCGCCATTCGATGACTACACCGACCTGCTTCTGAGTTCGGTGCCCGAGATGCGTCTGGGATGGCTGGAAGAAGTCGTCGAGCACCGCAAGATGGAGAGCGCAGGGAACTGACGCGAAACTGATGAAATTGCCTGATCCCGGCGCGATCTACGTGTCGGGATCTTTTCATTTTCGGCGCAGCCAGACATTCCGAAAGCGCCATGGAGGCTAGGCTCGACGAAAACCCGGGACGCAACAGGGGATGCCCCATGACTCAGAAACTTCTTCTCATCATTCTTGACGGAGTTCCCTACCGAAACTTTCGCCGTCTGTTCGGCAATCTCGAAGGGTGGGTCGAAAGCGGAGAGGCCCGTGTCTGGAAGCACAGGGCCGTGCTGCCATCCATCTCAGCCAGTTGCTATGCGTCGATCCATACCGGTGTCAGCCCGCAGGTGCATGGTTGTACCGGCAACGACAACGTGTTCCGGCTTTCCCAACCCGATATTTTCTCGCAGCTGCGAAACGCGGGCGGCGTGACTGGCGCCGTTGGCCACAGTTTCTGGTCGGAGTTCTTCCACCGCCACCCTTTTGATCCGTTGCAGGATCTCGAGTTCGACGACCCTGACAGCAAAACCATCAACCACGGCAGATTCCACACCATGACCGGCTATGGGCGGGACAATCAGATGACCCCTTCGGATGTGGATCTGTTTGCCACTCTGACCAGCCTGTGCCTGCGGAATGAACTGAACTATGGACTTTTGCACACCTGCACGCTGGACAGCATGGGGCACCGGTTCTTCCATGACTGCATCGAGATGGACCATGCCTGTGCGGTGATGGACGAGATGCTGGCCCCGTTCATCCCAAAATGGTTGCAGATGGGGTACGAAGTGATCGTGACAGCCGACCACGGGCAGGATGAGCGTGGACACCACGGCGGGCGCAGCGCGTTGCAGCAGGACACGGCTCTTTATTACTTTGGAGCGGCCGAGGGGCCCGACGCAGATACCTGTATTGAACAGCTTCAGATTGCGCCGACCATCTTGAAGCGCTTGGGGGCGGAAATCCCTGAAACGATGCAGGCCGACCCTTTCCTGCGCTAACGGTCTATGGCACTTTGGCTGAAAAGCAGACCCCGAATAGCAGGCCAATCCATGATCAGACAGCTTCAGACAGCAGCGCTTTCGGCGCTGATTCTACTTCCTTTTACTGGCGAGCCTGCGGTCGCCACAGATGCCTGCGAAGACCTGTGGTATACCCGCAACCTGATCATGCACAGGGCCGGCTACTGCTTTGGCAGCAAGTTGGGGCAAGCCATGTTCGACACTTCGGATTGCAGCGAAAGCTCAATCGCTCTGGGGCGGCTTGAACAGCTTCAGGTGGAAGAAATTCGGGATACGGAGCGTGAGCTGGGCTGCGAGAAGAACACGAACAGGGATTGGCTGAACATTCAGGACCGGCTGACCCGTCAGTTGCTGGAGGTTCTGCCCATCAACCAGGGATACGGCAGCACATGTATTGGTTGGGCCGGCGAGGAAGTGCCGCTGCGAAGCGCCCCGGACAACCGCTCCCCAAAGCTCGGCGTGATCCGCCCCGGTGATGACGTCGGATATGAACATGTTTCGATGGGCGACTGGAGCTTTGTCTCAACCTACTCAGAGGGTTGGAACCTGACCGGTGGGGGGTGGTATGACACTGCCCAATACGAGGAAGTCTGCCAGCGATATACTGACTGAACCCGCAGCTCAGTCATCATAGGGCCAAATGCCCTGCCCCAGCGCCTCGATCGCCACCACGATCCGCTCGAAACTGGCGCGGGCACGCTCCACTGTGGTTCTGGCGCGCAGGTAACCGTGCACGAGGCCCGGCTCATTGATCCAGTGCGCCTTTCCACCGGCTTCGAGGATGCGGTCGCGATAGGCCGGGCTGTCATCGCGCAACGGATCGCAATCGGCGGTCACCAGAACAGTCGGCGGCAAATCGGAAAAATCGGTGTCTTTCAAAGGTTCTATTGTGGGGTCCGCTTCTGGCGGTTCACCTTCGTGCCGCGCAGCCTTATAGAACTTCATGTCATCCCGGCTCAGCAGAGGTGCCTGTGCGTGTTCCAGATAGGATCCGGCGTCATCCTCCCCCCCGAGGCTGGGATAGACCAGAACCTGCCCCAGAATCATATCCAGCCGACCCCGCGCGTAGTGCGACACGGCTGCCGCGAGATTTCCGCCAGCACTGTCCCCGGCCAGAACCAAAGGGTCTTCAAAAGTCTCGGCCGCCCAGAGGGCGGCCGTCCAGGCGTCTGCGAACTGTGCCGGGTGCTTGTGCTCGGGCGCGAGCCGGTAGTCGACCGACACGACGCGATATCCGGTTTCCAAGCAAATCTCGGCACATAAATCGTCATGGCTCTCCAGCCCGCCCAGGACAAACCCGCCACCGTGGAAGTAAACCACCGTTCGGGTCGGATGCCCGGCCGAGTAAACGCGGACTGGCACGCCCGCTGCCGACCGGTCGGCAACCTCGACGCCATCAGGGTATCCCTGATGGAATGCGTGGCACATCTCATCGTAGACCCTGCGCTGATCTTCGATGCTGAGCGCCACCGCATCTTCGGGGTAGCTCTCACCCGTCTTGCGGATGAAAGCCCAGGTTTCAGCGTCGATCAGGCGCTCATAGTCCATTACACGGCCCATTCCCACGGACGGGTGAAGCTTCCCAATACCTTCGCCACTTCCGCTTCATCGGCCCCTGCCCGGCTGAGTTGAGCGACCAGACCCCGTTTTTTGTCGTCGATTACCGTGTCTACCCGTGCTGGAGATCCGGCCGCCTCGAGCGCTTCGTTATAGATGCGTGTAATCGCGTTCTTGCGAAGATCCGGCTTGAACACCTTGCCCACGGCGGTCTTGGGAAGCTCGTCCAAAATAGTCATGTGCTTGGGTTGAGCGGCCCGCTCGTGCACGTGAACCTTGCAGTATTCCATGAGCTCATCGGGCGTGACCGACGCCCCTTCGACCAGTTCCACAAAGGCACAGGGCACCTCTCCGGCATGTGCGTCAGGCTGGCCAATGGCGCCGGCAAAAGCGACGGCTTCATGTCCCAGTAATGCCTCTTCGATCTCAGCCGGATCGATGTTGTGGCCACCGCGAATGATCAGATCCTTGGCCCGGCCGGTGATCCAGAGGTATCCGTCCTCGTCGATCCGACCCAGATCCCCCGTGCGCAAGTGTGTTCCGTAATGATAAAGGTCGGCGTTCTTGTCAGCCTCGGTATAGGTGTTGCCCGCAAAGACCCCCGGGTTCGAGATGCAAATCTCGCCAATCTCGTCAACACCGCAATCCGCCGGACCGTCCGTAGTGTCCCGCAAGATCTTGACGTCGGTGTAGGGGAACGGAATTCCGACAGAACCGACTTTCTTTTCCCCGTCGGTCGGGTTGCAGGAAACAAGGCAGGTTGCCTCGGTCAGGCCATAGCCCTCGACGATCGTGACGCCGGTGGCCTCTTCGAACCGGCGGAACAGTTCCAGCGGCAGGGGCGCCGAACCGGAAAACGCTGTTTTGACCGAGGAGATATCGGCATTCACCGGGCGCTGCATTTTTGCGGAAATCGCCGTAGGAACGGTGATGATGAACGTGATTTTCCAGCGTTCGATCAACTTCCAGAAGTTGTCGAACACACCGTCACCACGATACCCGGCTGGCGTCGGAAAGACGACGTGCGATCCGGAGCGGATCGCCGCCATCATGATCACATGCACGGCAAAGACATGGAACAGCGGCAACGGGCACATGATGTTGTCTTCTTCGGAGAACAGCAATGTGCTGCCCAGCCACGCGTTATAGGCCATGCCGGAATATTTATGCTGTGCCACCTTGGGCATGCCCGTCGTACCGCCGGTGTGGAAATAGAAGGCAACGCGGTCTCCGGTGCTGTCGGCAAATGTCAGTTCGGTTGGTTGCGCGGCCAGTGCCTTGTTGAAGTTCTTGTAGTCGGCATGAGCCCTGTGCTGCTTATTTTCGTGCTTCGGACGAACAAGCGGGATGAGCCAGGACTTTGGTGGGGTCAGATAACGACCGAGGTCGATCTCCAGAACGGTATCGACACCCGGCGCGTGACGCACGGCCTCTGCAACCTTCTGCGCAACATCCGTCTTGGGAAAAGACTTGAGCGTCACAACCACCTTTGCGTTGGTTTCCCGCAGAATCGACGCAATCTGTTCGGGCTCAAGCAACGGGTTGATCGGGTTGACGATGCCGGCAACGGCCCCGCCAAGCAGGGTCAACAAGGTCTCGTTGCAGTTGGGCAGTACCATCGCCACAACGTCGTTTTCACCGACACCTAGAGACCGGAACAGGTTTGCCGCTTGATTAACCTTGGCCAGAAGCTGAGACCATGTAAGCGATTCTGCCTTGTCGGTCGCGCCGGACAGCAACTGGTAGCTTGCGGCCTTATGGTTCGGGAACTTCGACGCCGTCTGTGACAGCATCTGATGCAGCGTCACCGGAACGTCCCGCTGCTCCCACGACATTTCATTTTCAATTGCTGCACGATCTTCATAACCAACGAAGCCCATGTCAGGTCTCCTCCCCAAAGCACATTGATACCGTCGCTCCCCCGGCGACAGCTTTGCATCGAACATGCGGAGAAACAGGCCCATTATCAAGCATGACAGCAACGTCACCCTAACCGTTACAGGTGGCGTGACGTTGCGCCATTTGGTGATTGGCGCCAGTTTGGAGCTATTCGGCCGCCATCCCGTCGGTGAATTGCAGGCGGGCAAGGCGTGCATACAGCCCCCCCCCGGCCACCAATTGGTCATGGGTGCCGGTATCCACGATCCGTCCCTGATCCATAACCACGATACGATCTGCCTTTTTCACCGTGGCCAGACGATGAGCAACGATCAGTGTCGTGCGATCCCGGCTGAGCGTATCCACGGCGTCCTGAACCGCCCGCTCGCTTTCGGCATCCAGCGCAGATGTTGCCTCGTCCAGCAGAAGCACGGGGGCATCGCGCAGGATCGCCCGGGCGATTGCGATACGCTGCTTCTGACCGCCAGACAGCATCACCCCCCGTTCGCCGACAAAACTGCCGTAGCCCTCTGGCAGAGCCGAGATGAATTGGTCGGCCGCAGCAGCGCGAGCGGCGGCCCTGACCTCTTCGTCGGTGGCATCGGGACGGCCAAAGCGGATGTTTTCCATTGCTGAGGCTGCAAAGATGACCGGTTCCTGCGGGACAAGCGCGATATGCCGGCGGAACGCATCGCGGTCCATTTGTGTCAGGGCGACGCCATCCAGCGTAACACGCCCTTCGTCGGGGTCATAAAACCGCTGGATCATCTGGATCACAGTCGTCTTGCCGGCACCAGAGGGGCCGACGAACGCCACTGTTTCGCCCGGCTGTACGGTTAGATCGAAACCATCCAGTGCCAGTTGGTCGGGCCGCGACGGGTAGCGGAAGGTGACATCTTCGAAAGAGATCGCACCCTGCGCCGGCTCCGGCAACGCGACCGGGCGGTCGGGGTCCTGAACCGGATCCTGCGCGTTCAGCAACTCAACCAACCGTTCGGTGGCTCCTGCTGCGCGCTGCAATTCGCTCCAGATTTCAGAAAGCGCGGCGACCGACCCAGCCATGATGACCGAATAAATGACGAATTGGATCAGCGTGCCCTCGGTCATCAGGCCGGCGCGAACATCGTTTGCCCCCATCCACAACACGCCCACTATACCAGTGAACACAAGGAAAATCACGATGACCGTCAGCAGCGCTCTTGTACGGATACGACGGCGCGAAACGACATAAGACATCTCGGTCATTTCGGCGAATTGGGCCCGGCTAGCAGATTCGTGCGTATATGACTGCACTGTCTGAACGGCGCTCAGGGCCTCGCCGGCGTTTCCGGACGAGGCAGCAATCCAGTCCTGATTTTCGCGGCTGATGACCCGTAGTCTGCGCCCGAGAACAAGAATCGGGACCACGACAAGCGGAACGATCAGCAAAACCATTCCAGTCAGCTTGGCCGACGTCAGCAACATCAAGACCAGCCCGCCAATGAACATCAGGAGGTTGCGCAGCGCGATTGATACGGACGAGCCCAAAACGGACTGGATCAACGTAGTGTCAGTGGTGATCCGGCTCAGCACTTCGCCAGTCATGATCTTTTCATAGAACTCTGGGCTCATCCCGATCACGCGATCGAAAACCGCCATTCGGATATCGGCCACGACGCGTTCGCCGAGCCGGGTGACCAGCGCATAGCGAATTCCTGTCCCGACCGCGAGAACTGCAGCGATGCCCAACGCGGCAAGGAAGTATCGGTCCAGCAGAGCGCCATCTTCGATCCGAAAATGGTCCACCACCCGGCGCACGGCCAGCGGCAGGGTCAGAGACATTGATGCGGTCAGCACCAAGGCCACCGTTGCCCCGAACATCAACAGTTTATATGGAACCATGAACGGCCAGAGCGAGGACAGGATCCCGAGTTTGCGGGACCCTGCCCGCTCCTCGCTTGCGCCCGGAGCCTGCGGCTGTGCCGATGCCTGAGAAGCGGAAGTCTGCGATCTTGCCATTTTGGGCCTTTGCGAATTACTCGTGAGGATAGTCCAGCCAGCCGGATTGCCGGCGTCTCCGATCCATCCCGCTTCTTGGCCTCGCTTGACCGATTGGTCAAGCGATCAGCGCATTCGAAAAGGCCGGCACGGGCGGATATGACGCATTTTCGTTGCTTCATCGATCCGTTGAGCCTTTTTCCAAAGCAACCAATCAAACAGGATCCCGGGACGGCGGGAATCGAACCCGCGTCATCAGCTTAGAAGAGCTACTGCCTGAGTCTGATAAACATATTAAAAACAGAAACTTAGAGAATTTTGAATTCAAGTTTTGCAGGAAATCTTCGGGAGGAAAATATCTTGGAGCGGGTAGCGGGAATCGAACCCGCACCTTAAGCTTGGAAGGCTCTTATGATACCATTTCACCATACCCGCTCGAAGTTTGGGTTAGGTAATTCAGCAGGGAAATAAGGTCAACAGCTTACTTAGAAAAGTGGCCGGGAAATTGGAACAAATGCACCGCATCAGACACAGATGATCATGTCCTCTGAACATTTGGAGCATTTCCTCGCACACACCAAAGTCGTTCAAAGCCGCCGGCATTCCAAGAAAATCGGACCAGAGGTTACATCGCTTCACTCTCCGAAATTCGGATTGGAAACTTCCTAACGCAGGCTCGAATGGTCTGCCGGGCGGCTTCCGCGCAGAGGGCCAATTCCAACATCGCAGGGAGGAATACATGCGATAGTAGTACCTGACTACTAATTCCGCGGCCGCGCTGAAATCGGCTGGTGTGGCGCAGGCTGAGCCGCTGAAAGTAGGTTGCCTAGCCACGCTTGAGGGCACTTATTCTGTACTGGGCGAAGATGGCCTGCGCGGCTTAAAAGTTGCTCTGGATGAACTCAACAACATGGTGGGGGCCGGGAAACCGAAGTGATGATCGCGGCAACCGACGCCAGCCCGGAAGAGCGCTAGATCACGAAGTTTGCCCGCGCGTTCAAGCCGCGCACGTATTGCCCATACTTGCTTTGGCAGCAGCGGACGTTTCTGGCCGCTCAGGCAACCCTTGTTCGAGGCATTGCGCCTAGGCTTCTGGCTTCTGGGCATATCTGTATCTCTATCCGTCCCTCCGGTCCCAGACATAAACACCGCGACGACCATTGATTGTAAGGCCAAGCGTCAACATCCGGTTTCGGGGTCGGGTTATGGGCAACCGATGGCGCACCGCCATATGGCGGCTACGAGCCCATACCACTGGTTGATGAATCGCGCAGCATCCGTCGTGAAAGGCAGATAGCGGCCAAAGGCTCAGGCCGAGTTCAACGACCGAATTTCATTGTCTACAAGAAGATTTTTCCGGTCCGCTCGATTACCCAAAACATTGAGATTGCGCCGATACTGTAGACGATGGCGAGGCGCAGAAGGTTCGACCGCTTGCCCTGTAAAACGGCGCGAGAGATCACCCAGCCTACAGCCAGCGCCGCAGCCACGAATAGCAACTGTCCGATTTCCACACCGACGTTGAAGAAAAGCAGGGCAACAGGGATCTCCGCCGGTGGCAGGCCGATTTCGGACAGCGCCCCGGCAAAGCCCAACCCGTGTAAAAGGCCGAAAGCGAAAGCCACGACCCAGGGAGCCTCAAAGGTCAGAGATGTGCGACCGCGCGATTTCCAAACGATTTCCGAGGCCAGAAAGACGATCGACAAGGCGATGGCGGCCTCCACCGGGGCCGTGGGCAGGGATACGTATCCCAGCGTCGCCAATCCCAGCGTGATTGAATGGGCGACGGTAAAGGCGGTAACGGTTTTAACGAGCTTCCAGCGGCCGTTGACAACAAAGAGCAGTGCCAACACAAAGAGCAGGTGGTCGATCCCTGCTAGGATATGTTCGATCCCCAGCACGGTGTAACGCTTGGCTGCACGCAGGGTCGACCCCGACCCGGCCATCCATTCCGCCAGATCCGCCGTTATAGCCTCTCCTTCGCGCTTGGCCAGTCTCGAGACCGGTTCCTGTCCCGCCCAGCGAACGGTGAGCAGGCTCCCTTCGCGCTTCCACGGCAGGGTGAGCCGGTCTTCGGCGGTCAGGCCCGGGTCACAGTTGAACTGGAAGGTTACGGAATAGCCCCCGCGATTGCCGGTTGGATTACCGGTGAAGTGGCAACGCTCAGGCAAAATCGGAGTCAGGATTGCCGGTTGAATCCGGCGTGGAACCTTGGCAGTCAAGCGATAGGCTCCGGGTTCGATCTCGACCATTTCGGCACGGTCGACACCAAGGGAATGCGCCAAGGCGCCACCTGTTTGCATGACCAGACCAACAAGGATCGCCAACAGAGCACAGCAGATCCGGTCAAGCACCGCCCTTGTCTCCCTGCAGAGGTTCTATTTCGATCCGGTAATCAGGCTCCAAAGACCGTAACTCCCGATCCATCAAAGCTCGCGAGGTATCGGCCATCCAATGCGTCGATATCCAGTCTTTCGCAACCTCGAAATCGGGCAGTCTTGGCTCGTTTTTTCCGATCACCTTCAGAAAGTGGACCGAACCCGTGGGAGTGGTGAATGGCCCATGCCAGCCATCACCCTCGTTCAGTTTCTCAAACACTTGTTGGGCCGTTTCACTGCCAAAAGACTGTACAAGCCGGGTTTGGTCCATGAAACGCAGCGTTTTCCCGTAATTTAAGGCGCTATCGCCCAGGATTGCGGGATCGGTGCCGGAGTTCAGTTGCTCCAGCACGTCCAGCGGAACCTCGCTGTCCGCATCATACATCACGTGTTTCAGGTCGAGGCTGGGCGGGCTTCGGAAGGTTTCGGGATTGGCCTCGAAATAGGCGCGCAAGTCCTTGTCCGAGGGTTCGGGCAGATCCCCGGCGATGAAGAAGCGCATATTCTGCAGCAAGAGCGCTCGGATGCGGGAACTGTCGGAAAACCCGCGCTTGACCGCCTCTCGGACAAGGATTTCTTCTTCGACGAAACTTTGGATGATGTTCTGCTTGTCGTCATCAGTCAGTTGGCGCAAAAGCAGTTCTTCCTCACGGTTGAAAAGAAATTCCTGCGTCGCGGCATCGACCACGATCAGATCCCGACTGTCACGGGCGAACAAAGCCTGAATGGCAAAGAGTAGCCCGGCGAGAACGAGAAAATGAACAACGGGTTCGCGGATCAGGCGACCAAGGAGACCACGGACGCCTGCGGTATTGGGGGCGGGATCGCTTGCGGACATGGTTTTCCCAAACTGATCAGAGGAAATGGCGCCCCGATGAAAGGCGCCTTTTTAGGGGAAAGCAAGGGGCTGTGAGACGGCTTTACTTGCTGTTGTCCTTTAGCATGGCCGGATGCACATAGTCGGGATCGGTAATGCCCTCTTTGCGGGCCGCCATTGCTGCCAGAACGTGGCGCTGCAACCGGTTGATTACATTCGCCGTTGAGCGGCGGCGATCATCGAGAAGCGGCGAGTATTCAACCCAGTCGATCAGCAGAACCTCGTTCTGAAGCACCAGCTTGCGCAGGATTTGCTGCAATTCCAGGGTGGTCATGCCGCCGATCTCAGGGTTCGACACTCCCGGTGCAAGCGATCCGTCGAGCACGTCCATGTCGATCGAGATATAGATCCGTCGGCCTTTCAGTTCGGCGACCAGTTCATCGGTGGTCTCATCGAACCCGTTCCGCTCGAAACGCGGCATGAAATAGTAGTTGGTTTCGTTGTTCCACATCCAGTCCATGCGCTCGACGCTCTCATAAACGCCGCGCAGCCCGACATGAAAGATCTGGTCGCCTTTGATCCAGCCGTTCTCGTGCGCAAAGCGCAGCGACCGCCCGCCATGGTGAAAAAGTCCAAGTGCGCCATCGGGTGGGGCAAGGTCGGTATGGGCATCGAAATGCACGACCGTGAAGGTCTGCGGTCCATAGTGATCCACCAGCGCCATCATCGATGCAACCTGGGTTCCGTGTTCGCCGCCAATCACCATCGGGATGGCGTCAGCCGCCAAAATCTCTTTGATGACCAGCGCTTGGTCGGCGAAGTTTTGAACCATCAGCGACGGATGTGCATTGGTGTTGCCGTAGTCCACCGCGTTCAGGATGTCGAAGGGTTGGTTGTTGAACCACATATCATGGCTGGTCTGGGCAAAGTCATAGTTGTGGTTGATCCGCATGTAGTTTGCCGCCCATCCGGTCCCGGCGGCCGGGTTGAAGCTGGACGGTGCGCCCAGAAAAGCCACGTCGACGTCGCCGGCGATCAGATCCTCGGTGGTCATCGCGTAGGGCAGACCGAAATAGGTGGGCATGGCATGCTTGGTCGGCAGCACCTTGTAACGCTGCAGGTCGATCGGCCCCGGCTCACGCTTCGGGTTGTCTCCGACCATGTCCTTGCGCAAGAAATACTTGTTCCAGCCGGGATCGAGGATCTGCACATTTGGATTGTCCGGGTCGCGCCATGGCAGCATACCGGCAGGCAGGCCGTCAATCCGCTCGTCATTTGTGAAATCCGGAGGTGGCAGATCTTCGGCTATCGCCGATCCTGCGATCAATGACGTCACAGTAGCGGCGGACGTCAAAAGGGATATCCAGCGTTGCATGGTGATCTAACCCTCTCAAGATAAAGAAAATGCTCCGATCACAGGAAGTCTAACAACGCGCAGGTTGACGTGATATGCAATTAGTGCAAGCTGGATACTTGTTTGAAGCTGCACGAACACTATGGCTGTCAGCAGGTTGCGGCGGTGCACTGTCAGGCTGGCTCCGAAACAAGTGAGCATGCAAGAGAATGTCCAATTTCAACCAGTACGTGATTGATCTGGCTGATGCCGACACGCTCGAGAGCTTTTATTTGTCTCAAACCAGCACCGAAACAGGTTTTGTCCAATTGTCGGCCGGACCGGCAGTGCTGAGTGCGCGCAGCCTCGACCTTGGGCCGTTACGGGTACTGCAGGTGTCCGGAGATGGTCGCCATCTCTGGATTGACAACATGGTCGGCGAGGAATGGCGTTTTGCACTAATGGTGTCGGCTGAGGGGCCGTCAAAAATTGGGCATTCCGCCATTGAAAAGACAACAGGTCATCTGCTGCGGCCGGGTGAAACGGCGGAACTGAGCACGCACGGTCGCTATACCACTCTTGAATTTTCGTTTGATGAAACTGTTCCGATGCAACTTGGCTGGAACTGCGCTGCGGGGCAAACAGCTCGAATTGAACACAACGTTGCAACGGCATTGAGACAGAGCGCTGGCACGGCGTTCTCGCAAGCCGTGCGGGATGCCGACGAAACCGGTGTTATGAATTCGAAGGCGCATTGGTTGGAGATCTTCCTCGATCTGATCGAAAGGGCGCTTGAACCGTGGCTTGCCCCCGATGGCGTAGCCGACCCCGAACACTCGCCCAGCGGCAGCGCAATTGTCGTGCGCAAGGCGCATACACTTCTGATTGATCCGGATTATGCCATCAACGCAAATGCGGACTTGCTTGCCAGCAAGGTTGGGGTTTCACGACGCAGCCTGTTTTTGGCCTTCCAAAAGGAATACGGCATCGGCCCAAGGAAATTCCGGGAACTCGTACGGTTGAATGCTCTGCGTGCCGGTCTTTTCCGGTCCACGCCCGATGTCACCTCTGTCACGGTGCTGGCCCATGAGCACGGCTTTTCCGAGCTTGGCCGCATGGCGGCACGCTACCAGAATCTGTTCGGTGAACTGCCCAGCGAAACCCTGAAGCGGAAACCGCGCCAAAGGGCGACTTAACTCCTCAGAGTCGCACTGGGGTATTCTCCGAATTGTGCACGGTACTTACCGGCCATCCGGCCGAGGTCGCCAAATCCCAGATCGGTTGCCAGTTGGGTAACCGAGCTGGTGTCGGCGCTGGCGGCTTTCAGTTTGCACCGCAATTCGTTCAGGCGCAGGACTTCGAAGTATCGCCGCGGCGTTAGGCCAAGCGATTGCCGGAGGGCGTAAAAAAGCGTTCGGCGCCCCACGCCAAGCTCACTACAAAGCGTCTCGATCCCGAAAACTCCGCCCTGCCCCCCCTTCATGTAACGATCCACGTCCCGCAAGACCCTGTGGCTGCGTGGGATCTCAGTCACCAATGCCGCGGAACTGTTGTTGTGTGGCAACCACGGGGCAAGTGCATGTTCAAGAGCATCGAGGACCCTCAATCGCAATTCAGTCAAATGCGCCGGTGGTGCGTTGTAGTTCCTGCCAGCAACAACCCGTGCCGCGTCTTTGCAGACTTGCGCCAAATGTCGCAGAACCGGTTCCGGCAACCTGGCAAGGGGGGAACCGGTGAAGGACCATCCGAGCGCTTCGACAATGTCACTGGACACAGCGATCTCAAGCGTCAGGACGGGTCCCAGAAAGACGTAATCCATGTCCTGCCCGGGAAGAAACAGCATCGCTTCGCTCGGGCTCAGGTCGTGACCCATCGACAGCGCGCCGCGTTCGGCTTCGAGTGCAAAACCGAAATGTACCCGGCCATCATCCGACATCTGGTCCTGCCACCGGCAATGCGCCCGGCCCCGGGCCCAGAGCAGGCTGACACCCTCCAGGTCCACCACGTCGTATTCCAGGTCCGCGTTTCCGGCGGAAAACTGGGTATAGCCGGGTATCATTCCCGTCGCATCCAACAGGAACTCTGATATGTCCTCGGCGTCTCTAAGGCGTATCTGTTGTAAGTTCATGCCATTAGACTGCACGTACCATGCCCTGCCAGCAAGCCCGGGTAGACAAACATGCAATTGGTTTGCACAAATTACGTAGCAAAGACAAAGCGTCTGCGTCAGACTTGAAGACAACAACAATGGGCGCCAAACCCAAGACTGAATCGGAAGGACCGTCTGATGAAACCCCGGACTGCGATCGCTACTGCTGCGTTGCTCTCATCTTTCTCGCTGATCTCCGCTTCGGCCGAAGCCCAGATGCTAAAGAATATCGTCGAAGCAGCGCCGCAAGAAGAACGCGCCCCGATGCCGCATATCGATCAGGACAACCCCGGCAAGATGAACATCAAGCAGGACAAGTCCACGAATATCTGGCGCGATCTGCGCGACGGGACCGGCGGGCGTGAACCCGGACCAATCGACATCCAACGCTACAATTTGCAAATGGAACCGGTAGGCATTCAAACCTTTTTCAAGCTGCCTGTGGCGCTGAGACCAGAAGATCTGGTGGCCGGTGAAGTCGACGTGGCTATTTTCGGGGCCCCAACCGGCGCATTGCCACATTCTGCGGGCAACATGTGGGCACCTGCCGAAGTGCGCACGACAAGGGATTATGGTGGATACGGCGACCCGAAATTTCCACTCAGCTGGGTGGAATATGAAACCCTGATACCGCCCTTTACGATCCTTAATGCGGTCGATTACGGCGACGCCGGAATGAATGCATACAACCAGTCACATACTTTAGAAGAAATCCGACGGATGACACGGGAAGTAGCCTCGGTTGGGGCCATTCCCTTCATTGTCGGGGGCGACCACTCGGTTCCAAACGGCACCTTCCGGGGAATCGTCGATGTTTACGGGCGCAACAACGTGGCCTTTGTCCATTTCGATGTGCATCTAGATCGCGGTCAGGGAAAGTTCGGCGCCTACTACCACTCGGGCAGCTTTATGACGATGGCCGTCGAAGAGGGGCTGGTCGATGGCAGCAACGTTATCCAGTACGGAATGGCTACACCCGTTTTCGGTGAAAGTGATTGGGATCAGGTTCTTGCTGAAGGCGGCAAGGTCTATCATATTCATGAAATTCGACGGGATGGCGTTGAAGCGACGTTCGAGAAGATCTACAGGGATCTGGAAGGTATCGACCTCGTATACGTGTCCTTTGACATCGACACGTTTGACATGAGCTACGCTCCCGGCACCGGGTCATCCTCGCCCATCGGTTCGCACCCTGAGGATCTGTTTCCGATGCTCCGCGAATTTGCCGCCACCAAGACCATCGTCGGCATCGATTTCGTCGAGTTCAACCCCTTCTACGACAACAAGGGCCAGCAGACAGCGCGCTTAGTGCGGCGCACCATGTTCCAGTTCCTAACCGGAATTGCGATGAAAAAAGACGGAATCGCACCTGACTACATCCATCCCCGAATCTCAGGCGAGCCATAGGCCAGCGAGTAGGTAGAGGATCTGCAATAAATTCCAATTGCAGAGCTCGATGCCAATGAATGGTTGCGCGGCACTGGAACCGGAAATGCAATTCGTACCGGCACGAGGGTTGGATTGGATCAGTCAGAGTGACCATCCTACAAAAACTCGTTTTGTGCCTGATGAATAACCTCAAACGGATTTCCTCGCTGGTTCGCATAGCAGACCCGCACACGATCGAACCCATGAGGCCGGTTTGGGTCGAAAGCACCAGTTGGCATGCATCGAGTATACGTCTGAACAGTCCGCGCCCCCGTCTTTGCCGATCTTCGCATCGCTGCATTCTGCGTGAACGTCTGCATTTCTTTCTTTCATGTAGAGGCTGGTTTTCGACGGCGCAGCACGCCGCCCCACTGCGAACGAGCGCAGAGAAAATTCGTCACTTCTGAATCGGGCTCAACACTTTCGTCTGAACATCTTTTCGAACGACCGCTACGTTGCGTTTACCGGTCGCTTTGGAACCGACGAAACCGCGGAAAAATCCGCCTTCGGGCTTGAAAGATCGCTTCAGCCAGAAGCGGGAAAGGGGGCGAGGCAGGGCCTGTGACTGAGTTGCGGACGAAGTTGCCTGTTGCAGATGCAGGGACACCCACGTCGGCTACGCAACCGTGACACGAAATGACACGCGTCAGAGAAGCACGATTTCCCGCAAGCAGGCATTCAAAGTACTCTAGATGACGAATAGAACTGTTCCGCTCCGCGTCTGGGGTCCGAGCGGATCAAAACCTGAATACGGGACCAGAGCCGCTATCGACGGGTTCCCAAAAAACTGGCATGGGATGTAGCTGATCGCAGAGACAATATGCCGAGCAGACCGGAGCAGATCGACTCGAGTTTGTTGACGTTTCGGCGAAGGGCGCAATCCTGGGATCGGATCTGGCCCAGAGTGGCGCGCGCGCACGATTTCATGTGCGGCTGGCGGTTGGCCGACTGGAGTCGAGAGCACTGGCTCTTGCCACCATCCGGGATGCTTTGCCGGGATGGCGATGGGTAGAGCGGCTGTCACGCATGCCCGGCGTGACCACTTTGCTAGCGGTCACCAACCGGGTGTTGCTCCCGATCCGACCTTTCGTGTCAATTGTCGCGCATTGGAAGCCGCCCCGATCGCCTCGAGCATCAATCACTGATAACCCGCGCGACCAGAGCGAGAATTGGGCGCTAGACTGCCCATTTGCTTCACCGGCAGTTGAACCGTCGTCAGACGCGGATGCCTCTTTCAGCAGCTGCATGTCAGACGACGGATGTCAAACCTTGACAGGCGCTCAAACCAGTGCCCGGATTGCGTGACGACGGATGCGTAAACTGAATGAAGAAGAGGAAGCGGGCGTGCCTGATCTTTATGTCGGAGATTTCGATCAGCGTATTCCGCGTGAAACTCTCGAGGCACGCGCGGCAAAAGGCGCCGGTGCCCTCGCCGCAATCGGGGCCGGAGAGGACGTTCCTGTCGCTATCATCATGCGCAACGATCTGACACAGCTTGAGATCATGAGCGCAGCAGCGCGGACCGGGACTGTCCTAGTGGCTTTGAACTGGCACGGCACGGCGGAGGAAGTCGGCGCGATTTGCGATGACAGTGATGCGCAGACGGTTATCATACATCGCGATCTGATCGACAAACTGCGTCCTGCGCTACACGGGCGGCAAGTAATCGGTGTTACTCCAGGCCCGGCGCTCAGGGGTGCCTACGGTATATCGGAAAGTGCAGCGCAGAGCGCGCCTGACTTACCTGAGTGGAAAACACTTATCGAAGCCGCTTTACCGCTTCCGACCCGCGCCATGATGCGGCCCCTGATGCGATACACGTCCGGCTCGACCGGCAGGCCAAAGGGCATTCGAAAAACGAGTTCCGGTCCACGCAAGGATTTCACTGAGGTTCTGCACCGGGTTGGGGCTGAAATGATGCGGTTCAAACCGGGATCGCGCTTTTTCACGGCTGCTCCCATCTACCATTCTGCCCCCTCGACCCTGACCGCCGCAGCACTGGCGACTGACGGTGTCTCAACTCTTGTCGCACCCAAGTTCGAACCCGAGGCATTCCTGGCTGCCATAGAGGCTGATAGAATTTCGCATATCTATCTTGTGCCGACGATGATGAACCGATTGCTCAAGCTGCCGCAGGCCGTAAAGGATTGCTACGATCTGTCCTCGGTCGAATTGTGCATCTCTACCGGCTCACCCTGGCCGCATGACCTGAAGGCGGCGATGATCGATTGGTGGGGGCCGGTCTTCTGGGAAAGCTATGGCGCTTCGGAAATCGGATTTATGACAATGGTATCCTCGCAAGAGGCTTTGGCCCGGCCGGGAACCGCCGGACGGATGCAAATGGGCGGAACCGTTCTAATCCTCGACGCCGATGGCAACAAACTTCCAACTGGTGAGGTAGGAGAAATCCATGCCCGAATGGAGGCGTTCGGAGATTTCGACTATTCCAACGATCCCGAGGGCCGGAGAACTGCGGAGAAGCATGGGCACATTTCGGTCGGCGATCTGGGTTGGATGGACGAAGACGGGTTTCTCTACATTACGGACCGCAAGAAGGACATGATCATTTCCGGTGGCGCGAATATCTTTCCGGCAGAGATCGAGGCAGTTCTGCTCCGCGCCCCGTTCATCCGCGACGTGGCCGTGTTTGGCGCACCTGATCCAGAATTTGGTGAAAGGATTGTGGCCGCGATTGAACCCGCCGAGAACTGGACGCCGAATGCCGAAGAGGTCGGGCAGTACCTCGACGGTAAACTTGCCCGGTTCAAACACCCCCGCGTCATCGATTTTCACGAAGCCCTGCCCCGCGAGGATAGCGGAAAAATCTTCAAACCCCGGCTTCGGGCACCCTATTGGAAAGAAGCCGGGCGCAAAGTTTAAGCGGACGTTCACAACCAATCTCCTGGCCGTCACTTGAGAAGGGCTGCCCAAAACGCACAGTTGTTACCCGACCAAAAATCCAAGGTGACGGCTAGGAATTCAAACGACCCATCGATAAATCCCGCGGCATCCTTTGCAAGCGGCAGCGCCACCGACATTCGCGACACATTGGATTGGTGACGCCTATACCGAACCAAACTGCCGTTTGGTCGCTAAACCATACGGACCTCAATAACGGAACCGCAATCCGAGACCGAAACCGGTGTCGAAGGGTCTGTCTGAGCCAATACCAACAAGAAGATCCCCGTAAAGGGCTGTGCCCTCATTGATGTTGTAGCCGATCTGTAGCTCTGCCGTAGCGGGCCACTTGCCTGCATTCCAATCATAGGGGAGTTTCAGGTCAAGTTTCGCCCAGTAATCTGTTGCAAAAGGTTGTAGCGCAATGAGCCGCGCCGCCGTTTGGCTCACATCCGTCTGGCCAGAGTAGGACGCAAAATGCTGAATTAGGGGGATCAAGCTCAACCCCGTTTTTGAGTTGGAAAGGGCAACGCCGGCAAACGGTCCCAACTGGTCTGCGCCAACTCCGATCCCATTATCGAAATTGTCGAACTCGACGATCCAATCGAGCCCGACGGCCAGACGGAAAGCCCAAGTCTCGTTAAGCCTACCTTCGCTGGGGAAATAGATTCCCTTCAGGATTGCCTTTTCAAAGCCACTTCCCGAGTTCCTGACGGATGATACGTCGTTGTAATGCAACTCGTATTTGATCTTCAGGTTATCAAGGGCCATAAACGCGCCCTCAAGGAAGTAGTCGGTTTTGTCGCCGCCTTCACCGCTGATCGACTGAATCCTCAGATCTGTGTTGCGACCCTTCGAAAGGGGATTTGACGCATTCTCTTGCTCGTTTGCCATGGCACTTCCCGCCAAAAGCAGAGCGCTCACGATCTGAAGAACCCTATTTCGAAGCATGCGTTTCGATCCAATTTCTGGTGCTCAGTTTTCTCAATACACACCCCCGGGAAAATGCAAAGGCCGCCCTTTCGACGCCCTTCGCATTTTTTTGTGTCTTGCCGCGATGGGTCCGCGTCACCGCAGGCCAAGACACATCACTCACCCCAGTCGAAGTCGTGCAATTCGAAGCTGGGTTGGCGCCGGACGATCCCCTGAACCGAAACCGGCAGGCCTTGCAGGTTCCGCTCAAGACGTTCGGCAATGGCCAATGTTTCGCGACGCGCATTTGACAGGCCAGTCAAAGGTACTCCCCGTGCATTCGGTTTGTCTGGATATTGCTCCTTGAGAAGCTCATGTCTCTTCCGCATGATATTGAATTGGCCCGAAATATGGATCAGCGGAACGAGGTGAGGGTTTTCCTCGTGTGGGTCCTGATAGAGATCATAGAACGAAGCCCCGATGCCGGACGCTGCTCCCGGATCTGAAGAAATCCAGTGCTGCTTGTAGCGGCCTTTAACCGTCGCAGCGAGCGTATGACCCTGATAGATGTGAACATAGTCGCGATGCGAGTGGGTATCCCCGTTTAGCAGAAGCGAGGATTGGTTGTTTCCATCAATGATGCGGTCCCGTGGAATGTGATCCGTCGCCCCCGCAAGTGTGACAAAGGTCGTGAACAGATCTGTCACATGCACAATGTCGCTGACAAGCTGCCCACCGCCGAACCTTCCCGGCCACCAGGCAAAGGCGGGCACCCGGACTCCGCCTTCGGTGATGTCACCTTTGCCGCCGGAGAACATGATCTGCGTCATTCCCCAACCCGGGGGCAGGTTGTGGACCATCGGGCCATTGTCCGCCATGGCAGCAAAGATCGTGTTTTTAGCGATACCGAGGCTCTCAAGCTCGTCCATGACCAGCCCGACAAAAGTGTCGAGACGATGATAGGCCTCCGCGACTTTACCGCCATTCAGCTTGTTTCTTTCTATGTCGGGCGCAAGGAAATCCAGCCAGTTCGGCCAATACTGAACATAGAATGGTTTTTCGGCTTCAGCGTTTTTACGGATGAACTTCATCATCCGGTCTTCGCTTTCCGGATCGACCTTGGCGTACCACTCATTGTTGGGTACACTCCACTCTTTTCCGGGTTCACCCTTGCGACCTTCGATCGTTTACACCCATCCCGCCGGAAGGAGACCGGGATCATCCAGCTTACAGGGGTCTTCAGGTCCAATGTCCGGCAATCCAAGGACCGCATTCGCTGCCGATCCCTGCGTGTCGTAGATCAACGTGATCAGGTTCATTGGCGTAAAGAGCGCCTTGTCGAATCCCTGATCGTGCAGATAGCTTTCTTCGATGTCGCCAAGATGACCCTTGCCATAATGGGCCGAGGCGTAGCCGGCTTCGGACAGGACCTCTGCCAGAGTGACTTCGTCTTCGCGAAGACCCGCATATTCGTGCGGCATGCCGACCACTCCCATGTCATGTCGAACCGGGATCCGTCCAGTCAGATAGGCCGCACGCGTGGGCGTGCACGATGGCTCAGTGTACATACGGGTGAAATTGATGCCTTCGTCGGCCATCTGGTTCAAATTGGGAGTTTCAAATCCCAGGGTTTGCTGGATCCCTGAGAACCCTACGATCCCACACGGCTGATCGTCCCAAAGAATGTAAATGATGTTGGGCGGTCTGCCATGCTCGGCGCGAAGTTACTCAAGCCGTTGCTGGATCTCGGCATCTTCAGTCGCCCACCTGTCACCATGCTGGGCATTGAGTACAAAGAACTCGGCATCGTGTATTATCGGCCCGCTGTTCTGTGCTGACGCCGCAGTCGACACCAGAACCGCGGCAGCCGCGAGTAGCTTAGTTTTCATTTTCCACCTTCCCCTTACCTTTTTCGTCCAATGGATCTTACTTGGTATCCGCGCGCTGAAGCCCTTTCAGAATGAGATCGCGGCACGTCGTCGATATCGATTGTTCCTGACGCGCCGACAGATTCAGCAGGCGCGCATGTTCTTCGGTGGTGACCATAACGACCACGCGCTCGCGACGGCGGCTGTCTGTTGGGAGGCAATGGCGTCCAATTTGCGAAGTACTCGGTGTGTCGGTCATGGCTCGGCCTGCAATCGGCTTGGCTGGCAAACCTCGTCCAAAATACCGGTTAGCCACGTCAAGAGATTGTTCAATCTTCGGAATTTCATGACGGCAAACGGAACACTATCAACCGAACTCTCCGACCCGAACGAGATTGGACGACCTACGTCCTGGGATCTAGATTTCCGCCAGATTTCTTGTGGTTCTGGATCCACAAAGGTTCATCTTCGCAGTGCGCAATTGATTTCGACTCTCCGACTTGAGATGCCTTGCCGCGTCCATCAATCCGGCGCGGCGCCCGGCGGTGTCATTACCTTCGGTCTGCCGAAACCTCGAACGATTTCAAAATGGTTGCGGTCCGAGTCACCGGATATGCCGCTTATCTGCCTTGGCAGCGGTCATGAATTCGACTGCGTGAGTGAGGCCGGGTTCGACGACTTGACAATCAGTGTCGCGAGAACCGACGCCGAGGCTAAGGCCCAGAATTTCGGATTGGAGTTGCCCAGCGGCGCCTCTGCACCCACGGTTATCGATCTCTCGCTTGGCGGTATGACCGCCGAACTGTTTGCACGAAAATCGGTGGCGTTTTCCGACAATGAGGCTGACACCGTCTCCCTTGAATACGAGGAAGAACTCCTCCTTGCACTCATGCTTGCCATTTCAAACGCGAAGCACCGATTGGATGACAACACAGACGGCAATCGGGATCGGGTTTATCGGCGGGCTCTCGAACTGATCGAGGCTCAGGCGGACGACCCGCCAAATACCCGGGACCTTTGTGTTATATGCGGAACATCATGGCCGACCCTGCATCGCGCTTTTGTCGATCGCGTCGGAATCTCTCCAAAACCGTATCTGACTGCTCTGCGCCTCAACAAAGCCCGTCAGGACTTGCTGTCTGGCAAAGTCCGCCGGGTGGCCGATGCAGCGAATGCCTGGGGTTTTTGGCACATGGCCAGTTTACCAAAGAAAACCAAGAATTTTTCGGGCGCCTGCCCTCTGAGGACTTTAGGCACTAGGAGCCCAGGCCATTCGGGTGCTTTCGCCGATCAGTGTGATTGTGGGAAAGCCAAAGTGCATCGTCCCTTTGGGCTGCCTTCCAAAATAACCCGGACGCTGTGTAGCGACGGGCGCCAAGAATGCAACTCGCCGCTCGTTTGTTAACGGCCGGTTCTGGTTCAATCGCGCTTGATAAGGGCGATCGACCGAATGGAGGTTTTGGCCCAGCCTATCCAGTAGTGAAATCTGAACAGTTGAGCGCTCTTCTCGCTTACTTGCGACCTCACTGGCAACGGACCGCATCTGGCCTGCATCCGACTTTGAGACCAATGGGCCCAGCCGAGACATCAGGCCGTTATGCTGCTGGCGGCCGCCGAACTGGCCATAGTTTTTGATTGCCTGACTTGGGAATCCGAAGCGCACTTTGAGTGCCTTGCAAGTTGTCTGCATCAGGCTCTGAGCTTTCGGTTAGCCCAAGCCTTTCGAGCGACGGCCTACGTGAACCGAATACCTTTTCACGCAGTTAGACCTCAACAAAATGATTCATGTTTGGGCAGTGGTGGCTTTCGGGATGCATCGCAGGCGCGACCCGTTGCATTACTGCAAGTCAGACCTGAGGCGAATAGCTGCCGTCTGGGCCGTGCACTTCACTGCCTGTCAGCGGCGGGTTAAACACGCAGACCAGCCGCAAATCGCCATCAATTGCCCGAACCTCATGGCGATCATTCTGATCAAGCGCATATAGTGTGAAAGGTTCCAGTGGGTGCCATTCCACGCCCATTACGCTCTTGATTTCCCCAGAGCCTTCAATGCAATAGCACGCTTCCAGATGGTGTTTGTATTCCAGTTCCAAGGTCGCGCCGCGCCGAATGATCGTATCCGTCATTGAAAATCCCATACCATCGGAAGCCAGCAACAACCGTCGGCTTTGCCAACCGGGGCCGGAAATGTCCCGTTCGGTTCCGACTATGTCTTTCAAGGCCGTTACGATCATTTCCTCTCTCCCCCTCGTTCAGCGCACTGCCCGGTTCATCCCGCCATCAGACAATATGCTTTGTCCGTTGATGTAGCGAGCACCGTCTGACGCGAGAAACACGCAAGCCTGCCCGATTTCCTCGAAGGTCGCCAGTCGCTGAGCCGGTATGGATTTGCGGGCGAAATCTGACAGGTTCACATTCTCGCAAAAGCCCGGCAGCAAGTTGTTCATGCGGATGTTGTGGCGGGCATAGCGGTCGCCATACAGCTTGGAAAAGCTGTGCAACGCGCCGCGCAGCATGCTCATCGGATAGGGCGCACGAGGTTCGATTGTATTCATTGACGAGATGTTCACGAATACACCGCCGCCCTGTTCGATCAGGATCGGGGTGACAATGCGGGCGATCTTGACAACATTCAGAACGTACATGTCCAGGCTTTCGTGCCAAAGCTCGTCACTCAGTTCGAGCAAGGGACCATCAAAATCAGGATCAAACCCAACGGTCTTGATCTCCTCCGGTACGGTTCCACCATGCCCCATATTGCTGACAATCGCGTCAATCCGACCATATCGGCTCATCGTGTCGTCAATCATGGACTGAAGATCATCCACATCCAGAACCGAACCACGCCTGCCTATTCCACCCAGTTCTTCGGCAAGTTCGACAGAACGATTGGAAGGCGACATGAGCGAAACCTTATAGCCAGCCTTGGCCATCTCGATGGCACATCCCCGGCCAATTCCCTGACCGGTACCGGTCATCAACGCGACTTTCACTTCGGGCACAATCGACTCCTTTGGCAGCTCTTGCCCACAGCGCATGAGCACTTCTCAGATTTCTTGGCGTGTGCTCAAGATAGTCCTGCCCATGATCAGAAACCTATCGAGTTTATCGAAGCTCAATGTTAGGTTTTCTCACATCATGGAAAACCTCAGACACCTTCGCGCCCTGCAAGCCTTTGATGAAACGGCAACTCAATCCAGCCTGAGCAAGGCCGCAGATGTATTGAATGTCACGCACGGTGCCGTGAGCCGCCAAATCAAACAACTGGAGCTGCATCTGGGGGTAACCCTGTTTCATCGCCGCCCGAACGGCGTCGAATTGACCAAGGCGGGTGAGCGGCTGCATCAATCTACTAGGCAAGCCTTTTCTGCACTGCAACTGGGAGTGATGGACGTAAAACGAGTGCATCACCGACAGTCGATCACGGTTTCTCTGTCGACCTCTCTGGCCCTCAAATGGTTGGTGCCCCGCCTGCCTTCGTTTCATCACGACCATCCCGGGATAAGTTTGCTTTTGGACACCAATGACGGATTTGCGGACTTTGACAGTTCCGAAGTCGATGTCGCTCTTCGATTTGGGGAGCCAGGCTGGGCTGGCTTGCACCATGAGCAAATTGCACAGGAAGAACTAATTGTCGTGGCTGCCCCTGCGCTTGTCGAAGACACGCCATTGCCGATGACGGCAGAAGCCATTTGCGGGCTGCCCTTGCTGCACGACGCTTTCAATGTTGGCTGGAACAATTGGGCTGAACAAGTTGGGCTGAACGCCGACCAGTTACAGTCGCAACAAACAAAGTACGTTGACAGCGCAGTCTTGATAGAAGCTGCTTTGGACCGTCAAGGCGTAGCGCTTACCCGGCATCTTCTGGCGGCCAGAGACCTAGAGCTTGGCCGGCTGGTTCGGCTGGACGAAAGCAGAGTAGCGCTGGATCGCGGGTTGTATTTTGTTTGCCGTCCCGGAGATCAAAACCGCGTCACAATCAGAATATTCAAGAAATGGCTGCAGTCCATTTGAATGCAACTCAGTGATCGACAGTAGGGTGTGGCCGAGATTTCGGCAAAAAAAAGCCCCCACTAGAACACCTGCCTCCAAACCCGCTCATTTAGGTGTCGCTGACTGCATGTACCGCAGCCAGAACCGCCGCTTCTGTCTCTTCCAGATCTGCATCCGAGAGCGCGAGCGAAGGGTAGAGTTTGCCGGGCGACTTGAAGACCCCCTGGCGTCGCAGTTCATCATTATAGATCACATTTCGGTTTGGGTCGTCATGGCGGGCAGAGCGATAATCACGGCAATCAGAATTTGCAAAATACACGTCGAACAGGGTCTCATCTCCGCAGATCCGGTGCGCGATACCGGCCTTGGAAAGCGCCTCAGACTGCATGTTCTGAAGCGATCGTCCCACGGCCCTTAGCCGATCATAGCTGCCTTCGCGGCGCAGGATTTCCATTGTCTTGAGGCCCGCCGTAGCGGCAATCGGATTGCCGGACAATGTCCCCAGCTGCATGAGCCATTTGTCGGGTGGAACAAGTGACCTGTCAAAGTGACCCATAATCTCGGCACTCGCCCCGACAGCTGCCAGCGGGAACCCACCCCCGATGATCTTTCCCAGCGTACAGATATCCGGGGTTACACCATAACGTTCCTGCGCACCGCCGTAAGCCAAACGAAACCCCGTTACGATTTCGTCAAAGATCAGCAAGACGTGATGAGCGTCGCAGAGGCTGCGCAACCCTTCCAGATACCCAGGTTCAGCCGGAATGATCCGCTGCAACGGTTCGACGATTATGGCGGCTATATCACGGTTTTCGTTCAACAGAGCCTCCACGGCCGCAAGATCATTGAAGGGGGCGATCAGCATCTGGTCGGCGACACATTGTGGAATCCCCCCACTATCCGGCACCGCTTGCGGAAAATTCACCCGAGTGGCCGGGGCAAGGCTCATCTGGGCTTCTGCGCTCATACCGTGATAACCGCCCTCGAATTTCAGAATTCGGTCGCGCCCGGTATAGGCGCGGGCAAGCCGGATGGCGTACATATCAGCCTCGCCGCCCGAAGCCACAAACCTGACCTGTTCGCAACAGGGAACGGCATCCACGATGGCCTCGGCCAGTTCGATTCCTTTGCTGTTGTTGGCGAAGAAGGTCATGCCCAATGGCAGTTGCTCCAGAACCGCGTCCAGCACTTCGGGGTGACCGTGCCCCAATAGCATGGGCCCCGATCCGATAAGGTAGTCGATATACTCCTTACCATCCTCATCCCAGACACGACTGCCCTGCCCCTTGGAGATCACGATATTCGGGTCAAAATTTCCAAATCCTCCGGCAGGCAGCACATTGCGGGCTCGGGAGATCCATTCGGACTGGGTCGATAGCTTATGCATTGTTCAGTTAAGCTCCAAAATCGGAGTTCCAAGCATGTCGGGGTTCGGTGAGACACCCAGACCCGGACCTTCGGGAGGCGCGATTCGACCGTTTGTGCGAACGGGTGCGTCCGGGCAAAGGCGCGGCGCCACATAGGATGACAGGTCGCATGTATTCAGCAGCATTCGGGGTGGTGTGGAAGCGGCAAAATGCAGGGCGGCAGCTGTTACGATGTCCGATCCCCACGTGCATTCGGCGCAGATCTCGGCCCCGAAATGAAGCGTCAGATCCCGCGCTCTGCGCATGGTCGAGATCCCGCCAAACTTGGATAGTTTCAGTGCGACTGCATCAAGACAACCAAGGTCGCGCGCACGCAGCAGTGACGCCAGATCAAATGCGCCTTCGTCGATTTTCATCGGCAGACCCGTAGCCTGCCGGACAGCGGCGCAGTCTTCCAGCGTGCTGCAAGGTTGCTCCAGCATAACATCCAGATGCGCAACCGTGCGCGCCGTTCGGGTGGCCTGCAGTTTAGTCGCGCCGCAATTCCAGTCGCCGTAAACAATCGGGCCACTTCCGACGGCCTCACGAACCTTTGTCAATCGCTCGGCGTCGGCCTGCCAATCTGCATCAACGCCCAACTTGACCTGAAACTGCCGGATACCTGTTGCATATGCCTCGGCGGCGATACGAGCCATGTCGTCGGGCTCGGTGCAGGTGATCGAATGATACAGCGGCATGTCCGCCTGCGTGCGCCCTCCCAACAGGGTAAAGAGCGGCTGCCCGGTTGCCTGGCCGAACAAATCCCACAAGGCCATGTCGACAATCGACTTGGCATAAGAATGTCCCTGCAGAACGTCATCGAGCCGGCGCATAATGGCATCGACACCGATTGGCGAAGCCCCCAGAAGCGCCGGGGCCATTTCGGTCACCGCACTCGGCACCCCATCTGCAAATGCCGGCAGATAGTGCGGAATGGGGCACACCTCGCCCCAACCCTTCATCCCGTTGTCGGTTTCCAGACACAGAACCTGCGATTTGACCGTATCGCAGGTTTTTCCACCGGCCATGTAGTAGGTGGCGTGGCTTGTCAGTTCTACAGACCACAGGATGAGTCCGCTGACCTTCATGGATACACCGCAACCGGATCGCCCAGCGCCTTCTCGTCAGGTTGCACACCCAGCCCCGGTGCCTCGGGGAGGTGCAGATAGCCATTGTCGTTGCGTGGACCTCTGCCCCCGGCAATATCCAATGTGAGCATATCCTGACAGGCCCAGACCGCATGGCAATTGGCATCGGGAATCGTTGCCGCAAGATGTAACGCCTCGGTATCCGCCAGCACCGAACCGCCTGTGGCCATAACAAACATGTCGATACCGTGCGCCAGAGCAACATCACGCATCCGGGCCGCCTTTGTAAGCCCTCCGACCCGGTTCAGCTTGATCCCGAATACTTCTGCAAGTCCGTCCCTTGCGACGCGGGATGCGTCCTGAAGGGTTACCAGAGATTCATCCACCGATACCGGGGCAGCGTGCTTTCCTGTCAGCGCAGCGATGTCATCAAGCGTTTCGCAGGGCTGTTCGAACATCACGTTAAGATCTTCGGTAGCCGACATCACCCGCAAGGCCTGCTGCCGCGTCCAGCCGCGGTTGACATCATAGAGTACAACCTCGTTCTCGCGCCGGATGCTCTCGACGTCCCGGATGCGCGCGATATCCCGTGCCACATCACCGCCAATCTTGACAGAATGTGCTACATACCCGCGACTGCGATAGCGATCGATGACAGCGCGGGTTTCCTCGATGGTCTTGGCCCCGACCGAAGACGCAATCGCGCGCGGAGTTCGGGATCCGCCTCCCATGAGATCCGCAATAGGCAGACCAGCAGCCTGACCGGCAATATCCCAGCAGGCCATATCAATTGGGCTCTTGGCATAGAGATGGCCGGGCAGCGCAAGATCCATGGCCCGCTCCACGGCCAAGACCCGGCGCGGATCCAGCCCGAGGATAAATGGGGCCATTGTCTCAATTCCGGCCCGTATCCCCGGGCCGTGGGCGGGCACATATGTATGCCCCCAAGGCGTGCCTTCCCCCCAGCCGATCAGCCCGGTGTCGGTTTCGATCTTGACCAAAGTAGCATCCAGAACCTCGAACCTAAGACGCCCACCGGACAGCCAGTAGGGGTGCTCCAACGGCAGGTCGATCTGATAGAGTGAAATCCGGGTGATCTTCATTCCAGCTTCTCCGCAGGTGTCAGCACGGGCGCGATTTCAAACTGATTGCGCCAGACCACATATGCGAGGAACGGCGACCCGGTGGTTTCGGTTGCGTGGGGCTGGTCGGACATATGAGTGCTGAGGGTGCCCTCGATCATGGTTTGATCTGGATGTCCCCGGACCAGGAAACGGGCGGTGCCCGCAAGCGTCAGATACATCTCTTCGGCGGGGTGGTGATGCCACGGATACCATAGTCGGGCCGGCATGTAGACGACCCAAGCCCGCATCCTGTCGCTATGGAACGGAGCGTTCGGCCCGATGATCCCATAGCAGCCAAAACGGTTCAAAAAGTCCTCGCCAATATCGGTGCCTTTGTACGTTTCCCGCCAATGCGCCTGGTCAGCGCAGTCGATCAGGGCCTGGCAACACGCCCGATAGCGCGTGCTTTCAAGCGCGGGATCCGCCTGCATCAGATCCGATGACGGAATGTGATGCGGCAAAACCTGCTGCTGCCGGATATCATCGGGAAACGGGCAGAAAGTCTGCAAGGCGGTCGTATTTTCATGAACGCTGCGAATTTCGGTCAGCAATCTGTCCCAACTCATCCTGTTCATGGGATCACCACGATGTTTCCGACGTGCTCTTTGGCGATAAAGGCTGCCTGCGCCTCTCGAAGCTGTTCCAACGGAAATGTTGCAGCAAGCGCCGGTTTGATTTCATCGTTTTCGATGTATCGGATCAGGTTTGACATGACCGCAGGGGGGATCACTGTCGAACCCGTGAATGTCAGGTCACGCAGGTAGAATGTCCGCAGATCGAAAGAGACAATTGGGCCGGCAATCGCTCCGGAGCATGTATAGCGGCCGCCTCGTACCAGAGCATCGATGAGTTTCGGCCAGTATGGCCCACCGACGACGTCGGCAACCACCGAGATCTTCTCTTGCCCCAACGCTGCACGCAGATCATCCGGTGTTCGGCGCAGGATCATGTCCGGGCCAAGCGCTGCAACCTGCGGGTGCTTGTCCTCGGAGGCCATTGCAACAACCCGCGCACCGCGCCGCTTCGACAATTGCACCAGCGCGCCACCAACCCCGCCAGAGGCGCCGGGAACCAGCACCGTGTCAGACGCCGAAACACCGGCGCGTGTCAGCATGCCTTCGGCCGTGGAATAGGAACAGGAAAACGTCGCGAGTTCGGCATCCGTCAACTGGGACCGTATGTTCAAGGCGTTTCGGGACGGAGTGGTGGTAAACTCGGCAAACCCGCCATCCCGTTCCGATCCGAAATAACCGGTCTTGTCCATGCTTTCGGGGTCATCTGTATCCCTCAACCAGCCATCGGTTATGACCCGCTCACCGATCCGGGCGGGATCGACTCCCTCGCCCACGGCGACGATCTTTCCACAGACATCGGCCCCCTGAATGCGCGGGAACTGAATTGGCGCACCGCCCCAGGTCGGATCATCTTCGCTCACCTCGGCAAAGGCATTACCGGTCGTGGCGTCGGTCACGGACTTTGAATACCAACCCGATCGCGTATTCACGTCCGTATTGTTCAATCCGCATGCCCCGACCTTTATGAGGACTTCACCGGCCGCTGGATCAGGGCGCGGCCAATTCTCGTGAAACACCATCTGATCAAGCCCGCCATGACCAATCGTCACCATCGCAGACATGGTTCTTGGCAGATTCATGCGATTTCCCTCGCCTCCGTGCGGGGGCGAATGCTGGCCGGGTCAAACGCCGGCTCACCCAGAACCTTTGCGGCGCGTCGAACCCCGTGAATGACGACCTCAAGAGCGGTCTCAGGCCTTGCGGCTGATGGCTGGAGATAAGCAAAGGCGAGGATCTTTCCGACGGTGGGGCTGTAGGCAACTGACGACGTCGAGCCGACAACACTGTCATCCAGAAGAACAGCCTCGCCGCCATGCCCGTCGGCCTTACCATCCGGTTCGATTTCCAGATAAGCGCAAACCCACCGCAGATCAGGGTTCAGGGTCTCGTCCCGCCCGAGATACGATTTGTCGGTGCGAGCCAACCGCAATACGTCCGCTTCGGCCAGCGTGACCTCGTTTGTCAATTCACTGGCGCCCTTGAATCCCTTTTCCATGCGCAACACGTTCATTGCAAAGGAACCATAGTCGATTATCCCGAACGCTTCACCGGCTGCCCAAAGCGCTTTGTAGACATCCAAGCAGGCTGCATTTGGCATGTGGAGTTCCCATCCCAATTCCCCAGCATAGGACATCCGCAAGGCCCAGACGCGGTGACCTGCGACAGAGATCTGCTGCCCGGAAAGCCAGCGAAAGTTTTCATTTCCTAGTTCGGCATCCGAACACCTCGCCAGAACGTCCCGCGAATGCGGCCCGTTAAGCGACAGGGCCGACCATTGGGACGAAACCGCAGTGATCGTCACCAATTCATCCGCGCGGTTCTGGTTCAGATGATCGAGCAAACGCTGTTCAAAAAACGCGGCACAAACAAGGTAAAACCGACCCTCTTCCATTCGCATGATCGTGGTTTCCAGCTCGATCCGCCCGGCCCGGTTCAACATGTGCGTGAGCGTAATCGCACCCACCTTTTGCGGCATCCGGTTCGCGGTCAGGCGATCCAGCAGGGCATAGGCGTCGGGCCCCTCAACCAGCACTTTTGTAAAGGCCGTCACATCCATGATCCCGACGGCATTGCGCACGGCGTTCACTTCCAGCGCAACCATGTCGTCTGCGACAGTGCGATTGAAGGAATAATGGTCTTCCTGCGCGACACCATTCCGGGAAAACCAACGGGGCCGCTCGAACCCGTAAACCTCTTCATGGACAGCCCCTTTGGACTTGAGGAGATCGTACAACGGGGACGGTTTGACCGGCCGCCCTGCCAAACGATTGAAATGCGGAAAGGGAACCTCGTGCCGAAGGCAATAGTCTTCCTCGGCCTTCACCACCTGCCACTCTTTTCGGGCATAGGAACCAAAGCGGCGCGGATCGAATTCCCGCATCGAGATATCCGCGGCGCCATGCACCATCCAGCGAGCCAGTTCGCGCGTCAGACCTGGCCCCCAGCCGATCCCGATCTGCGTTCCGCAACAGCACCAGTAGTTGTGCGCACCCGGCGCCGGGCCAATCAGCGGGTTGCCATCCGGCGGATGGCTGATCGCCCCGTGAACCTCGCGCTGAATGCCAAGTTGCGCAAAAATCGGCATGCGGTTCAGGCTTTCCTCAAGATACGGCATGACGCGGTCATAGTCGGCATCAAATAGCCAGTTTTCATAATCCCAGGGACAGTGATCATGCCAGACGGAGTTCGGATTTT
This sequence comes from Primorskyibacter sp. S87, assembly GCF_049801055.1. NCBI lineage: Bacteria > Pseudomonadati > Pseudomonadota > Alphaproteobacteria > Rhodobacterales > Roseobacteraceae > Primorskyibacter > Primorskyibacter sp. S87. The sequence goes on along the minus strand of NZ_JBNAGF010000010.1, from coordinate 144,632 downwards.
CCTTCTCGTAGATCCCGATCAGCCCCCGCTTCTGCTCCATCCTGATGTAGCCCGACACCTTCTTGTCGTCGCGAATGACAGGAAGTTCATATTCGAGGGTCTCAAACTCGGGGACCGGCTCGGTCACAAAGTAATGATGGGTCATCGAGGTCATTGGCAATTGAAGACCGGACCACTCTCCCATTTGCCGGGCATAGGTTCCGCCGGCATTGACGACATGTTCGCAGATGATCGTGCCCATCTCGGTTTCGACGGCCCACTCTCCCGTGGCGGCCCTGGTGATGTTGGTAGCCCGACATTGCCGAATGATCCTGACCCCGTTTCTGCGCGCTCCCGCAGCCATTGCCATCGTCACATTTGTGGGATCCACATGGCCGTCGTCCGGTGTGTGCAGCCCCCCCAGAACCCCGTCGAGGTTATAGAAAGGATGCTTGTCTGCGATCCTGTCGACCTCAACAAGTTCGATGTTGAACCCCAGCGATTGCCCGACCGATAGCGTGTGGCGGAGCCAGTCCATCTCATCCTCGGTGTAGGCCAGACGAAATGATCCGCAGCCGTGCCAGGTTACGGGCTGGCCGGTTTCAGCCTCCAAATCCCCTGAATAAAGATCGATGTTGTAGCCGACACATTTGCCCAAGCCAAAACTGGAGGTCGAATGTGTGATCTGCCCGGCCGCATGCCATGTGCTCCCCGAGGTCAATTCCGCCTTTTCCAACAACAGGGTGTCCTGCCCCCAACCCTCGTGTCCGAGGTGATAGGCAAGACCCACCCCCATGATGCCCCCGCCCACGATTACGACCCGCGCGTGGCTCGGAAATGTGTTGGACACAGCTTGCACCTCTGTTTGGTTGGCTTTTCCTGTCGACACCGTAAGCAAACAAATCTACCATCGTCAATTATGATTGGGACAAATGTATCAAACTTGATTCTGGATCGGCTGGCTGGCGAGCTGTCAGACCTGACCCCCGAGGCACGCAAGGCTGCCACCTATGTGCTTGAAAACCCGCGCGACGTAGGTGTTTCAACCGTGAGAGAGATCGCCGAAGCGGCCAATGTGAAACCGAACACAGTGGTTCGGATGGCCCGGCAGGTCGGGTTCGAAGGCTACGAAGACTTTCGGGCCCCGTTCCGCGAAGCGATCCGGCGGGGGGCGGCAGATTTCCCCGATCGCGCCCGCTGGTTGCAGGACATACGCAAGTCTGGCGATCTAGGCGGGCTCTATGCGGATATGGTGCGCGACGTGTTGGCAAATGTCGAAGAGACTTTTGCCGGAATTTCCACGGACGAGTTAAAGTCCGCAGCCGAGGCTATCTGGAACGCCCGGCGCGTTTTCACTTTGGGCGTCGGGGTAAACAACTCGGTTGCGCGAAATTTCACATACCTGGCCTCGACCGGCATGACCGAGTTTCATGCCATACCGCGCCCCGGCTCGACGCCAGTGGATGATCTTGCGTGGGCAGACAAGCGGGATGTTCTGATTGCGGTGACTTGCAAACCCTTCAGAACAGAAGTTGTCGAGGCTGTCGAAATCGCACGAGAGCAGGGAATGACGATCATCGCATTGTCCGATAGCCGTGCCAGCCCGATTGTTCGCGTTTCCGATCACGGATTTGTGGTGTCAGTGGACACGCCGCAGTTCTTTCCCTCCTCCGTGAGTATCATCGCCCTGCTCGAGACTCTGCTTTCCTTCGTGATTGCTGTTGCAAGCGACGAAATCGTTGAGCGGGTCGAAACTTTTCACAAACGACGGCATCAACTTGGCCTCTATCACGAGGGGACGAAATGAACGAACCGGTGCGGTCGCTCGACGCCAGATACTACATCGACCCGCAAGTGTTCAGGCTCGAGATCGAAGGCTTATTGGCACGAACTTGGCAATTCGGATGCCATTCGTCCGACCTGCCGAAGCCGGGTGACTACCAGACCTTCGAGATTGCCGGAGAAAGCCTGTTTGCGATAAGGGGGCGGGACGACGAAATCCGCGTTTTCTACAATGTCTGTCAGCACCGAGCGCATCAGCTTGTCAGTGGTTCCGGCTCGGCCCGCGTGGTGGTTTGCCCCTACCATGCGTGGACATACGAGTTGACCGGTGAGCTCAGGGCCGGGCCGAACATCGGCGCGGTCGAGGGATTCGACAAGTCAGGCATCTGCCTTACCGAGGTTCGGGCCGAGGAGTTTCTGGGTTTCCTGTTCGTCAATCTGGATCCGGCTGCGCCACCGATGGAAGACTGGTTCCCGAACTGTCGAAAGGAACTGCAGGAATGGGTGCCAAACTGGGCTGAACTCAGGCCATTGGAGTGGGTCGAAATCCACGAAAAGTGCAATTGGAAGGTTTCCGTCGAAAACTACTCGGAATGCTACCACTGCTCACTTAACCACCCGACCTTTTCCAATGGTGTAGTCCGGCCGGAAACTTATGACATTCAACCGCAAGGCATGTGTCTGCGTCATACCACCGAATGCCAGAGCCTTGATGACATGAGCTATGACATTCATTCGGGGTTTGATCACCATGACCAGTATTCCAGCTGGTTCCTTTGGCCCATGTTCTCGTTTCAGGTGTACCCCGGCAATTTACTGAACACATACCATTGGCGCGCGGTTGACGCCGAGAACGTGATTGTCTGGCGCGGTTGGTACTCTGTTGGCGGCGCGGAGGACGAAAAAGTCAGGCAGCTGGCCCTTCAGGACCGCCACACGACGGTCGAGGAGGATATTCACTTGGTGGAGTCCGTCCAGCGCGGGCTCGGGTCGCGCGGTTACCGCCCTGGCCCCTTGGTGATTGATCCCTGCGGCGGCGTGAACTCCGAACATCCCGTCATGTACCTGCAACGCTGGATGCGGCAGGCCATCGACGCAGGTTAATCGAAAGCCCGCCTTTCAGGTTGCGGGGGTATCTCCTCTGGCCAGCCGCCAAACGGCAAGCCCACGATCTCAGGAGCATCGACCCAGAAATGTCAGCAAAGGCGCTTCGCTATCAGCCCGGCCCGTGGATTCCCGTTCAAGAAATTCGATGGCCGCCACTTCATGTTCAGTCAAGAGTTTCAACCGAGGTAGATCTTCCGGCGGGGCCATGGCCTCGAGCTTGAGGAATTCGTCAATGTATTCAGGAAACGTCGCAAGCATTTCATTCATCAGATCCTGCCATTGCTCAGGAGTTTCATCGGCCTGATCCCGCCCCGAAAGCAGCAATTCCTCACGGCTGCGGGTCGATATTCCATATTTGTCGATCAATGGACGGACAGCCTCTGCGGTAAAGATCTCAATTTCGGCAAGGCGCGTCATTTTGCGCCGCTCGTCAGGTGATGCCCTGCGGCAGCCAATGGCTTCGAAATAGGCTTCGCCTTCGACCTCTTCTTCGTAGTAGTTGCGCAGGGTGTCGAGATACTCCTTCGAAGGTTCAGCCTTGGTTGGTGCATCAGATGTTTCCCCGACATCGACACGGTCATGGCGCATCTGCTCAACATCGTATGGGTTTCCAAGCTCACGCGCATAGCGATGCCCGGCATAGGTGGCAGCCGCAATGATGGCAGGTGCATCGCAGTCACCGATTTTCTCTAAAGAAAAGGGCAAGCGATCCTTGTTGCCGTCTACCGCAACCAACAAATCCCGATACAGGCCATCATTCGGGGTGCGCTGCGTCACCATGACCAACGATGCCGCCGGAACCTCCCGTGAACTGCCGCTGTACTCGCATATCAGTTTTGCCGAAGAGCCGTCGAACCACTCCAACCCGTGAGACAGTTCGATACCAATTCCGAGTTTCATCAGATGCGTGCGGATCCGCCAGCGCTCCGACGTCTCCTCGGCCCAGGCTGAAACCGTGTCTGCAGGAGTGACAAGTACAACCTCTAGCCCGGATTTCTTGAGAGTTTCCGCAACAACGCCTCCCATGTAGTAGCCGTCTTCGTCATAAACGAGCACCGGCCCCTCGGTCGGCAAATTGCCATCCATGATATCATCGGGCGTAAATAGCTTCGCATCGCTGTCTTCGGTTGCAACAGACCGGTAACAGCTCCAGTCGAAGCGGGTGCGGTTCCATTTTGCGCCGGTGGCAATGACCACATGGTCGGCCTCCACCGCCATCACATCCTCCACACCAAGCGGGCTTTCACGAAACACTTGGACATTTGCCATCTCGAACATGCTCTGCTCGCGATAGTTCCGGACGCGTGCGTATTCGCCCATTCCCGGAAGGGCACTTTCGCGAGTGATCCGCCCTCCCAATTCCCGACCTGCTTCGGCCAGCATCACTTCATAGCCGCGCTGCCCCAACGCCCGGGCAGCCTCCAGGCCGGCCGGACCTGCGCCGACCACCAGCACCTTCTCCTCGGCGTGTTTGGGCGGGATCTTCTCGGGATGCCAGCCCTTGCGCCACTCCTCTCCCATGGTGGGGTTTTGGGTGCACCTGATCGGCGCGGCCAAACTGTCGCCAGCATAGCAGATATTGCAGCCAATGCATTCTCGGATCGAGTCGACCTCACCCTTCTGGATCTTGCGCGGCAGAAACGGGTCGGCGATCGACGGGCGCGCGGCGCCAACGAAGTCGGTAATGCCTCGTTTGATCTGGCTGGCCATGGCGTCCGGCGACGTGAAGCGGCCGACGGTCACCACGGGTTTGCTCGTGACCGATTTTACCCAGTTCATATAGGGCTCCAGTGCGGCCTCTTTCACATAGCGTGAAACGCCCATCTCAAGCGAATAGTCGGCGATATTAATGTCCCACAGGTCCGGCAAATCGGAAAGCAGTTCGAACATCTCTCGGCGGTCACCAAAGATCGGGTTGCCATCTTCGCCGATTTCCTCATCGGCAGAAAAGCGAACAGCCACGGCGCACCGATCACCAACGGCCTCCTTGGTTTCTTCGATCAATTCGCGCACAAAGCGGACGCGGTTTTCTAGCGAGCCGCCATATTCATCCCCGCGAGTATTGAGGCCGGGATTGAGAAAGTTCGAAATCATGTAGCCATGGGTGGCATAGACGTAAACGATGTCGAACTCGGCCTCCCGCGCACGCAGCGCGGCTTTGCGGTGCCAGTTCCGAAACATGCGGATATCGGACTTGTCCATCGCGCGGGTCTGGAACGGATGACCAACCGAGTTGGGAAAGCTCGCAAGGTCAATCGGCACTTCGCGCGTCGTGAGGTTCGTGGTGCGGATCCCGCCGTACCACAGCTCTGCCCCGGCCAGACTGCCATGTGCATGCACCTTGTCGGTCATCAGCCGATGCGCACGAATATCGCTGTCATTCCAAAGCGACGCACAGGGATGCGGCGTATCATCCGAGCTAGGGTGGATCGAGCAGTATTCGGTGTTGACGACGCCCCAGCCGCCTTCGGCCTTTACCGCGCGCATTTCAGCCAGTGTTCTCGGCCGCAACCATCCCATCCCGGTGCAGTGCGGCACCTGATAGAAGCGGTTCGGAGCAACAACCGGCCCGATCTTCATTGGCTGGAACAAGACATCATAGCGCGGGTCGCGGGTCATTGGGATCTCCGGTCTAGAGCTGTTTGTTCGTCACTTGAACGGGCGATCACGGCCAATTGACATTTCGCCAACATCTGACAGGAAGAGGTGAAATTCCAACGTGAACACCGCCAAAACTTGTTGAATAATCATTCAATGGGTGGGCTGATTTCCAGAATTAGTCAATAGCCATTTTGGTCAAAAACCGGCCGTCCCTCCGCCTCCCTCGCCAAACACATGTAGGCCCCCTCATGCCGAAAATGAGGGCGCGTTCTAATTGGTTCGGACTCGGAACGAAGTGTTAAAAAGCCCTGTCAGGCCTCAGGCAACAGATGAAATGATGTCTCAACGGCGTGCAGGAATGAACGCGCCGAAGACCCGGCCGCGATCAACCGAAATTCCGTTTCTGACACTCGATGTATCGTGGCGCCCATATGCTCCATGATCGTTCGGGCATTGGCGCCGACAGGAAAGGCGTTGTCGTGCAGATCCACCGGGCATAGCCGTTCCAGTGCCGCGCGGGTCAGCGGCCCGTCCAGATCAAGCACCATCAGGGCATCGCTCTGGTCGGTCGTGTACCCAGCCCCGCCGAGTTTTGACTTTACAAATCCTTCTGCGCTGAGGTCGGTTGCCGAGAAAACAAGCAGGATCTGATCCGGCGTCATCCGCAACGCAAACATGTCGTCGGATTGCGTGGATCCGGTTGCATCAGGCACATCCAGTCCGAAACCGGACTTAAGAGCCGCAGCCAGCTCGGTCTCGCTGCCGCGTGGCGTCGCGACCGAGACCATTGCCAGATCCGGGCGCGGCGTGATCCTATTGGCACCAATCTCGATCGGATCTGTGCCCAATACAGGTGTTGCGATCAGACTACCCACGTTGACGCTCTCCTTCAGGATCGATGTGATGGGCCGAAACGACAGTAACCAGCGTGTCCTTGCCACGGACGGGATCAAACGCGCGCACCACATCGCCCATGCGTTTCTTGCCTCGCTTCAGAAAGCCCAGACCAACGGAATGCCCAAGCTCCGGCGACCATGCGACAGAAGTCATCCAGCCTTGATCATGGGCCATGTCCTCGGGGTCGGCGCGGTTCAGGAAATGCGCGCCGGCGTTCAGCTGCACCGACCTGTCGACCGGATGAAAACCCACCAGACGCAGATCGTCTGCAGTGTTCATCCCCTCTCGCTCGGACAGCTTGGAGCCGATGGCATCCTTTTTCTTGGACACCATCATTCCCAACCCCAGCTGCGCCGCTGTGGTCTGGCCGTTCAGTTCGTTGCCTGCCGCATGACCCTTTTCAATCCGCATTACGCCAAGAGCTTCGGTCCCATATGGGGTAGCATCAAACTCTTCTCCGGCCTCCATCAAAGCGCGCACCAGCGCATCGCCATATCGGGTCGGAACCGCGATCTCATAGGCCAGCTCACCCGAAAACGAGATCCGGAACAGCCGCGCAGGCGTCCCGCCGCAGACGGTGATCTCGGCGCAGGCCATGAAGGGGAACGCATCATTGGAAAGGTCTGTATCGTCTATCACCTTCTGCAGCAGCGCACGCGAATTTGGCCCCGCCACCGCGAATTGCGCCCAGCCATCTGTGGTCGAAATCAGGTGCACGTCCAGGTCCGGCCACAAGCACTGACGTGCGAACTCCATGTTGCGGAACACCGTCACCGCATTGGCCGTTGTGGTCGTCATCACGAAATGCGTTTCCGAGAACCGCGCGGTCGTGCCGTCGTCATAACAGACGCCATCCTCACGCAGCATCAATCCATAACGGACCTTGCCCACTGGAAGCTTGGCAAAAGCGTTAGCGTAGATGCGGTTGAGGAACTCGGCCGCGTCGCGGCCCTGAATGTCGATCTTGCCCAGCGTGGTCACATCACAAATACCCACAGAATTGCGGGTCATCGTAACCTCGCGATCCACACTGTCCCGCCATCCCTTCTCGCCGGGACGTGCATACCATTGCGCCCGCAACCACATGCCGGTCTCAACGAAAGCGGCGCCATTCTCCTCGGCCCAACGATGCGACGGAGTCAGCCGATACGGGCGGAAGTCCTTGCCTCGCGCTCGACCTGCAAGGGCGCCCATCGGCACCGGAGAATAAGGCGGCCGGAAGATTGTGGTGCCGGTTTCGGGAATGGTCTTGCCGCTGGCTTCTGCCAAAATGGCCAGCCCCAGCACATTCGCAGTTTTCCCCTGATCCGTTGCCATGCCCAAGGTGGTGTAACGTTTCAGGTGTTCGACTGAGCGGAATCCTTCGGTATGTGACTGCTTCACGTCCTTGGTGGTCACATCATTTTGCAGGTCAACCCAAGCGCGGCGCCTGGAGGCCCCCACATGCCAGAACGGAGTGATGTCACTTGCCTCATCGCTCGCGCCCGGAGCCTCGGCCTTGGACGGGGTCGCGCCCAGTTCGGCTGCAATTTTTGCTGCGCTGTCATGTCCATCGCGCAAGGCCGCCCCAAGGGTCAGCGTTCCATTGGCCGCTCCCGCCACTGACATGCCCGGAGGCAGGTCTCCGCCGGGCACGAAGCCGACGATGTCATCTCGCCAAACCGGACGGCCGCGCTGGTGGCAAGTCAGGTGTACATTGGGCGACCAACCACCCGAAACAGCAAGACAATCGGCTTCGACCACTGTGCCATCGTCAAGAATTAGGGCGCCGATTTTGCTGCGACCGCGTGTGTCAACGATCTGCCTGCCGCGCAGGCTCCGCACCCCGTCCAGTGCAGGACAGGACTCCCGTGTGTCGATAACCCCGGCTATTTCGACCCCTGCGGCCTTCAGGTCATGCGCCGTTCGCCAACCGTCATCATTGTTGGTGAACACGGCCACACGGCGCCCCGGAGCTACACCCCAGCGGTTCACATAAGCGCGGACCGCACCCGCCAGCATCACCCCGGGGCGATCGTTGTTGCCAAATGCGATCGACCGTTCGGTTGCGCCGGCCGTTACCAAAGCGCGGCGGGTATAGATACGCCAGAGCACCTGCCGCGGTTTGCCATCCGAAACCGGCAGATGGTCTGTCATCCGTTCAAGCGCGCCATAGATGCCATGATCAAACGCGCCGTAAACCGTGGTGCGGGTCATAAGCCGAACATTGCCCATCGCCGCGAGTTCAGCAGCCGCCTGTTCTGCCCAGATATGTCCGGGCTGATCCGCTACTGCGTGCGTTTCGGCATTGAGTCGCCCGCCGGGCAGAAAATCCTCATCTGCGAGGATCACTCTCAGCCCCGCCCTGCCCGCTTCCAATGCCGCCGCCAACCCGGCAGGGCCAGCTCCGATCACAAGAAGATCGCAATGCAGGAAGCCATGATCGTAGACATCCGGGTCCGGCTCCATCGACAATCGGCCAAGTCCGGCAGACGCACGGATTACCGGCTCGTACAGCTTCTCCCAGAACGCTTTGGGCCACATGAAGGTTTTGTAATAAAAACCGGCTGACAGAAACGGTGACAGCCAGTCGTTAACAGCCAACAGATCGCGCTCCAGAGAGCCTCGATGGTTCTGACTGGTCGCCTCGAGCCCGTCGAACAATTCGGCAACCGTGGCGCGGGTGTTGGGCTCCTGAGATGCCCCGCGCCGCAACTGAACCAATGCCGAAGGCTCCTCGGATCCTGCGGAAAAGACACCGCGCGGCCGGTGATACTTGAAGGAACGGGCCACGAACCGCTCGCCATTTGCAAGCAGCGCCGAGGCGAGGGTATCGCCGGGATGCCCCTGCATGGGCTTTCCGTTCCAGGTGAACCCCAAGATCTTGCTGCGGTCGACCCGGGCTTCGGCGATCCGATTTGTCTGGGTCATCGCGACCTCCCCCGGCTGCGCGCGACGTCCCGCGCAAGCTCTACGTTGGTGATGTCATGGGTCAGGGTGTTCCGCGTGACCACGAGCCAGGACCGATCGCCTTGCTCGTGATACCAGAGTTCACGATGCTCACCTGCCGGGTTGTCCCTCAGGTAGAGATAGTCGTGAAACCTGTCGAGATCGTCTGTCATACCATCAGGCCGGTCGATCAGGCTGGCATCGCCCTTGTAGACGAATTCGGCTGCGTCCCTTGGACCAAGAAGGGGGTGGTTGATGATCATGTCGAACTCCCTTCAGTGCAGATTGGGTTGGGCACCCTGGCCCTTTTCGTCGATCGGAACGCCGCGCCGGAACCGGTCCAACCGGTATTCGGTTGCGGTCTCGTGCGGACGGTCGGTGGCCAGCAGATGGGCATAGCAATAGCCGCTGGCCGGTGTTGCCTTGAACCCGCCGTAGCACCAGCCACCATTGAAATAGAGCCCGCCGATATCGGTCTTGTCGATAAACGGGGATCCATCCATCGACATGTCCATCACCCCACCCCACATCCGCAAAAGCCGCGCCCGCCCGATCATGGGCATGATTGCCATGCCGCCTTCGCAGACATCCTCGACCACCGGGAGGTTCCCGCGCTGCGCGTAAGTGTTGTAGCCGTCGATATCACCGCCAAAGACCAGCCCGCCCTTGTCGGACTGGCTGACATAGAAATGGCCGGCCCCAAAGGTTATCACCCCCGGAATGACCGGCTTGAGCCCTTCGGAGACGAAAGCCTGAAGAACGTGACTTTCGATCGGCAGCCGCATCCCTGCCTGCGCCATCACCCTCGACGACGAACCCGCCACGCAGACAGCGATCTTTTTGGCGCGGATTGCACCACGGGAAGTCTCCACTCCCTTGCAGATGCCATTTTCCATTTCGAAACCGCTGACTTCGCAATTCTGAATAATGTCGACACCGCGACTGTCGGCGCCACGCGCATACCCCCAAGCCACCGCATCATGTCGGACCGTTCCCCCACGAGGCTGCCAGAGCGCACCCTGTATCGGAAAGCGGGCATTTTCATAGTCCAGAAACGGGCACATCTTGCGGATACCGTCGAGGTCCAGAAGCTCTGCGTCCGCCCCTGACAATCGCATTGCATTGGCGCGCCGGGCAAAGGCATCACGTTGCGGATCGTTGTGGATCAGGTTCAGGATCCCGCGCTGGCTCACCATTGCGTTGTAGTTGAAGTCCTGCTCCAGCCCCTCCCACAATTTCAGACTCAGTTCGTAGAACGGCTGATTGCCCTCCAGCAGGTAATTCGACCTGATGATCGTCGTATTGCGCCCCACATTGCCTGACCCTATCCAGCCCTTTTCCAGAACCGCAACGTTGGTGACGCCGAATTCCTTGGCGAGATAGTAGGCCGTGGCCAGCCCATGCCCGCCGCCACCCACGATGACGACGTCGTATTCCCGTTTCGGTTCGGGTTCCCGCCAAACCGGTTTCCACCCACGGTTTCCTGTCAGGCCCTGAGTCAGAACTTTTAGAGCTGAGTAACGCATCCGCTTTTCCACAGAGTTCGATGGCGCTTAGGATTTCAACCTTTTGCACGCTTGACTTCCCGTTTTTGGACTGTAGCGTTCCAAAAATGGACAAAATTGGTTCAGTTGCAAACAGCTTTCGGATCGGAATTGTCCCAGTTCCCGGCTTTGCTCTACTGTCTTATTCATGCACGGTAGAGCCATTCCGGGCCGCGAATCTGTTGGGACGCGGCGACCTCTATAAGGTCAGCCACTTCTCTCACGCCGGTACTGTTCAAAGTTCGGGCGCCGCCGAAATCTCGAAGGATATGCAGATCGGAGAAGAGCCTGATCTGGATCTGCTTCTGGTCATTGCCGGCGGCGATCCGATGTCGTTGCGCGACCCCGCGCTGTTTCGATGGCTGGGCCGGATGGCCCGGCGAGGCGTAACACTGGGGGGTGTGTCAGGCGGTCCAGCCATATTGGCTCGGGCCGGGCTGATGCAGGACCGCCGTATGACCGTACACTGGGAACATGCACCTGCGTTGACTGAGGTGGATCCGAACCTGATGATAGAACGCCGACTCTATGTCATCGACCGGGATCGGGTGACCTGTGGCGGCGGCACTGCCCCACTGGACCTCGCCCATGCACTGATAACCAAGCATCACGGGGCGTTGTTTGCCCGTCTGGTCAGCGATTGGTTCTTGCATACCGACGTGCGGCCAGCAGCAGACCCGCAGCGCGGCGGGCTGGTGGAACGGGTGGGTACAACGGCCCCTCCTGTTCTCAACGCAGTTGCCGCGATGGAGGACCATATCGCGGACCCGCTTTCGCTGGATGAGCTGGCTGATCTGGCCGGCGTCACGCCACGACAGCTCAATCGCGTTTTTCGAGAGAAAACCGGTGAAAGCACCATGCGTTACTATCGCCAACTCAGGCTGGAAACCGGTCACAACCTGCTTCGAAATTCGTCTTTGTCACTAACCAACATCGCGTTCGCAACTGGCTTTGCCAGTTCATCGAACTTCACACGTGCCTTTGCGGATCTCTACGGTGCACCGCCGTCCCGCTTCCGCAGATAGGTATTTCAAACGTCGGGGAGACTAATAATGAAAATTCTGGTCCTGCAGCATGCCGAAGTCGAACATCCCGGTATTTTTCGGGAATTTCTTGTCGAAGACGGTCATGAATGGGATGCTGTCGAACTGGACAAGGGACAGACACTTCCGTCGCTTGATGGCTACGAGGCGCTGTGGGTTATGGGCGGGCCAATGGATGTCTGGCAGGAGGCAGATCACCCTTGGCTGGCAAACGAAAAAGCATTTATCCGCAAAGCAGTAGAGGAGCAGGGCCTGCCGTTTCTGGGTCTTTGCCTGGGACACCAGCTCTTGGCTGAAGCACTTGGCGGAACCGTTGCCCCGTCGCAGCAACCCGAGATCGGCGTCATGGATGTTCAACTGACAGAAGCCGGCGCGACGGGTGTGTTCTTTGACGGGCTGCCCGAAGTGTTCCCCTGCCTGCAGTGGCACTCGGCAGAAGTGACCCGAATGCCAGCCGGGGCCCAATGTCTTGCGACCTCACCTGCTTGCGCTGTTCAGGCGATGAAATGGGGCACGCGGGCCTACTCGGCACAGTTTCATGTCGAAGTCGAGCCGGACACGGTCGCGAATTGGGCTGAGATTGAAGAATACCGGGCCGCCCTTGTAAATCAGCTCGGCACCGATGGCGTTGCTACCATGGAGGCAGCTGTCGCCGAACAATTAAGTGAATTCAACACTATGGCGGAACGGATCTACATCAACTGGCTACAAACCGCCGCGCAAGCATAACGTCAGCAAGCTGCTGCTCGCCCGCCCTCTTTTGCATTGCCACTCAGGTTTCGGCCGCTCGCGTCAGAGATAGCCGGGCAGTCTCAAGATGTTCCTTCATCATGTTTGCTGCGCGCTCGGGCTCTCTTAACCGGATCGCATTCAGGATCTGGCGGTGCTGAGCGTTGTATTTCGCGATGATCGCCTCATCGAGCGTCAAGCGCCGCATACGCGTCCATTCATCCAGTGACCGCACCTGATTGATCTGGTCGATCACCCAGATCAGCAGGCTGTTTCCCGTTGTTGCGGCCAGCGCCTTGTGAAAATTTGTGTCCGCTTCCGCAAATGCCACCGCATCATTCGCGGCGCGGTCCATCTGATCGCAAAGCGCCTCCAGTCGATCGAAATCCTGACGACTTCCGTGCAAAACACACAGACGACAAATGTGAGGCTCTAGGGCGAATCGCGCATCGATGAGCTCCAGCGGATTGGCTGATTCTAGTGGCGCAATGTCAGATTGATCTTCGTTGTAAGTTATGTAAGTTCCGCTGCCCGGGCGCGTTTCAAGATAACCTTCGGCTTCCAACTGAGCCAAAGCATCCCGCAACGTATTGCGTGCAACTCCATACCCGTCTGCAAGATTGCGCGAGGCAGGCAGCTTGTCGTGTAACCTATAGACACCTTTAGATATTTCGCGCCTCAGCTGCGCCGCAATGTCGGCCGAACCCATTCTCTTGCCGCTCATAAAAACCTCCGACCCATTAATCCAAAACTAAACCAAAACAAATCCATTTTCAAGATCTCACCAAATTGGTTCAGAAATAGGTTGATTTTTGGATCTCGGACGGCATGCTTTTGCATGCGAACAGAAGTAGCCGGTCCAAAACTGGCTCACGACAGGGAGTAGAAACGAATGGCCTTCCCCAATCACGTCGATTTCCTGATCATCGGCGCAGGCATCCATGGCATATCGACAGCTTGGAAACTGGCGGAGCAGCTGAGCGCGCGCGGCGAAGAGGTCGAAGGACGTATCGCGATCCTCGACAAGACAGGTATCGCCGCCGGCGCCTCGGGCATTGCCTGCGGCGTGGTTCGAAACAACTACTTTCAACCTGCTATGCGTCGATTGATGGCTCATTCTGTGGACGTCTGGGAAAGTGATCCGGAAGGGCTTTCCTATCATCCTGTTGGCTACATGCAAATTAGCTGCGAGGCGATGCGCGACGACGTGGCGCAGATCTTTAGCGAACAGCGCGAAATTGGCTATGAAAGCGTGTTCATCGAAGGCGCCAACGCATCCGCAAAGTACATGCGAGGGATTTTCGACGACTGGCAGGCCCAAAACATTACCAGCGTGCTGCACGAAAAGCGTGGCGGTTTTTCGAACCAGACAAAAACCATGTATGCGCTGGCCGACAAGATCGAGAAATTGGGGGTCCGCATCCTCACAGGCGTGACCGTGCAGGAGCTGGTGAGCGAAAACGGATCGAAATCCATTCAGGCCGTTGAAACCGACAAGGGACGGATCACCTGCGAACGGCTGATCATCGGCGCCGGCCCTTGGGTCCGCGATTTCTGGGACATGCTGGGTCTGCCCTCGCACATCACGGTCAAGGATCTGGCTGGCGACGTTCACGAAGACGTCGATATGTGGCGTTACTGGCAGCTTGAGGAAGGCGTTCTGCTTCTTGACCCGGAAATGGGCAAGGCAGACGACGGTTCCCTGCCTCCGGTCATTCATGTGGATACGGACGCCCCTTTGATGTCCACCGTGGACGGCAGTCTTGTGACTGATGAGATGTGGGGCATCTACTATAAACCCGACTGGCATTTCGGCGGTATTCAGGGGGGCGCATCGCCCTACAAAGTCGATACGCCGTTCGACAAGGTGCAAATTGACCCTTATGGCCCGTCGAGCCCCGAATTCGTGGCCTCTGACGAGTTCGCGCATATGTGGGTCTCGGCGCTGGCACATTGCCAGAAGCGCTATGAGGGCACCATGCCCAAATATCATCGCGAAGCTTCAGGCGGCATCGGTTGCTTTACCGCCGACAGCTTCCCGATCTTCGATCATTTCCACGACAACGCGACAGTGATTGCCGACAGCAATCATGGCTGGAAGATGCTTGGCGTTGGACACCTGATTGCCGACGAGGTTCTTGGCGAGCCTCAAGAGCTACTGGAACCGTTCCGCTTTGACCGCTTTGCAAAAGGCGAGCTGCATCCGGTTTCCAACAGCCCCTATCCGTGGAGCTGACAACCGCACGCCGAGGACGGGAAAACCCGCCGGGCATCTGAACAACTTGGGAGGACTAAGCGTGGCCGAAATGGACCTTGAAAGATTTGTGGAAGCGCCAGGGCGAGACGAGAAAATCCGCGAAGTTCGCGCGATGATCGACGAACTGGGTATTGAGTATCTCTACCTTCAGTTTGTCTCTGTCACCGGCAAAATCATGGGTAAGGGCATTCCGGCCGACCACTGGGAAAGCGTCGCCAAGAAGGGGTTTCAGCTAGTTTACGGCGCCACGGTCAACCTGTTCACCGATCGGGCCGGCAACTATCTGGGGTACGGCCCCGAGGCTGCCGAGCTTGTCGGCATTCCGGAACCCGAGACATTCATGCAACTGCCCTGGGCCCCTCAGATCGGCCGCTTTTTCTGCACGTTGTTTAGAAACCGTGAAGAAAAGGTGGATCCCGGCGCATATCTGACTGCCGATTGCCGCGGCAACCTGCGTCGCATGCATGAGGCCTTTGAGAAAAAGCATGGCCGCAAGTTACGGATCGGCACCGAACCGGAAATGATGTGGCTAAAGTTCGACGAGAACGGCAAACCGCGCGACGGGTTCTCCAAGCCCTATTGCTATCACATCGACCAGTTCGAAAGCCTGCGCCCGGTATCTATGCAGGTGATCCGATATGCCCGCAAAATGGGCCTCGACATGATCCAGGGCGATCACGAGGATGCACCGGGCCAACTCGAACTGAACTGGATGTTTGACGATGTTCTGCGCAACGCAGACCGGCTGACCACCTACCGTCAGATCTGTGCTCAGGTGGCACGCGAGCATGGTATCTTTGCCTGCTTCATGACCAAGCCATTCATGGGTGTGTCGGCCTCGGGCTGTCACCACAACATGAGCCTCTGGCGTGGCGGCGAGGACGAATTTGTTCGCACCGGAAACGATCCGGACAACCTGCCCGGCATGGCCGAGAACTACATGTACGTAAAGGGCGGCGAGAACACCTTCATGCCCGACGACGACGACCCGCAAATGCCCGGCAAAGAAGGGCTCGAAGCCATCGGCGGCGTGGTCCATCACCTGCAGGCGCTGACCGCGGTGGGATGCTCGACCGTGAACTCCTATCGCCGACTCTGGGACACGGGTTTCTGGGCGCCGGTCTTTGCCGACTGGGGTTTCCAGAACCGCACCACCGGCCTTCGAGTGTCGGCCCCCGGCCGGTTCGAATACCGCTCGGTCGACTCAATGGTGAACCCATATCTGATGGGCACCACTCTGCTGGCGGCCATGGATGACGGCATCGACAACAGCCTCGATCCCGGCGAACCGGAAGAGCGCAACATCTACGAGGCGATCGAAGCCGGTAAGGAAGTCAAGAAACTTCCGATGTCGCTTGGCGAGGCGCTGGATCACCTGGCGGGCAGCGAAGTTGTCAAGCGCGGGATGCCCGGCGAGATGTATCGGTTGTTCGATGAGTACAAGCGCGACGAGTTCGCGCGGTTCATGTCGACCGTCACCGAGTGGGACAACGACACCTACATGGAATGCCTGCCCTAACAGGCAGCGTGGCGGACAATCCCCGCCCAGTCAGAGATGCGCCGGGCGGGGCCTGCCCCCGCCCCGGCCAAACCAGAGGAGACATACCGCAATGTGCGGAATTGCAGGACTGATCCACAAGGGCAAGAGCAGCAATGTTGGCGGTGAAATGACTGCCATGCTGCAGGCGCTCAAGCATCGCGGGCCGGACAGCACCGGTTACGCGGTTTACGGCGAAGGTTCCGAAGGCGACTATATCATGCGTCTGAAGGTGGCGGAGGCCGAAGACATGAATTCGGGCAGCCGCATCCACGGCATCATCGAAGACCGTGTCGCGACCGTCGAAGGCATTCTGGCCGAGCACGGGGCTCAGGTGAAGGCCAAGCTGGCCCCGACTGAATACTCGCTGCGCTATGTCATCAGCCATGACGGCGACACCGCCAAGATGGCCAACCATATCGAGGAAACCGAGGGCGTCGAGATTCTCTCGATGGGCAATGGTCTGGAGCTGATCAAGGATCTGGGCGACGCCTCGGATGTGGCCGGTCTATATGGGCTGGATGATTTCACCGGCACCCATGGGATCGGCCACACCAGAATGGCCACGGAATCTGATGTCGATATCCGGTCTGCCCACCCCTATTGGGCGTTTCCTTACAACGATATCTCGGTGGTGCATAACGGCCAGATCACGAACTACTGGATCATGCGCCGCGAGATGGAGCGCAAGGGCCACCGCTTCATGTCGAATTGCGACAGCGAGCTTCTGGCTGTCTACACCGCACACAATCTGGCCAACGGCGTAAGCCTCGAGGAAAGCCTGCGCCGCTCGATCAGCGAAATCGACGGTGTGTTCACCTATTTGGTCGCCACCAAAGATCAACTGGGTATGGCCAAGGACACGATGGCGGCCAAACCATTGGTTCTCTACGAAAGCGACGACCTGATCGCGATGGCCTCGGAAGAGGTGGCGATCCGGGCGATCCTCCCCGAAGAGATCGACACTTACGACCCGTATGATGAGGAGGTCCGCGTATGGCAGGCGTGAGCGATGCCGAACTCAAGGCCATGACCCAGGAAGACCGGGTCAAGGCACTTGGCATGACAACCGAACAGTTGACCGGCAAGACGATGTATATCGAATTTGACCCGGACGCGACAGAACGGTTCGAGTATCCATGGGCCCCGTCGGTTGATTTCAACAAGCGTACCGAGATCAACTGCGATGACATGACCACAACCGAGGTCAACAGCCGCGTGCGCGAGCTGATGGACGAAGGTTACGGGACCATCGTTTTGCAGAACCCACGTGGTATGCATTCTCTGGGCGTGGGTATTCTCAGCAAGTTGAACCTGATCATCGACGGATCGACGGGGTACTTCTCGACCGGTCTGATCGACGGGCCGAACGTGCGTATCACCGGGCGTGTTGGCTGGTCCTGCGGCGAAAACATGATGGCCGGGACCGTGGTGGTCGAAAAAAACGCAGGCTCCACCTTCGGAGCAGCCATTCGCGGCGGCGATCTTGTGTGCCGCGGCTCGGTCGGCTCGCGCACCGGTATCGACATGAAAGGGGGCACAATCCTCGTCGGTGGTGATACCGGGGCGCTCTCGGGCTTCATGATGCAACGCGGCCGGATGGTGGTCTGCGGCAATGCCGGCAAGAACCTCGGAGACTCGATGTATGACGGGACAATTTTTGTCGGCGGTGAAATCCAGTCTCTGGGTGTTGATGCTGTCGAGGCGGAACTGACCGATCTCGACAAGGCTTGGCTGACCCGCAAACTCACCCAATACGGTCTGATGCCCGACAATGGCGTCGACCATTTCACCAAGATCGTCGCCGGCAAGCAGCTGTGGAACTACGACAATCTCGAGCCAAACGAAAAGAAACTGATCCTGTGACCTCGGGGAAACCCCTCATGCCACACCTCTCTGCGGCATGAGGGCCACCCGACACTGGATTGAAAAGGAATAGAAAATGCCTGACGGAAGCCCGACTAAAAAACCCGCGCTGCCCCGGGATGTGAACCGGATCGGCGACAGCTTCATCTTTCCACCCCAAGTCATGGATGACATCCACATCAAGTCCGAACTCGGACGCTACCGGATGCGGGGTTTTTCACTGTTCAAGAAGATTCCTCACTGGGATGATCTGACCTTCCTTCCCGGAACGCTGACCCGTTTCGTGATCGAAGGCTATCGCGAAAAATGCGAGACCAAGACGGTGATTGGCCCGCGAGCCGGTAGACCTTTGGAACTCGACATTCCAGTCTACATCACAGGAATGAGCTTTGGCGCTCTGTCATACGAGGCAAAAACGGCGCTGGCACGCGGAGCAACCATGGCCGGAACCGCCACATGCTCCGGCGAAGGCGGAATGATCCCGGATGAACGCCGGTATTCATCCAAGTGGTTCTATCAGTGCATTCAATCCCGTTATGGCTTTAACCCGAACCATCTTGTTCTGGCGGATGGGTGCGAGTTCTTTATCGGTCAGGGCTGCAAGGTTGGCCTCGGCGGTCACCTGATGGGCCAGAAGGTTACCGACCAGGTTGCCGAGATGCGCTCGCTGCCTGCCGGTATCGACCAGCGCTCCCCTGCCCGTCACCCCGACTGGCTGGGCCCGGATGACCTCGCACTCAAAATCCTCGAGATCCGCGAAGCGACCGGCGGTATGATTCCGATCCAGCTGAAGCTTGGCGCGTCGCGTGTCTATGACGATGTTCGGATGGCGGTAAAGTGCAACCCCGACTCGATCTACATCGACGGCATGGAAGGTGGAACGGGCGCTGGCCCGCATCTGGCAACCGAAGACACAGGCGTGCCCGGCATCGCCGCGATCCGTCAGGCCCGCAAGGCCATTGACGATTTGGGCAAGCGCGGCGAGATCACCCTGATCTATGCCGGCGGTATCCGCAACGGTGCCGACGTGGCCAAGGCCATCGCGCTGGGTGCAGACGCCATTGCAATCGGCCATTCGGCGATGATGGCGCTGAACTGTAACAAGGATATCCCCGAGGCCAACTATCCCGAGGAAATCGGGGCCGAGCCGGGCTACTGTTACCACTGCCACACAGGCCGCTGCCCGGTTGGTGTGGCGACGCAGGACCCGGTTCTGCGGCAGCGCCTTGATCCGGATGAGGCGGCGGAACGTGTCTACAACTTCCTGCATACGCTTACGATCGAAGCGCAGCTGTTTGCCCGCGCCTGCGGCAAGACACACTTGCATTCGCTGGAACCGGAAGATCTGGCCGCACTGACGATGGAAGCCAGTGCAATGGCAGGCGTTCCCCTCGCCGGCACCAACCATACGGTTGGCGTCGAAGACTATCACCACCTGTAAGGAGGACTGCACATGGCTGGAACACAGTATCGCGGGTCCGAAATCAAGGACGTCGACCAGTTTCTCAGAGACTCCGACGGGCTCGAATCCGAGCGAGAAAAGGAAATCGGCCAGCATATCGGTTATCGGTATGACGTGAATCTGGTGCCGGACTACGGCCGGCTCACCCCCTTTCTTAAAAAGTATATGGAAGTCATGGGATGGGACGACCTGAACTGGCTGGAAGACATCCATATGGGTTACGAAGAAGGTATGCCCGCCGTGTTTGACCGTAACATCAACGGTTGGGTGCGCATTCCCGACACGATTGACCTTCCGGACAACCAGCAGGACCGTGACATGATTGCGCGTGAACTCCTGCTGAAATTCCAGATGTCCGACCGGCATCCGCTGGTCTCGCTCAGGAAAGCCTACATGAAGTTCTGAAACGATGCCCCGCCCGCTTGACATCGCATGCCTACAAACCCGTCCGATGCCCTGTTTCGCTTCGGCTTTGGACGAGGTGATCCCCTTGGCGGAGGCTGCAGTTCAGGCGGGCGCGGACATGCTTTTCCTGCCTGAGTATTGCGGCGGGTTGAAATCGGACGGTCACAAGCTGAGACCACCCGCAGCGCCCGAAGAGGAACATCCGTTTCTGCAGGAAATATGTGAGTTCGCGCAGGCTCGCAAAATCTGGATCAATGTCGGATCAATTGCCGTCACCGGCCCCGATGGGCGTATCCTGAACCGTGGGCTGATGATCGACGATCAGGGGCGCATTCGTGGTCGCTACGACAAAATCCACCTTTTCGATGTAGCGCTGTCCGACTACGAAGTATATCGCGAGAGCGAGACAGTGGCGCCGGGCAATGCTGCTGTCGTTCACGATACGCCGTTTGCAGCGATCGGTCACACGATTTGCTACGACCTGAGATTTCCACAGTTGTTTCGGGATCTTGCCTGTGCCGGTGCGCAGATCATTACCTGCCCTGCGGCTTTCACCAAACGAACAGGTGAAGCACACTGGCACATCCTTAACCGTGCCCGCGCCATCGAAAACACCTGCTTTGTCGTTTCCTCCTGCGCGATCGGCCCGATCCCGGGCGGCGGCGAGAGTTATGGTCATTCCCTTGTGGTCAACCCTTGGGGCGAAGTGCTTGCCGACGGCGGCCATCTGCCAGGCGTTGTTAAAGCCCGGATCGACCTTGAACAGGTCACCAGAACTTCGGCCCGAATTCCCAGCCTCACCCACGGGCGATCATTTCACAGTGCAACCAAAAAAACGGACAGGAGCGTCGCATGAACGCTGTCGCAGCCAGCCTCGGTCAGAGTTATTCGGATCACCCACTCCGGCTTACTTTCCTAAAGTGGCAATGCCGGGTGCGCCAGATGGCAATGCGGGATGCAAGCGGAAGGCCCGACGACGCAATCACCCCTGCCGTGATCCCGTCAGGAGAAACCGAACCCGCAGGCCACATCATAACGGTTCTCAACAAGGCGCCCGGCTATTCGTTGACACCGGAACTTGAACATATGTCGGCCAGCACCAACGATCCGGCACAGCGCCGCGACAAGGCTATTCAGTTCCTGTCGTCGAGCTATTACCAGAAAGCGTCAGAATTCTCCGACCTTTTGACAGCCACCTTCCCCCCTGGATCGCCCGGGGCGGAAAAGCTCAAGGAGGCGGGTCGTGTAACCCTCGTGTTCGAAGCCTACTCCCAACGGTTTGAGCTCGACTGCAAAGTCTGGAGACTTTCTGCTCATAACCCGCTGAACCGCGCAACAATGGCGCACAACCGGTTGTTCAACCCGGACTTGCCGGGCGACAGTGTTGTTCTGGGATTTGAACCGGCTTGGGCCAAATCGAAATCGGGAACGCAGTGACATGGCCTTCGGTTACGTCATTGCTCAGATAAACGTGACCGATGCGGTGACATACCCCGATTATGTGAAAATGGTTCAGCCGATCGTCAAAAAGTTCGGTGGCGAGTTTCTTGTTCGTGGTGGGAAATCCGAGAGCTATGAAGGCACACCACCCGGAGACCGCACCGTAGTGATCCGGTTTCCAAACTATCAGCGGGCTCTGGATTGGTACCATTCGGATGACTATGCGCCTACCCGCGCGATGCGCATGTCCGCTTCGACCAGTGTTCAGACAATTGTGGAGGGAATTGAATGACCAAACGTATTTGCATTATCGGGGCCGGGCCTTCGGGGCTCGCCCAGCTTCGGGCCTTCCAATCCGCGGCGGACAAGGGTGCCGACGTGCCCGAGATCGTCTGCTATGAAAAACAACCGGATTGGGGCGGGCTCTGGCGCTATACATGGCGCACCGGTGTCGACGAACATGGCAACCCGTGCCACGGCTCGATGTATCGCTACCTGTGGTCAAACGGCCCAAAGGAGGGGCTGGAGTTTGCCGACTATACTTTTGATGAACATTTCGGAAAACCCATCGCGAGCTACCCTCCGCGCGCGGTGCTCTTTGACTATATCGAGGGCCGGGTGAAAAAAGCCGGGGTGCGCGACAAGATCCAGTTCAACACCATTGCCCGCGACGTTCGCGCCGTACCCGGCGGCTTCGAGGTAACCGCCCGCAACGAAGAAACCGACAGCGAAACATGCGAGAACTTTGATCATGTCATCGTCGCCTCGGGCCATTTCTCGGTGCCAAATGTCCCCCACTACCCGGGGTTCGAGAGCTTCAATGGCCGCATCCTGCATGCCCATGATTTCCGGGATGCCCGTGAGTTCACCGGAAAAGACATCCTCATTCTCGGCACCTCTTATTCGGCCGAGGACATCGGCTCGCAATGCTGGAAATACGGCTGCAATTCGGTGACCGTGTCGCACCGCACCGCTCCGATGGGCTTTGACTGGCCGGACAACTGGCAGGAAGTGCCCAAGCTCGATCGGGTGGAAGGCCGGACCGCGCATTTCATCGACGGAACCTCGAAAGAGGCGGATGCGATCATCTTGTGCACGGGATACAAGCACCATTTCCCATTCCTGCCCGATGATCTGCGTCTCAAGACTGCAAACCGTCTGGCGGCAAACGATCTCTACAAGGGCGTGGTTTACACCGGCAATCCGGACCTGTTCTATCTCGGCATGCAGGATCAGTGGTTCACATTCAACATGTTCGACGCTCAGGCCTGGTGGGTCCGCGACGCGATCATGGGTAAGATCGCCTTGCCAGACGCCGCCACGATGCAGGCCGACTGGCAAAGGCGGCAGGCAGACGAAGACGCCCTGCCCGACGATTATGCCTGCATTGCCTATCAAGGCGCCTATACTCAAGAGCTAATCGACGAAACCGACTATCCGAGCTTTGACATCGAAGCGGCCAATCAGGCGTTCTATGAATGGAAGAAGCATAAAAAGAAGGGCATCATGACATTCCGCGATCACGGCTATGTCAGCCCGATGACCGGCACCAAGGCACCGCCGCATCACACGGTTTGGAAAGACGCACTGGACGATAGCCTCGAAAGCTATCTTCAGACGTGACCCTCATTCGGCGCGTGGGGGTGTGAACCGCCTGCGCGCCTCGCTGGTCCGGATCAGCCAATCCTCGACAATTTCCTGCTCGGCAAATGTCTTCTTATGGCGGTTCCTAAGCAGGAAATACCCGCTTTCGGTACGCGCATAACTCTCCTGGACCGGGCGCACCAGCTCTCCGCTTTCGAGCAGATGATCGACAAGATGCCCCCACCCCAAAGCAACACCCAACCCGTCCACCGCTGCCTGTATCAACAACGGATAGGTGTTGAAAAACGCCGATCGCTCGGGCGTCACATCCTCTATTCCCTGATGTCCCAGCCATGTCCGCCAGTCCATCCATTCAGTGTGGCTGCTCGATACCTCGATCAGGTCCATTTCCGGAAGATTCCGAAGTTTTGAACATCCCGGATTTCGCTTCAGATAGCCCGGCGAACAGACCGGAAAGACCGTTTCACCGAACAAGAGCTGAGCATCAAATCCAGGCCAGTCCCCATCGCCGCGCAGGATTGATAGATCCATCTCGTCGCTCAGGCATTCTTCATCACTATCGCTGGCCATCAGCATAATCTTGACCCGCGTGTTGCTCCGCTGGAAGGTTCGCAATCGTGGCATCAGCCAGAGCGCGGCCACCGAATTCGTGGCGGCAAGAGTTACAGCGTTGTTCTTGTGCCGGGCAAATATCCCCTCTGATGCATTTCGCAGAATATCAAGAGATTGGTTCACCGAATTCAGCAGAGCAACGCCATGCGATGTGAGCGTTATCGACCGATGCCCGCGTACGAACAACGGCAGATCATAGTGCTGTTCAAGCAACCGAACTTTTCGGCTGATCGCAGTTTCAGAAATATTCAGCTGCTCGGAAGCACGCGCAAAACTGCCCAATTGGGCCGCTGCCTCGAATGCGAGCAGGTAGTCAAGCGGTGGCAAGAGCTTCCGCTTCTTCAACATTGGTGCGCTTCCTCTCCGCGCTGCCTTAAACTTGATTCGGCAACATTCTGATTTAACCATGAATTTCGGCATTTGGCTCTAAAAGATGCAGCCTGAGGCCATCAAATTTCTGTTCTGAGCGCACCGCGGAATTTGGCAAACTAATTGCGGGCGGGATCACCAGAATCCCGTTTTGGCGCAAGCCGCCAAACAGACAGGGAGCCACCATGAAACTGAAAACCACTCTACTTGCAGGTGCCATCACCTTGGCATCAGGAACGGCGTCGCTGGCCGCTGACAGCAGCGATCCGATTGTCATCCCGATTCACAACTGGTCCAGCCAGATCGTAATGAGTCACGTCGTCGGCCAAATCTTTGAATCTATGGGAAATAGCGTCGAGTTCGTGACCACCGACAGCCAAGCCGTCTATGAATCGGTTCGTCTTGGCGATGTGACCCTGGAACTTGAAGTCTGGGAAGGTGCATTCGGCGCATCCTTCCGCGCCGCCTTGGAAAAGGGCGGACTGCATGATGCAGGCGACCACGACGCGGTCACCCGTGAAGACTGGTGGTATCCGATGTGGACAAAGGATGCCTGCCCCGGACTTCCGGACTGGAAAGCACTTAACGAATGCGCACATCTCTTCGCGACGGCTGAAACCGGAGACAAGGGTCGTTACCTTGACGGTCCGGTGGACTGGCTCAAGCACGGCAAGGAACGGGTCGAAGCGCTCGACATGAACTTTACCGTTATCAACGCCGGATCGGCCGCAGCCCTCTGGGCCGAGATTGGCTCTGCCGAGAAGGACAAGCGCCCGGTTGTTGTCTTCAACTGGACACCGAACTTTGCCGAGGCCGTGTGGCCAGGTGAATTCGTCGAGTTTCCCGAATGGGTCGATGGCTGCGACAAGGATCCGGCAGTCGGGCCAAACCCGAACGCGCTGTATGACTGCGGCAACCCGGCCCAGGGTTACCTGAAGAAAGCCGCTTGGGACGGCATGCCCGACAAATGGCCGGGTGCTTATGACGTTCTGAAGAAGATTTCCTTCACCAACCCGCAAATCGCGGAAATGGCCAAGTTCGTCGACACTGACGAGATGGAGCCGGAAGAAGCCGCAGAGCGCTGGCTGGAGGAAAATGAAAGCGTCTGGAAAGTCTGGGTCGACGGCGGCACCTGATCTCTGTTTCCACAGACTGCAACGACGCCGATGCCACCCCCACCTCTCCGGTTGGGTGGCATCATCCATCAAGGGGAGTACCGTTTTGAATAGTCAGCCACCCGTCATTTCCTGCCGCAATGTCTGGAAGCTCTTCGGTGCCAATCCCGAACGCTATCTGGCGTCGATGGACGGCGAAAAAAGCTATGACGAGATACGGGCTGACGGCTACATCGCCGGGGTCAAGAATGTCTCGATCGAGGTCGCCCGCGGCGAGATGCTGGTGATAATGGGCCTCTCGGGGTCAGGAAAATCCACGCTGGTACGCTGCTTTTCCCGCCTTCATGAGATCACCGGCGGCACGATTGAAGTCGAAGGCCAGGATATCATGGCCTTGTCCGAAAGCGAATTGATCGACCTTCGCCGAAACAAGATGGGCATGGTTTTTCAGTCCTTTGGATTGTTGCCGCATCGAACCGTACTTGAAAACATCGCCTTTCCGCTGGAAATGCGCGGGCAGGATCGGCACGAACGACGCGACCGCGCACTGGAAGTTATCAAACTTGTGGGCTTGGAAGGGCGCGAGGAGTATTTCCCGCGCGAATTGTCCGGCGGCCAGCAGCAGCGCGTGGGCATTGCACGTTCGCTGGCCATCGAACCAGACATCTGGTTTCTGGACGAGCCCTTTTCTGCGCTCGATCCGCTCATCCGTCGCGAGATGCAGGACGAGTTTTTGCGCCTTCAAGCGATGCTGGGCAAGACGATTGTGTTCATCACCCATGACTTCGACGAAGCGCTGCGTCTGGCGGATCGCATCGCAATCATGAAGAACGGAGCGGTCGAACAATGCGACACGCCCGACAAAATCGTAATGAATCCAGCGACCGAGTATGTCGCCAAATTCACCGAAGAGATCGACAAGGCCCGCGTCGTGCATGCCGGCGTTCTGGCTCGGCCCATCAACGACCATGTACCCGCGGGTGATCCTGTATCTGCCGGCGCAACGATCCATGATCTTGCGCGAAGGCTGGTATCTGACAGTTCCGATGAGCTTGCCGTCGCTGACGAAGTTGGCGCGATTGTCGGAATTCTGGACCGAAAGGCCGCGCTCGATGTGCTGATGGGCGAAAGGTAATGGCCTCTGTGACGGACGATAGCGCCATCCGGGAAACCCGCAGCGGAGGCGGACACGTAACAGTATTGCGAGCGATCCTCGGAACTGCAGTGCTGCTAGTTGTGCTCAAGATCCTGGGGGTGCTTCCGGCGTGGTTGAACCGTGTTCCGGAAGCGATGATCCCGCCATATGCGCAGTGGATGGATGCCTTTTTCGAGTTCATCAAGGGCGATATGGAGTCAGGCCGGCCCGGCATCATCTATGTTACCCGATGGTTTGCCGAAGGCCCGCTGGAGTTCCTGTTGAACTCCACGGCCAACCTGCTGGAAGGCAAACGCAGATGGCCTAACCTGGGGCCGATTTCCTGGTCCGCGATTGCAGCTGTGGGAACCGTGATCGGATACTATCTGGGCGGCTGGCGATTGGCTGCGCTCGCAGGTGGGACGTTCATCTGGACCGCACTCATCGGCCAGTGGAAGCTGGCCATGCAAACCCTTTCCGTGATCAGTGTTGCAGCGCCCCTGGCCTTCATTTTTGGCCTGACACTCGGCATAATCGCTTGGAAATACAATTGGTTCGACAAGGCCATGCGGCCCGTGCTGTCGGTGCTGCAAACACTACCGTTCTTTACCTATCTCTTGCCGGCCGTGATTTTCTTCAAGGTGGGGCCAACAGCCGGCGCAGTCGCAACAATCGTCTACGCCATGCCGCCTATGATCCTGATGACAACGCTAGGATTGCAAAAGGTCAGCCCCGAAGTTGTCGAAGCCGGCAAGATGTCGGGCTGTTCGCGCTGGCAGATGCTGCGGCATGTTTACCTGCCCGCTGCGCGCACTGAAATCCTTGTTGGCGTCAATCAGGTCATCATGCTGTGCCTTGCGATGGTGGTTCTTACCGCCTTTATCGGGATGCCGGGCCTGGGCGCAAAACTGCTGGCCATGATGAATTCGTTCAAGCTGGGGCGGAGCTTCGAAATCGGTGTAACCATCGTGCTGTTGGCGGTGACGCTGGACCGTTTGTCCAAGGCCTGGGTGGTCAAGCAGCCGGAACATTTCGAAAAGGGAACACCCTGGTGGAAGCGAAACTTCTACCTGGTTCTCGGCTGCGCGTTGTTTGTGGGCTTTCTCTGCCTGTCCTACTTTGCCAACCGAGTGCCGAACTACACATTGACCGAGGGCGCCAATCAGGGGAACCTGCTGCAATACCTGTTTAGCGTTATCGGAGAAGTGCACCGGACACAGGATCTGTCGCAGGGCAAACAGGTCGATGCCGCGATCAAGCATTTCCTAGATATCGACGGCGTACAGGCAACCACCGAATGGTTGCGATGGTTTCTCAACGTCAAGGTCCTGATCCCGTTCCGCAACGCGCTTCTGTGGATCCCGACACCGGCCTTTATCCTTGTTATTGTTGGGTTTGCCTATTGGATGGCAGGACGGCGTGAAGCGATCATTGCCGGGCTGTTCTTTTCCATCGTTGCGTCAACGGGATGGTGGGACCGGTCGGTAATCACGCTTTATACGGTGGTCTCGGCAGTTGTGCTGGCCACGCTCATTGGACTGCCTCTGGCAATCTGGACAGCACGCGGTGCCGCGCAGCCACTAACATGGAGAAACGGACCAAAAGATTTCCTGATCGGGTTCGTCGCGCTCATCTTCAAGCGAATTCCGATCATTCTGGGTGCAATGCTGGTCGCTGGTTTCTACCATTTCTTTTCCGCGACCGAGACTTCGGCCGCGTTTCTTTCGCCGGCCTCTCCCTCGCTCTACATCTTTGCCGCCACGTTCTTCGTGCTTTGGCTGGCAGTCCGCGATTGGCCTCGTGACAAGGTCATGCTTACCATCGTGGACACCGCGCAAACCTTTCCGTCATTCATCTATCTGATCCCTGCAATCATGCTGTTTGGCGTGAACGACGTGGCCGTTGTCTTCTCGATCCTGATTTTCACATTGGTACCGCTGACCCGCTACACCGTCGAAGGGCTGCGCGAAGTCCCCCCCGAGATGACCGAAGCTGCGGACATGTCCGGTGCCTCGCGGATGCAGAAACTGAAATCGGTGCAGCTACCGCTTGCACTTCCGACCATGGCGGTCGGTTTCAATCAGGCAATCATGTTCGCCTTTTTCATGGTCATCATTGCTGCCTTCATCGGAACCCAGGATCTGGGTCAGGAATTGCAACGCACACTTGCCGGCACGGATCTGGGCAAGAATTTCGTACTGGGGATCTGCGTTTCGCTCATGGCTCTGACATTTGACATGGTGATCAACAAATGGGCCCGCGATCGCAAATCCGCCCTGGGGCTTGAGTGACATGCCCTCGTATCCGGAGACAGCATCATGAACGTCCAGCCGCTTTTCGAGGTGCCGTTCGAACGCCACGGGATAACAACACCCGGCCTGCCTATCCTGCCGCATGGCACAGAACGGCACCCTGTCCCCGGTGGCGGTAGTCGTTCTGTCAGGATCGACAAGGGGGATGAAATCCTCGTGCTCAACCCAGATGGCCTGCAACGGGGCGAGATGGTGTTTTTTACTCCGGACGGAAAGTCGGACGCCGGCATGTTGGGCGCGCAAGGCCACGGTCGCCCCGAGGGTGTGATCGACACGCTTGCCCTCGGCGCCCCATCCGGGCGGAAGGTGCTCAAGGCGCTCAGCGCTGCCGGGTTCCGGATTGGCGACGGAGACGCAATCATGTTGTTCCCGGAGACCGCCAGACCGGGAGACATGGAAACCTACGTCGCCCATTCCGATGGCCTGCTGATCCTCGCCGCACCCGGTGGGCCTATGGATCCCGCAAAGCATGATGCGCCTTCGGATCTGATCCTGTATGTTCGGCGAAATATCCCCGGCACGGCAAAGGGGGAGATTGGCCCTCCGGACCCGCTGGCCGATCCTCTGCAGGATTTTAACATCCTGCCGGGCAATGCCACGTCCTACGAGGTAAAGAAGGGTGAATTCATCCAGATCGTCGACGTAAAGGGCCGGGAATGTTCGGACTTTCAGGCCTTTTCTCTGCGCGCGCTCGACCGAGGCTTGGAACGCGAGATTGATCCCACCACGACGCGCAGCCTCATGGGCAGCCTATACCCTTCCCCCGGCATCTTTTCGAAATACTGGTCTGTCGATCAGGAACCGCTGGTGGAAATTGTTCAGGACACCTGCGGGCGCCACGATACGTTCGGGCTGGCTTGCACGGCGCGCTATTACGAGGATCTTGGATATCCCGGTCACATAAACTGCTCGGACAACATGAACACGGATCTGGCCAAGTTCGGCATCCGGCCGCGAGGCGGTTGGCCAGCCATCAACTTCTTTTTTAACACCATGCTGGACGAAACCAACGCGATCGGCATGGATGACCCGTGGTCGCGCCCGGGCGACTTCGTCCTGCTCAGGGCGCTCAGCGATCTGGTTTGCGTTAGCACCGCCTGCCCCTGTGACGTGG
The DNA here is from genome assembly GCF_049801055.1 of Primorskyibacter sp. S87. NCBI lineage: Bacteria > Pseudomonadati > Pseudomonadota > Alphaproteobacteria > Rhodobacterales > Roseobacteraceae > Primorskyibacter > Primorskyibacter sp. S87. The sequence goes on along the minus strand of NZ_JBNAGF010000010.1, from coordinate 114,793 downwards.
ACCCGGCCAATGGGTGGAACCCGACGGACATTCAGGTCCGCACCTACAGACCGACCGAAGAATTCAGCCGCTCTGTCGGCTATCGCAAATCAGCGGAGGCCGATGTGGAAGAAACCAAGAAAACCGCGTTTCACGACTGTTTTGCCCGGCATACACAGGATTTCGTCGAATACAACGGCTACTGGTTGCCAAACACCTTCCCCAACATCGGCACGATTGCGGAGTATTGGGCCGTTCGTGAAAAAGCGGCGATCATGGATCTCAGCCCACTGCGCAAATACGAAGTCACCGGCCCCGACGCAGAGGAACTGATGCAGCTCTGCGTGACCCGCAACATGAAAAAGCTGAGCGTGGGCCAGGTGGTTTATACCGCCATGTGCTACGAACATGGCGGCATGATTGACGATGGCACCGTCTACCGCCTTGGTGATACCAATTTCCGCTGGATCGGCGGCAATGACACCTCCGGTTTGTGGCTCAAGGAACAGGCCCAGAAACGCGGGCTGAATGCATGGGTGCGCAATTCAACGGATCAGTTGCACAACATCGCCGTGCAGGGGCGGCATTCGCGTAACATCATGACAAAGGTGTTCTGGACGCCGCCGACCCAGCCTGCGATCCAAGAGCTGCCGTGGTTCCGACTGGCAATTGCACGGATCGGTGACGTGACCGGTACATCCGTGGTGATCTCCCGGACCGGCTATTCCGGTGAGCTTGGATACGAAATATTTTGTCACCCGAAGGACGCAACCGAAGTGTTCGATGCGGTCTGGGAAGCCGGACAGGATTATGGGTTAACCCCATTGGGACTGGCGGCGCTGGACCTGATGCGGATCGAGGCCGGTCTGATCTTTGCCGGGTCCGAATTCGACGACAGCACCGACCCATGGGAGGCCGGGATCGGCTTTACCGTTCCTCTCAAATCCAAGACCGACGACTTCATTGGCCGCGCGGCACTGGAAGAACGCAAGGCTCATCCCCACCGCAGGCTGGTCGGCTTCGAGATCGAGGGCGGAACGGTTCCCAGCCCCGGAGACTGCGTTCGCATCGGCAAAGCACAGGTGGGCGAGATCACTTCGGCGATGAAGTCCCCCTACCTCGGCAAGGTTATTGCCCTCGGGCGGGTCGCTGTCACCCATGCGGCCCCCGGCACAGAGATCGAAATCGGTCAGCTGGACGGCCAGCAGAAACGACTACGTGCCCAAGTGACGACCTTTCCGCACTTCGATCCAACCAAGGGACGGGTCAAGGGCGACTACTCAGGCGCCAGCTGATCCCATTCGACACTCAATGGTAGCCGGACAGGGCTGGTGTTGCCGCTGTCCGGCAGGAATTCCGGGCTTCCCGACCAGCTGAAATGCTGCCAGCGCCTCAGCATGACTGTCAAGGCTGCCGCCATGTCAGTCCGCGCCACAAACTGGCCGAGGCAATGATGTGCGCCACCACCAAAGCCGAAATGAACCCTGCGCCGCCTGCCAATGTCAAATTGCCGTTCACCCTGTCCCGCTTCGGGATCAAATGCCGTGGCATGAACAAGGATGTGCAGGGTTTCTCCCTTGCGAATGTTAACGCCACCAAAGGAAAAATTCTGTATGGCTTCTCGGGTGCTCCAGGTGGTCGTGGGACGCGTGCGGATGACTTCTTCTATGGCCTGATGCACGAGCTCAGGATGATTTCGCAGCTTTTGCCACTGACCGGGATGCTCAACAAAAAGTGCGATCGCAAAACCGAGTTGCGCCCTTGTGGTATCGACCCCGCCAAATATGGATATGACGATCAAATCCAACAGCGTCCGAAGATCCTCGCCCCCGTCCCTGTCAAAACCCGCAACAAGCCGCGCGATATAGCTTGAGCGATCCTGTCCCGCCCTCACCTGATCAACCAGATGACCGGCAAGCGCGTACAAGCGATCAAAGGCCCGATTGATCTTGGCCTCATGTGCGCTGGCACCGATCCCCATCGCGAGCCCCAAAGTGCTGGCATCCCGCGCCATCGCGGCGGCCTGTCCGGCATCCATTCCCAACAAATGGGCGATGGCCAGCCCGGCAAATGGTTCGCTGAACCGTGCCATGAACTCAAACTCGGAAGTGTCTGAAAGACCGTCCAAAAGGGATCTGGCTATCTTTTGGAATTCTGGTGCCAGATCTGCGACGAAGTCATCGGACAATGCGGCTCGCCCCAAGAGCTTGAGCTTTCGATGTCGGTCACCTTCTTGCGAGATGATACTGCGTCGCCAAAACTCGGCGAAACCGCCTGCCAAACCCACTGTTTCGGGCCAGGCGTGGCTGCCTTGTCGCAAACGCCGGTCGCGTAGCAACTGACCTGCCTCTTTATAGCGAAGAACGGCCAGTCCATAATTGGTACGGGCGCACCAATTCAGTTTCTGGACGCGGTGAATTTCGCCGCCCCGGGTCGAGAAATCGGGTGCGCTAAAATCGAGTTGTGGCAGATCTTGGTCCATCAACAACTTTTCCTCATGGGAGGAAAATCAATCGGGCCGCTCCGGGCGGCCCGATACATTCTTTTGATTCTAAGTCTTAGTGATACTCGGAATAGAGACTGTGCTCTTTCCTGTTTCCGGCCCAAAGCGCCCAGACACACGCGACAATTGACACCCACGTAAAGATAGAAGGCATGGATGACCCTGCCCCCATATACATGGCACCGGTCACGACATCCCATGTCGGTTCGCTAAATGGAAATCCCATGATTTGTTCCTTTCCTTGTCACGATTAGATGGCGGGAGGCGCTGAGATCGGGATGCCCTCGGGATAGGCGGACGAAGCCACCTTGACCGGATCCAACCCATGTTCTTCGGCATTTGCGGGTACACGCAACAGGCCCAGCACCTTCAGGATGAAGGAGCAGACATAGCCCGGGACGAAGCCCAACAGGAAGAAGACCACCGCCCCGACGATCTGCCCCATCAGCGAAATAGTCGGCGCTTCGCCTGCAGCACCCTGTAGCGAGGGGTAACCCGCTGCAAAAACGCCAAGTGCGATCAGGCCATACAAGCCAATGGTGCCATGCACTGTCACGGCCCCTACTGCATCATCGATGCCCATGCGTTCCAACATGTTGGCAGCAGGTGCCAGCAACAGCCCGGCCCCCATGGCAATCAGGAACGTCAGGCCCGGCCAATAGATATCGAGCCCGGACGCCACCGAGATGATCCCGGCAAGCATTCCTGACATCATCCAGAACGGATCGCGCGTCAGGATCCAGGCGCCGATGGTACCGCCAGCCATACCCATCAGGATGTTGAAGGCCAGGGACGACAGCGTGATCGGTGTCCCGTAGATCGTGGCCAGCTTGTCTCCGAACCAGGACCATCCCTCGCCTGGTATGATGACGCACGCCATGAGGAAACCCCAGAAACCCGCGATAATCAGCATCAGCCCCACACAGGTAAGCGGCATGTTGTGACCGGCAATATGGTTCGATGTCCCGTCACTGTTGAACTTGCCGATGCGCGGCCCGAGATTGATCAGAACGCCAAGTGCAAAGAACCCGGCAACGGCATGTACAAGGCCAGCAGCCCCAAAGTCATGCAGGCCCCAATTCTGGACCAGCCATCCGTCCGCGTGCCATCCCCAGGCCGCAGCTACAACCCAGGCAAAGGAACCAAGGACGATGGCAAGCAGAACGAAACCTACGGTCTGGATCCGCTCGATCACGGCACCCGACATGATCGACGCCGTGGTGGCAGCAAACATGGCAAAAGCCCCCCAGAACACACCTGACGCGTTGTCGGCGATGTTCGGCCCCATGTACTCCACCCATGGCAGGGCGATGGAATTTGCATACTCCACCCCGGAAATTCCGTTGGGTCCGGGTGCGCCCGGCAGTCCTGTCGGGAAACCCCAATAGACCCACCAGCCAAAATACCAGAATGTCGGTAGCATAAAGGCGAAAGCCAGAATGTTCTTAACCCCTGATGAAAGCACGTTTTTTGTACGCGAAGCCCCCATCTCGTAGGCCAGAAAGCCTGCGTGGATTAGTATCATCAAGGGGATCGTCAGATAGTAGTAAGCCTCGGCAAAGATCCTGTTGGTTACCGAGGCAGCGGTTTTCAGCTCCTCGAGCTGCGTCGTTAGCGCGGCCAGTTGCTCTTCCACTATTCCTCCTTAGCTTGCTGCACAAGCTTTTTGGTTCAGTTTTGGTCTGGCTCAGGTATAGTAGGATAATCCAGTTACAATCCAAAACGAAATCTTGCACCGGACAGTCATCTATTGAAATTCGTCAGATCAAGGATGTCCCGGCCCCGAAAGAAACCTGCACCGGTTAGATCGGCCAGCCTTGCCCCTACGACACATGGGGCGAAGACGAATTGCCCACCGGTGCCAATTGGGCACAGCTGAAACCTACCGCGTCAAACGAACCCAATTATGTTTGGGCAGAGATAGGCATTGGTGCAGGTTTTGAGCAAAGACCCACAACGACCATTGAGCATCAGAACCCAGTGATGGAGATCCAGATGAATGAACGTCGGCTTGCCAGGCTACTGGGCAACGCACCCTACAAGTTGAGCGTCTACCATGTGCTACGCGAACGCTCGATCATCGACTCTGCCGAGTATGCACAGGAAAATCTTGGAACGGCGATGATCTTCGAGACAGGCAAATCGCTCTGGAACTATGCTGCAGCCTCGGCAAATCTCGAAAACGGGTTGTTTCTTGAGTTTGGTGTTTTCAAAGGCAAGTCTATCAATCACTTCTCCAAGCTGTTCCCTGATCAAGAGCTGCACGGTTTCGACAGTTTCGAAGGGCTGGCGGAAGATTGGACGGGGTATCATCTGCCCAAAGGCGCATTTGATTTGGGTGGGCAAATGCCGAAAGTCAGTGAGAACGTGACCCTTCACAAAGGTTGGTTCGACAAGACTCTCCCACCGTTCCTCAAGAAGCACAGCGGTGACATTCGCCTTTGCCATGTTGATTGCGACACGTACGAAAGCGCGTTGTTCGTTCTTCAGAACATTGCGCCAAGACTGGTTTCCGGAAGCGTCGTGGTTTTCGATGAGTATTACGGATATCCGAACTGGAAAAACGGCGAGTATAAAGCCTGGCAGGAAGTCTGCAAGAAACACAAGATCACCTACAAATACATCGCCTTCTCAAATATGCAGGTCGCGGTCGAGATCCTGTAGATCGCCAAATAGCCGCAAATTGATAATGCCCGCCCCGTATCCGGAGCGGGCAATGTGATTGATCGAAAGCCGGAGCAACTCCGAATGGTCGGATCACCCCTGGGGCGTATACCAGATCGGAGAGGAATATGCGCGTTCCTGATGGATGAGTTGCGCTTCCGACGGAAGCTCAATCCCAAAGCGGACCTTGTCATAAACCACCCAGCGCGGGGTCGGGATTTCCAGAACACGAACATAGTAGAACGCCCGTTCAGCCGGGTCGAAATCCGGGTCGGTCCAAACCGCTGTCAGCTCTGAGGACCCGATCGTGTTCGACCAGCTGGCAGTTTCGAGATCGACCGTGTTTCCTACCTCGGGCACCTTGCCATTGGCATCCTGTTCGCGACCGTCCGACCATGCAACGTCGTAAACCTTCTCCTCCAGCAGACCGTCGGCTGTCATCCAGCCCTTCACGATCTGCATCCGATCCAGATTTGCGCCTATCGGGTCCCGCAGGGCGAACAACAGGAATGAGGGTGCCGCCTCCCCTTCGCGCGGGCGCATATCCCCGCCCATAGGGACACCCTTTTCATAGCCGGCAACCGCAGGCGACCGGGTGCGGAGGTCGTCATCGGTAAAGTTCCAGCCGCCAAAGAAGCGCAAACCGATGCGCGGTCCGGTGGTTGCATAAGTCTCGCGCCGTTTGAACGCGTCAAAGATCGCTGCACGAGTGTTTTCCGTTGCCCACACCGCGGTGTACCCCGATGCGACCAGCTTATGTCCGTCGATCTTGCCGAGCTTGCTTTCAATGAACGGATGCTCAATGCGTGTCGGCGATGGCTCTACACTGACGGACTTCGAAAAGAAGTTTTCTTCCTCCGCCGTGGTAAGGCCTGTATGGCTGTCGGTCGCCCCGCCGAGCCCGAACTTGTAAGGGTTCACGCCCAGCTTTGCCTCAAGCGCCAGCCCTTGTTTCAGAGCCTCGCGGGCATACTCCCCTGCCAGCATTTCGTCGGTCTTGAGTTCAGTCAGATCGAGATTGCCCACGTCCCAATTTTCGTAATCCGCGAACTCGTCGTTCGGACTCAACTTTGGATGGGCTTCGCCATCGCCCTTGATTTGGGTGATCTCGTAATGCGGCTCCCATTTCGCACGCAGGGTCACGTAATTCTCGTCAACCTGTCCGCCGTGGTAGGTTCCTTCGGTGGGAAACATCCAGCCGTTGGACATGTTGCCGTTATGCGAGAATGCGACGGCACGTCCCCCGGTTTTTTCCTGATAGTCCTCAAGCCACTTGTACAGCGTCAGCGGGTTGGTGTCCCCCAATGGCGGCTGGGTTACTGGCGGAACAACTTGCAAGGCCCGCATTGGGCCGTCGCGCAAAACGACATTTCTATGAAGATTGAACCCCTTTGGAACTGACGTCCACTCAAAGCCGATAAAGGCCGTAAAGGTGCCGGGATCATTGTGGCGTTCGGCGGCAAGAACGATTTCTTCCCAGACATAGGAAAACGCGTCCGCGCCCGGGCTATATGCATCCACGATCGCAGGCGGAAGCGTCATTTGCGCAAAATTCGTGATCAGGTCAAAGGCCGATTTTCCTGCGGCTTCACCACCGGCCGTGTATCCCTCATACCATTCCCGACCCTTCGGATCCGCGAGGATTTCCGGCTTACCTGCCTGAAGATCCGGGGCAAACCCCATGAGGTCGGTATGGTCAGTCAGAACCATCCAGTCGAGCGGTCGGCTCAGTTTCACCGGCTGACCTGTCGAAGAGGTGATCTGCTCACCCTTGGCAAATCGCCACGCGTCATCCGGCCGAAGGATATTGCCGAATGCTCCTGCATCCAGAGACAACCCGGTGTGCAGATGCGTTTCTCCCCAAAGAGGGCGCTCCGGGAACGTCCGGTTCGCATAGGGCGAAAACGGTTTATCCTTGAACGTGCCCTCGGCCGCTGCGGCACTGGGCGCGCCGTCAGCCGCGGCGAATTGAGCGGAAGCCAGAAGTATTGTTGTCGACAAGAGCAGGCGAAGCATCGAAACCTCCCAGAGCGATGAGCAGGAATTTGCTTTCATTCGAAAACATTTAGCGAGCAGTGGCACAACTTTTGCGGACTTTCGAGAAAAAATCCAATCTTTTCTGAGACAGCACCCCGGTGACAGCATGTTCCGACAACGATCGTGTCTAGGCCGCAGGTTCCCCGACAGCCTTCGGGCTGCAAATCAACCTTTGTCACTCGCGTTGCCGGATACCTGTCGTTCGTAATCCACCGCATCAAACCATCCGAGCGAGTTGGTGATCATGCAGTTTTCGTCCAATTCCCACTCTTCCCAGCCGCTTGCCCGGACCAGGTTGCCTGTTTCCGAATGATGGCCCTCGAGCGTCCAGCCAAAAATCGCACGGTCCCCCGCCAGTCTTATGAAATCTCTGTAAAGCTTCAGATCCGGAAACGACGCCATGAAGCCCCCGGCCATGTTGATCATTGCCGCGCGACCAAATTGGTTCTCACCACGGTTGATCGTGATCCCCTTTCCGGCCGCGTAGTGGTTTGCCACCGCCTCAGGGTTTCCCGAATTCCACGCTGCCGTATACGCTTCGGTCATCTTGTCGAACGTCGCTGCATCCAAACTCATCAAATGTTCCCTCTTCAACGAACCCGCCAACCTAGGGGGCAAAGTAGCGATCTGTCCACCCAAGGCCGCTTTCAACTGCTCCTGCTCTAATTGTCAGATTCCAATTACCGGGGAAATTCATTGCCCTATGGCGCGCGATCGGGAACACTGTGCGGGTTGGCCATAGGAAAGGACCCCGTCTCCTGATGTCCGATTTAGGTAAATGGCTGTCGCAACAGGGCCTCGGGAAACTCGAGGAACTGCTTACAGAAAATGACATTGATCTGGATGTCATCTTTGACCTGACCGACGAGGACATGCGCGAAATCGGCCTTTCGCTGGGGGCTCGCAAGCGGTTGCGTGCTGCCATCGAAGATAAGCAGCCTTCCGCGCCAACATCCGACGCGTCCGAAGCAGACAACACTGCGCGCGAGGCGGAACGTCGTCACATGACAACTCTGTTCGTCGATCTTGTCGGGTCGACTGCCATGTCCGCGCGGCTCGACCCCGAAGACATGAGCGACGTAATCAAACGATACCAGAACATAGTGGCTGGTATCGTGACCCGCTACGAAGGTCATGTTGCCAAATACATGGGCGACGGAGTTCTGTGTTACTTTGGCTGGCCAACCGCCCACGAGGACGACGCAAAACGCGCGGCCCGTTCCGGACTGGAGATCGTCAGGTCTGTTGCAGAGTTGCAGGCGCCCGACGGGCAACCCCTGTCGGCCCGCGCGGGTTCTGCCACGGGTATGGTCGTTGTCGGCGATCTGGTCGGAGAAGGTGCCGCCCGCGAAGAGGCTGTCGTCGGCGAGACCCCAAATCTGGCGGCCCGTTTACAGGCACTTGCGGAACCCGGTCAGGTTGTGGTGTCGAACGCCTCCCAGCAACTTATCCATGCTGACTTTGATCTGACCACTCTGGGAGAGCTGGACATTAAGGGTATGGATCAGCCGGTTCAGGCCTGGCTGGTAGATGCGGAACGCAGCCTCGAAAGCAGGTACGAGGCCGAAGATCTCGACCCGGTTCTGCCAATGATCGGACGCAACCACGAACTTGCGCTGATCATGGAGCGCTGGCACCGCGCGATGTCCGGCGAAGGGCAGGTCACTGTCCTGACCGGCGAAGCGGGCATTGGAAAATCCCGGCTGACACGGGCAGTCATTGACGAGATCCGGGCCTTTGACCACTACAGGATCAACTACTACTGTTCCCCATACCATACGGATTCCAGCTTTTATCCGGTAATCAGGCAGCTTTCGCATGCACTGGGGTTTCAGGAAACTGACAGTACTCAGCAAAAAACTGACAAGCTCGGGTCGCTGTTACGCGCCGCCGATCCACAGATCATTGCCGAGTTGCTGATGATCGAACCCGGTTCGGCCGGGCAGAAACTCAACTTGTCGCCTCAACAGCTCCGCACCCGGATCATGGAGGAAACCTCGGCCGAAGTGCGAGAGATATCGCGGGAAAAGCCGGTGCTTCTGCTCGTCGAGGATGCACATTGGAGCGATGCTTCGACCCTTGCGATGCTCGAAGCCTGTCTGGACAAGATCACGACAGAGCGCGTGATGATCCTGATTACAGCCCGTCCGACCTTTGAACATGGATTTGGTGGCCACCCGATCGTATCCAAACTGACTTTGAACCGGCTAGGATCGGAACAGACCTCAAATGTTCTGGCAAAGATCACTCGGGGAAAGAGCCTGCCAGACGCTTTGATCGCCGAGATCGTCGCCCGTACCGATGGAATCCCGCTGTTTATCGAAGAGTTCACCAAAACCATTTTGGAATCCGGCGACCTAATCGAAACCGGGGACAGTTACGAACTTGCCGGCCCTCTTGACCGGGTCACCATTCCGGCAACGCTACACGATTCCCTGATGGCCCGGATCGACCGGTTGCAGCCGGTCAAAGAAATCGCACAGATGGCGGCCTGCATTGGCCGCAGTTTCGAGCGTACGGCGCTGGCCAAGATCGCCCGCGTCGACGAGAAATCACTTGATGAGGCCCTTGGTCAACTGGAACGCAGCGAGCTTGTTTTCCGGCGCGGTGCTCCGCCCGAGGCCACCTATGTCTTCAAGCACGCCCTGCTTCGCGATGTCGCTTACGAAAGCCTTCTGAAAAGCCGCCGACTGAAGATCCACCATCGGCTGACGGACTTGTTCGAAGCCGATCCCAACGCTCCGGCCGAATTGGTCGCGCACCATGCCACCGAGGCCGGCCTGACGGAAAAGGCCATTCTGTTGTGGGAACAGGCTGCAAAAACCGCACAGACCCGCCCGGCGTTTATCGAAGCGGGCAACCACCTGCGCGCAGCCCTCAAACTGGTGTCTGGGTTGTTGGACACTCCGGATTGGCGAGAACGGGAACTTGAGCTTTTGGTTCAGCTTGCACAGATCCATATCGCCAAGGACGGCTATGCATCGGCCGAGGCCAGCGATACATTTTCGAAAGCGCTGGAACGGATTGATGCGACCCAAGATCCGGAACTGAAGGTCGCCATCTATTACGGAACTTGGATCGCGCCCTACATCCGCAATGATTTGCATCGGGCCTTTGAACTCGTGTCGCGGCTGGTCGATGAGATGGCAGATGAACCCGACCCCGTGCCGCGCCTGATCTCTCGAAGAATGCGGGCGGCAACGCTCATTGCCAAAGGCAACTCCGCCGAAGCACTCAAGGATCTTCAGGTTGCATTCGACCTGTATCAATCGGCAAACATTGTGGATTTTTCGGCAAAGTTCGCGCAAGATCCCGGAGTTCAGATCTGGTGCTATATGCTTCTGGCCCAATGGATGTGCGGTGACGAAGCCGGGGCAATGAAAACCGTCGAAAGGTCTCTGACCCGGGCCCGTGAACTCAGGCACGCCAACACGATCTGCTATGCGGATCTCCACGTGGTCACCTATTCGATCTGGACCGGCGACATCGAGAGAGTCCGGGAAATCAATGAAGAAATGCGAAGCCTGTCCGACAATCATGACATGGCGTTGTGGAAGAACTTCGTATCCATTCACGACGCAGTTCTTGCCTGCATGACCGACGAACCCAACGCGGCCGGCCAACTTGACATGGCCCTGTCGGGATATCGTGAAAAGGGATGCTGGCTCTGGGTCACGCTGTATCTCAGTGAGCAGGCCAAAGCCCTGCTCAGGGCAGGTGATCCACAAGCGGCGCAGCACGCGGTCGATCGCGCCTTTGAAGAACAGGGAAAGACCGGCGAGTACTGGGCAGAAGCCGAACTGCATCGGATCAACGGCAAAATTCGTGCTTTCCTTGGTGATAAGTCCGGCGCCAAGGCCGCCTTTGAAAAGGCGATCCAAATCGCAAACGCCCAGCATGCCCAAGCGCTTGCAAACCGGGCCATCCTTTCGCTTGAGGCACTTTAGAAAGCGCCGGCGTCTTCCGGTGCCGCCCCCGGCACGGTCCCGCCGGGATGGTCAACAGCGTTTCGGACCCTTGCTCACCAGCCGGCAATCGGCAATCTTTCCGCGAAAGGCATCAGGCCCAGCGCATCTACCGAAATGACACGACCAACTGCTCTTCAGCACGCATCAGAAAATGGAAACCCGTTATGAGATTGGCTGCTCCTCTGTTGGCCTTGTCGCTGCTGCTGCCGGATGTCGGCACCGCCCAAGACCGTCAGGCAATCGAGCAACAATACCAGGACTGGCTGGAACAATCGATCTGGCCACTTGCCAAAGCCAGGGGAGTGTCACGCAGAACATTCGACGCGTCAGTCTCGGGCGTTCGGCTGAACTGGAAACTGCCCGATCTGGTTCCGCCGGGCAGCACCGAACAGGTTCCGCGCCAGCAAAGACAAGCCGAATTCGGCTCACCCGGTAAATACTTCAACCGTGGCTCGATTCAGGGCGCCACCTCGGTCGGACGACAGATGGCGGCGCGGCACAAAGGAGCATTGTCGCGGACCGAACGCGAAACGGGTGTGCCCGGCCGGATCATCCTTGGAATTTGGGGTCGTGAAAGCGGTTACGGTCGGGTCGCCATTAAACATGACGCATTCGAGGTGCTGGGCACCAAGGCATTCATGTCTACCCGGGCCGACTACTTCACCGGCGAACTTGTCGCCGCACTGGAAATCGCCGACGCGGGGCATGCGCCCCAAGGCACCCTGAAAAGCAGCTGGGCGGGGGCATTGGGACAACCTCAGTTCATGCCCTCGAACTTTCTCAAATACGCCGCAGACGGTGACGCCGATGGCCGGGCCGACATCTGGAAGTCAGAAGCCGATACAATCGCGTCCATCGCCAATTACCTTGCGCAGCACGGCTGGGTTCCGGGTCGCGACTGGGGTTTTGAAGTAACAGTGCCGGCCAAGGTCTCATGCACGCTGGAGGGGCCAGATCAGGGTCGCACCATAAGCGATTGGGAAAAAATGGGAATCTCACGGGTTTCAGGCCGTCCATTTCCCGATCACGAACGCGGCGGGGTCGGCTTTCTGATGATGCCGGCGGGTCGGAATGGACCGGCCTTTATCGTCACGCCGAATTTCTATGTCTTGAAAGACTACAACACCAGCGATCTCTACGCCCTGTTTGTCGGCCATGTGGGTGACCGAATCCAGTACGGCTCTGGCGATTTCCGGGCCGGTTGGGGCAATGTAGGCGGGCTTTACCGGTCGGACGTTGCGGTCATGCAGCGGGCGCTGGAGGCAGAAGGCCATGACGTTGGCGGCGCCGATGGGTTGCCAGGTTTCAAAACCCGCCGCTCGATCGGGCGCTGGCAGGAAGCGAATGGAAAACCGGCCACCTGCTTTCCAAAAGCCAGCATGAAATCCGAACTCTCGGAATGACCCCGACGCACCGACCGACCAAAGCCGTTTGACTGCCGCTGCCCCAGCCGTTACCCAAAAGACAACCGAAAGCAGCACCAGACAGGTCTCACACCATTCATGCAAGTAATCTTTCATACCGGCGCCCACGCAACTGACGAGGACCGGCTGCAAAAGACCTTGCTGCGCAACAAAGAGGCGTTTGCGGCCTCGGGTATCGCAGTGCCGGGCCCCGGCAAATACCGGAAGCTTCTGAAAGACTGCTTCGAGGCCATGGAAAGCGCCCCGTTGAACGACGATGCGCGCGACGTTCTGATCGATGCAATTCTAGACGACGAACAGGCAGATCGCCTGATTCTGTCAAACCAGTTCTTTTTCGGAACACAGCGGGCTGCGCTGGAAGGCGACCAGTTGTATCCCGGCGCGGCAGAACGGGTTGCGCAGATGCAGTCTCTCTTTGCCTTTGATCAGGTTGAGATTTTCATGGCGATCCGCAACCCGGCGACCTTTCTTCCCGCCGCTTATCGGAATGCGTCTCCACGGCGATTGCAACAGATCCAAGAGACAACGGACCCGCGCGCGCTGCGGTGGTCCGAGATGATCGAACGAGTCCGGGCGCACTGCCCCGATGTTCCGCTTACCGTCTGGTGCAACGAGGATACGCCTTTGATCTGGGCCCAGATTATCCGCGAAATGGCAGGTCTGAATCCCGGCGAAAAGATCATCGGAGGCTTCGATCTGCTGTCTCAGATCATGTCCCCCGAAGGCATGAAGCGGTTCCGCGCCTACCTGAAAACCCATCGCGACATGAGCGAAATGCACAAGCGTCGGGTGATTGCGGCGTTTCTGGACAAATTTGCCTTGGAAGACGAGGTCGAAGAGGAACTCGACCTTCCCGGCTGGACCGAGGATCTCGTCGATGACATGACCGAGATCTACGACGAAGACGTGTTTCGAATTCAACGGATACCCGGCGTTCAGTTTATTGAGCCCTGAACACTGGCCCTTTGGCCCGGCCTGATATCGGACATACAGGGCCGAAAGAACCCGGCCCCGCCCATTCTTGCGAGATGGTTCTGATCACATGCCCAAGGCATTCATGTAAAGTTCCAGAACCGCTTCCTGTTCGGCAAGATCGTTGGGATCCTTTTTGCGCCGGCTTACAATCGTGCGGATTGCCTTAATGTCGAAACCGGTGCCTTTGCATTCGGCATAGACTTCTTTGATCTGCTCGGCGACTTCGCGCTTTTCTTCTTCGAGTCGCTCAATCCGCTCGACGAAAGACCGCAGCTGCTGCCCGGTAACACTGATTCCGCCGTTGTTCTGATCGTCCATTGTCTCTTTCTCCTTGCCTCTCTGGTGTCCGGGCCGGGTCAATTGCTGACCGCCGGTCTTTTCGCAATCCCGCATAACCGTCGGATCTGCGAAGAACCAGCGCTCACCGCACCTGCGGGTTCGGGATAGCGGGATAGCGCCGGGGCCGCGGACCTGCAAGTCGGGATTGAACCGCCGTCACGGATCCTGTACCGCCCAAAAAGCGGCTGAAGCCGCTGCAACAGCAGGAGACCAAGAATGTTCGATATGCTCGTCTGGGCAGGAGCCGCCCTATCGCTGGCCGGGTTGGTCGGTCTGATCTGGTGCATCCTGCGGGTCGCCCGCGCGCGTCGAGCCAATCTCGACGACGAAGCCTTGCGTGCGGTGGTACAATCGGTGCTGCCGTGGAATCTGGGCGCACTGCTGCTGTCCGTGTTCGGACTGATGATGGTCGTTGTTGGACTCGTAATGGGTTGAGCGACGGTCCGGATGCCTTTGCACACCGGATCCGATCGAAACCACTGTCTCGACCAACAGAACAGCCCGATAGACCACTTCGAACTGCCTGACTCAGCCGCCTGTTTTGCCGGCTACCGCTCGTTCAGACCGGCATATTGTCGAAGCGCGCTTCCACGGCCTCGTCGCTCAGGGATGCTTCCAACCGGCGCATGCGAACCGGAACGGCTTCACCTTCGGACAACATGCGCGCAATCAGGGCACTGAACTCGGGTTGTAGTTTCAGGCGGCTGTCGGTGTTTGCCGCCTCAATTTTGGCCTCGAGGTGCTTGGCAATATCGAGCAGGCTTTTTGAACTCATTTCGGATCCTCCCTATCCGCATGGAACGAAGCACGAGAATGTGACGTCTTTGCGACCGAACCCAGCGGCATCTGCAACCAACTGGCCTCTTTCCCGGCCGGAGCCTGTTTTTTGGGCAATGGTCAGGATCGACGTAGAATTCACTAGCACGATACCGGCAGCATTTTACTTGATTTGGGTCAAACCCCATCGTCAAATTCTGCCATTCAGCTCCAATCGAAACAGAAGTATTGAAACACATTCGCAAATCATTATATGATAGCCAGACAAACACCGGAGAGCAAACATGACCAGTCCAGCGCCAAACTCTGCGACCCCAAAGGTTAAGGCTTTTTTTGATGAAGGAACCTTCACGGCTTCGTTCGTGGTGCAGGATCCGAATGGAACGGCCTGCGCGATCATCGACAGCGTGCTGGACTTTGACCATGCCTCGGGACGGACCAATACTTCTTCGGCGGACAAGATCATCGAGTATGTGCGGGCGGAGGGGCTGAAACCCGAATGGATCATCGAAACCCATGTTCACGCCGATCACCTTTCGGCTGCCCCGTATCTGCAAGAACAACTGGGCGGCAAGATCGGCATCGGTTCGAATATCACGGTGGTGCAGGATACCTTCGGAAAGGTCTTCAACGAAGGCACCGAGTTCCAACGCGACGGCAGCCAGTTCGACCGGCTTTTTGAGGAAGGCGACAGCTTTCATATCGGTCAGTTGCGTGGCGACGTGCTGCACACGCCCGGACACACGCCGGCCTGTATGACCTATGTGATCGGAAACGCGGCATTCGTTGGCGATACTCTGTTCATGCCGGATTTCGGTACAGCACGCTGCGACTTTCCCGGCGGCTCATCCGAGGATCTGTTCAAGTCGATCCAGAAGATCCTCGCGCTGCCTGACGAAACCCGCATCTATGTCGGCCACGATTATAAGGCACCGGGCCGCGACGAATACGCATGGGAAACGACCGTCGGAGAGCAAAAGGCGCTGAACGTTCATATCGGTCAGGGCCGCAACATCGAGGAATTCGTCGAGATGCGCGATGCCCGTGATGCCACTCTGCCGATGCCGCGCCTCATCCTGCCCTCTTTGCAGGTGAACATGCGGGCGGGGCAGATGCCGCCCGAGGATGAACAGGGCGATGTGTTCCTCAAGATCCCGGTGAACAAGATCTGACCGGGATCAACCAACAAACGCGCGAACTACGAAGGACCAAGTAATCATGGAAACGGACTGGATTTGGGGTCTGATCGGCGGTGGTCTGATCGGGCTGGGCGGTGCAGTGTTCCTGCTCGGCAACGGCCGGGTGATGGGAGCCAGCGGTATACTCGGCGGCCTTGTCGATGGCTCGGGCAGGTCGAACATGTCGGAGCGGCTGGCCTTCATCGCCGGAGTCGTCTTGGCACCGCTGCTTCTGTGGCCCTTCTACAGCGTCAAGATCGACACCCATCTGACGGATAACTGGGCAGTAATCATCATCGCCGGCCTTCTGGTCGGGGTCGGGACCCGGATCGCGAACGGGTGCACCTCGGGACACGGGGTTTGCGGAATTTCACGGCTGTCGCTACGCGGGATCGTCGCCACCGTGTTCTACATTCTTGCCGGAGGACTGACGCTCGCAATCTTCCGCCACGTTCTGGGAGTGATCTGATGCGGCGGATTTTGTCTCTTGTCGCCGGTGGTTTGTTTGGTGCCGGTCTTTTCGTCTCGGGAATGACGGACACCACCAAGGTTCAAGGCTGGCTTGACGTATTTGGAAACTGGGATCCGACACTTGCCTTTGTAATGGGCGGAGCGATCATTCCGATGTTCATCGCATGGCGCCTGACCGAGGGTCGCCAACCGATCGCCGGCGGAACATTTCCGACCCCGCCCCGGCCGGAACTGGATCATCGGCTGATAACTGGCTCTGTGCTGTTCGGCGTGGGTTGGGGGCTTGCAGGTCTTTGCCCCGGCCCAGCAATGGCATCCCTGACCTTTAACGGCGTCGGAGGTGTTCTGTTTCTTGTTGCCATGATCGCAGGGATGCTTGCAGCTCCGAAAGTCGGAACGCAACTGGACCGTCTGGCCGAGGTCGCGTAAGAGCTGCATCATGGATTTACGCAAACTGACACCGACCCTTTCCGTTTCGCCTCAGATCTCGGCCGAGGACATCCCCGAGATCAAGGCGGCGGGTTTCACCACTATCATCTGCAACCGGCCCGATGCCGAAGTCCCGCCAAGCCACCAGAGCCCCGCGATCGGCGCGGTGGCGCAGGCGGCGGGCCTGCGGTTTGAAGTTCTCGAGATTGAGAACCGCAGCATGTCGATGGACCGGATCGAAAAGCAACGCGAGCTGATCGGGTCATCCAACGGTCCTGTTCTGGCCTATTGCGCCTCGGGCACCCGGTCCTCGATTGCCTGGGCATTGGGGAAGGCTGGAGAGATGAGCGCGGACGAGATCATCGGTGCGGCCAAGGCTGCGGGCTATGAACTGGAAGGGTTGCGCCCGACGCTGGAACAGATCGCCAGATCCGGATCCTGAGTTTTAACCGAACCTTTCGAACATGGCTGAGACCGGAACTGCGCCTGCATGAACCTGTTCCGGTCCAGGGACTCGAGCCGCGAGCACCTTTGAGCCTGTCTGACTGAGCCGCCGACCGGATACCGGCCCGGCGTTTCTGACTATGTTTCCGATCCGGAATTTATCACATCGGGAAGGTCGTTGCGCGACGGATCCGGGGGTGGCAGACCTGCCAGCTGCGCGATCTCGGCGACGGCTTCATCTTGGCCAAGCTCCAACAAGCTGTCTTCTGGCCCAGTATCCGAATGGTTGATTGGTCTGGCTTCTACCGCTGACGCGCTAGCGATTTTGGTTACTTCCGAATCCGGAAGAATTGAGGACCCTGACAGAGCTTCGGCATCAATGACATCGGTGTCCGGATCGTCCTCCTGCGCTGACAACAATGCAGTTTCAGAGAAACTCGCTTCTTGCTGCGACTCGGCTCGCGGCACTCGAGTTTCGTTGACGCGCAACGCACGAAGCCCGCCGATCTGTCCCAACCGACCCACGGTGACCAATTGCCCACCTATTGTCACCAGTTCAATCTGGTCAAGCCGCTCCTGAACCAGCGGCAGAAGATGTCCGACCTGCATCTCGTTCAGCTGTGACAGCGGTAGCTGCAATCGGGCAATGACCGCAGTCAGTTCTGCGCGAACAACCGGAAAACTCTGTTCCAGACCCGGTGCGATTTGTACCGCCTCATCCTCGATCACCACTTCGGTATCCGGCACCAGAACTGTGATCGAGCCCTTCCCGGCACCTCCGTTGATATCGACGATCAATTCGATGACCTGGAACTGTGTGGCTTCCAATGCCAACAGCAGGCTGCACCGGTCTGCCGCTCGCGCCCCAAATCGATAGCCGTCGATACAGGCCGCCTCCTGCGGGTTGTCCACTGTCTCGGACGCGCGACTTAACATTTCGTCAATCAAATGAGCGCTCATGGCCGCGTCTGTCGCAGTAAACGGCCTGTCAGCCGGAGGTGGGCCGAGAACCTTCCCCACAGTCTGCTGCTGAATCACAGCCGAAACACAAGCCCGGTCCAGACTGATCCCGCCACGCTCACCATCGGGCCCGTCTAACAGGATATGCAGCCGATCTTCTTCAAGAATTTCTGCCAGTCCATCGACGGCATGAGAGGCCTGTTTCGCGTCGATCACCGACAGAACCAATTCCATCTGCTCCTTAGCGCTCCGCGCCAGGGAGAGCCGCAATGCCCGTAGGAGAGATCGCGACGGTTGCGCACCCTCTTCACCGCCGGCGGCGAGTTTGCGCCGGAGTGCTGTTGCCCCGGCCGTCTTGGAAATATCCTGCGATGACATGTCTTCTGACCTGTTAAGCCGCGCCCTGCTTTCACCGGTCTAACAAAGATGTGGTTACCAAGCTCTTTACGACTCCGGGCGCCACCGCCTTACTGTGCAGCCATTTCACGCGGTGCCGGCAGTGTCACACGAAACGCTCCACCGCCTTGACCGTTCAGATACACAATATCGCCATCCAGTCGCTGCATGATCTCGCGGCAGATCGCCAACCCCAATCCGGCGCCTCCGGCACGCTCTGACCCCACCCGGTAAAATTTCTCGAACACCATTGGTCGAGCCTCTGGCGGGATGCCGCTGCCATTGTCGATGAAATCCACAACGATCTGCCCTCCTACATCGTGGGCGGAAATCGTCAGGGTCGGTTCAGCCGCATCACAGTATTTCTGTGCGTTTGCAATGAGGTTGATGAAGACCTGAGACAGCCTGTCCAGATCAGACGACAGCCGCAACCCCGAGCTTCCGAGAACCCGGACGGTCAGTTTGCGCTCTGACCCTGCCAATGCGGCAGCAATGGCACGGTCCAGAACCTCGCGCAGCCTCCCGTCACTGGTGTTCAGCGTCACCTGCCCGCTTTCCAGCACGCTCAGATCAAGCAGGTCGTTCAACAGGCGCGTCAGACGCAATGCCTCGTCATGAATGATCGTCGCATAGCGGGCCCGGGCCTCTTCTTCGAGGTTTCCCGGCTCTCGCAAGATCTCGGAAAACGCCCGTATCGACGTCATCGGCGTTCGCAACTCGTGACTGACCTGACTGAGGAAGACATCCTTCTGCAACGAGATCTGCGTCAGTTTCTCATTGGCTTCGCGCAGCTTGTGCGCGGTTCGTGTCAGCTCAGCCGATTTTTGCTCAAGTTGGCTGGAATATTCCATCAACTGCGCCGACTCGTCTGCTACGGCCAGCAGATCCTCGACCGAGACCGAAGACCCGCCGACAATCTGCCCGATCATCGCATGTGCCGCAGCGGCGCCGACCGAACCGCTCAACTCGCGTTCCAGCGCCTCCAGAAAGGCGGGCGTCGGCTCTGGCAGATAGCTTCGGGCGCCCTGCTTCTCGGCTTCGGCACTGAAAAACTCATGGGCCTGTCGCGCACCGAGGATCCGCTGCGACATGATCATCAGATCCTCGCTCTGGGCGACCGAGCCTGTCCAGCCGCGCGGGCCTGACGAATGTTCAAAGACATTGACGAACTGCGCGCCCTGCAAACGCTCCAGGGGGCTGGGAAACGTAACAACCGAAACAGCGCCAAACACCAAGGTGTTGAGGGCGAGGCTCCACATGACCGAATGCACCAGAGGATCCAGCCCCTCGATCCCGAACAGGGCCTGGGGTCTCAACCAACCCCATCCGAACGGGCCAATCGCCAGCAAACTGTCGGTCATCAACCCGCCGCCCATACCTGGCAGCAAGAGGGTATAGAGCCAGAGAATGAACCCGACACTAAGGCCTGCCAGCGCTCCGGTCCGCGTCGCGCCGCGCCAAAACAGCCCGCCGACCAACGCCGGCAAAATTTGTGCGATCCCGGCAAAGGCAATCAACCCGATCGCTGCCAGAGCGGCACCGCCTCCGGAAAGCTTGTAATAGAAATAGCCCAACGCCATGATCCCCGCGATCGCAACGCGCCGCGAGAAAAGAACCACATTGCGCACGTCGCCGGAAACCGATGCCCCTCCCCCTTTCGATCTGAGCCATATCGGCATCACGATATGGTTCGATACCATTGTCGAAAGCGCCATTGCCGCCACGATCACCATCGACGTGGCCGAAGAAAACCCGCCAAGGAACGACAGCACTGCCAACCCCTCGCGCCCCTGGCTGAGCGGCAAGGCCAGAACAAAAAGATCCGGGTTTGATCCCTCCGGGAGCAGGTCGAGCCCGACAACTGCGATCGGCACCACAAACAGGCTCATCAGCAACAGATAGAGCGGGAATGCCCAAGCGGCGGTGCGCAGATGGCGCTCGTCGTCATTCTCGACGACCATCACCTGAAACATTCGGGGCAGACAGACAAATGCTGCGGCCGCAAGAAACGTGATCGCGGTCCAGCGTCCGCCATCCACTTGCCACGTTCCGATTTCGGAAGCGTCTATTCTGGCCATCGTCGGGCCGATGCCCCCCGAAAGGCCCCAAACCACGAAGATTCCGACCGCCAGCAATGCGACAAGTTTGACCACCGCCTCGATTGCCACCGCGGTGACCACACCATGGTGGCGTTCGTTGGCGTCCAGATTTCGGGTGCCAAAAAGGATTGCAAAGACCGCCAGCCCTCCGGCGACCCAGAACGCAGACGTTCCACCGCTGTAGTATCCGTTCGGATCTGCCTCTGAGAAAATCGAGAAGGACAGCGTGATCGATTGCAGTTGAAGCGCGATATAGGGCGTCACCCCGATCACCGCGAGGATCGTCACGCAGATCGCCAGCGTGTTTGATTTGCCATAGCGGGATGAGATCAGGTCTGCGATCGATGTCACGCGCTGGCTACGGCCGACGCGGACAAGCTTACGCACACCCCACCACCAGCCAACCATGACAAGGGTGGGTCCCAGATAGATCGATACGAATTCCAACCCGGAGCGCGCAGCGTATCCGACCGCGCCATAGAACGTCCAGGCTGTGCAGTAAATCGAGAGGGACAAGGTGTAGACAAGCGGTGACCGCAGCCATGTCGAGCGCCCGGTCGCTGCCAGCCTGTCTGCGGCAAAGGCCACAGCAAACAGCAATACTACATATCCAAGACAGACCAGGATAAGCACGTTGAGCGATGCCATCAGCGCGCCTCCTTCTCCGGATCACCGGGCTGTGCCGCCCCGGCCCGAAGATCGTCCAGCCCGACCCGCGACCGGCCCCAGATTCGGCTGGCCCATGCGAACAGGATACTGGCAACGATCAGCCCGGCCCAGACCGCAAAGACGTACAGGACGGCGACGGACATACGCACCGGGTCTTTCACCTGACTGGTCCCGGGAACAGGCGTCTCGCCTGTTGGCCACAACAATGGAATTGCAAAGAGCACAGCGCCTAACAGCGGCAACAGCTTGGCCGCATCCATCAGCCTTCTGCGCCGGTAGCTGTGACGTTCCAGAAAGACCGGTGGCGGAACTGCCGCGTCGTCGGGACTTGCGCCCAACTCAAACCTGCCTTGCAAACCGGCTGCCCCGTCGCTCACCGCAGGATCGTAGACGGATTGTTGCGGTTCGGTATCCGGTTCGGACGGGTTCACGGGCGGCTGGCCTGCGCGTGCAGATCTCGCACGGCGGTCAGCACTTCCTGATTCGAGAATGGTTTCGTCATGAAGCGACTGACGCCTGCCTTTTCCGCCATGTCCCGGTCGCGAGACTGCCCACGCGCTGTCAGCATCAATACCGGCAAGTCCCGGGTGGTTTCGCCCGAGCGAAGATCTCGGAGTATTTCCATCCCGCTTCTGCCCGGCAGCATCACGTCAAGAATAACAAGATCCGGGGAAGCAGAACGAATGACCTCGACTGCATCGGTTCCATCGGCATGGGTATCCACCTGCCAGCCATCGCGGGTCAGAAGAAATCGGATCGCCTCGCTAATGTTCGGCTCGTCTTCAATCAGCAGAACATTTCGGCTCATATTGTGGCTCCCCTAAGTGTGATGCACAGTTGCGTCCGCGCATTCACTCTTCCCATCCCGACGTCAGATTAGACGGGCATTAACAGAACTGTCAAAACCCTTCGCTCAGGATCGACGGTTCCCGCCGCGCCGGGCACACGTCTCGCGGACAGACCCGGCAACTGCTGCCTACTGGGTCCGAAGGCTCGTCTTCGGCCTCGCTTCCGGGAATCGGCCGCATCAACATAGCGGAACGAAAAACCGGATCTTCTTCGAAATCGGCCATGACCTGCGGCCAGGCAACCGCAAAACACTCAAAAACGGCAGCGTTTCGCCCCTGTTGCGCCACCCGCCGGCGGATCGGAACGAGCGGTCGGTTGAGCGCCACGAACAGCGGCCAGAGCGGGCAGGATTCCCCATGCCTCGGCATATTGAACCCGGTAACCGGCTTGCGGAACAATATGGATCCAGAGGCATCGCAGATCACCAGCCCAAGCTCACCGCCGACAACTGTTTCCGGCATTGCAGCGAGCCGCCGGAATGTTGCGGCGGGATCGACACCGAATTCGCGGGCGAGTTCCAGCGGTGCGATCCCGAGCGTCGTCACAGCCTTGCTGAACGGCTCCAATGGCATGGCCGCAGCATCTTCGACGTAAACTGCAAGCTCTTCATTTGTCAAAATGCGTGCAGCCGGCGAGGTCAGGTGCGCAGCCGCCCGGGTCAGATCTTCGGGCGTTGTCGTACCCTGTTCAAGTTCCGGGAAATGATGCCCGTGGGCCGCAAAAAAGGCTTCGGCTTCTTCTTGTGGAACACCACGCCGTTCGGCGCTGGTTTCGCTTTCGTCAAGATAGGTCACCAACGCCTTGGAACTCTCGGCAAGACGGGCGCTGTCTTCGTTGAGATTGCGATGGAACCGGTCGCGCCATTCCGGCTCCAATTCCCCTGTTTCGGCAAGGATCGACGCGGTCGACCGGATTGCGGCAGCAGTTGACAGAACTTCGTGCAGCGACGCCCCAAGATGCGGGTCATGTGTCAGGCGATCCGAGAGTGTCTCGACCGTCCGCTCAAGCGATGCGATACGACGGTGCGCTGCGGCCATCACCTCGGCCCATCCTGGAAATCGTCCTGCAAATTCGTCGGCGCGATCAATCTCGGCCGACGCCACACCGCTGTCAGCAGCAGCCTCGCGCAGCGTCGCCAGAAGCGCAGCCTCGGCGCCCTCGGTGAGCATCGAGGGCTCAACCCCAAGTACCTGTGCGATATCGACCAGAAGTTTTCCGCCGATTCTGCGCCGGTTGTGTTCAATGAGATTCAGGTAAGAGGCGGAAATACCCACCTGTCGCGCAAGATCCGCCTGTCGCAAGCCCGATATCGTGCGCCGCTCGCGGATCCGGCTGCCAGTCAGGGTGTCACGAGCCATGTATCGCTCCGCTCTCTTTTCCGCGTGGTATCAAGGGCTTTCTGCAACGCAAAATAACACAATTTACAAACGCCCCCGCCCTTCTGTGTAATCATTTACAGAATTATTGATATTTTCAAGGGGTTTGTTGCGCAGTTTTCCGAAACGCCTCCATACTTGCTTTGCACGAATAGTGCCCAGTGCACGCGGGAAGAGGAGCCCGCGGCACGTATCACGAAACGGGAGGAATTCATGTCCAAGAATGATGTCACACGTCGTGGCGTACTAAGGACCGGCGCAATTGCCGGTGCCGGTCTGGCATTGCCGACAATCTTCACGGCCCAGTCCGCGCACGCGTTTACCAACGAGCCGACCGGCGGATCGGTCACGCTCGGCTTCAACGTACCGCAGACCGGCCCCTATGCCGACGAGGGCGCCGACGAACTGCGCGCATATGAACTGGCGGTCGAGCACCTGAACGGTGGCGGTGACGGCGGCATGCTGAACACCTTCTCGTCGAAGGCGCTGGACGGAACCGGCATTCTCGGCAAGAAGGTTGAGTATGTGACTGGCGACACCCAGACCAAGTCTGACGCGGCGCGCGCATCGGCAAAGTCGATGATCGAAAAAGATGGCGCCGTGATGATCACCGGCGGCTCGTCCTCGGGCGTGGCCATCGCCGTGCAGGGCCTTTGCCAAGAGGCTGGCGTTATCTTCATGGCCGGCCTGACACACTCGAACGACACAACCGGCAAGGACCGCAAGGCCAACGGGTTTCGTCATTTCTTCAACGGCTACATGTCGGGCGCTGCTCTGGCACCGGTGCTGAAAAACGCATATGGCGATGACCGCAAGGCCTATCACCTGACCGCGGACTACACCTGGGGCTGGACCCAGCAGGAGTCGATCCAGAACGCCACCGAGGCACTGGGTTGGGAAACCGTCAACAACGTGCTGACGCCGCTGGCGGCAACCGACTTCTCGTCCTACATCGCTCCGGTTCTGAACTCGGGCGCCGACGTTCTGGTTCTGAACCACTATGGCGGCAACATGGTGAACTCGCTGACCAACGCGGTTCAGTTCGGCCTGCGCGACAAGCTGGTGAACGGCAAGAACTTCGAGATCGTGGTTCCGCTCTACTCACGCCTGATGGCCCGTGGTGCCGGCGAGAACGTTAAGGGCATCTTCGGTTCGACCAACTGGCACTGGTCGCTGCCTGACGATGGCTCGAAAGCGTTCGTGAAGTCCTTTGGCACTAAATACGGCTTCCCGCCGAGCCAGGCCGCACACACTTGCTATGTGCAGACCCTGCTCTATGCAGATGCCGTGACCCGCGCCGGATCTTTTGCACCTTGCGCCGTCGCCGAAGCCCTCGAAGGCTTCGAATTCGACGGCCTTGGAAATGGTCCGACCCTGTATCGTGCCGAAGATCACCAGTGCTTCAAAGACGTGCTGGTCGTGAAGGGTAAGGACAACCCGACCTCCGAATTCGACCTTCTGGAGATCGTGGAAGTCACCCCGGCTTCGCAGGTTACCTACGCACCCGACCACCCGATGTTCGGCGGCGCCGATGCATCGCTCGGCCAGTGCAACAACGGCGCCTGATCCATTGACGCCAATTGCCGACCGCGCCGCGCGCGGTCGGCACCGCGCATGACAGCGGGACAACCCGGACATGCGCTCCAAACTTTGACAGGTGGGAATTATGGACGCGATCCTCCTTCAGATTCTGAATGGGCTCGACAAGGGCTCGGCCTATGCGCTCATCGCGCTGGGACTGACACTCATCTTCGGCACGCTGGGCATCGTGAACTTTGCCCACGGGGCGCTGTTCATGATCGGCGCCTTCTGCGCGGTCACCGTTCAGCGCCTGCTGAGCCTTTCATTCGAGACCGTCGACGAGACACAGACGGACTTTCTCGGCAACCCGCTGAAGGTCAAGACACCATATGTCGAAAGCTGGTTCGGCCCCGAAGTAGGAGCCTGGATGATCGACTGGGCCGTTCCGCTGGCGCTTGTCATTGCGATCCCGATCATGCTCGGGGTCGGCTATGTGATGGAGCGCGGCCTGATCAAGCATTTCTACAAGCGTGAGCATGCCGACCAGATCCTCGTGACCTTCGGTCTTGCCATCGTTCTGCAGGAAATCGTCAAGTATTTCTTCGGCGCCAACCCGATCCAGACACCGCCGCCCGACGTCCTGAACGGGGTTGCCAATGTCGGTGCCGCCTTTGGCATGGACATCGTGTACCCGGTCTGGCGGATCGTGTATTTCTGCTTTTCCGCGCTGATCATCGGAGGCATCTTTGCCTTCCTGCAATTCACCACCTTCGGCATGGTCGTACGGGCCGGTATGGCCGACCGCGAAACGGTTGGACTTCTGGGCATCAATATCGACCGCCGCTTTACCATCATGTTCGGCATCGCCGCCGGTGTGGCAGGGTTGGCCGGGGTCATGTACGGACCGATCAATCCGCCGAACTACCACATGGGCATGGACTTCCTCGTTCTCAGCTTTGTCGTGGTCGTCGTCGGCGGGATGGGATCACTTCCCGGGGCGGTTTTGGCTGGGTTCCTGCTGGGCATCCTTGAAAGCTTTGCCTCGACCACCTGGGCAACGACAACCATCCCCGGCATCAACCAAATCATTATCTACCTCGTTGCAATCATCGTCCTGCTCACCCGCCCACGCGGGCTGATGGGCCGCAAAGGCGTCATGGAGGACTAATCGGATGTTTGGACTGGACAAAAAAGACACCACTCTTCTCATCGTCGTGGCGATCCTGACCCTGTTGGCGCCCTTCATTCTCAATCCCTTTCCGACCGAGAGCGGACTTGCACAATTCAATGCGGGCTACCCGGACCTGATGCAGCGCTTTGTGATCTTCGGAATCTTCGCGGTCGGGTTCAACATCCTGTTTGGACTGACCGGCTATCTCAGCTTTGGTCACGCGGCTTTCCTCGGTGTCGGGTCTTACTCGGCGGTGTGGATCTTCAAACTGATGACCTACAACATCCTGCCCGCGATTGTGCTCGCCGTGGTCGTCGCCGGGCTGTTCTCGCTGCTCATCGGGTATGTCAGCCTGCGGCGTTCGGGTATCTACTTCTCGATCCTGACGCTGGCCTTTGCCCAGATGTCCTTTGCGCTGGCCTACTCGGTTCTGTCGAACCCGAAATTCAATCTGACCAACGGCGAAACCGGTTTGCAGGTTTATGCGGATGATCCCCAAATCTTCCACCGTGAAGGTCTGCCGGATCTGCCGCACCTGTTTGGCCTGTCGATGCGGTCGACCTATTCGATGGATGTCGGACCATGGTCGTTCGATTTCAATGCCGGATACTATGTCTGCGCCATCGTTATGATGCTCGCCTTCTACCTGTCGATCCGGATCTTCCGGTCGCCGTTCGGCATGATGCTGCGTGCCGTCAAATCGAACCAGCAGCGGATGAACTACACCGGTCTGAACACCCGCCCCTACACGCTGGCTGCCTTTGTCATCTCGGGCATGTATGCCGGTCTGGCCGGCGGCCTGATGGCGGCGATGGACCCGCTGGCCGGCGCCGAGCGCATGCAGTGGACCGCCTCGGGCGAAGTTGTTCTGATGACCATCCTTGGCGGTACCGGCACATTGATCGGGCCGGTGCTTGGTGCGGGCTTCATCAAGTATTTCGAGAACATCTTCTCGAAGATCAACGACAACGTCCTGCATAGCTGGTTCGCCTTCCTGCCGGATGGAATGGAAGACGCTCTGGTCTTTCTCGTCCACCCGTTCATTGGCAAAGGCTGGCACCTGACACTTGGCATCCTGTTTATGCTGGTGGTGATTTTCCTGCCTGGTGGACTGGTCGAAGGCGGTCAGCGTCTGGCCAAGTGGATCCGGGGTCGCGGTAAAGCCGACGACAAGACAACCGGTAAAACCGAGCCTGCGGAATAAGGAGACGGAACCATGGGTATCCTCGAAGTAAAAAACGTGGCCAAACGGTTCGGTGGCCTGCAGGCTCTGTCGAACGTGGATCTGAGCGTGAAAGAAAACTCGGTTCACGCCATCATTGGCCCGAACGGTGCCGGCAAGTCCACACTGCTCAACTGCCTTGTCGGCAAACTGATCCCCGATACCGGCTCAGTCATGTTCGACGGTCAATCAGTGCTGGGCCGGGCGCCCTACGAAATCAACCAGATGGGCATCAGCCGCGTGTTCCAAACCCCTGAGATCTTTGGCGAACTCACGGTCATGGAAAACATGATGATCCCGATCTTTGCCAGACGCGACGGTGCCTTCCGGATGCATGCCTATGAAACGGTCGCAAACGAGAAGGACGTGGTCGAAGCGGCCGAGAAGATGCTGGAAGAAATGAACATGGCGGACAAACGGCACATGCATGCCGCCGCCATGTCACGCGGAGACAAGCGACGTCTGGAAATCGGCATGTGCCTGTCCCAGACGCCCCGCCTGCTCCTGCTGGACGAACCCACTGCCGGCATGGCGCGGGCCGACACCAACAACACCATCGATTTGCTCAAGCAGATCAGCGACGAACGCGATATCACCATCGCGATCATCGAGCACGACATGCACGTCGTGTTCTCGCTGGCCGATCGGATCACGGTGCTGGCACAGGGGACACCGCTGGTCGAGGACGATCCGCAGAACATCCGCGGCAATCCGAAGGTGCGCGAAGCCTATCTGGGCGAGAGCGCTTAAGGGAGACACATCACTCACCCCGGGAAACGAGCCAGTTGCCCGGAACAAGGCGAGTGAGAAAGGATTTTTGAAATGAACGTCAAACCCGACTTCTCCAAGAACGCCAATATGGCGCAGACCGCACCGGCCTTCCTCTCGGTATGGGACATGCACTCCTACTATGGCGAGAGCTATATCGTGCAAGGCATCAGCTTTAATGTGCACGAAGGCGAAATCCTCGCGCTGCTGGGACGCAACGGGGCGGGCAAAACCTCGACCCTGCGTTCAATCGCCCGTGCCGGTAGCCCCGAGGTGCGCCATGGCGAGATCTGGCTGGATCACCAGCCCCTGCACAAGATGACCTCGTACGAGGCCGCTGCTGCCGGACTAGGATTGGTTCCCGAAGATCGCCGCATCATCCCTGGCCTGACGGTCGAAGAGAACCTGCAACTGGCCCAGATCGCGCCGCCAATCGGTTGGTCACTTGAGCGTATCTACGAATTGTTCCCGCGTCTGGGTGAACGCCGCAAACAGGAAGGCGTCACGCTCTCCGGGGGTGAGCAGCAGATGCTGGCCATTGCCCGAGCGCTTGCCCGGGACATCAAGGTGCTGTTGCTCGACGAACCCTATGAAGGACTGGCCCCCGTGATTGTCGACGAGATCGAAAAGACCCTCATCCACATTAAGGAGCAGGGTATGACCACGGTAATCGTTGAACAGAACGCCGTGCGCGCGCTGGAACTGGCTGACCGGGCCGTGATCCTCGACACCGGCGGTATCGTCTTTGACGGCGCTGCCGCCGAGGTTCTCGAAAACGAGGAACTGCGGGCCGAATATCTTGCCATCTGAACAAAAGTGGTCGGGGCAATGCGCCCCGGCCGCAATCCGAACACTCCCCGTCGCGCTGGGGCTGCCAGTGCGGACACCTTCTTGGGTTGGCTCCATCAGGAACCGGCCCATTTTTTTCCTGACAAGTTAGATTGGGGGCCTCGAAGATGACGGCTTTCACTGTCCGCTGGTTGTCTATATTCAATGTGCCGCCGGACCTTTGGCCCCGCTAAGACACACCGACACCCAAGGAACAGCTGGCTGTTCAGAACCGAACCCGGAAGGTCACCCCCGCCAGTGGCGCCGTTTCATACGACTGGCTGCTGATTTCCGTTCCGTTCACATCATCCAGTGTCAATCGCCCATTCAATTCGGCTCCTGCAAAGACATTGAGCGAGACGCCCGGATTGGGGCTGTAATCAAGAGACAGAACGACAGGGATACTCTTGTCCTCGCCTACCCCATTCGGGGCGAGCCCGTTTCCGTCCAGCCGAAATCTTACCCGTTCCGAACGCGCGACCAGCGACAGCTTGAGCGTGTCCGTCATGGCGTAACTAAGCGCTAGCCCCGGCCCACGCGTCGCACCGAGGCCCGTGCCTGTGTTCAGGTTCCATCTGTCATTGACATCCCAGTCGACCAGAAGTGCCGGGAACACCTCCAGACCGCTTTTTTCCAACTGCGTAAATGCCCCGAATGCCGGACCAATAACGAGGTTTTCATTCACCCGCCACGCAACGCCCGCAAACATGCCGTAAGTTTGCCCGTCGGGCGCGCTTACGCCGCGTTGATAGTCCCACCGAACCTGCGGAGAAAAGAACACGCTGGTTCTTTCCCCTACACCGAAGCGCACCGGGACCGATAACCGAATGTCCCGAATTCCGGTCCACGGCTGATTGACGGCCTGGCTGAATTCATAGTCGAACTGACCAAAACTGGCAGAGACACCGAACGAGGCCCCTTCTCCGGTGTTATAAAGCGAGCTGGCACGCAGAAACGTCCGGTTCGCCTTGAACTCGCCGCCACCGCTCAGGCCAGCACTTCCCTGAAAGGTCGCCAAACCGTCGATCTGGGTCAACCAGCCCACTGGCTGTTGTGCATTTGCCGGTGAGTTCCCCTGCAGCACGAGCGCAAAGCTCAGGGACAGGAACAGGACAAATGATTTCATTGTGTCGGCCTTTCGGATTCGTTGCGCCGGTTTCGGTTGCGCATCTTGGCGAAGTAACGCAAGCCGTTGCGCAGTCAAACTTTTTGAGATCATCTCGGGTATTTTTGGCAACGGATCGATCCAGGATCAAAGCATCGCTGGAACAAATTCCCCCAGCCGCTCCGGGGTCTGGCAGACGACCGTTTCATTTGCCACATCCCGCAGGACACAACGCCTGACGGATCAAGGGCTGTCCGGCCCTGCCCCGGGCCGGACCTGACAATCACTTGGTCACAGACGACTGCTTAAGAAGAAACGCCTCGACCGCTGCGGCTGTTTCCGGACGGATGTTCTCAATGCCCTCGTAAGGCACACCCATCGCCGGAGGAATATCCGGGTACATTTCCTTGCGGCCAAGGTGCCGCTTCAGGATGCGTTGAAACTCTTGCCCGCCCCATGCTCCGACTTCGGTTGAGACCGGGTATTTTTCATGGGTGTCCCGAAAGATGTCGAAGAAATTGGCGAGGATCGCGCTTTCACCTGCTCCGGGAAGGTTCAGCTTGAGCTTGTCCTTCACAATCGCCTTGGGTGTGGCGATGGAGTAGATGATGACGTGGTCACGGCGCCCCTTGGATTCATCCTCAAAGAGGATCGAAGCGGACTGGTCGACCCCATCAACGAGCCGATCGCGCGGGATATACTGGTCGGCACCCGCAAAACGGGCCAGAGTCGTATACAGATCCGAGACATGGATGATGTTGTTGATCATCGTATCCGCTCCGATCATGCCGGGCCAGCGGATGAAGCTGTCTACGCGCACGCCACCCTCGGTGGTGTCGCCCTTGCCACCGCGAAACACCATCGGGGTGTAGCCTGACTGCGGTGAGTATTTGGTGAAATGTCCGTTGTCCCCCATCAGAATGACAACGGTGTTGTCTGCAACACCGACCTCTTCCATCTTTTCAAAGAACGAACCCAGCCATCCATCAAGCATCTGCATCTTGTCGACATAAAGACCACCGTTCGGGCTTTCGGGCCCATCGCGCCCTGCCCGTGTATTGTCGAGCGGAACCATAGGCCAATACTGCAGGAAAAATGGTTCATCCGCGGCGGCGAGACGCTCCAGTTCCTCCATGGCCTTGTCTTGGAACGCCTGGTTCATTTCGTCATATTTGGCGGCCGTCCAGCGTTCGCCGGGTTCCATCCGGATCTCACGGATCGGCCCGCCAGCTTCGCCCTCAACAACGGTCATCATCGCAGAAGAATCCGGGCGGAACAGATCGTCAAGCGTATAGGCCGGGTCAAAATCCGAAATTCCAACACTGACTTGTTCGCGGATCGCATCCTCGTTGAAAATCGTCAGTTGGCCCTGCTGATGGATGGCATGCTGAGCGTAGTCAAACCCCTGGTTCGTTGCGAATGCTTCGGCGACATCGCCCATATGCCACTTGCCAACGTGACTGGTGTTGTAGCCGGCCTGTTTGAGAACCTCTGCCAGAGTGACTTCGCTGCCGGGAAGTCCGAACCCCGAGATATCGACCGATGTATCGCCCATGCCGGTCCGAACCGGAAGGCGCCCTGTCGATTGGGCGACGCGCGTCGGGGTGCAGGACGGCTCGGTATACATGCGCACCATGCGCATGGCTTCGTCCGAAAACTGGTTGATATGCGGTGTCTCATACCCACGAACGGCATTCAGCTCCGGAATTCCCAGATCTCCAAAACCGATGTCGTCGATCAGGATGTTGACGATGTTGGGCGACTTGCCTCCGTTCCCTTCGCGAAACCGGGCAAGAGCGGCGTCAACTGCGACATCATCTTCGGCCCATTGTGCTGCATGCTGTGCTTCGAGAATGTAGTATTCGGCATCATGGATGATCGGCGCGTCCTGAGCCCCCGCCGCCGTGGCGACTAGGATCAATCCGGCCCCTGCAAGAATTCTTCTCATAGGTTTCCCCTCATGTTCATTGACGTTCGGCGCCCGGCCGGGCCCGTTTCAGTTCAGATGCGTTCACGATCCCTCTTGCGGCGGCAAATTGTTGCGGAAGGCAAACCAGAACGGAAGCGCCACCAGCAGCGATCCTCCCAGAATGTTCCCGATGCCCGCTGGGATCACGTTCCAGACAAAGGCATCCGCCCATCCCGGCCCTCCTCCCGATGCCATCGACAAGGAGAAATACCCCATGTTCGCCGGGCTATGCTGCAAGTTCCCCGCAACAAACAGGGAAACAACAAGGAAAATCGGAACGAACTTTCCGAACAGCGTACTGCCCATTGTGGCAAAGAATGCAGCCATTCCGATCAGAGCATTTCCCAACATTCCAGACACAATAATCCGCATCCAAGCCGTTGGTGTTCCTTCCTCCATATAGGACATTTTTTTGGACACCACGTTGGCGAGCGACTCCTGCACATACGAAGGATAGCTCTGTGCAAAAGCGATCACCTCGCCGACCAACAACGCGCCCAACATGTTGCCAAACCAGGCCAGCGCCCAGAACTGAAAGGCCTTAGCCGTGATCTCGCCCCATGACATCTGAAGGAAACTTGCCGGAAGGATCACGTTCGCTTCCGTGAACAGGGCCGCCCGGGAAAGGACAATCATGAAGAACCCGGTTGAGAAGCCCAACCCCTGAAGCAACAACTGTGGCCCATAGGCCGAGACCCCGGTGCTCAGCAAAAGAGAAAACAGCGCACCAAGGGTCACAAAAGCCCCGCCCATCATCGCAAGAACAAAAATCTGCATCGGGCCGAGGCCAAGGTAGAAACCGGCTTCGTGTTTCATGGCCGGCAGGACTTCGTAGGCCGCCAGATGCTGACGCGCAGGCTTTCCCATCACGCGGCCTCACCTTGAGAGGCCGAAGGATCCCCAGTGCGGTTGATGTCCGTCTGCGGGAAAAACTCGGCCCAGACATGCCAAAACAGACCCGGACGAAGGGATTCAACCCGCTCCAGTTTGCCCTGATCGGTTTCACCCCAGAAGTTGCAGCGGGTAACTGGCTTTCCGCTGTCGTTGTAGAAGACGCCGAGGCTTTCGAACTTCTGGTCATAACTGACCACCAGATCACGCCCGCCGACTTTTACGTTGAGCAGATTGTCATTTTCGAACAGGAAGTCATCGGTCCAGCAGGTTGCATCGCCGTTGACGGTCACGCCCCAGACGTAGGTCTTTGTCGGCAAACGATCATCAATGCGGGTCATGTTGTCCATGACCGGTGCAGATTCCTGATGCTGTCGCTCGATCCCCCACCCGAATATCAATCCAACGGCCATATCGAACAGACGCAGGATCGGGTTCTTGGGCGGCATGTTGATAAATACCTCCCCATCCGGAAAGGCCTTCTGAAATGCCCGGAAGCTCATTCGGTAGGTGGGCCAGGGCTTCATCGACAGTTCAGGTTTCATCGGGCAGACCGGGCCTTCCGCCCCGGCTTCCATATCGGAATCCTTCGCCCCATAGATGTGCTGGATCGCTTCACCGGTGTTGTTGTCGCGCAGGATCAGGTTGTTTCCATGCTGGGCCATTACCGTCAGGTCGAGTTTCTGCCCTTCGATCGTCGGTGTGTAACCGACGCCCAGATTGGCCATCGCACAATAGGTCAGCACGACGTCTTCGCCACCCAATCCCTCTTCGTTGCCTGCCATATGTGGTCGAAGCATCTGAGCATCGGAATGAGCCCGGGCGTGGCCGTTGTTTTCAAGAACCATTACGCTGGCAGAGGGGTTAACGTAGTCTTTCGCTACTTCGATCGGGTAGTATTTTGCATTGTCTTTCTGATTGCGCAGGCCGACATGGACCCAGACCCATGTGAACAGAAAAAAGAAGGTAACTAGAACGAGTGCCGCCAAGAGCACCCATCCGTTTCCACCGCCCATCATATAGCCAACAAGGCTGAGCAGCGCAGAAACAACGCCAATCAGGATCAGCTTGCCCTCGTATTTCATGAAACGGACGGTGTTCTCACGTTTCACTTTCAGAAGCATCTGCGATACATCGCCGAGATCTCTGAAATAGACAAAGCCAATTCCAAGAGATACCGCCAATCCGAGGTAAAAAAGCAAGTTAGCAAGCATCGGTTCGATCCTGTCCGGGGTTACCTGTTTCTCTGATGAACGTCGGGGTGTTCCAAAATGAGCCTGATTTCTTCTTCCAGTGCGGACAGGCTTTCCTGAATATCCGGAACAGATGGATCATCCGCGTCTTTGGGCAATAGTCCGACCAGTAATTCATGGTCGCTGCAAATCTGCGCAAAGGTGGGGTTCAAACTGCAAAGAAGTGCGACCTTGGTTCTTTGATCAGGAAAAACCGTTTTGACACTACGCAAGGCGCGGCCCTCTCTAAGTGTGATAATCAGCGCGAAAGCAAGATGGTTACCCCAGCTTCGCGAAGCGATGACATGAGGATAGTCCTTTGCCGTTTGACTGAAAGGTTTCTTAAAGTATGTTACGGGGTAACACCGCCATTTACCCTGAAATTACAGCCGAGTAATTGAAAGGATCCCGTTGTTGGGACATGCCGACGAGATCACTGACAGCTCATCCCTAAACACGGCGACCCATCCTTCGGACAAGGAAATTGAGGGCGCTCTGAACCGGATTTTGGTGAGCTCCGAGTTCTCGGGCGCCGATCGCATACAGTCCTTTCTGGCCTATGTCGTTCGCGAAACGTTGCAGGGAAACGCAGACCGGATTCACGCCAAGTCCATTCTGTATGATGTCTACCAAAGGTCGCCAGAAGCCGGGCATGACACGATGGCTGTTGTCCGGGTCGATGCGGGGCGCCTGCGCCGCAAACTGGCGGAGTATTACCTTGGAACAGGCAAAGAGGAACACGTCCGCATCCAGATCAACCCGGGCGGATATGTTCCTCAATTCACGAGGCTATCCTTGCCCGGTGAGCCTACCCAGACGGGACGGAGTTCCGACGGAAAGCGCGTTTTTTCGCCCAAGACGATTGGTCTTGGTGTCGCGCTGGCAGTTTGCCTGCTGGCTTTCGTCATGCTTGCCCTACCGGGCTCGGACCGCGGATCCAGTATTGAAGGCGCAGATGTTGCGGTTTCGGACAACCCACGCCTGCGCGCCGTTCGCGACGCGCTGTTTGCGGCATCCCCGGCGAGGCTTCAGGCCGCGAACCTTGCCGGACAAGCGCGGGATCTCTTGTTTCCCGCGCTAGAGCCGCGATGGTTGCAGCTTGTACTTCAGATGTTCGAACTGACGATCGAAATGGATCCCGGGTACTATGGGGGCTTTGCCGGGGCCGCACAGGCCGAGGCCCTGGTCGCAGTAACGCAGCAAGATGGCGCGGCGCGGGCCGCCGGTCTGATGAGCGCAAAGGCACATTTGGCCCAAGCACAGGAGCGCGGGATTGACCAAAGCTGGACGCATTCGGCGGCCGCGCTGGTTGCGCTGGTGTCGCGCCAGTTCGATCAGGCGCGTACATCATCCGAGCATGCACTGGCACTGGATCCCACCGACGCGCATTCGGTAAACGTCGATGCTCTGATTGCATTGTTTTCGGGTGATTTCGAACGCGCAGCAGAGCAGGCTCGGAAAACTGTGAACCTCGGTCAATCGACCACCAGGTTCCCGAGCCTCAGTGTGAATGCCGCCGCGAACATTCACCTGCAACGGTTTGAGAAAGCCTTGCGTCTTCTCAACGAAGCCAAAACGCAGGGAGACCCGATCAGCCCAATTTCACTGGGCTATCTGATTGCCGCCAATGTCGGTCAGGGCAACATCGCAGAGGCGCGCGATCTGGTGAAATTGCTCAACGAAACCTGGCCAGGGTATCCGATGGAGAACCTTTACATTGCTCTCTATCGTGAGCCCGCACATGCCGAAGACATCGTCAGCGCTCTACGAACGTCCGGCTGGACCTCCAACTGAAATGCGCAGCCAAATTCATTCGATCACGGTATGACCGCTGCCCTGCTGCTCGGGGTCAAGACAGATGGAATTCACGCGGGTCCCACGGCCGGCCCGCTCAACAGCAGCAACTTTGGTGAGCGCCAGAACTGCAGATTTTGAAGCTGCATAAGTGCCAAGGCCGGACACACCCAAAACGGCGCTGGCCGATGCTATGTTCACAATGGCGCCACCGTCCTGCATCACACGGCTGGCATGCTTGATCGCAAACATGACGCCATTGGCATTGACAGACATGCACTTGTTCAGATCCGCCTCGGTCGCCTGTTCTAGCGTGTCATAGATGGTATGAATCCCGGCGTTGTTCACAAGGTAGTCGAGCCGTCCGGTCGCTGAAACCGCATGTTCGATCAGTGCAGACACATCCTCTTCGATGCTCACATCTGTTTTTTTCGCCAGAAGTTCATCTTCTCGAACGTTGAGATCACCTACGATTACGGTCGCTCCTGCCTTTCGCAACCGTAACGCTGTCGAAGCGCCTATACCCTGCGAACCACCTGTAACTATTGCAGTTTTTCCCTTCAGCGAGAAAAGATCCGACATCCTAGACCCCTACCCCTATTTCTTCATCTCAAGATTCTCTGGAATGAAGTGCGCCAGATATCCGATCATCATCAATTTCGCTTCTTCCACGATATCGTCGGTCAGGTTTCCGTGCTCACTGAAGTCCAGTTCGAAAATCGCATCGATCATCGTCAGAGCGTAGTTCAGTCTTTGGCGAAACTTCGGGATCGGGCGCGCGTCAAACATGTCATAAAAGCGCTCTTCCATCGCGGCGACATAGGCCTCGATATTCTCCTGATCAACGTGCTTGACTTCGTTGGGCATGGTCACCCCCAGCAGAATTTTGCGGGCAACTAAATCCGACCGATAGATTGCACAGGACCTGTCAATAATCCGGGCGAAAAACTCTTGCCAACTGCCGACGCTCCCCGGCTCGAAAGGTTCGGCGACGACCGTCACAAAGCTCTGCCCCAGTTCGGCGGCCAGAGAGCTGAACAGATCATATTTGTTGGCGAAAAAATGATAGGCAGAGCCCTCCGGAACCTCGGCATGCTTGGCAATTTCCTTGAACGAGATTTCCTGAGGGTCACGAGTTTCAAGAAAATGGCGTGCGGCCTCGACAAGCCGCTTCCGTCTTTGCACACCCCGTTCCTGCTTGGATGTCACTTCCCTGCGCAGACCGATAACCTGTCTGGTACTCAATTCAAATTCCCTTTCACGTTCGGAAAAGCTGCATCAAAGTGTTTTTGCCGATCATTTGAACGTTGCCATTGTCCCACTGGACGCAGTCAACCTCCCTATTTTGTTGAGCTGATAGTATCAGGCCTACCCCATAAATCAAGTTAACTCGAGTTTTTCCATGATTTGCATGACTGGTAGGATCACTTGCATGGAAACATGATGACGATGCCGCTGGCAATCAGTTCACTGATTGAACCTGCCACACTGCGCCAATGCGAAACGGGATTGTGCCGGTCGGATACGCGTGGAAGGCATGGCAACAAGAAATTGAAGACAGCTGATGACGGCGTAGGCCGACGATCGTGTAGATCTCGCCATGGGAGGCCAGAATTCCTTGAGCCTGCCTAAATGAATTCATTGGGGACATGAGAATCTTTGAGGCAAGGCATCTCGGCGGGGAACATAGCGCGTCGCCCGACTCACTCCAATCAAGTTGTCAATGCCGGTACAATTCCGGGGCGGAAAACAAACATGAAATGAGCTCTGGGTGGGTGGCGGGGAGACAGGGATTCGAACCCTGGGGACGCTCTCACGCCCAACGGTTTTCAAGACCGCCGCATTCGACCACTCTGCCACCTCCCCGTCGGTGCACGGATTTAGGCCCAGTTGCGCGCCGAAGCAAGCAGAAAGACGGGCAGGAAAACAGGGAAATCTTGCCGACCGCTTCGCCGCGCACTTTCCACATCGCCCGGCACACGCTAAGATGCGCGAAACCGGCGGTTGAAACCGCCGAAACGCGACCGGGAAACCCGGCAAGAACAATGGCGGACGTGACGGTTGAGGCACCACCGCTTCAGGCAAGGAAAACGACATGAAAAGAGCACGGAACACACTCAGTCGTCCTCTGACTCTGTCTGCAACCATCTGCGCCCTGATGGTTGTTGGCGCATGCGAGGACAGCGCAGGATTGCCCTTCCTCCAGCCCAAGGACGAAGAAACAGTTACCGCAGCAAGCACGTCGACCAAACTGGTCGAGCGTGACGTAGAAGCCCCCGAGGTCTTTCAAGTGACCGAGGCCGGCCTCTGGGACGGGCGACCCTCGCTTGGTGGGGTATGGGTGGCGCACCCGGATGCCAAAGACCCCGAAAGGGTCATCATCCGAAACGAATCCAACGGAAAATTCGTGATCGGGGCGCTGTTCCGACGCGAACGCGAGATCCCAGGCCCGCGTCTTCAGGCTTCGTCCGACGCCGCGGAAGCACTGGGCATGCTGGCCGGTGCGCCGGTTGAACTCAACGTCACCGTCCTGCGACGCGAAGCCGTCGATGAGGCCCCGGAGCCACAGGAAGAGGTTGCCGCCCTTGAGGATGGCGCGGAAATCACCGAATCCTCTCTGGATCCGATTGCAGGTGCCGCAGCCGCGGTCGAAGCCTCTGCACCGGCTGCCGAAGCAACCCCTGCCCCACAGAAAGCAGCAGCCGAACCAGCTCCGGTCACAAAGCCGAAATCGTCCTCGCTGTCCAAGCCATATATACAGATTGGCATCTTCAGCGTCGAAGCCAATGCGAAACGCACGGCGGACCAGATGCGCAATTCCGGCATGGTGCCCACGATCAAGAAGGAAGAGCTCAACAACAAGCCCTTCTGGCGCGTCGTGGTTGGCCCTGCACAGACCAAATCTGAACGCACGGCCTTGCTGAAATCGGTCAATGGGGCCGGTTTCTCGGACGCATACGCCGTTTCGAATTAACGAAAGGCCCGCTTTCATGCTGAACCGCCTTCGCCACGCCGCCATTGCCGCCAGCCTTGTCCTGAGCGCTGCCCTGCCCGTTCATGCCTTCGACACGAAGGCGCGGGCGGCCTATGTGCTGGATCAGGGAACCGGAACTGTGCTCTTGGCCAAGAACTCCGAAGAGCCGCTGCCGCCAGCGTCGATGTCCAAGTTGATGACGCTCTATGTAGCATTCGAAGCATTGCGCGACGGGCGGCTGACACTGGACGAAAAGCTGCCTGTGTCCGAACACGCCATGAGCTACAAGGGCTCCACCATGTTCCTGAACACGCAGGACCGAGTTCGGGTCGAGGATCTGTTGCGCGGCGTGATTGTATTGTCGGGCAACGATGCCTGCGTGGTCCTTGCCGAGGCGCTCAGCCCAGACGGATCCGAGGCCGGTTTTGCCCGCTACATGACCAAGCGCGCCCGCGAAATGGGCATGGAAAACGCCACTTTTGCCAATTCCAATGGCTGGCCGGCGGCGGGTCACCTGATGTCGGTTCAAGACCTTGCTATTCTGGCCAACCGCCTGATCGAGGATTTTCCGGAGTATTACCCCCTGTTCGCCGAACAGGAATTTGCCTTTGACGGGCGCGCTCCGTCGAACACACGAAATCGAAATCCGCTTCTGAAACTGGATATCGGCGCTGATGGCCTCAAAACCGGCCACACTGTGGAAGCAGGCTATGGTCTCGTCGGTTCTGCCCAGCAAGGGGACCGCCGGGTGATTTTTGTTTTGTCCGGCCTCGACAGCACCGGACAGCGCGCAGAGGAGGCTGAGGCCATCGTTAACTGGTCGTTTCGCCAATTTGCCGAAAAAACCATTGCGACGGCGGACAAACCAGTTGCGCAAGCACAAGTTTGGATGGGACGGGAGCAATCGGTAGGTCTGGTGCCTGCCGGCGATCTGGCCCTGCTGCTGCCGGTCCTTTCTGCAGGAAAGCTTGAGGCCGAAGTGGTCTATACCGGACCAGTAGAAGCCCCAATTACTCGGGGACAGGAATTGGCCCGTCTGGTGATCCGGCCCGAGGGTCTGCCGGAAATCAACCGCCCGCTGGTGGCCGACCGGGACGTTCCGACAGGCGGCTTTGTCATCCGGCTTAAAACCGCGGCACAGGTTCTCATTGATGAACTGATGTCCTCGGCTCCGGCGGAGGCATCGTGAACGGAAAGCCTGCGGCCCGAGGTTGCTTCATCACCTTCGAGGGTATCGACGGATCGGGCAAATCTACACAAGCGCGCCTTCTGGCGGAACACCTCAAGGCAAACGGTCGTGATGTGGTTCTGACCCGTGAGCCTGGCGGGTCCTCCGGTGCCGAAGAAATACGCAAACTCGTTCTGGAGGGCGACCCCGAACGCTGGTCTGCTGAGACCGAGATCCTGTTGTTCACCGCCGCCCGGCGTGATCATCTGGAGCGGACGATCCGTCCTGCGCTTGCTTCTGGGAAAGTGGTGATTTGCGACCGGTTTGCCGACAGCACGCGGATGTATCAAGGGCTTTCGCGCGGGGATCTGCGCCCGGTCGTCGACCAGTTGCACAGCCTTATGATTGGGCAGGAACCCGACCTGACCCTACTCATCGACATGGACCCTGACACCGGGCTGTCCCGCGCCAAGGCGCGACAGGGAACCGAGGAACGGTTCGAAGATTTCGGCCCTGATCTTCAGCGCCGGATGCGTGCTGGGTTTCTGGCCCTCGCCAAAGAGTTCCCTGATCGGTTCCGGGTCGTCGACGGCGGCCGCGACATCGAAACGGTGGCAAAAGACGTGGCAGACATAGTCACCCGAAGCCTGCTATGACGCCGGTATGAGCGACGAGTTTCAGTCACCGGATCAGGCCCCGGGCGCGCCACACCCGCGCGAAACCGTGCGGGTGTTCGGCCAGCAGGCGGCTGAGCAGGCGTTTCTTG
Source organism: Primorskyibacter sp. S87 (assembly GCF_049801055.1). Classification (NCBI taxonomy): domain Bacteria; kingdom Pseudomonadati; phylum Pseudomonadota; class Alphaproteobacteria; order Rhodobacterales; family Roseobacteraceae; genus Primorskyibacter; species Primorskyibacter sp. S87. The sequence goes on along the minus strand of NZ_JBNAGF010000010.1, from coordinate 73,847 downwards.
ATGCGTATAATTCCGATCGTCTGCATCATGGTTGGCTTTTGTCCGGTCCTCAGGGGATCGGCAAGGCCACTTTGGCATGGCGCATCGCGCGGTTTCTTCTGGCAACTCCACCGAACGAGGGCGACGGGTTGTTTGGTGCCCCGCCGCCTCCGGAAACGCTGGATATCGATCCGGAACATCCTGTCTCACATCGCATCCTTGCTGGCGCTGAGCCGGGTCTTGCATCTGTCACACGCTCTGCCAATGACAAGGGCATCTTGCGCAACGAAATCGTTGTCGACGATATCCGCAAGCTAGGCCGCTTTTTCGGCCTTTCTTCAGCGGACGGAGGTCGACGGGTCGTGATCGTGGACAGTGCCGACGAGATGAATGTCAGCGCCGCAAACGCTCTACTGAAAATGCTGGAAGAACCGCCGGCCCGCACAACAATCCTGCTTGTTTCGCACCAGCCTTCGCGCCTACTGCCAACGATCCGATCCCGATGCCGGACTTTGCGCCTTGCCCCCCTGTCAGCGGCCGATATGGAGGCCGCGTTGTCGCAGACCGGCACCGAACTGCCAGATCACCCCGAACGAGTCGCGGCTCTGGCTGCCGGTTCTGTCGGGGCGGCCCTGCGGCTTATCAATCTTGGCGGCCTGCAGATCTATGCCGAACTGATCGCCATTCTCTCTTCGCTTCCTAGACTGGACCGGCCCCGTGCCCTGGCCCTCGCCGAAGCCGCAGCCCAGCGTGGGGCCGCCGACCGTTTCGAACTGCTCCTGACGCTGATTGACGTGGCATTGGCCCGGTTGGCGCGCACCGGCGCAACCGGCCACCCCCCAACCCCCGAAGCCGCTCAAGGCGAGGCCGAAACCATAAGCCGGCTATCGGCGGACCCGGCGCAAGCCCGGGCCTGGGCCGAAACTGCCGCGACGATCACTGCGCGTGCGCGTCATGGACAGGCGGTGAACCTTGACCCCGCTGCATTGGTCCTAGATACGATCTTCAAGATGCAGGAAACCGTCAGTTCGAGCAGATGACCAAAGAGCCACAGATCACCGACAGCCATTGTCACCTTGATTTTCCAGATTTCGAAGGCCAGCTTGGTGCGGTTGTCGCCCGCGCCGCAGATGCAGGGGTCACCCGGATGGTCACGATTTGCACCCGCCTGCGCAATGAGCCAGCAGTGCGCGCCATCGCAGAGGCACACGCACCTGTATTCTACGCCGCAGGCACACATCCAATGAGTGCTGCGGAAGAGCCGATGACGTCGGTTGATGAATTGGTGCAGCTGTCGCAGCACCCGAAGTTCGTCGGCATCGGTGAAACCGGGCTGGACTATCACTACACCTCCGAAAGCGCCAAGTTACAAAAGCAATCCTTGCGTATCCATATCAAGGCAGCGCAGGCAACAGGCCTGCCCCTGATCATCCACGCAAGGGCCGCAGATGACGACATGGCGCGTATTCTGACCGAAGAGTTCCGCAACGCCCCCTATTCCTGCGTGATGCACTGCTTTTCTTCCTCGACCGCTCTTGCAAGGGCCGCATTGGATCTGGGTTTCTACCTGTCGATGTCCGGCATTGCAGCCTTTCCTAAGAGTATGGAATTGCGTGAAATCTTTGCCTCGGCCTCCGTCGACCGGATCCTTGTTGAAACGGATGCGCCATATCTTGCACCGCCTCCGCATCGCGGCAAACGCAACGAACCTGCCTATACGGCCTTTACCGCCCGTGTCGGTGCAGAGTTGTTCGGAATGGACTATGCAGATTTTGCCGCGCAGACGCAGACGAATTTCGAACGCCTGTTCTCCAAGGCTGCAGATTACAAGGCGGCCGCATGAGCGGAGAGTTTCGCTTTACCATTCTGGGCTGCGGGTCTTCCGGTGGAGTGCCACGGCTGGGCGGCCATTGGGGTGATTGCGACAGGGAAAACCCGCGTAATATCCGCCGTCGCTGTTCAATGCTGGTGGAACGTGACGGCCCTGACGGCACCACAGCCGTTCTGATCGACACGCCGCCGGATATGCGAGCGCAATTGCTGGACACGGATACCGGGCGACTGGATGGAGTGGTCTACACCCATGCCCACGCCGATCATGTGCACGGCATCGACGATCTGCGCATGATCGTATTCAACATGCGAGAGCGGATCCCTGTCTGGGCCGACGGCGACACGCAAAACGCGCTGCTTTCCCGATTTGGTTACGCTTTCATCCAGCCCGAAGGCTCTCCGTACCCGCCAATCCTTGATCTGAAAACGATCGACGGCAGTTTCGACGTGGACGGTCCCGGCGGCCCGATCCCGTTTCGACCGTTCAAGGTCAATCACGGCTCCATCGACTCGCTGGGTTTCCGTATCGGTGGTCTGGCCTACCTGCCGGACGTGGCCGAGATCGACAATGACGACGCTTGGACTGCTCTGGAAGATCTCGATGTCTGGGTGGTGGATGCCTTGCGCCGCAAACCGCACCCGACCCACGCGCATCTCGAGAAGTCGCTGGAATGGATCAGACAGGTGCAGCCGAAACGAGCGGTTCTGACCAACATGCATATCGACCTCGACTATGTGACCGTTGACGCCGAGACAGCCGACCACATTACGCCCGCCTATGACGGCATGGTTATCCGCCTGCCTATCGAGGCATAGTTTTGCGGTTTCGCCCTGACACCCGCACAGTTCAGGCACAGACCCTCTGCGTCGAACGGACCGGAAGATGTTTCAGAGCCTGATCGATGTAATTCTGCCGGTCTTTCTTGTGATCGGGGCCGGATATGCGGCAACGCGTTCGGGATACTTCAAGCTCAAGCATGTTGATGGGTTGATGATGTTCACGCAGGGATTTGCCATCCCCTGCCTTCTGTTCCGCGCCATTGCCCATCTGGACCTGTCGGCCAGCTTTGATCCGCGGCTGCTGGCCAGTTTCTATGCCGGAGCCGGCTTGTGTTTTCTGATTGGTCTCACGGGTGCCCGCTATATCTTTGACCGGGACTGGGAGGACTGTGTGGCCATCGGCTTTTGCTGCCTGTTTTCCAACTCGGTTCTGTTGGGGCTTCCAATCACTGAGCGTGCCTATGGACCCGATAACCTGACAGCCAACTACGCCATCGTCGCGTTCCATTCGCCCTTTTGCTACGGCATCGGCATCACGGTGATGGAGATTATCCGCAACCGCGGTCAGGGTGGGCGCAGAATGGCCGGGGCGGTACTGACCGCGATGTTCAAAAACGCCCTGATCATCGGGATCGGGCTTGGCTTCATCGTGAATGTCTCGGGTTTCACCCTACCGGCGGTGGTTGATCAGGCGCTTGGCCTGATCATTCAGGCCGCCCTGCCCGGCGCGCTTTTTGCGCTCGGTGGGGTGTTGGTTCAGTATCGGCCCGAAGGCGATATGCGAACGATCCTCTTTGTCTGCATGGTGTCGCTTTTGGTGCACCCGTCCTTGGTCTGGATCTTCGGGAAAACCCTGTCCCTGCCGCAGGATCTCTTCCGGTCCTCTGTGCTGACCGCAGCCATGGCGCCGGGGTTCAACGCCTATATCTTTGCCAATCTTTATGGCCGCGCCAAACGGGTGGCCGCATCATCAGTCTTAATTGCAACAGGTGTTTCCATTCTCTCGGTTTGGATGTGGCTGACATTGCTGGGCTGAAGCCCGAAAACCGGCCGCGTGTTGCGACGTATTCTGAGGAAGCTTAGGTCAAAGACACACCGTGCCGCCCTGCCAGATCCGTAAAGAACTGCCATGCGACGCGACCGGAACGAGCGCCTCGGGTTGCTTGCCATTCGATCGCATCGGCTCGCAGACTGTCGGGATCAGGCGCAATGCCATAGGCAGCGCAATACCGATCGATCATTGCCAGGTACTCGTCTTGAGAACAGGGGTGGAACCCCAACCATAGGCCGAACCTGTCGGACAGCGAGACCTTTTCCTCGACCGCCTCTGACGGGTTGATCGCGCTTGAGCGTTCATTTTCGATCATGTCCCGCGGCATCAGGTGCCGGCGGTTTGAGGTCGCATAGAAAACGACGTTTTCGGGACGGCCCTCAATACCGCCATCCAACACCGCCTTGAGCGACTTGTAGTGCTGATCGTCGTGGCTGAAAGACAGGTCGTCACAAAACAGGATGAACCGTTGCGGCGCTGCTCTGAGATGGTTCAGAAGCCGTCCGACCGATGGCAGATCCTCGCGCTGAAGCTCCACGAGTTTCAGCTCCGGATGATCCTTGGAGACGGTTGCATGCACCGCCTTCACGAGACTCGATTTCCCCATGCCGCGCGAACCCCAGAGCAGCGCGTTGTTGGCGGCGAAACCGGCGGCAAAGCGGCCAGTGTTTTCGAGCAGAGTATCCCGGGACCGATTGATGCCCACTAGCAAATCGAGATCCACCCGATTTACCTGTTCCACCGGCTCCAGCCTTTCCGGCGCAACATGCCAGACAAAAGCCGGGGCCGCCGTGAAATCCGGTGCGGCCAACGGGGCGGGCGACATCCGCTCCAGCGCCTCGGCGATGCGGTTCAGTACGGATTCGTCCATTCTTGCCTCCGGTCATCTTTGTCGGACGCGTCAAAGCACGATCTGCGACGAACGGCAAGTTGCCGGATCCGCCAGGACGCGAATGAAGAAAAGGCGCGCCAACGGAACGTGGCGCGCCATTGTTTAGGAACAGCGGCGGATAAGTTACTTGCCGTCCTCGTCTTCGAACTCTGCCATCATCGGATCGTCGAACTCTTCCTCTTCGTCGTCGTAGTAACCATCCGCCCGCAATTGCGCTTCACGCTTGTTTTCCACCCGTCGAACAAGGAAGATAGAAACCTCGTAGAGCCCGTAGACTACGACGAACAGGATCACTTGCGTAATCACGTCAGGCGGTGTCACGAGCGCCGCCAATACCAGAATGGCAACAACGGCGTATTTTCGGACCGAACCCAGCCCCTCGGCACTGACCAGTCCTGCCTTTCCCATGAGCGTCAACAGAACCGGCAGTTGAAAGCACAGACCAAAGGCGACTATGAATTTGATCGTGAGGTTCAGGTATTCCTGTGCCGACCCCTGAAACACAACGGAAAGCGGCGCAGCGTTCATTCCCTCTTGTGTCACGGCCTCCCCTTCGGCTCCAAATTGCTGAAATCCGAGGAAGAAGTCATAGGCCAGCGGCGTCACCACATAAAATGCAAAGCTCGCGCCAAGCAGGAACATGAAGGGCGACGCCAATAGGAAAGGCAGGAAGGCCCCCTTCTCGGATTTGTAGAGGCCCGGCGCCACAAACCGCCACATCTGCATCGCAATATAAGGAAAGGCGAGGATGAAACCGCCTAGCAGCGATACCTTGATGGCGACAAAGAAACCTTCCTGCGGCGAGATGAAAATCAATCCACAGTCCTGCCCGCGCTCGTTGAGCACTGCGCAAAGTGGTGCGGTCAGAAAGTTGAAGAGCGGCGTGGCCACCGTAAAGCAGATGACCATGCCGACAAGAAACGCCACCACACAGTGGATCAGCCGGTTTCGCAGCTCGGCCAGGTGCTCGATCAGCGGTGCTGAGGTATCTTCGATCTCTTCAGTATTGCTCATGACTTGTCGGTCTCGGATTTGATCTTGGCCTCGGCTTCCTGAGCCTTGGCCAGCACCTCCTCTGCTTCGCGCAGCTTGCGCTCGGCAGCGGCGCGGGCCGTGGCTGCATGGATCTTCTTCGCATCTTCGGCGCGTTCGGCGGCAAGTTTACCGGTTTCGCTGTCGGGATCATGCTTGGCAGGATCTATCTTGGTAGGGTCCATGCTGGCCCCCAGATCCCGCGCCGCTTCCTTGACCCCGTCCAATGCGGAACCAACTGGGTTGGCGGCTGCTTTCAGGCCCTTCTGAATATCGCTGACACCTGCCTCGTCTGCCGCATCGTTCATTGCCCGGCTGAACTCACGCGCCATCCCACGCGCCTTGCCGATCCAGCGGCCCACATTGCGAAAGAGGATCGGCAGGTCTTTTGGCCCCACCACGATCAGTGCAACGATGCCAATAACCAGCAGTTCGGTCCAACCCAGATCGAACATCGGGGCTTACACCTTGTCCTTGTCGTTTTCGACCTCGGGTGTGACGTCCTTGGCGGCTTCGGCCATATCCTGCTCCAGCTCTTCGGTGCCGTCCTTGACCCCTTTTTTGAAGGCGGTGATGCCCTTGCCAACTTCGCCCATCAGCGAGCTGATCTTGCCGCGTCCGAAAAGCACCAGCACGACAACGGCGATCAGCAGAAGGCCGGGAAGTCCGATATTGTTCAGCATGATTTTTGTCTCCTCTGTGTCCCGCACTCGGCGGCGCGGGGAAATTCCGATCTGCCCCGATCTACCGCAAGGCCGTCCTGAGGGAAATCGCAGCCGTCAAAGTGAAGCCAAGATTCATTGCGAATTCGGGTTGCGATTTGACACCACCGAACACTACTGACAGGTTTATGTCAGTAGTTGTGCGATACTTCCCCCCCCATTGCAGCAAGGATTCAAGAAGGAGACCCCAATGCCTGATGCAGTTGCCGAATTCGTAACCTTCCGTTTGGAGGAAGCTGTCTCAGCCCAGCAGTTCCTATCTCTGTCCCAAGCCAGTGAGGCGTTTTGCCGAGCGCAGCCGGGCTTTCTGAGGCGCGACCTGAGTGAAGGGCCAGACGGCAAATGGACCGATTGCGTGATCTGGTCCGACATGGATAGCGCCGCAGCCGCCGCAACCTTGTTCCCCAAGCAGGACTTTGCAGCAGCTATGTTGAACGCCATCGTACCCGACAGTGTTCAGATACGGCATGAGATCATTCACTGGTCGCTCGCCGCTTGACCTGGACAGGCTTGGCACGGCAAGGGTAGCACCATGCGCCGCACTGACCGCCTGTTTGACATCATCCAGATCCTGCGCGACGGGAAACTCCACCGTGCGCAGGACATCGCGGACAGGCTGGAAGTCTCGGTTCGAACGATCTATCGCGACATGGACACACTGACTGCCAGCGGAGTTCCCGTCGAAGGCGAGCGTGGTGTCGGTTACATGGTGCGGGACCAGATCACTCTGCCGCCCCTGAACTTGACTCCGCAAGAGCTTGAGGCGCTCAACCTTGGAATGGCAATCGTGGCCGAGGCAGCAGACCCTGATCTGAAATCCGCAGCCCTGTCGCTGGCCGACAAGATCGACGCGGTTCTACCCACAGAAACCATTGCCGCAGCGGATGCGTGGAAGTTCGCCGTCTACCCCTTTGCTGACGCAGCGCGGGGTTTCACGCACATGCCGCCGGTGCGGGCAGCTATCAAATCCCGTCAAAAACTGCGCATTTCATATCGCCGTATCGACGGCACGCTGACCGAGCGCACGATCCGCCCTTTGCACATGGAATACTGGGGCCGGGTCTGGACATTGACCGCATGGTGCGAGTTGCGATCGGGTTTCAGGGTTTTCAGAATTGACCTGATCGAAGATCTCACCGCACTCCCCGAGCTGTTCACCGATGAGCCCGGCAAACGCCTCGCCGATTTTGATCCGGCGACCTAGCATTTCCGTCGCTATGAGATCGCCGTCCTCAATACCGCAAGCATTCGTTGGGGCAGCAGCCTGATTGCCATCCCGTCAGCTTGGTTTATCCAGACGGAAACACGAAACACCGATCTCGTCGGATCGTCAGCCACATCACCCGGCCGGGCTCGGGCAGGAACACATTGGGAACCGTCGCCTTCAGCACAGATCCGTCGTGATCCATTCGAAATTCGACCAGGCTTTCATGGCCCAGAAATCTGGCACGCTGCACCAGCCCTCTTGCCGCCACCCCATCGCTTGGCGTTGGCAATGGCCCTTGTCCGCCACGGTCAAAGTCGATCTTCACATGCTGGGGACGGAACACGATATCCACATCGGTGCCATCGGGCACGCCCGGTGCAAGAAACTGGCCAAAGGGGGTATCTGCCAAAGCCCCGTTAACCTGCGCCTTCAGCACATTGGTATCGCTGAAAAAAGCGACCGCAGCCCGGTCGACCGGCCGGGTATACACGTTGTAAGGAGCGCCCTTCTGAACGATCTTTCCACCGCGCATCAACGCAATCTCATCCGCCATTCGCATCGCTTCTTCGGGCTCGTGCGTCACCAGAAGGACAGCGGTGTCCTCCTGTTTGAGGATACTCAGCGTATCATCCCGGATCCCATCTCTCAGACGATTGTCCAGACCCGAGAAAGGCTCGTCCATCAACATGATCCGCGGCTTGGGTGCCAGCGCACGGGCAAGCGCAACACGCTGCTGTTCGCCTCCGGAAAGCTGATGCGGATAGTCATCGATGTGGGAACGCAGATGAACTTTTTCCAGCAGTTCCTCGACCCGCGATCGGCGCTCTTCTTTACTGCCCTTGCGCAAACCAAAGGCCACATTGTCGGCCACTTTAAGATGCGGGAACAGGGCAAAATCCTGAAACATCAGCCCAATCTCGCGACGCTCTGGGGGCACACGGAAAATGGTGTCGCAAACCAGCTTGCCATCTACCCAGATTTCGCCCGAGTCCTGCATCTCGACCCCTGCGATCATACGCAAAGTGGTCGATTTTCCGCAACCGGACGGCCCCAGCAGGCACGTCACCTGCCCAGCGCCTATCTGCAGTGAAACTCCGTCCACGACCGTGCGCCCATCAAAGCGTCGCACGAGATTTCGGATTTCCAGTCTGGGGGGTTGTGGTTTCGGCGTCACCAAGGATCCTCATTCCCTTTCCCGAGAATTTCCATCGGGCTTGCAGCGGGATAGCAACCCCGCCGCAAAGGTGCAAGCGCCGAGGCCGGCATCCATAGCGGCCCGATTCAACTGTCCAAAGAGGCGCCTGCAAATTTTGTTGCCTCAGGGTGCCGCCAGCAAGTCGAAAGGCACCTCGGCTTGCACCACACCGTTGACCTGCACCTCGAGCCTGTGGGGTCCGGGCACCAGTCGAAACGTCGTGGCATCACCCTTGAGTTTGTGCCGCTTTGTCAGAACCAGCCCATCGGCCGTCAGCTCCGATTGGGACAGCTTGAACACCTTGGTGGAAACTTTTCCGCCGGGTCGCTGAAAATGCACGATGTAGTCGACCAGAACTCTGTCTCCTTCGCGGCCCGTCAGGTGGCAGGAAAACTCCAGAACGCTGCCGATCTGCACCTTGTCCCGCCCCAACTCGATACGAACCGTGACCTGCATATCCGGATCGTACCCTAGCGAACGCATCGCCTCGGGATGCCCTGCCTTTACCAAACCACGAAGCGCGTGCCGGGTCATCCAAGCCAGTTCTTCGGATGCCTGCAGATCCAGAGCCTGCCATCTGTCCAGCCGCTCCAGCGCCAGATCCGGCTGCTTTTTGGTGATATCATTCAGATGATTGGCAACGGATCGGGTGACGTACCGTGTCCGGTCTCCGTGCAACCGGTCAAGCAACGGCAAAGGATCGGTCATATCCAATCCGACCGCTTCCCCCCATGGTAGGCGGGGCCGGGTGCCTTCGCTGACAAGACGACGCACATGATAGCTTTCGTGCGCAACCCAGTCCTGCATCCGTTCGAGAACCAGCCCGGGGCAATGGTTCAGAAAAGGACGGATCGCCCATTCCATCGAGAACCGTTGCGTCAATTCCTGCAGCAGATCCAGAGACAGATTTGGATGTTCGAGCCCGAGATTGCTGACTACCTCTCCCAACGGGGCAAAGATGAAGTCACCAAAATCATCATCGCTCAGGCCGGGGTCCAGCGGCGGCGGCAAAGCCCGGCAGAGAACCGGAGCAATGTCCGGCAACGTGCCCGGCAGCACCTCCTGCACGGACTGCGCAATCCACGAAATCCGCTCCTTCAACTCCAGTTCTGACAGCCGCGACATGACGAGCGCCTCGAACCGGTCCGCATCGACCTGTGGGTCCGCCGCGGCCAGCAGGCCGCCCAGATAGGCGGCTTTTTCGCGGTTGAACAGTTGATCTTTCAGAGAGTAGCCGGAAGCCATATCACATGGTCAGGTTGGTCGCACCGCCGTCGATCAGAAGGTTCTGTCCGACAATGAAACCGACATGCTGCGAGCAGAGGAACGCGCAGGCTGCTCCGAATTCCTGTCGGGTTCCGTAACGGCCGGCGGGTATGGTGGCCGCGCGTTGCGCCCGCGCCTCGTCCAGAGTGATCCCCTGTTGCTTGACCACGCCCCCATCCAGCGCATCGGCCCTGTCAGTGGCGTGTATGCCCGGCAACAGATTGTTGATGATCACACCTTTTCCGGCGACCTGTCGCGCGGTGCCCGCCACGTATCCTGTCAATCCGGCCCGGGCCGAGTTCGACAGCCCGAGAACGGCGATCGGCGAGCGCACTGATTGTGAGGTGATGTTGACCACCCTGCCCCAGCCACGTTCGATCATCCCCGGCATCAGCGCCTTCATCAGCGCGATCGGAGCCAGCATGTTGGCGTCCAGCGCCTTGATAAAGTCGTCTCTCTCCCAGTCACTCCACATGCCGGGCGGCGGGCCGCCCGCATTGTTGACCAGAATATCAGCGCCCGTCGCGGCCTCGATTAGAACGGCCTGCCCCTCAGCCGTGGTCACGTCGCAGGCCACAGTTTGAACGTCTACACCATGTGCATCGCGGATCGCTTGCGCCGAGGCTTCCAAAGCATCCGAGCCGCGTGCGTTCATCACCAGATTTACACCTGCCCCGGCAAGCGCCTCGGCGCAGCCCAATCCAAGCCCTTTGCTGCTGGCACAGACCAGCGCCCGTTTTCCCGCAATTCCCAGATCCATTGAAACTCTCCCTGATTTTCCGTTTATCTTCCCCCCGATTAGCACCGGGTTTGTGGACAATGCCAGCTTTTCACCGGGCCGATGACCGATATCCGCCACAATCTGGCGGTAGACAGTCTTGCGCGAGGGGCAATCCGCCCCCACACTTATGCCCTGCTTCCAGAAAGGCCAGCCCCGCCCGTGTCATATCTGAACCCAGTCCAGTCGATCCCGGTTTACCGTGCCGACGTGTTCTGCGTGGTCAACGGGGCGAATCTCGGGGATGAGATCTCGCCCATGGATGATCTGGTCCTCGACGACATCTACATGCTGGATACTGCAGCCTCCCGCTATCGGTTGGCATTGCACGCAGACGGTGGTGGGCAATTCCACATTGCCGAAAACACGGAACTGGGCAATCCCGGCGGTCTGGTGCACATGGACAGCGCACTGAGCCTGATGTCGCCGGACGGTCAGACAACAGACGCCCTGATACTGGTCGAAGTTGACGACGCTGGGCACATCGCAGATGTCTACATGCTCCCGATGGCGCCACTCGCGCCGAAAGTCGAATACACGCTTGTTGGCATGGATCGCGATAGTGCGGCCCGAAAGTTTGCACAGGTGGCCTGCGTCTCGTTCACTCGTGGTACGCACATCACCATGGCATCCGGCAAACAGGTTCCAATCGAACAGTTGACAGTCGGTGACCGCGTCCTGACCCGCGACGACGGGGTGCAGGAGATCCGCTGGATCGGTCAGACCACCGTGCGTGCGACTGGCGATTTCGCCCCGATCCTGATCCGCTCGGGCGCATTGAACAATGCCAATGACCTGCTGGTCAGCCCTGATCACAGGTTGTTCGTCTACCAGCGCATAGACAAGCTCGGCACCGGCCGGGCAGAGCTTCTGGTCAAGGCCAGCCACCTGATCAACGGCGATACCGTCACCGTTCAGGACGGCGGCTTTGTCGATTATTTCCAGCTGCTCTTTGACCGTCATCACATCATCTATGCTGAGGGGATCGCGGCCGAATCGATGCTGATCGACCCGCGCACCAAACCCGCCCTGCCACCCGATCTGCTGCAAAAGCTGGGTGAGATCCTGCCCGGCCACGGCCAACGCGGCGATCATGGGCTGGACGTGCAAAAGACCCTTCTGGAACGCCCTGACGCAATCGACCTGCTGCGACGCGCCTCGACACGCTGAGATTTCTTGCGCCCGAGCCCTTCTGAGCCTATACGCCCGCTCATGCTGGATATGCCAACAAACCGTCCCGAACTGCCGCCGGAAATTTCCCGGCGTCGAACCTTTGCCATCATCTCGCACCCGGATGCGGGCAAAACCACGCTGACAGAAAAATTCCTTCTTTACGGTGGTGCGATCCAGATGGCCGGCCAGGTTCGGGCCAAGGGTGAAGCGCGTCGCACACGTTCAGATTTCATGCAAATGGAAAAAGATCGCGGCATTTCGGTTTCGGCTTCGGCAATGTCCTTCGACTACAAGAACTTCCGGTTTAATCTGGTGGATACACCCGGTCACAGCGATTTCTCCGAAGACACCTATCGCACCCTGACCGCCGTGGATGCCGCTGTCATGGTGATCGATGGTGCCAAGGGGGTCGAGAGCCAGACCCAGAAGCTGTTCGAGGTTTGCCGTCTTCGCGACCTTCCGATCCTGACCTTCTGCAACAAGATGGACCGGGAAAGCCGCGACACGTTTGAAATCATCGATGAAATTCAGGAAATGCTCGCCATAGACGTGACGCCGGCCTCGTGGCCGATTGGTCAGGGGCGCGATTTCATCGGATGTTACGACATTCTGCGCGACCGGCTGGAGCTGATGGACCGGGCAGATCGAAACAAGGTTGCCGAAAGCATCGAGATCGATGGTCTCGACGACCCGAGGCTGTCCGAACATGTGCCGGCGCATTTGCTGGAGACCTTTCTCGAAGAACTGGAAATGGCCCGCGAATTGCTGCCGGCGCTGGACCCACAGGCCGTGCTTGAAGGGCACATGACCCCGATTTGGTTCGGATCGGCAATCAACTCATTTGGTGTCAAGGAACTGATGGACGGGATCGCGGGCTATGGCCCGGAACCGCAGATCCAGACCGCTGAACCGCGCCAGATCTCTCCTGAAGAGAAAAAGGTCGCCGGGTTTGTGTTCAAGGTTCAGGCCAATATGGACCCCAAACATCGCGACCGGGTGGCCTTTGTCCGCATGGCCTCGGGTCATTTCAAACGCGGTATGAAGCTCACCCATGTGCGGTCAAAAAAACCGATGGCGATCTCTAACCCGGTGCTGTTTCTGGCCTCGGATCGAGAACTTGCAGAAGAAGCATGGGCCGGCGACATCATTGGCATCCCGAACCACGGCCAATTGCGGATTGGTGATACGCTGACCGAAGGCGAAGCGCTGCGGGTCACCGGAATCCCGTCCTTTGCGCCCGAACTCTTGCAAGGCGTACGCGCCGGCGATCCGTTGAAGGCCAAGCATCTGGAGAAGGCTCTGATGCAATTCGCCGAAGAAGGCGCGGCAAAGGTGTTCAAGCCCTCAATCGGGTCCGGTTTTATCGTCGGGGTCGTCGGTGCGCTGCAATTCGAGGTTCTGGCCAGCCGAATAGAGCTTGAATACGGACTTCCGGTCCGTTTCGAAGCGTCTCAGTTCACGTCCGCCCGATGGGTCAGCGGCGATCAGCAGGCCGTGGACAAATTCGTCAATGCGAACAAACAGCATATCGCGCACGACCATGACGGTGACATCGTGTACCTGACCCGCTTGCAATGGGACATTGACCGGATCGAACGTGACTACCCGGATGTGAAACTGACCGCCACCAAGGAGATGATGGTCTGACAACCGGCTCACGGGATAGCATGTCCCGCTGGGGAGTGGTGTCCACGATCCGGGCACCATTGGCCGATATCGCCCGGTTTGCAGCCCATCACCTCGATCTTGGTGCGGACAGCATCCGGATTTTTCTCGATGCTCCGGATCCTTTGGTCGAACAGTTCTTTCGTAGTCACCCCCGGGTGCGGATCACGGTCTGCGACGTTAATTACTGGAAGGGCAAGCCCGCCCGCGCGCAGGATAGTCACCAGATGCGGCAGGCGTTCAACGCTACCCGCGCCTACCGCCAAAGCGACCTGCCCTGGCTGGCGCATCTCGACGTTGACGAATTCCTGCTACCTGCTCGTCCGGTAACGGAAATTCTTGCGGATTGCCCGCCCGAGGCAGAATTCATGCAAATGCGCCCGGCCGAGCAATTGGCACAAGACAGGCCAAACGGCCTGACCCACTTCAAGCTGACCCGCCACACCGCAGGGCATCCGCCCGAAGTTCTGTCCCGGATTTATCCGACCTTCGGAGAGTTCGTGCCCGAGGGATTCTTCAGTTACAACTGCTTCAAGAACATCGCTCGAACCGGCCTGCAAGGGATCCGGTTCGGTATTCATGCAATGTGGCGCGAGGGCAAAAAACTGAGTACCGGTCAGATTTCCGAAGAGATCCGCGTGGGACACGCTCACGCTCCGAGCTGGGCCCAGTTTCGGCAGCATATGACGTTTCGTGTGACCAAAGGTGCCTATCGCCGAAGGCCGAATGAACCCATGCGGCTAGCGGACGTTCTGGCGACGATCCAGTCCGAAGAGGGCGAGCCGGGATTGCGTCGTTTCTACGAGGAAATGATGTGCGCCACGCCCGACTTGATTGAACAGTTGGCGAAACATGACATGTTGCTTGGCGTCGAGTTGGATCTTGATGAAACTGTCTCGAAATGGTTCGGCAAACTCCCGGAGGCCGCGGCGTGACAAAATGGGGTCTGGTCGCCACCGTCAAAGCCCCGGTGCAGGACATCCTGACTTTTGCCGCGCATCACATCGAGCTCGGCGCGCATCGTATCTACATCTATCTCGACGAGGATCATGCTGAGGCCCGTGCGGCCCTGACAGCGCATCCCAAGGTTCGGGTAACGCTCTGCGATGAAGCCTATTGGCAGAAACGCCGTGGCCAGCGCCCCAGAAAACACCAGTCACGTCAGGCGGCAAATGCGACGCATGCATACCGGCGAAAGGCAGAGATCGACTGGCTGATCCATCTGGACGTGGACGAGTTTCTCTGGCCTGACGCATCTGTCGCCGGCCAGCTGGCCTCCCTGCCCGACCATGCACGAGTTGCACGCGTCCGTCCGGTCGAAGCACTTGCCGGCGACGACCCCGCGTTCAAGGCGTTCATTCCTCCGGGGCCGGAGCGTGACCGGATCGTTTCACGGCTCTACCCACGTTTTGGCCATTTCGTGAAGGGTGGTTTCATGAGCCATGTTGCGGGCAAAATCTTTGTTCGTACCGGTCTCGATGCGATCCAGCTGCGAATTCACGATGCGTTCCAGAAGGGTGAAAGACTGCCGACAGACATGGAGTTGGGTTGGGCAAGGCTCTGCCATTTTCACGGCGATGACTGGGACCACTGGATTGCTGCCTATCGGTTTCGATTGGAACAGGGGGCATATCGCGATGGCCTGGCGGCGGCCCGCCCGGACGGGCCAACACTTTTCGCGGCCCTAACGCATATAGAGCAAACCGAGGGGGAAGCTGGGCTGCGGGCCTTCTTTGATGAGATCAACGCAACGTCTGAAATAGCCCGGAAGGCTTTGAAAAACGAGGGAATGCTTTTGCAGCATGACCTGCATCTCGAGAGAAGCTTACGGAGACAATTCCCTAATTTTCTGTGAACTGTTGCGATTTGGGCATCAATTATTGCTGAAATTCCAGGCAAATCCTCTTGTACCTTTCCACAATTTGACGCGCCTTTACCTTTTTGTTATGCCCCGCCCCGAGCCATCATGTGCAATCAGCACAGGACCGTACGGGTCCGGCTCCGAACAGACGTGCGGGCCAGGTCAGTGTCCGCAAAACGCGGAAACATATGACAAAATTCTCAGACCTGAACCTGAACCCGAAGGTTCTCAAAGCTATCGACGAAGCCGGGTATGAAACCCCTACCCCAATTCAGGCCGGGGCGATTCCCCCTGCGCTGGCAGGGCAGGATGTTCTGGGCATCGCCCAGACCGGAACCGGAAAGACAGCCAGTTTCACCCTGCCAATGATAACGCTGCTGGCCCGTGGCCGAGCGCGTGCTCGGATGCCACGCAGCCTTGTGCTGTGCCCGACACGGGAACTTGCCGCGCAGGTGGCGGAGAACTTCGATACCTATTCCAAGCATCTCAAGCTCACAAAGGCGCTACTGATTGGTGGCGTTTCCTTCAAGGAGCAAGAGGCGCTGATCGACCGTGGGGTTGACGTGCTGATCGCAACGCCTGGCCGGCTGCTTGATCATTTCGAGCGCGGTAAACTGCTGCTGACCGGTGTGCAGATCATGGTCGTCGATGAGGCGGACCGAATGCTCGATATGGGCTTTATACCGGATATCGAACGCATCTTCTCGCTGACCCCGTTTACGCGCCAGACGCTGTTCTTCTCGGCCACCATGGCACCCGAGATCGAACGGATCACAAACACATTCCTGTCGGCACCGGCTCGAATCGAGGTGGCCCGCCAGGCAACGGCCTCTGAAACGATCGAGCAAGCTGTGGTCAAGTTCAAGGGATCGCGCCGCGACCGAGAAGCGAGTGAAAAACGGAAGCTCTTGCGCGCTCTGATCGACGCCGAAGGTGACAAGTGCACCAATGCCATCATCTTTTGCAACCGCAAGTCCGACGTGGATATCTGCGCCAAATCGCTGAAGAAATATGGTTACAACGCCGCCGCCATTCACGGCGATCTCGAGCAATCGCAGCGCATGAAGACGCTTGATGGCTTCCGCGACGGCTCATTGCGGCTGTTAGTGGCATCCGACGTGGCTGCGCGCGGACTGGACATTCCCTCGGTAAGCCACGTGTTCAACTTCGATGTCCCCGGCCATGCCGAGGATTATGTTCACCGTATCGGCCGCACTGGCCGTGCCGGCCGCGAAGGCAAAGCGATCACAATCTGCATTCCGCGTGATGAGAAAGCTCTGGATGCGATCGAACGCCTGATCCAGAAAGAGATCCCCCGTCTGGACTCGCCTTTGAAAGCCGAACCAAAGGCTGAAAAAGCGCCAAAGGCCGAACGCGAAGCCGCTCCGAAGCCCGAAAAGGCACGCGCCGAAAAAAGCGAGCGCAAGGATTCGGGCCGTGGCCGCAAGGGAGCCGACAAGGGCTCCGACAAAGGCACTGGGCGAGGCCGCGGAAACCGGGAACCGGTTGTGGGTATGGGCGATCACATGCCCAGCTTTATCGCGCTGAGCTTTGACGAGCGCCGCGCAAGCTAAGCCAACTTCTACAGTTCACCAACCGCATGCGCCGCCCCAAAAGGGCGGCGCTTTGTCATGCATCAAACGCACAACCATTGCATTTTTTGCATGGCAGGATTTCCTGTTTTTTGGGTGCTCATTTTTTTTGGCGAGCCTTAATCAAACGGGAAATTGACCATTTGTTCAAGAAAGCCGAGACCCATGAACGAGACCGAAATCAAGATCCTGTCGCCGGAAGAAATCCGTGCGGTCTGCCGTGAAGCTGAAAGCCAGCGCGCCGTGTTTCTTGCCAAGGGTTTGAAATCTCTGGCGGCTGCGCTGATCAATCTGCCGAAAAAGCTGCACCTGGCGCCTGATTGCGCGCGTCCTCTGCGTCACTGACCGGAACTGCGCCGGTTCCGAAACAAATACGCCGCGCTTGCAACAAGCGCGGCGTATTGCGTTCTGAGACCGCCGCCAGATAGCGGGTTCAGCGCAAGCGGCTGATCACCACCGTGACCTCAGGCTTGCGGCCGATTTCCGACAAGGCAGTCTGCCGCACAATTCGCCGAAGCGCTTCTTCGAGCTTGTCGTCGTTGCGCAAGGTCTTGGCGTCTGCCCGCATCAGGAACTGGTGCAGATCCGCCTCGCAGATCTCGACAAGATCAGCCTTGGAACTCCCAGCCTCTGGCAAACCCTTGGTATCACACCACGGCTCACCCAGCGGTTCGTCTTCTTCATCAAGGATTACCGTTACAGTTACATGGCCGTTCAGCGCGAGGCGAATCCTGTCGCGAACCACCCCGTCGAGCGCACCAATCTGGACCGAACCATCCAAATATGTTCGGCCGGTGTCGACGTATTCCGACACGACAGGTGCCTCGCCTGACAGGTCCAGCATCATTCCGTTGACCGCAACAATCCCCTGTCTGCCCCGTTCCTTGGCCAGCTTTGCGTGTTCGCGCAAGTGGCGATGCTCTCCATGCATCGGAATGACCATCTGCGGGTTCACCAGATCATGCATCCGTTCAAGATCCGGTCGGTTGGCATGGCCCGAAACATGATAACGCCCCGAGCTGTCATCCACGACGTCAACGCCCATTTCGCTGAACTGGTTCATGATGCGGATAACGCCGCGCTCATTCCCGGGAATGGTCTTGGAGGAGAACAGGAACAGGTCACCTTCGGCCATAGTCATGCCACGGTATTTGCCGCGCGCCAGTTGCGCCGAGGCAGCGCGGCGTTCACCCTGACTTCCGGTTGCCAACAGCATAAGGCTTTGGCGCGGCAGGTCCTGCGCCTCTTCAGGGCTAATGACCCGTGGGAAATCGGTGAGCACCCCGGTCTCCACCGCCGCTTCGACCATCCGTCGCATCGCCCGCCCGAACAGCACCACAGAGCGACCGGCTCGCTGCCCCGCCTCCGCCAGCGTCTTGAGACGTGCAACGTTCGAGGCAAAGGTGGTTGCCACAACCATGCCCGGTTGAGCCGCGATTAGTGTTTCGATTTCGGAAGACAGCTCGGATTCCGACCGCCCTGGATGCGGTGAGAACACGTTCGTGCTGTCGCAGATCAGGGCTTTGACCCCGGTTTTTGCAATCGCTTCCCACAGACCGGGGTCAAAAGGCTCTCCGACCACCGGCTCCGGGTCGATCTTGAAATCACCTGAATGGACCAAACGGCCTGCCGGAGTGTCGATTACCAGCCCGGCGCTTTCCGGGATGGAATGCGACAGCGGCACGAAACCAACTTCGAACGGTCCAGCCTTGAGCGTTTCTGGCCAGGCTGACACGGTTTGGACGGAATCCTCGGGATGCCCGGCATCCGCCATCTTGCGTCGGGCAAGATTGGCGGTGAATGCTCGTGCATAGATCGGAGCCTTGAGCGCCGCATAGGTATGGGCGATCGCACCTATGTGGTCCTCGTGTGCATGGGTAACGAAAACACCGTCGATCCGGTCAGCACGCTCTTTCAGCCAGCTTATATCGGGCAGAATCAGGTCCACACCAGGGGTTGTGTCCATATCCGGAAACGCCACGCCGAGGTCCACCACAATCAGGCGTTCCTTGCCAGGTGCACCATAGCCATAGACATAGGCGTTCATGCCGATTTCGCCCGCTCCGCCGAGGGGCAGATATATCAATCTCTCGCTGCTCATTGTCAGCCGTTATCCTTGTTGTAGCGATGTATCACGGTAAGCCCGTGCATCGTCAGGTCTTCTTCAAATGCATCAAACAGATCCACAGCCTGCTGAAACAGGGGGGCGAGGCCGCCAGTGGAAATGACTTTCATCGGCACGCCGCGCTCTGCCTTGATCCGTTGGCAGACTTCGCGAACGAGACCCACATAACCCCAGAAAACGCCGGATTGAATGCATTCCACCGTATTTGTGCCAATCACCTTCTGGGGCTTTGAAATGTCGACATGAGGTAGAGCAGCTGCGGCCAGATGCAAGGCCTCGAGGCTCAGGTTCACGCCCGGAGCAATGACGCCTCCGACATAAGCTCCATCAAGGGCTACGACATCGAAAGTCGTCGCCGTTCCAAAATCCACCACAATCAGGTCACCGCCATGGCGGTCAAATGCCCCGGCCGTATTGACCAACCGGTCTGACCCGACCTGTGTGCCCTCGTCGACGCGCGGTGGTGCCGGCAGCAGTGTTTCGGGTTTGCCAACAACCAGAGGACGGCAGCCAAAGAACCGATCGGCAAAGACACGCAGGTTGAATACCACGCGGGGAACGGTCGACGAGATGATCACTTCGGTGATATCGGCTTCGATCCCATAGTGCTTCACCAGAGTAGAGTACCAGGTGAAATAGGCATCGGCCGTGCGGGCGTGATGAGTCGACGTCCGGAGCGTGCACAGGAACTTCTCGCCGTCCCAAATCGAGAACACCGTGTTGGTGTTGCCGCAATCAATTGCAAGAAGCATGTTCTTCCCCCTTTAGAAAAACACATCCGCCGCCGGAATGCTGACCCGGCCCTTGGCGGTGTTTAGGACAAGGTTGCCGGTGTCGTCCACCGTCTCAAACGTCCCGACGGTTTCGGATAACGCTGTGCGCGCTGTTATGGTTTCACCCAATCGCGCGGCACGGGAAAGCCAGGCCAGCCGGATCGGCTCGAACCCATAGGTAACGAATTGATCCTCATAATGGGCGTAGCTGGCCGCCAGTTCAGTCAGAAATGTTTCGGGGTCCACCTGAGCCCCTGTCTCAGACAGCAACGAAACCGGCCGAAGTGCCGTCCCTTCCAGAGATCCCCAAGACGGCGCCTCAGAGAGATTGACCCCGATGCCAATGGCAAGGTGAGACACCGTTGTGCCCTGCCCCGTACTCTCTAGTAGGATCCCGGCCAGTTTACCGCCGTTCAGCAAAACGTCGTTGGGCCATTTCAATGACAATCCGTCTGCACGGCCGGTCACGGCCACCGCTGCGTCAAACAGGGCCAGAGCCGCCACAAAACTCCGTAGGGCCGCCTGATCAGGCGTGCCCTGCGGGCGCATCACAAGCGTCGCTGACAGATTGCCCTGCGGGTCGCTCCAGGGTCGCCCGCGTCTTCCGCGCCCTGTGGTTTGCCGATGCGCCAATATCCATTCAGGACCCGACAGGCCCGGTGCAATTCGTGATGCCTCGTTGAGGGTGCTGTCCACCTCATCAAGCACACGTTTGCCATATCCCGAAGGCCAGTCGCTCATCAGCCTACTCCTTGAAAAAAGGCCCGGTCGCGGGACCGAGCCTTTTGGCAATTTCGCAGATCCCGGGATCAGTTGACAAGGGTGGCCGCGGCGGCCGCTGCGGCGTTTTCAACACCGAACTGGTAGAACAGCCCCACCACCATCAACCCGGCCGAGGCCATCAGTGCTCCGACAAGAACAGGCGAACCACGGGTTTCCAGCTCGTCACCCTGCTCTTCTCCGAAATACATGAAAAAGACGATCCGCAGGTAGTAGAAGGCTCCGATCACCGAGGCCACAGCCGAGGCGATGACCAGACCCAGCAACCCGGCCTGAACGCCCGCTTGCCAAACGCCCAGCTTGGCAAAGAATCCCAGCATCGGCGGAACGCCGGCAAGGCTGAACATAAGGACCAGAACCGCCAACGCCTTGGCCGGTTCGCGGCGGGAATACATGCGCAGCGCGTCGATGTCTGTCACTGGTTTCCCATCCCGTTCCAGCATCAGGATAAAGGCGAATGTTCCCACATTCATCGTCACGTAGATGGCAAGATAGATCAGCATCGATTTGACACCTGCCTCGGTTCCGGCGGCAAGCCCGATCAGCGCATATCCCATATGCGCGATCGACGAGAACGCCATCAGTCGCTTGATATCGCGTTGACCGATTGCAGCAACGGCCCCCAGAAACATCGACAGCACCGAAAGCAGGACAATCACCTGCTGCCAATCCTGCACCGCAGCCCCGAACGCGTCATGCATCAACCGAGCGAACAGCGCCATCGCCGCGACTTTCGGCGCCGTGGCAAAGAACGCGGTTACCGGTGTCGGAGAACCTTCGTAAACATCTGGTGTCCACATGTGGAACGGCACAGCCGAAACCTTGAATGCAAGCCCCGAAATCAGGAAGATCAAACCAAAGAGAAGACCCAGCGACAGTTCACCGTGCTGGGCAGTCTTGATGATGCCAGAGAACAAGGTGGTGCCGGAGAAGCCATAGACCAGTGACGCACCATAGAGCAGAAGCCCGGAACTGAGTGCGCCAAGCACAAAATACTTCAGCCCCGCCTCGGTGGATTTCACACTGTCGCGTCGCAGCGAAGCGACCACATAGAGCGCGAGGGACTGCAACTCCAGCCCCATGTAGAGCGACATCAGGTCACCGGCCGAGACCATCATCATCATACCGACAGCAGCCAACGCGACGAGAAGCGGGTACTCAAACCGCAGCAGATCGCGACGCGCCATGTATTCGCGGCTCATTAGCAGCACCGCAGCCGCCGACAGCAGGATCGCAACCTTGGCAAAGCGGGCAAAGCCGTCATCAATGAACATGCCATTGAACGCTACGTTGGTGCCACCCGACCGGGTGGCGATCCAGATCGCCAGCACCGCCATGACGCCACTGGTCACCCACACCAGCAGCGACCCCAGCGCATCCTTCGCAGTATACACCGCGAAGATCAGGGCAACCATGGCATACACAGCCAGTATGATTTCCGGCAGGATTACGGTCAGATCAGCCTGGATCATGTCCCCACGGCTCCCTTAGTGCGACGCGACCTGGACGGTTGCCGATTTTTCGGCAGCCGCCAGTCCGGTATCGATGTTCGAAACAAGCGCCTCGGTCGAGGGCCCGATGATGTCAGTGACCAGCGACGGGTAAACCCCCAGCAACAGCGTCATGGCAATCAGCGGCGCAAACACGGCCCGCTCCCGCAGGGTCATGTCGGTTATAGTCTTCAGACTTTCCTTGATCAGATCGCCAAACACCACCCGGCGATACAGCCACAACGCGTAGGCCGCCGAGAAGACAACACCGGTCGCAGCAACCGCTGTTACCCATGTGTTGACCTGAAACGCCCCCATCAGGGTCAGGAATTCGCCGATGAAACCGGACGTGCCCGGAAGGCCGACATTGGCCATGGTGAACAACATGAACACAAGCGCATAAGCCGGCATCCGGTTCACAAGCCCGCCATAGGCGTCAATGTCCCTTGTATGCATCCGGTCATAAATGACGCCTACACAAAGGAAGAGGGCAGCCGAGATGAAGCCATGGCTCAGCATCTGGAAAATCGCCCCATCCAGTCCCTGTTGGTTTGCCGCGAAAATCCCCATCGTCACGAACCCCATATGGGCAACGGACGAATAGGCGATCAGCTTCTTCATATCTTCCTGCACCAGCGCCACCAGCGAGGTGTAGACCACGGCGATTGCCGACATCCACAACACCAGCGGAGCCAGCAGGTCCGACCCCACTGGAAACATCGGCAGCGAGAACCGCAGGAAGCCGTAGCCGCCCATCTTCAGCAAGATCGCTGCCAGCACGACCGACCCGGCTGTGGGCGCCTGAACGTGCGCATCGGGCAACCATGTGTGGACAGGCCACATCGGCATCTTGACGGCAAAGGATGCGAAGAACGCGAGGAACATCAGCGTCTGCATGCCGCCGATAATCTGGAAGCCCAGAATATTCAGCGTCGCGGACGAGAAGCTGTGCGACAGGAGCGCCTCGATGTCAGTGGTGCCAGCATCTGCGTACATGGCGACCATCGCCACAAGCATCAACACCGAACCGAAGAACGTGTAGAGGAAGAACTTGAAGCTTGCATAGATCCGATCCTTGCCGCCCCAGATCCCGATGATCAGGAACATCGGGATCAGGCCTGCTTCGAAGAAAAGGTAGAACAGCACCAGATCCAGCGCCATGAACACGCCCAGCATAAGCGTTTCCAGCAGCAGGAAGGCGATCATGTATTCCTTGACCCGGTCTGTGACCTCCCAGCTAGCCAGAATGGTCAGCGGCATGATGAAAGTCGTCAGCAGGACAAAGAGAACGCTGATGCCGTCCACACCCATCTTGTATTTCAGACCAAGCAGCCATTCGCTTTCTTCTACGAACTGGAACCCGGTATTGGACGGGTCGAACCCGGTGTAGATCCCGATCGAAACGAGGAATGTCACGGTGGTTGCGGTCAAAGCCACCCATTTCGCATTGCGCTGCGCTGCTTCATCATCGCCGCGCAGGAACACGGCAAGTACCAGCGCCGCGAGGGCGGGAATGAAGGTGACAATGGAAAGGATATTGTCCATCAGTGCGCTCCTCCGCCGATCGACATCCAGGTGACAAGGGCCGCAATGCCCAGCACCATCCAGAAGGCGTAAGTAAAGATGTATCCGGACTGAGCCTTGCCAGCGAGCCGCGTGAAGAAGGGAACAACCCCCATCGCGAGCCCATTCAGGAAGCCGTCAATGGTGTTGCCATCGCCGCGCTTCCAGAGAAAGCGACCCAAAGCCATGGTCGGCTTCACGAAAATCGCGTCGTAGATCTCGTCGAAATACCATTTGTTCTTGAGGAACAGATACAGCGGGCGCTGGTTCTCTGCGAGACGAGCCGGGATTGCCGGATTGACGATGTAGAACCAGAAAGACAAACCCAGACCAAGCAGCATCGCGATAAACGGAGACACCTTTACCCATTTCGGCGCGGCATGTGCGTCTTCGAGGATGTGGTTGTCGGGTGCCATATAAAGCGCACCCTCGCCCGGTTTGCCGGCAAACACATAGTGGTGCTCACCCGGATCTTTGCCATGATCGCCTCCGTCGGCGGCGTGATCGTCGGAATGATCATCTGCCGTCTTGTTCTCAGAGACTTCATCGCCTCCAGACGCACCATGCGCTTCGCCGAGTCCGTCGGCAGCCGCCTCGGCCACGGGGATGCCATAGAACTTGCCGACCTGATCCGCATGGCCAAAGAACTGGCTGTACCAGATCATGCCCGCGAAAACGGCACCGGCACTTAGCACGCCCAGCGGAATGAGCATGGTCCTGGGACTTTCGTGCGCATGATCATGGGTATGTTTGTCGCCCCGGGCCTTTCCGTAGAACGTCAGGAAAATCAACCGCCACGAATAGAACGACGTCATTGCAGCCGCGATCACCAGAAGCCAGAAGCCATAGCCCGACCCGCCTGCATAGGCGCTTTCGATGATAGCGTCCTTCGAGAGGAAGCCGGCAAAGCCAATCGTGGTCAACGGAATGCCGACACCGGTGATGGCCAGCGTGCCTATCATCATCGCCCAGAATGTATACGGGATCTTCTTTCGCAACGCCCCGTAGTTCATCATGTCCTGCTCATGGTGCATCGCGTGGATGACCGAACCGGCACCAAGGAACAAAAGCGCCTTGAAGAACGCGTGTGTGAACAGGTGGAACATCGCCGCAGAATACATGCCGACACCGGCGGCAACGAACATGTAACCAAGCTGGGAACAGGTCGAGTAAGCAATCACCCGTTTGATGTCGGTCTGAACCAGTCCCACCGTAGCGGCGAAAAAGGCGGTGGTTGCACCCAGCACGGTGATGAAGGCCGTGGCCTGCGGTGCGAATTCATAGAGCGGCGACATCCGACAAACGAGGAACACACCCGCGGTCACCATGGTCGCGGCGTGGATCAGCGCCGAAACGGGGGTCGGGCCTTCCATAGCGTCCGGTAGCCAAGTGTGCAGGATCAGCTGTGCAGATTTGCCCATAGCGCCGATAAACAGAAGCACACCGATCAGGTTGGCAGCGTTCCATTCGCCCCAGAGGAAGGTCAGCTGTGTCTCGGCGATGGTCGGGGTTGCCGCGAAAACATCATCAAAGTTGATGCTGTCGACCAGAAAGAACAGCGCGAAGATGCCCAAGGCAAATCCAAAATCCCCCACGCGGTTTACCACGAAAGCCTTGATCGCCGCGGCATTGGCCGACGGTTTGCGATAGTAAAACCCGATTAACAGGTAGGAGGCGACGCCCACGCCTTCCCAGCCGAAGAACATCTGAACGAGGTTGTCCGAGGTCACCAGCATCAGCATCGCGAAGGTGAAGAAGCTGAGATAGGCAAAGAAACGTGGCTTGTAGCTTTCGCCCTCTTTCCACTGCGGATCATCGGCCATGTAGCCAAAGCTGTAGAGATGAACGAGCGCGGAAACTGTGGTCACAACGATCAGCATGATGGCAGTCAGCCGGTCGAGCCGGATCGCCCATTCGGTTGCCAGCGAGCCGCTCTCGATGAAGCGCAGAACCGGGATCTGCTGGGTCACGCCGTCGAAGGAAAAGAAGACGATCCAGCTCAGCAGGCAGGCGAGGAACAGCAGGCCCGTCGCCGTCCACATCCCGGCCTTCTCGCCGATATACTTGTATCCGAAGCCGCAGATCAGACTGCCGACCAGCGGGGCAAAGACGATGATAGTTTCCATCTGGTTACCCCTTCATCACGTTGATGTCTTCGACGTCGATCGTTCCGCGATTGCGGAAGAAACAGACCAGGATCGCAAGTCCGATGGCAGCCTCGGCTGCGGCGACGGTCAGCACGAAGAGAGTAAAGACCTGCCCCACCAGATCCCCGAGGAAAGACGAGAAGGCCACAAGATTGATGTTCACCGCCAACAGCATCAGTTCGATGCTCATCAGCAGGATGATCACGTTCTTGCGGTTCAGGAAGAGCCCGAAAATGCCGATGACGAACAGCGTCGCCGCGACCGTCAGATAATGTTCAAGTCCGATCATGCTCTTACAGCCCCTGCCCCGGTTTGACGTCCTTGAGTTCCATCGCCTGGGCAGGATCACGCATCATCTGGGCAATGATGTCCTGACGCTTGATGTCGGTGCGGTGGCGCAGGGTCAGCACGATGGCGCCAATCATGGCCACCAGCAGGATCAGGCCCGCCAGCTGGAACAAAAGGAAGTATTGATCGTATAGGATGACGCCGAGCGCCTCAGTGTTGTGCCGGTCTGTTGGGATCACTTGTGCCCGCAGCTCTTCGGCGGCATGGGCGCTTTCCCAAACCCCGAACGCCATGGTGAACTGCATCAGGATCACAAGGCCAATCAGAAGAGCCAGCGGCATGTAGCGCGCCATTTCAGCCTTCAACTCGGCGAAGTCCACATCGAGCATCATCACCACGAATAGAAACAGCACCATGACCGCGCCGACATAGACGATGATCAGCAGCATCGCGACGAACTCTGCTCCGAGCAGAACGAAAAGCCCGGCCGAAGAAATGAAGGCCAGGATCAGCCACAGCACCGAATGCACAGGCTGACGGCTGATAACGGTGAACAGCCCGCCGGTGATGGCACTGATGGCGAAGAGGTAGAAGGCAAATACGCTCATGTCTCGTCTTCCTCGTCTGAACCCATGACCTCCTGCGCCAGTTCCATGGCGCGGGTCATGGCCGGGATGCCGGCAAAGACCGACATCTGACCGATCGTCTCCACGATCTCCTGTTTCCGTGCGCCAGCTTCGATCGCGTGGCGCACTGTCTGGCGCACGGGCGTATCCGCCTGTGCGCCCTGCATTGTCAGGCCGGCCAGTGTCAGCAGCAGCCGGGTCTTGGCATCCAGCCCGTCCTTGTTGACCGTGTTGCCGAACATCATCTCCATGACCTCTTTCGGCATGGTCGGCCAAAGTGCCTCGAACCCTTTCATGGCCTCGGCGGGCGAAAAGGTTTCAAGCGCAGGGTTGAAGGCCTTGGCCATGTCCTGCGCCTGCTGCATCATCAGCTCGAACGGGTTTTTCGGGGCATCTGTCATCGGTACGGCGCATCCAGTTCGAGGTTGCGGGCAATCTCTGCCTCCCAACGTTCGCCGTTCGACAGGAGTTTTTCCTTGTCATAGAACAACTCTTCACGGGTTTCGGTGGCAAACTCGAAATTTGGCCCCTCGACAATCGCATCGACCGGGCAGGCTTCCTGACAGAAACCGCAATAGATGCACTTGGTCATGTCGATGTCATACCGCGTGGTGCGGCGGCTGCCATCTTCGCGCGGTTCGGCATCGATGGTGATCGCCTGCGCCGGACAGATCGCCTCGCAGAGCTTGCAGGCGATACAGCGTTCTTCGCCGTTAGGGTAGCGGCGGAGCGCATGCTCGCCTCGGAACCGTGGCGACAGAGGGCCCTTTTCATGCGGGTAGTTCAGGGTGGCCTTCGGCGCAAAGAAGTACTTCAGCCCCAGTTTCATCCCAGCCCAGAAATCCTGAAGCAGGAAGTATTTTGCCGCGCGGGTATAGTCGATGTTTGCCATGATCAGCCCCCCGTGCTCCAGCGTGCGAATGCACCCCAGAACCAGTCGAATTTTGCCGCAAAGGATACGAACACCACCCATCCCAGCGAGAAGGGCAGGAAGACTTTCCAGCCCAGCCGCATCAGTTGGTCATAGCGGTAACGCGGGGTGATCGCCTTGACCATTGCGAAGATGAAGAAGAAGAACGCCATCTTTCCGACCATCCAGAGCACGCCGTCGGGCAGGCCCGGGATCGGCGACAGCCAGCCGCCAAAAAACAGCAGCGACGTCAGCGCGCACATGAGGAAGATCGCGATATATTCACCGGCCATGAACAGCAGGAACGGTGTGGCGGAATACTCCACCTGATAACCTGCAACCAATTCGGATTCCGCTTCGGGCAGGTCAAACGGCGGCCGGTTGGTTTCGGCCAGCGCCGAGATGAAGAACAGGAACACCATCGGGAAATGCGGCAGCCAGTACCAGTTGAACAGCCCCAGATTGCCGTCCTGCGCGCGCACGATGTCACCGAAATTCATCGAGCCCGTCGAGATGATCACACCAATAATGATCAAACCGATCGAGACCTCGTAGGAGATCATCTGGGCTGCCGACCGCAAGGACCCGAGGAAAGGATATTTCGAGTTGGACGCCCAACCGCCCATGATCACACCATAGACCTCAAGCGAGGAGACCGCGAAGACATAGAGGATCGCCACGTTGATGTCGCTTAGAACCCAGCCGTCACTGAACGGGATCACCGCCCAGGCGATCATCGCCAGAACGAACGAAGTCAGCGGCGCGAGGATGAACACGGTCCGGTCGGACCCTGCGGGAATGACCACCTCTTTGACCACGTATTTCAGCGCATCAGCAACCGATTGCAGGATGCCATAGACACCCACCACGTTCGGACCCCGCCGCATCTGCACCGCGGCCCAGATCTTGCGATCACCATAGACCAGAAAAAGCAGTGAAATCATGACGAAGGCGACAACCGCCAAAACCTGCGCCAGGATGAGCACCGCGATGCCGCCGGGGGTGTTAAAGAAATCAGCCATAGGTCCTCACACCGTGGGTATTCCGTTTGCCGAGCAGTTCTGAACCACGACCTCGGCGTCGAGAGGTTCCAGTCCTGCCGGAAGGGATGGCGAGATGGTGTAGACAGCATCCGCACTCCAAACGCCACCCTTTTCCTTCACTTGCGTGCGCAAATGACGCGCGAAACCGTAGCCTCGGATCAACGCATATTGCGCAGCCGCACACTGGGCATAGGCATCTACGTCCTTGCCGTCGCGCGCGCCTTTCATTTTAACGTCGAATTGTACCAGATCCCCTTCGAGAAGCGCGGTTTCCACACCCATGTATTCAGGCAGGAAGGGCAAATCCTCTGTTTCCGTGCCGGTTTCGGCACAGGCTGCGATCAGCAGCGGGGTTATCAGGGCAAATCGGTTCATTCGGCGGCGATCTTCCCGTTGTCACGCGCCTTTGCCGCAGAAGAAAGCTCTGCCATCAACTCTGAGGCCCGGGCGATCGGGTTGCTCAGGTAGAAATCCCGGATCGCCGGACGAAAACTGGCCTTGCCAAGCGGACCAGCCTCGAGCAGGGTCACTGCGTTTTCCAAAACCTCATCGATACGGCCCAGGTGCGGGACGGCCTTGACCAGTGCCTGCCTCAGTTGCGCAAGCGAGTCATAGGGCAGAACGGCGTCCAGTTCGGACGACAAAGCCCGGAGGATTGCCCAGTTTTCCTTGGCTTCTCCCGGGGCGAATCCAGCGCGCTGCGCGAGTTGTGG
Organism: Primorskyibacter sp. S87; assembly: GCF_049801055.1. Lineage (NCBI taxonomy): Bacteria > Pseudomonadati > Pseudomonadota > Alphaproteobacteria > Rhodobacterales > Roseobacteraceae > Primorskyibacter > Primorskyibacter sp. S87. Next base: position 44,363 of record NZ_JBNAGF010000010.1, on the reverse strand, counting down.
GCGGCCTTCGGTGTTGACGAAAAGACCGCTTTCTTCCGTGTAGGCAGCGCCCGGCAGGATCACGTCCGCGCGATGAGCACCCCGGTCGCCGTGGCTACCTTGGTAGATCACAAAGGAACCGTCGCCGATCTCCACTTCGTCAGCGCCAAGGTTGTAGATGACGTCAGCCTCGCCGACCGAATCCATGCCGCCCTCATTGGTCGCATCCACGTCCATCGCTCCAACACGCGAAGCAGCGGTATGAAGCATCAGAAACCCGCTTTCTGTATTGGATGCAATGGCTTGCGCTGCTGCCAAAACAGCCGCACCGTCTGCTTCCTGCAAAGCACCCTGCCCGACGATGACCAGCGAACGTTTGCCCTTGATGTCTTCGGAGCCACCCAAATCGACAACCTTTTGCAGTGCGTCGCGGTCATCTCCCATGTGATGATAGTCGTAGGTAAGATCGACGGCCGGACCGACCAGCGCTACCTCGGCCCCTGCAATCCAAGCTTTGCGAATTCGGGCATTCAGAACCGGCGCCTCGTTTCTCGGATCCGTGCCGATCAAAAGGATCCGTTCGGCGCTGTCGATATCCTCAATACTGGCCGTTCCTGCATAGGCGCCCCGATTTCCCGCCGGCAGGCGTGCTCCGTCGGTTCGGCATTCGACGATACCGCCCTGCCCCTCAATCAACTGTTTCAACGCAAAAGCGGCCTCGACAGGTGCAAGGTCGCCCACCAGACCCGCAGGTCTTTTGGCGGTTTTCAACGCCTTGGCAGCAATGCCCAGCGCCTCGGCCCAGTTTGCCGGACGCAGCTTGCCGTTCTCGCGCACATAGGGTTGGTCGAGCCTCTGCCGGCGCAAACCATCCCAGATGAAACGGGTCTTGTCCGAGATCCACTCTTCGTTCACACCGTCATGATTGCGCGGCAGCACTCTCATCACTTCGCGCCCCTTGGTGTCCACGCGGATGTTTGAACCAAGGGCATCCATCACGTCGATGCTTTCGGTCTTGGTCAGTTCCCATGGACGCGCCGTGAAGGCATAAGGTTTGCTGGTCAGCGCACCAACCGGGCACAGGTCGATGATGTTGCCTTGCAGGTTCGAATCCAATGTCTGGTTCAGATAGGAGGTGATCTCGGCATCTTCGCCGCGCCCGGTCTGACCCATCTGGTTGATGCCCGCCACTTCGGTAGTGAAACGCACGCAGCGGGTGCAAGAGATACAGCGGGTCATCGCCGTCGAGACAAGCGGCCCGAGATCGAGATCGTCCACCGCCCGCTTTGCTTCCTTGAAACGGGTGCCAGACAGCCCGTAAGCCATCGCCTGATCCTGTAGATCGCACTCGCCACCCTGATCGCAGATCGGGCAATCCAGCGGATGGTTGATCAGCATGAACTCCATCACGCCCTCGCGCGCTTTTTTGACCATCGGCGAGTTGGTCTTGACCTCGGGGGCCTGCCCTTCCGGACCGGGGCGCAAATCCCGCACCTGCATGGCACAGGACGCGGCAGGCTTCGGAGGGCCGCCCACGACCTCGACAAGGCACATGCGGCAGTTGCCGGCAATCGAAAGCCGCTCATGATAGCAGAATCGCGGCACCTCAACACCTGCAACCTCGCAGGCCTGAATCAGGGTCATTGCCCCGTCCACTTCGATCTCGGTACCGTCGATATTGATCTTGCGAAGGTCAGACATGATCTATTTCGCCCTCAAAAGCGCGCCAATCGCGCTGTTATTCTGAATTTCCAGCCGGCCAAGCTTGCAGAGATCACCCGGCGTGTCGTAGTTCAGCCCCTTCTGGGCCATGTATTTCTTTCCGCGCTCGATCATCCGCGCCTTTTCCGCGTCAGAATCGAGCACCGCGCGAATTTCAGTGTCGGAATAGCCAAGCTCGTTGGCGCGCGCGCGCAGCCGGCGAATTTCGCCAATCCCCTTGAACAAGCGTCCGTCGATATCATCGCATTTGCGGCGGATCTGATTGGCAACCACGATCGTGAAAATACCGTCGGCAATCTCCGGTACATCGCGCATCGGTGTCTTGGCGGCAGCCCCTGTTGTGGCAAACGCCAGCGCCAAGGCCAAAACCGCCAATGCCGGCAATCGAAAACTGTTCTGAAACATGACATCCCTTTCCGTTCTGGCAACTCCAGAACGGCTGAACCGCCGGGCGCTATGCAATAACGCGCCTCGTGGTCTGTGGGCATATGTCATTGTTCCGCTCATACCGACTTGCATGTCCCCTGATAGGTCAGCGAGTCCTTCTCGATCCTCAATTGGGCAGGATCGGTGTCCGGACCGACGAGCCAGTCAATCCGTGAAGTGCCGTAGTTGACGATGCAGTAACGAATACCCTCATACTCCGCCGCTTTGCGCGCGGAGTCGAAAGACTGTGAGACCTTGTTCACTGTGGCGGTGAACTCGGCGCGCGAAACTTTCTTGTCCACGGCTTTCGATTTGCTCGGGAAATACAATCCGTCAAACAGAACGCGGTTCTCAGGGCGCGTGCATCCAAGCGTGCCCGCCAAGACCAGTGCCGCCGCAGCCAGTGTCAATTGGGTTTTCATGCTATTCCGCGGCCTCCACAGTGCATCCGTGATTGCGCCACCGACTTGCGGCCTCAAGATAAGCCCAGCCGAATGCATGCTCGCTGTCACCGCCAGATTTTCGGTGTTCCAGCCGTTCCAGGGCTTCATCCAGCGTTGGGTGATGTCCTTCCGGCACCCACCACATCACGAAATGCTGGTCGCCGAGCACTTCGAACCATTCCTGACGGCGCTCATAGAACTGCTTGTGGATGGTACCCCAGACAAAGTGTTCCAGACACTCTACGTTCTCCCAGACCGTAAGGTTGGCCACGAATTGCGGATCATCGCCAATGGCGTTCTCGGTATTGCCGGTCCCCGGCTCTCCCGATCCTTCCATCATCCAGACAAAACCCGGCATCCGCTTGCCCAAGCCATTCACCCGGTCGAGATTTTCCATGAACTCGGCCACGCGCGGATCTTCGGTCGACGCCAGCAGGCGGCCCACATTGAGCTCTGCGAGGTGATATCCGGCAGGCCCGCTCACAGGATTGCCACCAATGCCATTACGGAAAGGACGACCATGCAGAGCCAGCCCAGAACATAAAAGACTGAACGCGCTCCGCTGTGAGGTTTGCCAATTCCTTGTAGATGGACGACCAGCATCGCGATCCGCGACACCAGCACAGCCGAGGCCAGAAAGTTCACCCAGAACGGACTGGCGCCTGCGAGCATCGCCACAATCGTCGTAATAGCAAAGGCAGGAAGGGTTTCGGTTCCGTTCAAATGGGCCCGGTTAAGCCGGTATGCCTTGTCTGAATAGTCCTGCTCGGGTGTCGCACCCGGCGCGAGCCCCTTGTTTCCCTTGGCCAGCGCCGAAAACGGCGCCAGAGCCAGTATGATGAGGGTAAAGATCACCAGTGAGGCGAGCGCGTGGGAATATGCGGCAAAGGCTTCCATCATGCTTACTCCGCTGCCATCGCACCCATGCGGCCCGATTTCTGAGCCTTGATGCGATCTTCGATCTCCTCGCGGAAGTTGCGGATCAGGCCCTGGATCGGCCAGGCAGCTGCATCGCCCAGCGCACAGATCGTGTGACCTTCGACCTGCTTGGTCACGTCAAACAGCATGTCGATCTCTTCGATCTCGGCCTCGCCCTTCACCAGACGGTCCATCACCCGCATCATCCAGCCGGTGCCTTCGCGACAGGGCGTGCACTGGCCACAGCTTTCGTGCTTGTAGAACTTGCTGAGCCTCCAGATCGCCTTGATGATGTCGGTCTGCTTGTCCATCACGATCACCGCGGCAGTCCCCAGTGAAGAGCCAACGTCGCGCAACGCGTCAAAATCCATCACCGCATCGCGCATGTTCTCTCCGCGCACGCAGGGCACGGACGAACCACCGGGGATTACCGCCAACAGGTTGCCCCATCCACCACGAATGCCGCCGCAATGCTTTTCGATAAGTTCCTCGAACGGGATCGACATCGCTTCTTCGACAACGCAGGGGTTATTCACATGCCCGGAAATGCCATAGAGCTTGGTACCGGCATTGTTCGGGCGACCAAACCCGGCGAACCAGTCGGCCCCCCTTCGCAGGATCGTCGGCACGACCGCGATGGATTCCACGTTGTTGACCGTAGTCGGACAGCCATAAAGCCCGGCGCCTGCAGGGAAAGGCGGCTTCATGCGCGGCATGCCCTTCTTCCCTTCGAGACTTTCGATCAGCGCGGTTTCCTCGCCACAGATATAGGCCCCTGCGCCGTGATGCACGAACAGATCGAAATCCCAACCCGATCCGGCGGCATTCTTGCCCAGCAGCCCGGCGTCATACGCCTCGTCGATGGCGGCCTGAAGCGCCTCGCGCTCGCGGATGTATTCGCCCCGAATGTAGATGTAGCAGGTGTTCGCTCCCATCGCGAAGGAGGCGATCAGACAGCCTTCGATCAGCGTGTGCGGATCGTGGCGCATGATTTCCCGGTCTTTACAGGTGCCCGGTTCGGACTCGTCTGCATTCACCACCAGATAGGCGGGCCGGCCATCACTTTCCTTGGGCATGAACGACCATTTTAAACCGGTCGGAAAACCGGCGCCACCACGACCACGAAGGCCCGAATCCTTCATCGTCTGAATGATCCAGTCCCGTCCTTTTTCGATGATCCCGGAGGTGCCGTCCCAATGGCCGCGCGCCCGCGCACCTTTCAGCGTGCGATCATGCATCCCGTAGAGGTTGGTAAAGATCCGGTCCTGATCCTTCAGCATGTCTGCCTACCCTTGGCTGTTCTGGCGCAGACGCCAGAGTTGATAGATATTGACCAACGCATAGATCAGCGCGGCGAGAGCGGCGAAATCGAACAAAAGTGCATACCGTCCCGGCAGCCCCATTGCTCCACCCAGCCACTGGGCTCCAAGCCACAGGACCATTGCGCCGGCGATCACCAGCGATACATGGCGCCCCTTTCGGGCGATCATCGCATCACGATCCTGCGCGGCGACGTTCTGTTCCGGCTTGCTGCCCATGTGTTCCTAGCTTTCGGCCCAGCGTGAAACGCCGGACCCTATCCTTCGTACTTCCAGCTTCCCTTGCGCGCGGCCAGATCAGCTTGCCCCGGCAAAGGAGTTGAGGGTTTGACCAGCGAACTGGCAGAAATCGGTTGCGTCGCCTCAGCCGGCGTCGGTTCGGGAGCCGGATCGGCGGGCGTCTCGGCAGCCGCAGCTACGGTGTCACCTTCCGGAGCCGCAGGTTCTGCGGCGGGAGCTGCCGCCGGTTGGGGTTCAACTGAGGAAGCGCTTTCGTCCTGCCGGCGACCCAGCATGAAGCCAATCCCGCCGGTAACGGCGAGCCCCACCACAGCGGCAGTCCCAAGTCCGGACCCGATCAGAGTAGCAACCACTGCCGTTCCGGCACCGCCTAGAGCCGCCTTCTTCCAGACGCCTGAATTCTTCGGATTGTCACTCATGATCCCCTTGGCTCCCTATTCCCAGCTTCCGTTCAGTCCTCGTAAATACCGTCCTTCTTTGCACGCTTGGCGAACTCGGTCTCTTTGCCGGACGCCAGTTGCTTTGCTTGTTCAATCCATCCGTCGCGTTCGATCCGCCCCTTGAAGCGCAGTCGACTGTCAACCCAGGCCACCTGCTCCGGTGTCCAGGCTGCGATCTGATCAAAGTGGAAAAAGCCAAGTTCGTTCAGCTTTTCTTCCAGTTTGGGCCCAACGCCTTTCAAAAGCTTGAGGTCATCCGCCCCACCGTCGCGCGCAGCGCTAAGGGTTTCGGGTTCGGCTTCGGTCGCTGCCAGTGCAGCAGCTTTCTTTGCCTCTGCTGACTGTTTCACAGCAGGTTTCGGTGTGGCCGGGGCTGCCGGAGGCTTTTTGCCCGAAGCGCGGCTTGCCGACTTGCCCTTCTTGTCCAGCCAGGGTGTCAGCAAAGGCACTTCGTCCCCATCAATGCGCTTGACGGTATCGCCAATGTCGGTCGCAAGCTGCACCGAGGCGTTGAATTGGGTTTTGCCGCTTTCATAGTCGGTAAGCGTAGTCAGCCCCTTGAGGGGTTCTGCTCCATAGCGGCCATTCTGAGGGCCCGGAACAGGAACTCTTCCAGCTGAAAGTTCATCCAGAATACGTCCAAAGCTCTCGGCAGTCAGATCTTCGTAATAGTCCTTGCCGATCTGCGCCATCGGCGCGTTGGTGCAGGACCCAAGGCACTCGACCTCTTCCCAGCTCAGCTTGCCATCCGCCGACAGCGTGTGCGGCTTGGCAGCGATCTTTTCACGGCAGACCGCGATCAGATCCTCTGCCCCGCAGATCATGCAGGACGTGGTGCCGCAAATCTGGATATGTGCAATGGACCCAACCGGTTGCAGTTGAAACATGAAATAGAACGACGCCACTTCCAATGCCCGGATATAGGCCATGCCCAGCATGTCCGAGACATGCTCGATCGCAGGTTTGGTCAGCCAACCTTCCTGTTCCTGCGCGCGCCACAGCAGCGGAATGATGGCGCTTGCCTGTCGGCCGTCGGGGTACTTGGTGACCTGCGCTTCGGCCCAGGCCTGATTGGCCGGGGTAAAGGCAAAGCTGTCAGGTTGTTCGGGATGAAGACGACGCAACATCAGGCATTTCCTTCCGCAACCAGGCGGCAGCCGGTAAAAACCGAATACTGCGCACCCAGAAATTCACTCAACGTGGCCATCACCCCGTCGATTTCCTTGTCCATCTTGTCCTGTCCGATGCGGGTCGGGACAATATCCAGCAGCCGCTTGGAAAGCCCCTGCAATTGCTGCGCCAGATAGGCACGATGTTTGTCCAACGGCCCAAGGATCGAAGCTTTGGCCAGCCCGCTTTCCAGCTGGTTCAGGCGCGGCACGACATCGGCTTGGACCCGGGCTAGATGTGCAACATCCTCCACGACGATTTGTGGTGGCCACTCCTGATCCAGCGTCATGCCGGGGGCAACCTGACGCAACGCGGTGTCAAGCTCGGCCGCGGCATCGAAATTGTCGAAACAGATATCCAGCTTTTTCTCAAGCAGCCGGGTTTCGGCCGCTTCGACATACGCCACCCTCGCGTACCACGCCTGCGCCGCCACGAAAAATGCGGCGACCAGCGTCGAGCCGGCCAGAAGCACGTTCGACGTCAGACGGGGTTTCGGGGAGGAGGATCGTGTCACCGGTCGATTTCTCCAAACACGACATCCATTGTGCCGATGATCGCAGCGACATCTGCCAGCTGATGGCCCTTGGCGACATGATCCATCGCCTGCAGGTGAAGGTATCCCGGTGCACGGATCTTGGAGCGATAGGGTTTGTTGGAGCCATCGGCCACGAGATATACGCCGAACTCGCCCTTGGGGGCCTCGACTGCGGCATAAACCTCGCCTTCGGGAACGTGAAAACCCTCGGTATATAGCTTGAAGTGGTGGATCAAGCTCTCCATCGAGGTCTTCATGTCCGACCGTTTCGGCGGGGTGATCTTGCCGCGCGCCAGTACGTCGCCGGGCGTTTCGCGCAGCTTGGCGATGGCTTGACGGACGATCGACAGCGATTGGCGCATTTCCTCCATGCGGACAAGGTAGCGGTCATAGCAATCGCCATTCTTGCCCACGGGGATCTGGAACTCGAATTCGTCGTAGCACTCATAGGGCTGCGCGCGGCGCAGATCCCAGGCCAAGCCCGAGCCGCGCACCATCACCCCGGAGAAGCCGTAGAGCTGGACATCTTCCTCGGTCACGATGCCGATATCGGCGTTGCGCTGCTTGAAAATGCGGTTTTCGGTCAGCAGCCCGTCAATATCGTCCAGCACGTTGGGGAATTCGTGGCTCCACGCCTCGATATCGTCGAGCAGTTCTGGCGGCAGATCCTGGTGCACGCCACCGGGCCGGAAATAGGCTGCATGAAGACGAGCACCGCAGGCCCGTTCATAGAAGATCATCAGCTTTTCGCGTTCTTCGAACCCCCAAAGCGGCGGTGTCAGCGCGCCTACGTCCATTGCCTGCGTGGTGACGTTCAGCAGGTGGTTCAGGATGCGGCCGATCTCAGAATAGAGAACCCGGATCAGCGAGCCCCGACGGGGAACCTCGGTGCCAGTCAGCTTTTCGATGGCCAAACACCAGGCGTGTTCCTGGTTCATTGGCGCCACATAATCCAGCCGGTCAAAATACGGCAGGTTCTGAAGGTAGGTTCGGCTTTCCATCAGCTTTTCGGTGCCTCGGTGAAGCAAACCGATATGTGGATCGCAGCGTTCCACGATCTCGCCGTCAAGCTCCAGAACCAGACGCAACACACCGTGCGCCGCCGGGTGCTGCGGGCCGAAGTTGATGTTGAAATTTCGGATCTTCTGTTCGCCGGTCAGGGCGTCTTCGAAACCTTTGGAGCCGTCCATCATTTGCGACCTCCATGCCGGGCACTATGAACAACAGCACCGCTTGTTTTTGATGGGACCGACACTGCGCCGAGCAGCAAGGCGGCGGCCAGAAACCCCAAGAACTCCAACGGAAACGGAACCATTACAGCTTCTCCAGTTCTTGCAGTTTGATGCCCATCCACCAGAGCAAAACGATCGTACCGAAAGGCACGAGACAGGCAGCGGCCCAGTATTTGTTGATGCCAAAGAACGGCAACAGCTTGACCATCGGGATCGCCGTCAACGCGGACAGGATCAGCCACCAGATACCACCCATCACTTGGCCTCCTGCTTCTCGTCCCCTGGCAGGATGTATTCCGCACCTTCCCAAGGGCTCATGAAATCAAATTGCCGGTATTCCTGAACCAGAGAAACCGGTTCGTAGACCACACGTTTCTCGACCTCGTCATAGCGAACCTCGGTGTAGCCGGTGGTCGGGAAGTCCTTGCGCAGCGGGAAGCCGCGAAAGCCGTAGTCAGTCAAAATCCGGCGCAGGTCCGGATGACCCGAGAACAGGACGCCAAACATGTCGAACACTTCGCGTTCGAACCAGTTGGCCGAAGGGTGAACATCCACAATCGATGGCACCATCGCATCCTCGCGGATCGAGACACGCAACCGAATGCGCTGGTTCTGGTACATCGACAGGAAATGATAGACGACGTCAAACCGCTTGGCCCGTTCAGGGTAATCGACACCTGTGATATCGACGAGCGTCGAAAATTTGCAGGTTGGGTCGGATTTCAGAAACTCAACAAACCCGACGATGTTCGAGGGCGCCACGTCAACATTCAGTTCGTCATAGCTGACGTCCCAAGACAGGACGCAATCAGGGCGCTTCAGCTCGATATGGGTTCCAAGTTCCTTGAGTGCTTCGCTCATCTCAGGTCCCTCCTCAGCGCACGATGGTGCCGGTTCGGCGGATCTTGCGTTGCAATTGCATCAGTCCGTAAAGCAGCGCTTCGGCGGTCGGCGGGCAACCGGGGACATAGATATCCACCGGAACCACGCGGTCGCAGCCACGCACCACCGAGTAGGAATAGTGATAGTAGCCGCCACCATTGGCGCATGACCCCATGGACAGCACGTAACGCGGTTCGGGCATCTGGTCATAGACCTTGCGCAAGGCCGGAGCCATTTTGTTCGTCAGCGTTCCTGCCACGATCATCAGGTCGGATTGGCGCGGAGACGCGCGCGGTGCGATGCCAAATCGCTCGGCGTCATATCGCGGCATCGACGTATGCATCATTTCGACCGCACAGCATGCCAGACCAAAGGTCATCCAGTGCAGGCTGCCGGTTCGCGCCCAGTTGATAATGTCCTCGGTTGACGTCAGCAGGAATCCTTTGTCCTGCAATTCCGAGTTCAGCGCCTGTGTCGCGACTTCCTTGTCCACACCAGCAGCTTTGGCACCTGTCGTCACTCCCATTCCAGGGCCCCTTTCTTCCACTCGTAGGCAAATCCAATGGTCAGGACCGCGAGGAAAACCATCATCGACCAGAAGCCCACGTCACTGATGTCCTTGAAGCCAACGGCCCAAGGAAACAGGAAGGCGATTTCGAGATCGAAAATGATGAAGAGGATCGATACGAGGTAGAACCGCACATCGAACTTCATCCGTGCGTCATCAAATGCATTGAACCCGCATTCATACGCGCTGACTTTTTCGGGATCGGGATTGCGGACAGCCAGAACCACCGCCGCGAGAATCAGGACTATGCCGAGGCCGACGGCTACGGCCAGAAACACCAGGATCGGGAGATACTCCCGCAACAGCTCTTCCACGAGTGGCTCCTTTCCTGCGTGCCCGCGAGAGACACGCCGTCAATTGGCATGTTGGCTAGAGCTTTCTCTACTCCTGACACCCCATAGGGTCAACCGAGCGTAGCAGTCGAATCGTGCGTTAATCGACGCAGGCGGAGGTGTATTACATCTGCATCTTTTCCAATGCGTTGCCCTTTCCGCTGGGTCACCCGATCCAGCCCGGCTTGCGCTTGTCAAAGAACGCTGCGATCCCTTCGACAGCCTCTTCCGTTTCCCACCGGTCCACCAACGCGCGGATGGTATGATCTATCGCCTTATCGTCGATTTGCGGGCCCAGATCGTGAACCAGTTGCTTGGCCGACGCCACCGCACCGGGCGCGCAGGAAAGATAGGGCAGAACCTCAGCCTCGACCGCTTCGGCAAGATCACTTGCGGGCACGATCCGGGCTAGCAATCCCAGTTTCACTGCCTCTGCCGCGTCAAACAGCCGGGCCGACATGAACACGCGCCGCGCCCGGGCTTCGCCCATCCGGGCCACGACATAAGGGCCGATTGTCGCCGGGATCAGCCCCAGCCTTGTCTCGGTCAGCCCCATCTTCAGGTCATCGACCCCTATCGTTACATCGCACACGCTGGCCATGCCGACACCACCCCCAAAGGCATTTCCTTGAACTGCACCAATCAAGGGCTTGGGCAGCGTATTCAGCGCCTGCAGCATCTCCGCCAGCTTGCGGGCCTCCCGGAACCGGGTTTCGGGATCTGCGGCCATTTGTGCCTGCATCCAGCCCAGATCCCCACCTGCACAGAACGTCTTGCCCGCGCCAGTCAGCACCACGACCCGCACCGTGTCGTCCCCGGCCAGTCGCCCTGCCGCCTGCGTCAGGTCGTTCAGCATCTGCGCTGACATCGCATTGTGTTTTTCCGGCCGGTTCAGCGTTAGGGTTGCTACGCCACGCGCGTCGGTTTCAAGGATCACGGTTTCGAATGTCATTCTGACTTCCCCCATTTGACGCATTCAGTGTTCAGCAGATCATCTGACAGGAAACCCGTCAGGCAGAGCGCATGGCCCGCGCCATCCCAGCCGCTTCCTCCAGAACCGCCAGATCCAGCCCGGTCGGGTGCCCCAAACGCTCGAGATGTGCGGCAACGGCCTCGGTTGCTACATTTCCTGCCGCGCCGGGTGCATAGGGACAGCCCCCCAACCCGCCGACGGCAGCGTCGAACACCCGCATTCCCAGCGAAAGCGAAGCATCTATGTTCTCCAGCGCGTGCCCGGCGGTATCGTGATAATGACCGGCCAACCGCCCGATCGGAACAGCTTCGCGCACAGCAAGCAGCATCCGGGCAATGCTGTCGGGCGTTGCTTTGCCGATCGTGTCACCAAGAGAAATCTCATAACAGCCCAGCGCGAACAAACGGTCCGCAACCGCGGCGACCTGTGCCGGTGCGGTTGGCCCGTCATAAGGGCAGTCGGTCACGCAGGAGACATATCCCCGCACCGGAAGATCGATGTGGCGCGCCGCTTCGAGCACCGGCTCGAACCGTTCGATGGATTCAGCGATGGAGCAATTGATGTTGGCACGGGAAAAGCCTTCGCTGGCGGACGCGAAAATTGCGATCTCGTCCGCCCCGGCTGCAAGGGCGTCTTCGTATCCCCGCATGTTGGGGGCCAGAGCAGCATAGCGAACACCATCCGCGCGCGCGATACCCGACAGCACTTCGGCAGAGCCGGCCATTTGCGGCACCCACTTCGGAGAGACAAAGCTGGCGACCTCGATCCGCCCGAACCCGGCCCGGCTGAGACAATCGACAAGTGCAACCTTCTCCGAAACCGGGATCTCCCGCTTCTCATTCTGCAACCCGTCGCGTGGCCCTACCTCGAAAATTTCAACCCGATCGCCCATCATGCCTCTCCCACTTGCGGCGTCCCGCGCCAATTGCGCTTCTTTGCCGACCCCAGCCTGCGCCGAGGTCGAGCAATGGGCAAGCCTACTCCTCTTCCAATCGCACCAGCGCGGCACCGGCCTCGACCTGATCTCCAGCCGCAGCAAGGACTTCGGCCACGACACCATCCCGGGCTGCCAGCAGGGCGTGCTCCATCTTCATCGCTTCGAGAATGGCCAGCCTGTCGCCCTCAGCAACTGCCTGACCCGCCTCGGCAAAAACAGCCTTTACCAGACCCGGCATCGGTGCTTCGACAACATTGCTGTCACCGCCAGCAGACCCTGCCCGGTCAAGCGGATCAACCACTTCGAACATCAACCCATACAGGTCGAAAACGGAGATTTGAGAGCCTGATGTTGCAGTTTCCGGAATAACGACCCCGTCAATTCGCCAGTCACCCTGCGATTTTTCAGCTATGACTGACTGACCATCAACTGTCCAAGTCTGTCGGTTCTGGTCCTCCACCTGCACGTCGATCGCACAGATCTCATCTTGCCATTTCAGTTCGACGGCCCGGTGAAGCGGCGCCCACAGGGTAAACCCGGCGTCCGGAGCGACGTCAATCAGGTCCAGCGCCTGCATTGCCGCTGCCACCTTGTGTCGTGGCGCGGCAACGGGTTCGAGAACAAGGGTTTCGAGGTCCCGGCCGATTAGATCGGTATCGACCTCACCTTTGGCAAAACCCTCATGCGCGGCCAGAGCGCCCAGAAAGGCAAGGTTTGTCACGGTTCCGCCCACCTGCGTTTCAACGAGCGCCCGGGACAATCGAGACAAGGCCACCTCGCGCGTCGAGCCATGCACGATGACCTTGGAAATCATCGGATCATACCAGGGGCTGATGGTATCGCCGGCCCGCACACCGCTGTCAGCCCGTGCAATTTTTGGAAATTGGAGATGGGTCAGAGTGCCGGTTGCCGGCAGAAACCCCTTGGGAACGTCCTCGGCGTAGAGCCGGGCCTCGAATGCATGACCTGTGATCGACAGATCCTCTTGAGCGGCCGGCAAATTCTCACCTGCCGCAACGCGCAATTGCCATTCCACCAGATCGACGCCGGTAATCAACTCGGTGACCGGATGTTCGACCTGCAACCGGGTGTTCATTTCCATGAACCAGAAGCCGTCAGGGCGTAGCCCCTTGCTGCCGTCGACAATGAATTCGACCGTGCCTGCCCCCTTGTATCCGATGGCTTCGGCAGCCCGCACCCCGGCCTGTCCCATGGCTGCGCGCATTTCCTCGGTCATGCCCGGCGCGGGCGCCTCCTCGATCACCTTCTGGTGGCGCCGCTGCAGCGAGCAATCCCGTTCGAAGAGATGCACTGCCTGAGAGCCATCACCGAAAATCTGCACCTCGATATGGCGCGGTTTCTGTATGTATTTCTCGATCAGAACATCCGGGTTGCCGAATGCTGTCGTTGCCTCGCCCTGTGCACTCTTCAACGCTTCCATGAAATCATCAGGGCGTTCGACAAGGCGCATGCCCTTACCGCCGCCGCCTGCCACGGCCTTGATGAGCACCGGATAACCGATGGCATCGGCTGCCCCAAACAGATGTTCCGGGTCCTGATTGGCACCGTGATAGCCGGGCACCACCGGCACACCGGCCTCTTCCATCAGCACCTTGGCCGCATCCTTGAGACCCATCTTGCGTATGGCAGAGGCCGAGGGACCGATAAAGATCAGCCCGGCGGCTTCAACCGCCTCAACGAAATCAGGGTTCTCCGACAGAAAGCCATAACCGGGATGGATCGCCTGAGCTCCTGTTGACAGAGCTGCCCGGATAATCTCGTCACCCTTCAGGTAACTGTCGGCTGGAGCCGGGCCGCCGATACGAACCGCCTCATCGGCCAACGTAACATGTTTGGATTGTGCGTCCGCGCCGGAATACACCGCGACGGTTGCAACCCCCATCGATCCGGCGGTTTCCATTACCCGGCAGGCAATTTCACCACGGTTGGCTATCAGGATTTTGCTAAACATCTGCGGCCTCCAAATTGGTCAGCCGCACCACCCCTTCCGCTTTCCACCGGAGTAAGGTCTGCCGTGACCCGAATGTATCATGACTTGTGACAATGGTTTTCCGTCCACGTATACCGCAGCGAGACGCCGCTGGTAGCGGTCCGATCCCTGCAGAACCACAGATGTTTCTTCCGCTCGGATTAACTGATAGCGCAGGAACCATGTTGCGGCGGTACCCCGAACGAATTCCGACGGACATTCCGGGCTGAACACTTCCGGTGTATCGAACCCCAGCAAACGCGCTTTCATAGTACCGCGCGATGGACACCACAGGCGCACCGTGTCGCCGTCTGTCACGGATACAATGCGGCATCCGTCGGACTGGATCATTTGCCGGCCTGCTACCGCAAAGTCGGGCAGGAGTTGGACCAGAACCAAGGCGCTGGCTCCCAACACCATAACCGCCTGCAGGTAGAATGTGGGATCTCGTTGCCGTTGCGTTGGTGCCTTGGGTGGCAGCCCCATTCCCCATTTCGGTGTCTTGCGGTAGCCGCGGCTGAACCGAATGACCTTGCCTTTGCGCGCCATTTTCTTTGCCAGGTTCCGAGATTCGTAGTCTTGGCAAAGTCGCTGTCACAGAGCTTGCCCGCAAGAGTGAAGTTCGCATTGAATTGGAACGCATAATCGACCTCACATCCGGAACACGCCAAAGCGTGTGTCTTCGATTGGGGCGTTGAGTGCAGCACTAAGCGACAATGCCAGTACGTCGCGGGATTTTCGCGGGTCGATGATGCCGTCATCCCAGAGCCGGGCCGAGGCATAAAGCGGGTGCGACTGGTGCTCGAACATGTCGATGGTGGGCTGCTTGAAGGCGGCTTCGTCCTCGGCCGACCAGGTCTCGCCTGCCCGTTCGATGGCGTCGCGTTTCACCGTTGCCAGCACGCCTGCCGCCTGTTCGCCGCCCATCACCGAGATGCGGGAATTGGGCCAGGTCCACAGGAACCGGGGCTGATAGGCGCGCCCGGCCATGCCGTAATTGCCCGCCCCAAACGAGCCGCCCACCAGCATGGTGATCTTGGGCACGTTGGTGGAGGCAACCGCGGTGACCATCTTGGCGCCGTGGCGCGCGATGCCCTCGTTTTCGTATTTGCGGCCCACCATGAAGCCGGTGATGTTCTGCAGGAACAGGAGCGGGATCTTGCGCTGGGAGCAGAGCTCGACGAAATGTGCGCCTTTCTGGGCCGCTTCGGAGAACAACACGCCATTGTTGGCGATGATGCCGACAGGGCAGCCTTTGACATGGGCAAATCCAGTCACGAGCGTTTCGCCAAAGCGCGGCTTGAACTCGTCAAAGCGCGACCCGTCCACCAACCGCGCGATCACCTCTCGGATGTCATAGGGTGTGCGCAGGTCGCCCGGCACCACGCCGAGGATCTCCTCGGGGTCATAGGCCGGGTTTTCCGGGCTCTGCCAGTCCACCGTTTGGGGCTTGCGCTTGTTGAGCGATTCCACCGCACGCCGGGCCAGTGCCAGCGCATGGGTGTCATCCTCAGCCAGATAATCCGCCACTCCGGACAGGCGGGTGTGCACGTCGCCGCCGCCCAGATCCTCGGCGCTCACCACCTCGCCGGTGGCGGCCTTGACCAGCGGCGGGCCGGCCAGAAAGATCGTGCCCTGTTCCTTGACGATGATGGTCACGTCGGACATGGCCGGAACATAAGCGCCGCCAGCGGTACAGGAGCCCATCACCACCGCGATCTGCGGGATGCCTTTGGAGGACATCCGGGCCTGGTTGTAGAAGATACGCCCGAAATGGTCACGGTCGGGGAAGACCTCGTCCTGATTGGGCAGGTTGGCGCCACCGGAATCCACCAGATAGATACAGGGCAGATGGTTTTCCTCGGCAATCTCCTGCGCGCGCAGGTGCTTTTTGACCGTCATGGGATAGTACGTGCCGCCCTTCACCGTGGCGTCATTGCAGACCACCATGACCTCTTGCCCATGCACCCGGCCAATTCCCGCAACGACACCGGCGCAGGGGGCCGCGCCATCGTACATGTCATGTGCCGCCGTGGAACCGATTTCCAGGAACGGTGACCCGGGATCAAGCAAATTCGCCACCCGTCGGCGCGGCAACATCTTACCGCGCGCCTCGTGCCGGGCGCGCGATTTCTCTCCGCCACCCACCCGGGCGGCCTCGGCTGCTTGCGAGATCTGCGCCAGAGCCTCAAGATGGGCAGCCCGGTTGGCCTTGAACCCCTCGGATGAGGGCATGGCTTTGGACGTGAGTTTCACTGGTCAGCCTCCTGTTCCGCCGCTGCGCGGCGCTTGAGTTCCTTTCGGATCACCTTGCCGGTCACGGTCATCGGCAAAACATCCAGAAAATCGATTTCTCGCGGAAATGAATGATGTGCGAGCCTGCCCCGAACCCAATCTTGCAGGACCTTTTCAGACGTCGCCGCACCCGGTTTCAGCACCACATATGCTTTCACGATTTCCGTTCGCAGTTCGTCCGGCTTACCGACAACGCCCACGGTTGCGACATCCGGGTGCGTGAGCAGGCAATCTTCGATTTCAGAGGGTCCGATACGGTATCCCGCGCTGGTGATCACGTCATCCTCGCGGCCGACAAAGCGCAGGTAGTCGCCCTCCCAGATGCCGCGATCGCCGGTGATCAGCCAGTCACCGCGAAACTTGTCGGCGGTGGCGGATGGGTTGTTCCAGTATTCCAGCATCATCGAAGCGGATCCACGTCGCACCGCAACATCCCCTTCGTCTGCTGTGGGCTGACCATCTGCATCAAGAACGGCAATCTCGTGTCCGGGCACAGTCTTGCCGATGCAGCCGGGTCGCACAGGAAAGTCTGTGGCACAGGACGAAGCGATCATGTTGCACTCTGTTTGGCCATAGAATTCGTTGATCTCCAGCCCGAAGGCGCTGCGGCCCCATTCCAGCATCTCGGCACCCAATGGCTCACCGCCCGAGGCAACCGAGCGCAGATCGGGAATCGACATGCCGTCGGTTTTCAACATGCGCAGCGCAGTGGGTGGAAAGAAGACATTGCGCACGCCGGCTCGTGCAACCAAAGCGGCGCAGGCATTCGCGCTGAACTTGTCAAGCCGCCCGGCGACGACCGGAATTCCCAGTGCCAGCCCGGGCATCAGAACATCGAACAGACCACCGATCCAAGCCCAGTCGGCTGGGGTCCAGAGGCAATCACCATCTCGGAGATGATTGTGGCTTATCGAAACACCAGGGAGGTGCCCGGTCAGAACCCGGTGACCGTGCAAGGCCCCTTTGGGGCTGCCGGTCGTTCCCGAAGTATAGATCAACACGGCCGGATCCTCAGGCCCCGTATCGGCAAAGGAAACAGGATCGCCCCCGATACCGATCTCCGCGGCCATGAGAGGGGTCGCCAGATCGCTGAGCTGCGCTGCGCCTTCGGCATCTGTCAGCACGTATTCCACACCTGCATCGCCAAGCCGGGAGGCCAGCGCATCATGCTGAAACAGTTTGAACAGCGGAACAGAAATCGCGCCGATCTTCCAGATCGCCAGATGGGCTGCTGCGCACCAAGGCGACTGGCTGAGCAGCACCCCGACACGATCACCCGGGGAAACTTCGCGCACCAAACGGCGGGCGATGCCATCGGTCATCTCCGACAATTCGGCAAAGCTCACTTCGCGGCAAAAGCCGCCCGAGAGTTCTTTAATCGCAATCGCATCAGAAGATTGGGACAGGCACTGCCGCGCCATGTTGAGACGGGCGGGAATGTCCCAGCCCCCCTCTGGCTTCAAGCCCGGTATCGTCCCGACATCCCGCATCGCCATTGTCCGCAGCCGCCGGTCAGAGCATCTTGCTCATCATTTCACGACCGATCAGCATGCGGCGGATCTCGCTGGTCCCTGCCCCGATCTCCATCAGCTTGGCATCCCGGAAAATGCGGCCAACAGGGTTGTCCGACAGATAGCCCGCGCCACCAAATGCCTGTACGGCCTGATGGGCCTGCACCATTGCCTGCTCAGAGGCATACAGACAGCAGGCGGCGGCATCCTGTCGGGTGACCTCACCACGATCGCAGGCTTTTGCGACCTCGTAGATATAGGCCCGGGCCGAGTTCATCGCCGTATACATGTCGGCCATCTTGCCCTGCATCAGTTGGAACGAACCGATCGGTTTGCCGAACTGCTTACGCTCGGCCATGTAAGGCATGACCTCATCGAGACAGGCGGCCATGATACCCGTGCCGATGCCAGCAAGAACCACCCGCTCATAGTCCAGACCGGACATCAGCACCGCAACGCCCCGGCCCTCTTCGCCAAGCACGTTTTCGAACGGGACTTCACAATCCTCGAAAATCAGTTCGGCTGTGTTCGAACCACGCATACCCAGCTTGTCGAAATGGGGTGATGTCGAAAATCCCTTCATCTCCTTTTCGATCAGGAAAGCGGTAATGCCCTTCGATCCGGCCTCAGGATCAGTCTTTGCATAGACCACCAGCGTATCCGCATCCGGCCCGTTGGTGATCCAGTATTTGTTGCCGTTCAGTCGATAGTGGTCGTTTCGTTTTTCGGCGCGCAGCTTCATTGAGACAACATCGGAACCGGCAGAAGGTTCCGACATGGCCAGTGCGCCGACATTTTCACCGGAAACAAGCCTTGGCAGGTATTTCTGCTTTTGCTCGGCAGTTCCGTTGAGCTTGATCTGATTCACACAGAGGTTGGAATGTGCGCCATAGGACAGTGAAACCGAGGCACTGGCCCGCGCGACCTCTTCGACCGCAATGGTATGGGCAAGATAACCCATATCGGCGCCACCGAATTCTTCGGGAACAGTAATGCCCAGCAGACCCAGTTCGCCCATCTCTTGCCAGAGCTCGGCCGGAAACTCGTTGGTCTGGTCGATATCAGCCGCCATCGGTTTAACGCGCTCTTGCGCCCAGCGATGCACCATTTCGCGAAGCGCGTTTACGTCCTCGCCGAGATCGAATTGCATGGTTGCGTTGAACATCGCACCCTCCCCTCGCATTAATGAACAACCGTTCAATAACGGCATAACAGGGAATCAGGGCACCGGTCAATCATTTAGCTGCAGGCGGAAAACCACGGCGGAATCAGGCTGCGGCCAGCCACTGCCATTTCGGGAACTGACGGGTTGTGAGCATACCCGGCTGAATCAGGCGTCCGATTGATAGACTGCGCCAACCTCGGACCGGATAATCCGCGCGATCAGATCACAATCATCAAGACTGAAGGTCAGCGGCACTCGCATGTCGAGGATACCCGCCAGAATCCGGTCACTACTGGGCATGGGCGTGCTGTTCGCATAGCGCCAACTGTCATATCTGGAAGTGAACGCCGACGGTTCGGCGGCACCAAACCACTTCAACTCAACGCCTCGTTCGGAACATCTGCGCATGACGTCGAGCAATTTGCTCTCTTGCCAGTCCAAAAGCAGAAACTGGATCGAGGAGCCAACATACTGCTCCATTTCCGGGCGCTCTATCACCGTCAGCCCCGGAATGTTCCGCAATCCTGCTTCGAGACGGCGGTAGCGGTCATTCCACCGTGCCACCTGCTGTTTCAGATCGCGCAATTGCGGACGCAGGATCGCCGCACGCAGATTGTCCATCCGCCCGGAGATATTCGGCGTGTGATACTTGATCCGCTCAAAAACTTCTGGTCCGGGTGCCGCAAGGTGGCGCTCGTACAACATGTAGGATCCCGACATCACGATGGACCGGGCCGCGAATTCCTCGTCGTCGGTGACCAGCAAACCACCTTCCCCGGAATTCACATGTTTATAGGTCTGGCAGGAGTAACAACCCGCCAAACCATGCCGCCCGGACGGAACGCCGTTCCATTCGGCACCCATTGTGTGTGCGCAATCTTCGATCACCCTGAGCCCGGAGGCGCTGCAGATCTCCATCAGCCGATCCATGTCGCATACATGCCCACGCATATGGCTTAACAACAGGACCGAAGCCTGGTCGGCCTTGGCGACCAGATCCTCAAGATCGATAGTCAGGTTCCGCGTCACTCCGACAAACACGGGCTTGGCACCGACCGAGGCGATTGCTCCGGGCACCGGCGCGAGCGTAAATGCATTGGTCAAAACTGAATCGCCAGGCTGCACCCCTGCTGAGCGAAGCGCCAATGCCATGGCGTAACCACCAGATGCGACGGCAACGCAATATCGCGCTCCGGTCAGGGCTGCGAACTCCTGTTCCAGCAATGCCGTTTCGCTCAACTCGGCCTCGACGACGTTGTAGCGGTGCAGCCGACCATGGCGCAAAACCGCCAAAGCCGCTTCGATTGCCTCATCGGGAATCGGTTCCTGCTGGGTGAAACTGCCTGTGAACTTTTCGGTCATGGCATAGGTTTTGCGGCCAAGCTCACAGCCGGTCAAGCCTGTAACCTGTCGATTTCAGAAGCCGAAACGCCAGTTTCCAACCCGCGCTTGCGTTAACCGATCAGGCGCGAAACCATTTCCGGCAATGCATCGAAATGATCGAGCAACCCTTCTGGCTCCAATGCAGCCATGTCCGCCCCGGACGGACCAAAGGTAACAAGCACGGACGGCACCCCTGCATTTCGCGCCGTGTTTCGGTCGGTATCTGAATCGCCGATCAACACGCACAGATCGGGATTGCCTCCGGCCCTGCGGGCGGCCTCTCGCAACGGCTCGGGATCAGGCTTGCGCACCGGCAGGGTATCGGCGCCGATCAGCGATGCGAATTCATCGCGCACACCCAGCCGCCTCAACAGAAGATCAGCCAAGGCTTCGGGTTTGTTCGTGCAGATGCCCACGCCGTATCCAAGCGTTTTCAAATTGCCCACCGCTTGTAACGCACCAGGGTAGAATTCGGTATGTAGGTCGATCGCTTCGCGATAGGCATCCAGCAGGATCGGATAAAACCGGTCGACGGTATCCGCATCATAGGCGCCGATGCGCTCCAACCCGCGGGTCAGCATCATCCGCCCGCCACGCAGGGCAATGCCTGCATCGGCTCCAGGTTGCAGAACATCACCATGACCCATCTGCCGGAAACACGCGTTGGCCGCCGCCAGCAGGTCACCGGACGTGTCCGCGAGTGTTCCGTCCAGATCGAATATGACTGTGCGCATCAACTGAATCCTGCATTTTGCCCAATCGGCGTGTTTCCGCCCCTCCTGTGCACCAGCTTGTTGCAGTTCGCAACCGAGTTTGATCGCCCGCCACCTTGCGCCGCCCGGTTCAACAGCTAAAACAGGCCGCAAATAACAAAGAGTAATTGATTTATGAGCACTGCCCTTATCGTTCTGGCCGCCGGCAAAGGCACACGGATGAAATCCGACCTGCCCAAAGTTCTGCACCCGATTGCCCAGGTTCCGATGCTAATACACGCCATGCGCGCCGGAGCCGGGCTCGAGGCTGCCCGCACGGTCATCGTGACAGGGCATGGATCGGATGCGGTGGAAATAGTCGCCCGGACCGAGGACCCCGATGCCATCATCGTGAAACAGGAAGAGCAACTCGGGACGGCCCATGCCGTAGATCAGGCCCGTGTGGCGCTGGAAGGTTTCGACGGGGATGTCGTGGTTCTTTACGGAGATACACCGTTCATCCAGCCCGAGACGCTGGAGCGTATGATCGAGGCCCGCAGCCGGCACGATCTTGTCATTCTGGGTTTTGACGCCGCCGACCCGGCCCGCTACGGCCGGTTGGTCATGCAGGGCGAAACACTGGAACGAATTGTTGAGTTCAAGGACGCCACGGCGCGGGAACGTGCAATAACTTTCTGCAACAGCGGGTTGATGGCCTGCCGGTCTCAACTTTTGTTTCAACTCATCAGCGAAGTCGGAAATAGCAATGCCTCTGGTGAATACTATCTGACCGATGTGGTAGAGCTTGCTCGTAAACGCGGACTGGGTGTCACTGCAATTGCCTGTGACGAAAGCGAAACACTTGGCATCAACTCGCGGGCTGAACTCGCCAACGCCGATGCCGTTTTCCAGACCCGCGCCCGGGCCGAACTGCTCGAGCTCGGGGTCACGCTGATGGCTCCGGAAACTGTGTATCTCGCACAGGACACCGCGATCGGGCGCGATACGGTTATCGAACCCAACGTGGTTTTCGGCCCCGGTGTCACCGTGGAAAGCGGCGCCCACATCCGTGCCTTTTCCCACCTTGAAGGCTGTCACGTCAGTCGTGGCGCAGTGGTCGGGCCATATGCTCGGTTACGGCCCGGCGCGGAACTGGCAGAGAACACGAAGATCGGCAATTTCGTGGAAATCAAGAATGCCAATCTGGGCGAAGGTGCCAAGGTCAACCATCTGAGCTATGTCGGCGATGCCTCGGTTGGCAGCGGTTCCAACATCGGAGCAGGCACCATTACCTGCAACTATGACGGCGTTATGAAACACCGGACCGAGATCGGAGAGAATGTTTTTATCGGCTCCAACACGATGCTCGTCGCGCCGGTCAAGGTCGGATCGGGGGCCATGACGGCCAGCGGATCGGTCATCACGAAGAACGTCGAAGACAACGCGTTGGCCATGTCGCGCGCACCGCAGGAGAACAAACCAGGGCGTGCGCGAAAATTGTTCGATATCTTAAAGGCGAGAAAAGAAAAGCGCGCCAGAGGAGCGGAATAATGTGCGGTATTGTTGGGGTTCTAGGCAGCCACGAAGTTGCGCCCACACTGGTTGAGGCGCTGAAAAGACTTGAGTACAGAGGCTATGACAGCGCAGGAATCGCGACTGTGAACGACGGTGCTCTGGATCGCCGTCGGGCCGTCGGAAAACTGGTCAACTTGTCGGATCTTCTGGTGCACGAGCCGCTCGCGGGCAAGTCAGGCATCGGTCACACCCGCTGGGCCACCCATGGCGCGCCATCGGTTGGAAACGCGCATCCGCATCGCGCTGGATCGGTGGCCGTGGTGCATAATGGAATCGTCGAGAATTACCGTGAACTGCGCGCCGAACTGGCCGAAAGTGGCATTTCATTTCAAACCGAAACCGATACCGAAACCGTCGCCTTGATGACCGAGCGGCATCTGAAAGACGGGCTATCCCCGGTAGAAGCCGCCCACAAAACCATCGACATGCTTGAAGGGGCATTCGCGCTGGCCTTCCTTTTCGATGGAGAAGAAGACCTGATCGTGGCGGCTCGCAAGGGTTCACCTTTGGCAATCGGCCATGGCGACGGGGAAATGTATGTCGGGTCCGACGCCATTGCATTGGCCCCTATGACCGACCGTATCACCTATCTCGAGGAAGGTGACCGGGCTGTAGTCACCCGTTCAGGCGTTGAAATCCGGGATGAAAACGGCGAACTGGCCAACCGTGAAGTCCGCAGGATCCAGTTGGATCAGACGCGGGTGGACAAAGGCGGCCACAAGCATTTCATGGCCAAAGAAATTGCCGAACAGCCAACAGTGATCGGAGAGGCAATCAGCCACTACCTGCCAGCCGGTGCCGATGACATCGTGCTGCCGGGCGGCGACATTGATTTCTCCAAGATCGAACGGCTAACCATGGTGGCCTGTGGAACAGCCTACTATGCCTGCGTCACAGCGAAATACTGGTTCGAACAGTTGGCGCGAATTCCGGTCGAAGTCGATATCGCCTCGGAGTTCCGATATCGTGAACCACCGATCTCGAGCGGAACAGTCGCTTTGTTCGTCAGTCAGTCTGGTGAAACAGCCGATACCCTCGCTGCCCTGCGCTACTGCGAGGGAAAGGCTCAAAAGATTGTATCCGTCGTCAACGTACCTGAAAGTTCGATCGCCCGCGAGAGTGACCTTACGCTTCCGATTCACGCCGGGGTCGAAGTCGGCGTGGCTTCGACAAAGGCCTTTACCTGCCAGTTGACCGTTCTGCTGATGCTGGCGCTGAAAGCCGGGCGCGATCGCGGTCTGCTGGACGACGATACCCTTTCGGATCAGGTTGCGGCCCTGCGGGGTCTGCCCAATGTGCTCAACGTTGCGCTGGAGCAAAACAACACTTTGCAGGAAGCTGCCCAACGCCTGAGCGAGGCGCGAGACGTGCTGTTCCTGGGGCGCGGCCTGATGTATCCACTGGCTCTCGAGGGGGCTTTGAAGCTTAAGGAAATCAGCTATATACACGCCGAAGCTTATGCGTCAGGCGAACTCAAGCACGGCCCGATTGCTCTGATCGACAAACATATGCCCGTGGTCGTTCTGGCGCCGCGTGACGACATCTTTGATAAGACGGTCTCCAACATGCAGGAAGTGATGGCCCGCAAGGGCAAAGTGCTTCTGGTTTCCGACGAAGCGGGTCTCGCCGAGGCCGGAGAAGACGTCTGGCGGGCCATTCGAATGCCGGCGGTCAAGGATACACTTGCGCCGATCCTCTACGCGGTTCCGGCGCAGTTGCTGGCCTATCATACGGCTGTGGCCAAGGGCACCGACGTGGACCAGCCCCGAAATCTGGCCAAATCCGTAACCGTCGAGTAACGTCGCCCCATGGCCAAACAGTTCCCCTCACTTGATGCCGCGCATCAAAGCTTCATCAAAGAACAGCACATGTTCTTTTGCGGTTCTGCGGCGTCGGACGGGCGGGTGAACATCTCGCCCAAGGGAATGGACAGCCTCAGGGTCATGGACGCGAACCGTATTGTCTGGATGAACATCACCGGCAGCGGAAACGAAACCGCAGGGCATTTGCTGCAGACCCCAAGGATGACCCTGATGTGGTGCTCCTTTACCAAGCGGCCCATGATCCTCCGGACCTATGGCACCGCCCGCACCTTGCATCGCGACGACGAAGGGTGGGAAGACCTCGCCCCCCTGTTCCCGAACCATCGCAGCGCCCGACAGATCTATGACCTGACCATCGACTTGGTGCAGACCTCTTGCGGGTACGCCGTGCCCTTCATGGATTATGCCGGAGAACGGGACACCATGCAGAAATGGGTGGACCAGAAGTCAGACGACGACATCCGTACCTACTGGGTTGAAAAGAACACGCGCACCATCGACGACAAACCAACCGGTGTCCCGGACATGACCGTCGAATGAAAGACGCCTATCTCGATCAGATTCGTTCCTTTGTCGAAGATGGCCGCGCCACTGGAATGGCCGCCTATCACAAGGCCGACAGGGAGTATCTCGGCGTTCCGAACCCTGTTCTCAACGATTTGACCAAGACTTGGCGGCGCGCGTTGTCTGTCGAGGACCGCGTTCAGCTTGCAGATGAGTTGTGGGAGACAGATATCTTCGAAGCCCGTCTCGCGGCGGCAAAGCTGCTGACACAGGCCCGGATCCGCCCGGATGATGCTGTTTGGGAATTGCTGCAAAGCTGGCTGCCAGACTTTGACAGTTGGGCAATTGCGGACCATGTCTGCATGGCGATACAGAAACGCCTGACTGCGGAACCGGACAGGCTGAATCAGGTCGAGGTCTGGACAACTTCGGATCACATGTGGACCCGCCGTGCGGCGCTGGTTGCTACTTTACCGTGGACCAAACAGAACCATCCGAAACCCGAGGATCTGGCCCGCCGCGACCGAATTCTGGGTTGGGCTGCGGGGTATGTGCCAGACCGTAACTGGTTCATTCAAAAGGCAATCGCATGGTGGGTGCGGGATCTGTCGAAACATGACGCGCCTCGTGCAAGGGCCTTTTTGATGGCACATGGGGCGGATCTGAAAAGTTTTGCCCGCAAGGAAGCGTCACGCTATCTGAATGCCGCCGAAACCGGGAAACCAGCGGTTCAGCCAGAGTAGACGTCCACAGGCACAAGTTCGGTCAGCGGCGCGCCGAGCGTCTGCATGGCCTGCAGCGATAAGCGCCCGCTGCCTTCGGCGTCACCGGGTGACGGGATCAGCGTCAGGTTGACAGATACTCCGCTGGCCTTCACGACAACGCGCCCCGGCTGCTCTTGGCTCACCAATGGGGTTTCCAGCCACAGACCCGGACGCGCCGGATCACCAAGGCTGGCTATTGTTGCCTTCGCACCGACCCAGCCGGCACCCGAAATCTCAGTAGCAGCCTCTGCTTCTTGGCCCTCTTCGGCCTCGGCAGCCGAACCAGCATCAGTGCCACTAGCAGATTCTGCGGCATCTGTTTCCGGTTCCGTGTTGCCAAACCATTGACCGGACCCATCGCGAATGCGACCGCACCCGCTCGTAGCCACCAGAGCAAAGCTCAGAAAAATCGTCAGAAAATACCTCATACCCGCGACTCTAAAGTGTTTTTGACTGGAACTGAATCACCTTTGTGATCACAGACCACTCTACTACCGCCATGATCCTTTGCCCAAAAACACCGTCGCCATGACGGGCCGAAACCAGAGCCTGGTGCATCCGGGTTAGCACATTCTCCTTGCCCGCCCAGCCACCGCGCCTTACCTATGGCGCATGACCGCACCTCTGATCGATCCATTCGCCCGTGCAATCACATATCTGCGGGTATCCGTCACCGACCGCTGCGATTTTCGCTGTGTGTACTGCATGTCCGAGAACATGACCTTCCTTCCAAAGAAGGAACTGCTGACGTTGGAGGAGTTGGATCGCATGTGCACCACCTTCGTCAAACTCGGTGTTCAAAAGCTGAGGATTACCGGGGGCGAACCGCTGGTCCGGCGCGATATCATGACCTTTTTCCAGTCAATGGGCCGCCATCTTGACAGCGGAGCCCTGAAAGAGCTGACCCTGACCACCAACGGGTCCCAGCTCGGACGGTTCGCTGACGACCTATATGCGGCCGGGGTGCGGCGGGTGAATGTCTCGCTCGACACGCTCGACGAACAGAAATTCGCGGACGTAACCCGTTGGGGCCGTCTGCCACAGATTCTCAAAGGGATCGATGCCGCTCAAAAAGCGGGTCTGCGGGTCAAGATCAACGCCGTCGCGCTGAAAGGTTTCAACGAGGACGAACTACCCAGTATTACCGAATGGTGCGCGGAACGCGACATGGACCTGACATGGATCGAAGTCATGCCGATGGGCGACATTGGCAATGAAAACCGACTTGACCAGTATTGGTCACTCAAGGACGTGCGCGCGACCTATGCTGATCACTACACCGTTACGGATCTTGCCGAGCGCACCGGCGGACCGGCGCGCTATGTCCGGCTGGAAGAAACCAACCAGAAGATCGGCTTCATTACCCCGCTGTCACACAATTTCTGCGAAAGCTGCAATCGGGTGCGTTTGACCTGCACAGGTGAATTGTTCATGTGCCTGGGTCAGGAAGACATGGCAGACCTCCGCCCAGCCCTCCGCGAGCATCCAGACACAGAGGCACCGCTGGAAGAAGCCATTCGCGCCGCCATCAACCTTAAGCCCAAAGGCCATGATTTCGACTATTCCCGCCAGCGCGCGGACGGGACAATGTCGCGCCACATGAGCCATACAGGCGGTTAGATGACGGCCTCCGGCGGCAAGCCGACAGCCCTGTTCAAGATATACCGTGGCGCTACTGCGGTGATTGAACCTTTTGCCTGGCGAAAGGTTTCGCGCAAGCTGGCTTCGTTTGGGGTACCCGAAGCGCGACAACGAGAACGTCTGGGTCATGCCACGCAACCGCGCCCTGACGGAAAACTGATCTGGTTTCATGCCGCCTCGGTCGGCGAAAGCCTATCCGTTCTGACCCTCATTACTCGTCTCGGTGAGCGACTTTCCGATGCGCAGTTCCTGATTACTTCGGGTACGGCCACGTCGGCAGAACTGATCGCCAAACGCCTTCCACCCCGGACCCGGCACCAGTTTGCACCATTGGACAGTGCGGGACCGGTTGATCGTTTCCTGAGCCATTGGCAGCCCAATGCAGCGATCTTTGTCGAAAGCGAGTTGTGGCCGCAAATGCTCGTCAGCGCCCGAAACGCCGGTGCAAAACTGGTGTTGCTAAATGCCCGCCTGTCGCAGAAATCCGTCGACGGTTGGCGGAAATGGCCCGGAACAGCGCATTACATTCTGGACCAGTTCGATCTGTTTGTGACGCAAAACCAGCAAACCGCCGAAAATTTGCGCGCGATGGGAGCCGATCCCGAGCGAATACAGCCGGGCACTAACCTAAAGGCCATGTCTGCGCCCCTCCCGGTGGATGAGGACGCACTAAAACAAATCCGGGAAGCATTGGGTTCACGTCCGATCTGGATCGCCAGCTCCACGCATGACGGAGAGGAAGAAACGGTGCTCTCTGCCCACAAGGATCTGTTGGCGCGGCACAAGGATCTGTGTCTGCTGCTGATCCCGCGTCACCCAGAGCGCGGCGACAGGGTTGAAACACTGGTCAGCGACGCTGGGCTTTCCTGCGCGAGGCGCAGCCGAAGAGAGCTCCCAAATTCGAAAACGCAGGTTTATCTGGCCGATACACTCGGCGAAACCGGGACATGGTATGCCCTCTGCCCTTTGGTGTTTCTTGGCGGATCCCTGAAGGAAATCGGCGGACACAACCCGTTCGAACCCGCCCAATGTGGCGCGGCAGTCATCACCGGCCCCGGTTATTTCAACTTTGCCGAAACCTTCAAACCCCTAATCGCAACCGGTGGTGCCATTGAGGTTACGGACGCACCGGGGCTAGCCGCCGCCGTGGCCCGCTGGCTGGAAAATGCAGACACTTTCGACAAGGCCCGAAAAGCCGCCGGCGCCTGTGTCGCCGCTCAGCAATCGGCGCTGGACGGCGTCGTCGAAACACTGTGCACGCGACTGGATCTGGGGTGATGCCAGAGCTTTTCGTTTCGAATTTCAACAAGAACTTCACTGGCGTTTCAGCAACGGCGGCAAACGTCGTGCGACAGCAGGCACAGCATTATGACCTGAAACTGGTCGGTCACCCGCTACCCGGCTGCCCTGCCCCTATCGACAAGCGCGAGGCGCGGCTTCTCTCCCGCAAAAAGCCCCAAGACAGGCCATTCGCAATCTGGCACGTGCGCCGCAATCCCGAGATGCAGATGGCAATCTGGTTGCGCGACATCCAGCGCCTGCCGATCCGCATTGTCTTTACCTCTGCCGCTCAACGTCGGCACTCCGCATTCCCGCGCTGGCTGATCTCCAAGATGGACGCCGTGATTGCCACCACCGATGCCGCAGCTGATTTTGTTCCTAACGTGCAGGCGGTTGTGCCACACGGCGTGGACACAGACCTGTTCACTCCGGCCCCGGATCGGAAAACGGCTTGGACAGCGCTCGGCCATGGCGGAACGCAAGGAATTGCCACCATCGGGCGCATTAGGCCGGAAAAAGGGACGGATCTCTTTGTTGAGGCGATGCTGTGCCTGTTGCCGGGGCTGCCCGACACGCGTGCGCTTGTGATCGGCCGGGCCGCCCGCGAGCATCAGGGGTTTCTGCAGGGACTCAAGGACCGTATCGCAGCCGCCAACCTGTCTGACCGCATCCTGTTCCCCGGCGAGATTCCCGCCAAGGATCTTCCTTCAGTTCTGCAAGGCCTATCGCTGGTCATGCAACTGCCCCGATACGAAGGCTATGGCATGGCCCCGCTCGAAGGCATGGCCTGCGGCGTTCCGTTTGTGGCCAGTGACGCAGGCTACTACCGCACTTTTTCGGCACAGGGAAACACCGGAACCGTGGTGCCGCTTGAAGCGGCAGCCGAAGCCGCCGACGCAGCCAACATCCTTCTGACCGACTCGGACCGGCACGAGAAGATGGGTCGGAACGCCCGTGAGTCTGCACTGAACAGCTTCAGCTCGTCGGCCGAGGCCGCCGGGATCGGTATAGTTTACGACAAGCTCTGGGCCGGAATGCTCTCGAGGTGAGTGCTTTGGACCCGGGAGCGCGAGACGCTATAGCATCCCGCGTCAGGATCGGCCCCGGTTAGCTGGCTGGCATCCGTTGCTCAACAATTTCGGCCCACCACGAACACCCGGCCGGAATCGCCTCGTCGTTGAAGTTGTATTCCGGATGGTGGACCATGGCTGTATCGCCATTGCCGACGAGAATGTAGGCCCCGGGGCGTTCCTCCAGCATGAACGCAAAGTCTTCTCCGCCCATAACCAGCGGAGCATCATCACATCCTCCTGACACATCGCGCGCCACCTTTGCCGCAAAGTCGGTCTGCTCGTCCGAATTGACCATCACGGGATATCCCCGGTCATAGGTGACGTTCACCGTGCCCCCAAAAGTAGCGGCAATGCCGGTGCAGACCTCCTTGATCCGGGTTTCGGCCAAATCCCGCATTGCATGGCTCATGGTGCGGACAGTGCCCTTCAGGTGAACTTTCTGCGGGATCACGTTGAACGCATTCGACGAGGTTTCGAAAGACGTCACCGAAACGACCAGCTGATCCACCGGGTCTGCGTTTCGGCTGGCAATCGTCTGCAGGGCCAGTACGGCCTGTGCAGCCATCACCGTGGTATCAACGGTGTCCTGAGGTTTCGCAGCGTGCCCGCCCTTGCCTTCGAACTCGATATCAAACGTATCGGTGGCGGCAAAGAACGCGCCAGGCCGAATGGCAAACGACCCGACCGGGCGACCCGGCCAGTTATGCATGCCATACACTTCCTGAATGCCCCAGCGCTCCATCATTCCGTCGTCGCACATTTCCTTACCCCCTCCGCCGCCTTCTTCGGCAGGCTGGAAGATCACAACGACCTTGCCATCGAAATTGCGGGTCTCTGAGAGGTATTTCGCCGCCCCCAGCAGCATCGCCGTATGCCCGTCATGGCCACAGGCATGCATGGCACCCGGCGTCTTGGAGGCATACCCGAGCCCGGTCGCTTCGTGGATTGGCAGCGCATCCATGTCAGCACGCAGCCCAATTACTTTTCCGGAACTGTTCGATTTGCCGTTGATAACCCCGACGACGCCAGTACGGCCAATTCCCGTCACCACCTCGTCGCACCCAAACTCTTGCAATTTTTCCGCAACCAGCGCACTGGTTCGATGCGTTTCAAACAGGATTTCCGGGTTTTCGTGGATATCGCGGCGCCAAGTGGTGATCTCTCCCTGCAATTCTGCAAAGCGGTTCTTTACGGGCATGGTGACTCTCCTTTGGTTTCCTCCCCCAAGGGAAGCGTGTTCAGAAACCGAACAGCGCGGCAGGCGCAGCTCGGTAAATGGATTTGACTATCCGGTCAGCCAGCTGGCATGCGCCGTTCGACCAGTTCCGCGAACCAGCTGCATCCAACCGGAATGGCTTCGTCGTCGAAAACATATTGCGGGTGGTGGCACATGGCCGTGTCCCCGTTCCCAAGAAAGATATAGGCACCGGGCCGTTCTTCCAGCATGTAGGCGAAATCCTCGGACGGCATGATCGGATCGGTCGCGTCCTCCACACCGCCGGACACCGCACGCGCAGCTTCGGCCGCGTGTCGGGTCTCTTCTTCGGTGTTGACCGTGGCCGGATAACCGGCTGTCCATATCACCTCTGCCTGCGCACCAAATGCCGAAGCGGTGTCTGTCGCAACGCGGCGAACCCGTTCTTCGGCCAAAATGCGATATTCTGGATCCAGAGTTCTGACCGTTCCCCGCAAACGCGCTGTGTGGGCAATCACGTTCGAAGCAACGCTGTCGGTTTCAAATGTCCCGACGGTCAGGACCACACGTTTGATGGGGTCGACGTTGCGGGAAACAATTGTCTGCAACGAAATCAGAATCTGCGCTGCAACAAGCGTTGTATCCACAGCCTGATGCGGAGCGGCCGCATGGCCGCCCTTGCCGGTCACAATGATCTCGAATTCATCCGAAGATGCCAGAAGTGCACCTGGCCGGATTGCAAACTGGCCAACCGGCAGCCCGGGCATGTTGTGAAGACCATAGACCTCCTGAATACCCCAGCGATCCATCAAACCATCCTCGCACATGGCAAGACCGCCGGCCCCGCCCTCTTCGGCGGGCTGAAAGATCAGAACTACGGTGCCATCGAAGTTGCGTGTCTCGGACAGGTATTTCGCTGCGCCCAACAGTATCGAGGTGTGGCCGTCATGTCCGCAGGCATGCATCTTGCCCGGAACTGTCGACGCATAGTCCAGTCCGGTCGCCTCCTCGATCGGCAATGCATCCATGTCGGCCCTTAGTCCGACGACCCGACCTGAAGCATCAGATTTGCCTTTGATGGTGGCAACAACGCCGGTCCTGCCAATCCCCGTCGTGATATCATCAACACCGATCTCTTTCAGGCGCTCGACCACAAAGGCGGCAGTTTCCTCGACATCATAGAGCAATTCGGGATGGGCGTGCAGATGCCTGCGCCAGCCCGTCACCTCTTCGTGCAGTTCGGAAAATCGGTTCTTGATCGGCATGTCTGTTCCTCCCCTTTGCCCCGGACACCGGAAATCAGGCGTATTTGTCTCCGACCGCTTCTCTCAGCGGATGTGTATCGTAGTAGATCCTCATGGCTGAAAACCGACCGTCCGCAGCGAACGTGAAATGATCCACCCCCTCAAAGTCGATCACATTGCCGTCCTTGAGTGTCCAGTCATACTGGAACCGCGCGGCTCCGGTCTCCTCCCCATGTAGCACGTCGAGAACTGTCAGGTGGCTGCCGGCTGACGCGTCGCTGAGTTTGGCAAAAAAGGCATCCGCACGCATCACGCCCAGAAAAGGCGAATGCACCTCGCCATCGGGGGCAAACAGCGAAAGGATGGTTTCGGTATCCCCATCCGTGAGAGCCTGAAAGTATTGGCGAATTCGGTCGCTGCGGGTTTGGTCCATTTCAGTTGTCCAATCGTCGCAAAAGCTGGCGCATGAAGTCGTGGCCGGCGTTGAACTGGGCCACGGTGATGAATTCATTGGGCTGGTGCGCCTGCGCAATGTCGCCGGGGCCGCAAATCACCGCGGAATAGCCAGCCTCCTGAAACTGCCCCGCTTCGGTTCCGTAACTCACCACATGTGAGCCGTTGTCGCCAGTGATGGCGCGAACAAGCGCTTCGGCCTCGCCTTCTTCCTCGGGGCGCAGGGCAGGCACCCGGAACCGCTGCGACAGCTCGATCCGGGTGTCGGGATGAACCGCCTGCATCTGTGCCTCGACAGCGCGGACTTGCTCGAAATATGCATCCCTCCAGCGCGCCGGTTCCTCGCCGGGCACGACTCGGAAATCCATTGCGAAATGGCAGTCCTTCGCGGTGATGTTGTGAGCCGTGCCACCGTGGATCTGTCCTACATGACAGGTGGTCCAGGGCGGATCGAACATCGCTGCCATCGCGGTGGGCTCGGCCGCCTTGCTTTCGGTGTTGCGCTGGTTGGCCCAGTCGATCAACGGCGCCGAGGCCATGATCGCATTGACGCCGGTGTGCATGAGCGAGCTGTGCACCTCGAACCCGACGACATGGGTGTCATAGCCAAAACCGCCCTTGTGACCAGTCACTGCCTTCATCATCGAAGGCTCGCCCACAATCACCGCCGAGCCTTTGGGCAACAAGGGCTGCATCGCCTCGATCATCGGAGGGGCGCCGGTGCAGCCGATCTCTTCATCGAAGCTGAGCGCCAGTTGCAGGGGTCGTTTGACGCCCTGATGATGCGCCTCCACCAAGGCCCAGATCGCCAATGCGTCAAAGCCCTTCATGTCACAGGTGCCCCGGCCAAAATACTTGCCGTCCCGCTCGGTCACGGTGAAGGGATCACTGTCCCAAGGCTGACCATCCACCGGCACGACGTCAGTATGCCCCGACAGAACGACCGCCCCTTCCTCCCATGGTCCAACATGCGCAAAGAGAGCCGCCTTATGCGGCTGCT
Organism: Primorskyibacter sp. S87; assembly: GCF_049801055.1. Taxonomy (NCBI): domain Bacteria; kingdom Pseudomonadati; phylum Pseudomonadota; class Alphaproteobacteria; order Rhodobacterales; family Roseobacteraceae; genus Primorskyibacter; species Primorskyibacter sp. S87. Next base: position 10,658 of record NZ_JBNAGF010000010.1, on the reverse strand, counting down.
CCGGATCGGGCCATCGGTGGCTGTCGATGCCGTGCCCGTCCAGATATTCCGCAACCCAATCGATCAGCGGCAGGTTGCTATCCCGGCTCACGGTCGGAAAGGAGATCAGTTTGCTCATGATTTCCAGAGGCGACAAACGAGGCGGCATGGATCAGTATCCGCTATCCGTTGTCAGCACGAAATGCCCGGTTTCGACCTCCTTGTATTGCGAAGGTTCCGGCTTGTGCCCAACTGGATGAATCGGCGACGGGATCGGCTTGAAATTCAAATCTTTTTCGGATTTCCGCTGCTGTGGATCCGCGATGGGCACCGCTTTCATCAGGGCCTGAGTGTATGGGTGCTGCGGGTTTTCAAAAACGCGTGTGCGCGGCCCCATCTCAACGATTCGGCCAAGATACATCACCCCAACATGATGGCTCACACGCTCCACGACGGCCATATCATGCGAAATGAACAGGTAACTCAGCCCCAATTCTGATTGCAGTTCCATCATCAGGTTCAACACCTGGGCCTGAACCGACACATCCAGCGCCGAAACGGCCTCGTCAGCGACGATCAGCTTGGGGTTCAGAGCCAACGCCCGGGCAATCGCGATTCGCTGGCGCTGACCGCCCGACATCTCGTGCGGATAGCGGCGCATGAAGCTACGCGGCAGTTCCACCCGGTCGAACAGGTTAGCCACCCTGTCCATCATCTCGGACCCCTGATGCGTACCATAGTTGCGCATCGGTTCGGCGACCTGATCCTCCAGCTTCATTTTGGGGTTCAAAGACGCGAAGGGATCCTGAAAGATCATCTGCATGTCGAGCCGCGCCTTGCGAAGCCCGGACGGGTCCAGCTTGCGGATATCGACACCATCGAGGTCAATTTCGCCCACCAGCGGCTCCACCAGCCGCAGAATCGACCGCCCGGCTGAGGATTTACCGCAGCCGGATTCCCCAACAAGACTGAGAGTCTGACCCCGGTTCAGCGTAAAGGAAACATCCTCGACCGCATGCACATTGGCCACGGTGCGCCGGAAGAAGCCGCCCTTCACCGGGAACCGGGTGGTGAGGTTCTTGACCGTCAAAAGCGGGTCATCCGTGCCGGGGATCGGATCCAGATTTTGCCCCTCTACCCCCATCAGCTTCATCGGTTCGGGCGCAGCCTTGCCGCGCATCTCACCCAGTTTAGGCACCGCGGCCAGCAACGCCTTGGTATACTCGTGCTGCGGGTTCTCGAAGATCTCTTCGACTGTTCCTTCCTCAACCTTGTTCCCGCGGAACATCACGACCACTCGATCTGCCATTTGGGCAACGACGGCCATGTCGTGGGTGATGAACATCACCGCGGTTCCAGTTTCCCGCTTGAGCCGGTCCATCAGAGCAAGAATTTCGGCCTGAATTGTCACATCAAGAGCGGTAGTGGGTTCGTCCGCAATCAGCAGTCGTGGTTCGCAGGCCATTGCCATCGCGATCACAACCCGCTGGCGCATCCCCCCCGACAATTCATGTGGATATTGGTCAAGCCGGCGTTCGGGCTCCGGAATCCGGACCTGACGCAGAAGTTCGACAGCGCGCGCCGAGGCTTCGGATTTATTCAGCCCCTTGTGAACCCGTAATCCCTCTGTGAGTTGCCGACCCACGGTAAAGACCGGGTTGAGCGCCGTCATCGGTTCCTGAAAGATCATGCCGATCTCATTTCCACGGATCTGCTTCATCAGGTCCTGCTCGGTCTTGGCAAGATCCGTGACACCACCTTCCCGCCGGTCAAACAGAAGTTCACCAGAGGCGATGTCGCCGCCACCAAACTCCACCAGACGCATCAGGGACAGCGAGGAAACGGACTTTCCCGAACCGGATTCTCCGACAATGCAGACTGTTTCGCCGGGATTTACCTCGAACGAAACATTTTCGACGCCAACAACCGGTCCGTCCTTGGTCTGAAACTCGACCCTCAGACCTTTGATCTGTGCAATAGGCTGATCCAGCACCTGCGCTCTCCCCTTGGCGGCCCTGTTCCCTAGGTGCCAAACGCTAAGCCGGGCGACGGGCAAGGTAAACCCCGTGCGCTGTTTTCCCAACGGCAAGGCTTGCAATTTTCTGAACATCTGTTTCGATACGCCCGTATCCGATCTTGGGGAGAGGGCGGATCACCGTTTGGCTGGGGGCGCTTTTGTCGTTTTTCCTCAACCTCTTACCCCGGGTTGGCATATCATGAACCCGCCTGATCGGGCGGGAATAACGAGACGCATATGTGTCCAACATGGAGTGTAAAATGAAGATCAAAGCCCTTTTGCTTGGTGCGATCGCAAGCACGGCCTTTGCCCCAATGGCAATGGCCGAGCGCGGATCCGACGGCAATGTCAGCATCATCTATTGGCAGGCGCCATCGATCCTGAACCCGTTCCTGTCGGGCGGAACCAAGGATGTGGAATCGGCATCGCTGGTGATCGAACCGCTGGCCCGCTATGACCAGGACGGCAACATGGTGGCCTACTTGGCAGCAGAAATCCCGACCGTGGAAAATGGCGGTGTGGCAGAGGATCTGACCTCGATCACCTGGAAGATCGCCCCCGGCATCACCTGGTCGGACGGTAGCGCCTTCACTTCGGCAGACGTGAAATTCACCGCCGATTACTGCATGCATCCCGATGGGGGCTGTGCGCAGCTGACCAAATTCGAAGGCGTGACGTCGGTAGAGGCCATCGATGACCTGACCGTCAAGGTGACCTTTGACAAGCCGACCCCGTTCCCCTATGGCCCGTTCGTGGGTGGCGAAAGCCCGATCATCCAGAAAGCCCAGTTCGAGAACTGCATGGGCGCCAAGGCACCGGAATGCACAGCCGAGAATTTCGGCCCGATCGGCACCGGCCCGTTTGTCGTCACCGAGTTCAAGCCGAACGACGTGATCACCATGAAGGCCAACGAGAACTATCGTGACCCGGCCAAGCCTGCCTTTGCCACGCTGACCTTCAAGGGTGGCGGCGATGCAACCGCCGCGGGGCGCGCAGTGATGGAAACCGGCGAATTCGATTATGCTTGGAACTTGCAGCTGGCCCCGGAAGTGATTCAACAGATGCAGGAAGGTGGCAAGGGCACACCAGTTGCCGGCTTCGGCCCGCTGGTAGAACGCCTGATGCTGAACCAGACAAACGCGTCGTCCGACCTGCCGGAAGGTGAACGCTCGACAGCCAATCACCCGCATCCCTTCCTGAAGGATCCGGCTGTCTACAAAGCGATGTCGCTGGCGATAGACCGTCCGCTGCTGGTGGAAATCGGCTATGGTCAGGCCGGCAAGGTGACCTGCAACTGGGTTCCGGCACCTGCCGCATTCAGCTCGGACACCTTCATGTGCGACAAGCAGGACATCGCCATGGCCAACAAGCTGCTGGATGATGCGGGCTATGCCGACACCAATGGCGACGGCGTTCGTGAAACCCCGGACGGCGTGCCAATGAAGGTTCTGTACCAGACCTCGACCAACGCCGTGCGTCAGGACTTCCAGGCCCTGATCAAGCAGTGGTGGAGCGAGATTGGCATCGATACTGAGCTGCGCAACATCAATGCTTCGGTGTTCTTCGGCGGTGACCCGGGTTCGCCCGACACGTTCCAGAAGTTCTATGCCGACGTGCAGATGTACGCGAACACCTTCAACGGCACTGACCCACAGTCATATCTGGGCAACGGGCTGTGCGACAAGGCACCCAAGCCGGAAAGCCAGTGGCAGGGCGAAAACATCAGCCGCTTCTGCAACGAGGAGTTCGACAAGCTCCATGCCGAGCTGACCAAAACCGCCGGTATCGAGAACCGTGCCAAGATCGGCAAGCAGCTGAACGACATCATGGTGGGTAACGGCGGCATGATCCCGCTGGTGCACCGTGGTCGTCTGTCCGCTCACTCCAATACGCTGGGCGGCGTTGTCCTCAACGTGTGGGACAGCGAATTGTGGAACGCAGCCGACTGGTATCGCAAAGAAGGTTCCTGATCCAGAAACCAATCCGCCCCGGACCTGTTCCGGGGCGGCCCTTTCGGGCACAGGCACAAGACAAATAAGACTAATCTGCAAAGGCGTCCTGGATGCTTACCTTCACTATCCGTCGCTTGGTTCTTGCCGTTCCGACGCTTTTGTTCATCAGTCTGGTGATATTCCTGCTCCTTGAATTCGCGCCCGGGGATCCGATGGCGCAGGTGCCGCTAACGGTGCCTCCTGAGGTCAAGGAGAAGATGCGCGAGGCGCTTGGCCTCGGCCAGCCCATGCACATTCGCTTCTGGAAATGGATCGTGCAGTTCTTCTGGATCGAGCCGCAGGTGCTGATTGACTACTATTTCGGCACCAGCTTTTCTGAGGGCGATTTGCGCGTGATCTCCTGGCAGACCCGCTCACCGGTTATGGACATCGTCGTGCAGCGTATCCCGCAGACGCTTTGGGTTGTCGGCACTGCCTATGTGGTCGCCATCGTGATCGCCTTGCCAATCGGGATCTACTCGGCCTATCGGCAATATAGCTGGTTCGATCAGATGGGCACCTTCGTGTCGATGATCGGCTTTTCGGTCCCGCCCTTTTTCTCAGGCGTGCTGGTGATCGTCATTTTCTCGGTCAATCTGGGCTGGTTCCCGTCAATCTATGACACCACGCACAAGGTCACAGACTGGGACAGCTTCATGGTTCAGCTTCAGCAGATGATCATGCCGGTTATGGTTCTGGCATTACAGATCACCGCCCAGCTTAGCCGTTTCATGCGGGCCTCCATGCTCGATAATCTCAATCAAGACTACGTGCGCACCGCGCGGGCAAAGGGCCTGAGTGAGTATACAGTTGTGATGGTCCATGTGCTGCGAAACTCGATGATCCCGGTGGTCACGGTGATTGCGTTGGGCATTCCCGCGATCTTCGGCGGCGCCATCATCACCGAGCAGGTGTTCAAGGTGAACGGGATCGGACAGTTGCTGATCGGAGCCATCGAGGCAAACGACCTGCCAATGGTGCAAACCCTGACATTCATTTTTGCCGTTCTTATTGTGCTCTTCAACCTGGTGGCTGACGTGCTCTACGGCATTCTGGACCCGAGGATCCGCTATGACTAACAAGGATCAATCAGACACGTTCGTTCCCGATGAAGGCCTTGCACCGGCTTCGACAATACTGCCAGCCGCCGCTGGTCCTCTCGAAGAGTTATCAGCCCCGGCCCGCAGTCAGTGGCGCGATGTATGGGATCAGTTTAAGACCCACAAAGGCGCGCTGATCGGCGGCATCCTGTTCATCCTGATCGTCGTTTCGGTCTACCTCGGCCCGTTTGTCTGGGACATCGACCCGACCAAGATCGACATTCGGGCCCGAAATCAGGGACCGAACTGGGAACACCCGTTCGGCACCGACCAGTTGGGCCGCGACCTGCTGGCCCGTATGATGGCGGGCGGTGCAACGTCAGTCTCCGTTGGGATAACCGCGATGCTGCTGGCGTTGTTTCTCGGCTCCTTCGTTGGGGTTCTGGCCGGCTTCTTCAAGAGACTCGACGGCCCATTGATGCGCCTCACCGACCTGTTTCTTGCTTTGCCTCTGCTCCCCCTGCTGCTGGTCATGATGCTCCTGTTCCGCGAACCGCTGAGTGCGACCTTCGGGCTGGAGCAGGGCATCTTTATTCTCATCGTGGTCGCCATCGGCATTACCTCGTGGATGCCGACCGCCCGGATCGTGCGCGGCGACGTTCTGGCAATCAAGGAGCGCGAATTCGTGATGGCCGCCCGATCTATCGGAACTGGCAACAGCCAGATCATCACCCGGCACATCCTGCCAAATGTTCTGTCGCCTATCATGGTATCGGCAACGCTGGGGATCGCCACGGCCATTATCACCGAGTCTGCGCTGTCCTTCCTCGGCCTTGGGTTTCCGCCGGATTTCCCGACATGGGGGCGGCTTCTGTTCGACGGAACCGATTACCTTCAGCAGTATCCTGAACGGGTCTTCTGGCCGGGTCTGGCGATCTCTCTGACGGTGCTCAGCGTCAACTATCTGGGCGATGGGCTGCGTGATGCCTTGGACCCCCGCATTCGCGGCAGATAAGGTTGCAGTCCTTAAACCCGAAACAGCCGCCCACTCGGGCGGCTGTTTTCGTTGACGGTCCGATTCACCCCCCCTGCGCCGAGGCGCTTATTTGCAGGAGCTTCGATTACTCCAGCCGCCTGCGGATACGCCGAACCGCCCACCAGACCAAGGCTACGACCGGAATGGTGATCAACGCCGTGAGCATCCCCTTACTCATGTCGAGGGCTTTCGCCACCGGATACATTACGTAGCTGACCAGAGACACCGCATAGTAGCTGATCGCCACCACCGAAAGGCCTTCAACTGTGTGCTGTAGACGCAACTGCAGGTCCGCGCGTCGGTCCATGCTTGCCAGCAGCGATTGGTTCTGTGCGCTGCGCTCTACGTCGACCCGTGTGCGCAGTAGCTCACCGGCCCGGATCGCCCGATCCGCCAGAGAGGCCAACCGTGACTCGGTGCTTTTGACCGTCCGCATGGCAGGCTCGTAGCGCCGCATCATGAACTCTGCAAACGTTTGCCGCCCCTCGAACCGCTCTTCCCTAAGAACATTGATCCGCTGATTCACGATAGCTTCATAGGCTCCGGTTGCTCCGAAACGGAAAGCCAAGCGCGCTGCAAGAGATTCCAGTTCCGACGACACGGCCAGAAGATCCGTAAGAAGCTCATCGGCCGGGCGTTCACCTTCGGACATCTCGATCATCAGCTTGGTCAATTGCGTGTCCAGCCGACCGATCACAGGCGCAATATCGCGGGCGCGCGAAAACCCAAGCATCGACATTGCCTTGTAGGTTTCGATTTCACAAAGCCGCTGAACGATACGGCCAACTCTGCGGCTGCCGATATCCTCATTTACGAAAAGGGCAAATCGCATATGCCCGGCCGGGTCGATCCTGAAATCTCCGGACGCAACCGCGCTTTCATCAAGAACGCTCGCGGCAGCAAGGCTTTCCGGAACGAACCACGCATCCTGTGCTTCGACAATTTCTGCCCTGCCCGGCCGGGACAGAATACGCATGAGGATTGATGTCACCCTTTGCCCCGGCGCCTGTGCAAGCCATTCACCCGGAAACACAGAGAAGTCTACCGGGTCGAACGGACGCTCGCTGACGCCGTCAGAAAACAGTGTGTAGGTCACGAACTCGGTATGCTGTTCCCATTTAAGCCGATGCCGACCGATTTCGGCTGAATGATGGGTGGCCCCGGGCTTGGGATGTGGCGCTCCGAACCTGTCCAGCAGGGCAATCAGGTGGTTGCGGTCCTGTTCCCTGTCGCGTTGCACCGCATCGTTGGGCTGTTTGAACGCTACATAGGCTACCGTGGCCGGCCCGAGCAATGCGGGAAAGGGCCGTGCATGCAGCTCGTTCGCCAGCTGGTAGCGCAACGGATGATCCTGAATTGTCGGCATAATGGCCCCCTGATCGATTCCGCGCACTATACGCAACATCAAGAAAAGTTAAAGATCTCCATCATTTCAATAAGTTACACGAATACTATCGCATACCGAAACAACAGACTCCTGCACAACCCATTGTGCAGGCACAAAAAAAGGCCCCGCCGATTTCGGCAGGGCCCCTGTTTACGTGATTATGATTATTTTCATTCGATCATTGGGAGCAGTTTGTCGAGCGACGCTTTTGCGTCTCCGTAGAACATGCGGGTGTTTTCCTTGAAGAAGAGGGGGTTTTCGATGCCGGAATATCCGGTTCCCTGCCCGCGTTTCATCACGAAGACCTGCTTGGACTTCCAGCATTCCAGCACCGGCATGCCGGCGATGGGTGAGTTGGGGTCGTCCTGTGCGGCCGGGTTGACGATGTCGTTCGAGCCGATGACGATCGAGACATCCGTTTCCGGGAAGTCCTCGTTGATCTCGTCCATCTCCATCACGATGTCGTAGGGCACTTTTGCTTCGGCCAGCAGCACGTTCATGTGTCCGGGCAGGCGCCCGGCGACGGGGTGGATGGCAAAACGGACATTCTTGCCCTTGGCGCGCAGCTTCTTGGTCAGGTCGCTGACTGCAGCCTGCGCCTGTGCCACGGCCATGCCGTAACCGGGGATGATGATGACGCTGTCGGCCTCGTTGAGCGCGGCGGCCACGCCGTCGGTCTCGATCGCAACCTGCTCGCCCTCGACCTCCATCTGCGGCCCCTGCTCGCCGCCGAAGCCGCCGAGGATCACAGAAACGAAGGAGCGGTTCATCGCCTTGCACATGATGTAAGACAGGATCGCACCCGAAGAGCCCACCAGCGCACCGACCACGATCAGCAGGTCGTTGCCAAGCGAGAAGCCGATCGCTGCCGCGGCCCAGCCCGAGTACGAGTTGAGCATCGAGACAACCACCGGCATGTCGGCGCCACCGATGCCCATGATCAGGTGATAGCCGATGAACAGCGCCGCGATGGTCAGGATCAGCAGCGGAAAGAAGCTACCCGAGTTCAGGTACCAGATCAGGCACAGCAGCGACAGCGCGGCCGCACTGGCGTTCAGCACATGGCCGCCAGGCAGCTTGGTGGCCGCCGAGGTCACCTTGCCCGAGAGCTTGCCATAGGCAATCACCGAACCGGTGAAGGTCACGGCCCCGATCCAGATGCCCAGCGAGGCCTCGACCCGCAGGATGTTGATCTCAACGCTGTCCTTCTTGGCCAGCAGCGCGGCAAAGCCTTCCAGCGCTTTCTTTGCGGTCTCGTCCATCGCCATGACGTTGCCCAGTTCGAAATGGGCATTGAAGCCCACGAACACGGCAGCCAGACCGACCAGCGCGTGCATGCCGGCCACCAGTTCCGGCATCTGGGTCATCTCGACCCGCGACGCCAGCTGATAGCCGATCATGCCACCGGCCGCGATCAGGATGATCGACAGCCACCACAGGCCTGCACCGGGACCGATCAGAGTGGCAAACACCGCCAGCGCCATGCCGACAATTCCGTACCAGACAGCGCGCTTGGCGCTTTCCTGGCCCGAAAGGCCGCCCAGCGACAGGATGAAGAGAACAGCAGCGACAACATAGGCCGCAGTCGTAAATCCGAAGTCCATTGTCCTCTACTCCTTCAGGATTTCTGGAACATGGCGAGCATGCGCCGGGTCACGAGGAAGCCGCCAAAGATGTTGATCCCGGCCATGAAGACCGAAAGCGCGGCGAGGAGGATCACCAGGAACGAGCCCGATCCCATTTGCATGAGCGCACCCAGGATGATGATCGACGAGATCGCGTTGGTCACCGCCATCAGCGGCGTGTGCAGGCTGTGTGCCACGCCCCAGATCACCTGGAAGCCGACAAAGACCGCCAGCACGAACACGATGAAATGCTGCATGAAGCTGGCCGGGGCCACAAGGCCAACGCCCAGCATCAGCGCCCCGCCAATGGCCAGCAGGGTCACCTGCTGCTTGGTCTGCGCCTTGAACTCGGCAATCTCCTGCGCCCGCTTTTCTTCGGGCGTCAGTTCCTTGACCTCTTGCTTGGGCTGCGCCGCGATCGCCTGCACCTTGGGCGGCGGTGGCGGGAAGGTAATGTCGCCCTGATAGGTCACCGTGGCGCCGCGGATCACGTCATCTTCCATGTCGTGATTGATCTGACCGTCCTTCTCGGGCGTCAGATCGGCCATCATGTGGCGGATGTTGGTGGCGTAAAGCGACGAGGACTGTGCCGCCATCCGGCTCGGGAAGTCGGTATAGCCGATGATGGTTACGCCATTGTCGGTCACGATCTTCTCGTCAGCCACGGTCAGCTTGCAGTTGCCGCCCTTCTCCGCCGCCAGATCGACGATCACCGAACCCGGCTTCATCGCCTCGACCATGTCCTTGGTCCACAGCTCCGGCGCCTCGCGGTTGGGGATCAGCGCCGTAGTGATCACGATGTCCACTTCTGGCGCCAGCTCGCGGAACTTGGCCAGCTGCGCTTCGCGGAACTCGTCGGACTGCACCGAAGCATAGCCGCCGGTCGAGGCGCCGTCCTGCTGCTCTTCCTCGAAGTCGAGATAGACGAACTCGGCCCCCATCGACTCAACCTGCTCGGCCACTTCGGGGCGCACGTCGAACGCATAGGTGATCGCACCGAGACTGGTCGAGGTGCCGATCGCGGCAAGACCCGCAACCCCGGCGCCGACAACCAGAACCTTGGCCGGTGGGACCTTGCCCGCCGCCGTGATCTGGCCCGTGAAGAACCGGCCGAAATTGTTCCCGGCCTCGATCACCGCCCGGTAACCCGCAATGTTCGCCATCGACGACAGCGCGTCCATCTTCTGGGCCCGGCTGATCCGGGGAACCATCTCCATGGCGATCACGTTGGCCCCCTTCGCCTTCGCCGCCTCCATGCCAGGCTCGTTGCCAGCAGGGTTGAAGAACGAAATCAGCGTCTTTTCCTTCGTCAGACGCTTCAGCTCCGTCTCGTTCGGCTGACGCACCTTCGCAATGATGTCCGAAGCCTTCCAAAGACCCGCCGCCGTCTTGATGATCTCAACCCCGGCAGCCGTATAAGCCGCGTCCGAAAAACCCGCAGCAGCTCCGGCCCCAGCCTCAATCGCGCACTCATAGCCAAGCTTCTGCAACTGAATCGCAGACTCAGGCGTCATCGCAACGCGAGACTCGCCCGAAAATGTCTCTCTAGGTGTCCCTATCTTCAACCTTCTTGTCCCCCTTTG
>NZ_JBNAGF010000009.1:16099-202214 GCF_049801055.1 Primorskyibacter sp. S87 | reverse complement strand
GCGGCCCCTGTGACTTGTTCACTTCATCGTCAGGAATTCTGCGGCTCCGTTGCCGATACCTGCGACGGTGAGTTTGCCTGTTGCGTATGCGCCGGTATCGACGGCGATGATGCCTTGTGTGGCTTGTGGTTCATCGATGATGGTGTGGCCGTGGGCGATCCACATGCCGTCGCGGCGTGGGGTTCTGCCGAACTCGGGATGTCCCCAGAGCAGGTGTTTGGGTTTTTGGTCTTCGAGACCGAACCTGGGATCTGCGGCAGCGTGAACAACGCCGACATTGCCGTTCACGTAAGTGAGCGGCAGGGTGCGCAGCCAGAAGATCATCTCGGATCCCATGGCGTCGCGCAGGGCGTCCCGGGCCGCTTCGAGATCCGGGCCGCGGCTGGTCTCGGTCAGCCCGGCGATGCCAAAGCTGGCCAGCGTCTGTAGGCCACCATAGCGCAGCCAGCGCGGGCCGTGCTCGATCGGGTTTTCGAGGAAGGACAGCAGCATGTCTTCGTGGTTGCCCTTGATGCAATAGGTGTTTGGGCGTCCAAAGAGCTGGCGCAGCACCCCGGCACTTTCCTCGCCCCGGTCCACGTAGTCCCCCACCAGCACCACCGGATGCTGTGGCACAAGCTTGCTGAGCAGCCGACCAAGCAGGTCGGATCGGCCATGCACGTCACCGATCAGGTAGAACGGCACGTCAGGTGCGATGGACGGGTAGATCGGAGAATTGCCGGTTCCCTTGGCAATCCATGATTTCAGCATGCTCGAGCTCCGTTTTGGCAACGGCTGGTTGTGGTAAATCTAGCGCAGTTGCGCCGGAAGTGATACGCGCACCGCGCCAATTTGTGAAGCTTTCCGGCCAATTTGGTAAAGCTCTTAAAAAACAAAATGATAATGTTGAGTGAGCAGGTTTAGATGCGTATTGCCGCATGCGCGATACTGGGATTCGGCTGTGTATTGCTGGCCGAGGATTCCGTGCGCGCGCAGAATTTGTCGACCTATGGGACGCCGGGCCTGATCGACATGCCGTCGGCAGAAGTGCTGCCAACGGCCAATCTTGCGTTTACGGGCGCCGCCTTCAAGGACACTGCGCGCGGGACAATTACGTTCCAGATGCTGCCCTGGGTCTATGGCTCGTTTCGGTATTCCTACATCAAGGATTTCAACCGAGGCGGTGCCGAAAGCCGGTATGACCGGAGCTTCGACATCCACTTTCGCCTGCGCGAGGAAACCGCCCGGGGTCCGGCAATCGGCGTTGGCTTTCGCGATTTCGGCGGCACCGGGATCTATGGCAGTGAATATGTCGTTCTGACCAAGACCTTTGCCGAGCGCTGGAAAGTGACCGGCGGCATGGGTTGGGGCCGGCTAGGCCAACGCAACAGTTTCAAGAACCCGCTGGCGGTGTTTGATGACAAGTTCGAAACGCGGCCGCCGCGTGGAACAGGCTCTACAGGCGGTAAACTGGCCTATGATCAGTGGTTCCGCGGTCCGGCCGCCTTGTTTGGCGGATTGGAGTATCGCCTGAACGACCGGCTTTCCCTTTTGGCCGAATACTCTTCGGACGAATATCAGGAAGAGAAGCAGAAGATCGGGTTTGATGCCGATTTCCCCCTGAACTTCGGGGTCAACTACAAGTTTCGCAACGGCGTCAACATGAACGCCTCTTACATGTACGGCAACACGCTGGGCCTGCAGCTCTCCTATGCCTTCGATCCGCGCAACCCGCTGGCGCCGGGCGGGCTGGACCGCGCGGCCCCGGCGCTGAAGCCGCAGAACCAGGTCGCCGCCGAGAGCTGGAACCTGCCCGACCAGGACAGCGACATGACGGCCCGCGATGTGCTGCGGGCGCGGCTCGACAAGCAGGGCCTGCGGATGACCGGCTATGGGGTCGAGGGCAACCGCGCCATTGTCGAGATCGAGAACAACCGCTTTTCCGCCTCGGCGCAGGCGGCGGGCCGCACCGCGCGCACGATGGCAAACACGCTGGACCCGTCGATCGAGGTGTTTGATATCACGCTTCTGAAGAACGGCGTGCCGATCAACACCATCGAGACCCAGCGCAGCGATCTCTACGAGCTGGAAAACGATGTGGATGGCGCATGGCGCACGCTGGCGCGCTCGGTGATCCGGGATGAGCCTTACGGGTTGCCGCCGGGCACGGTGCCGGGTGCCTTTCCACATACCGGGTATCGCTTCGGCCCTTACCTGCGTCTGTCGTTCTTCGATCCGGACAACCCGCTGCGCTATGAGTTGGGGGCCGAGTTCAAGGGCGACTATGTCGTGCAGCCGGGCCTGTTCCTGACCGGTGCCCTGCGGGTGCCGATCATCGGTAATCTCGACGAGACCACCCGGGTCTCGGACTCGGTCCTGCCCCATGTGCGATCAGACTGGGCGGAATACGCGCGCAACCAGTCCAGCGTGTATGTCCAGCGCCTGACCGCGGCCTATCTCTGGCGTCCGGGTGAGGATCTGTTTGCGCGGGTCTCGGGCGGGTATCTCGAAGAGATGTTCGGCGGGGTTTCGGCCGAGATGCTGTGGTATCCCAATGACAGCCGCCTCGCGCTGGGGGCCGAGATCAACTATGCCAAAAAGCGTGACTATGACATGCTGTTCGGCTTCCAGAGCTATGACGTCGTGACCGGTCACGGCTCGATGTACTACGATCTGGGCAACGAGTATAACCTGCAGATCGATGCGGGCCGCTACCTTGCCGGGGATTGGGGCGCGACCTTCACGCTCGACAAGGAGTTCAACAACGGCTTCAAGGTCGGCGCCTTTGCCACCTTCACCAATGTCAGTGCCGAAGAGTTCGGTGAGGGATCGTTCGACAAGGGGATCCGGTTCGAGGTTCCGGTGTCGTGGCTGACCGGCAAGCCGACGCGGTCGACGGTCAAGCAGACAATCCGGCCGGTTCTGCGCGATGGCGGGGCGCGGCTGATCGTCGACAACCGGCTGCATGAATACACCAGAGACGAGCGCGCCGGGCGGCTGGTTGGACAATGGGGGCGGTTCTACAGATGAGACGAACGCTGGCCCTTGCCTTGCTGATGCCGCTGCTGGCGATGACCAGTGGCTGCGCCAATGACAGCAACGATTTCGTCGAGCTTCAGGCATTGCTGCAGCCCGGCAAGGCCCAGCCCGACCCGCGCATCCAGCCGCTGCTGGATGCGGATGCGCCGCGGCTGCAGGTGGGCTTTCTGGACAGCGGGCTGGCAGGCGTGATGCTGTTGGAGAACAGCCGCGACGGGGTGCGGACCTGGCTGTCGGTGGATGGCGCCACGCTTTTGACCCGGCAGGGCATGATCGTGGGCGAGCGCGGCTTTGGCGCGGGGCTGATGGCCTCGGACATCGCGCAGTCGATGGATGCGGTGCTGGGCGGGTACAGAGCCGAAACCGTGCGCTTCCACTCCTTCCTGACCGGCAACGACCGGACCGAAATGCGCAGCTACAAATGCGTGGTGGAAAACCGCGGCGACAAGATCGTGACGATCCGGGGAACCCCAACCTCCACCCGGATGATGCGCGAGACCTGCAACAGCACCGATCAGAACTTCGTCAATGTCTACTGGATCAGCAACGCCTCAGGCCAGATCGTCCAGTCAAGACAATGGCTCGGCGACTTCGCTGGCGTCGTCACAACAAGGCAGGTGTCAGAATAAACAGAGCTGCACAGATCAAGAAGGCCGCAGGACAGATGGCAATCCATGCAATTACACAGGCAAAGACACATGTAGGTGCGAAGATCGCGCTGCTCTGTAATGGCCAGTTGGTAACCTATCTTCGCGATGATTTCCCGTATATTCACGATCCCGGCCTTTGGGATTTCCCGGGCGGGGAAAGGAATGTCGATGAAACCGCGCTTGAATGTGCGATCCGGGAAACCGGCGAGGAATTTGGCATCAAAGTAGACCCAGCTGATCTGGTCTATGCGTCGGACTACAAGTCACACCAGCCCGGTCGGGCTGATGTGGCCTTTTTTGTCGCTGAAATCACCAGCGAACTGATCGAGAGCATCCGCTTTGGTGAAGAAGGCCAGTATTGGAGGCTGATGACTACCGACGAGTTTCTTGGACGAGAAGATGCCGTTAAGGAACTGCGGCGGGCAATGCAGGACTTCCTGAACGCAAGATGAGGCGGGGATCGTCGGTTCGCCGGTTGTCTGCGCGGGTCCAGTATGGCTCGGGCAATCTTCTGGTGGTTGTGTTCCCGTTCGATCTGGGGCAGAGGGAGCGGGCCTGAATCTCCACGAAAGGTCGTGAACGTTGAAAAAAGTTCTGATCACCGGATCCGCCGGGTTCATCGGTTTTCACCTGTCACGGCTGCTGCTGGACGAAGGGTTCCAGGTGCATGGATATGACGGGATGACCGAGTATTACGATGTCACCCTGAAACAGCGCCGGCATGGCATCCTGCATCAGATGCCGGGGTTCTCGGCCACCGAGGGCATGCTGGAAGATCAGGCGCTGCTGGACCAAGTGGCGGATGAGTTCCAGCCGGACGTGATCGTTCATCTGGCTGGGCAGGCAGGGGTGCGATACAGCCTGGAGAACCCGCGCTCTTACATCGAGAGCAACGTTGTCGGCACGTTCAACGTGATGGAAGCGGCGCGGCGGTTGGAGATCGATCACCTGCTGATGGCGTCGACCTCGTCAATATACGGCGCCAACGAGGACATGCCGTTCTGCGAGACCGACAAGGCCGATGGGCAGTTGACAATCTATGCGGCTACCAAGAAGGCCAATGAGAGCATGGCGCATTCCTATGCGCACCTGTGGAACCTGCCCACGACCATGTTCCGTTTCTTTACGGTCTACGGCACATGGGGGCGGCCGGATCTGGCCTATTTCAAGTTCACCGATGCGATCCTGAACGACCGCCCCATCGACATCTACAATCACGGCGACATGTTCCGCGACTTTACCTATGTCGAAGATCTGGTGCGCGGCATCCGGTTGCTGATCGACGTTGCGCCGGAGCGTCCTGCCTCGAAGGACGAGATCGCCGAAGGCGACAGCCTGTCGCCAGTGGCACCCTATCGCGTGGTAAATATCGGCAACTCAGAGAAGGTGCGACTTTTGGATTTTGTCGACGCTATCGAAGAGGCGGTCGGCAAGAAGGCGGTGCGGAACTACATGGAGATGCAGAAAGGCGATGTACCCGCGACATGGGCCGATGCGTCCCTTTTGCATCGTCTGACCGGATATCGCCCACAGACCGATCTCAGGGACGGTCTGGCCAAATTCGTCGCTTGGTATCGGGGCTACTACGGCGTCTGACCTCCTTTTCTGACCCTTCCTCGTTCTCATGATGTGGTTTCTGCCTCGGGGCTTAGGTCGATTGCTGTTTCATGGTATGTTGTCGCCACTTTGGATCTGCTCCAAAGGTTCATGCGTCATGCAAACAGAAGGGGAGGGCCGACCATGATCATGCGCATCTTTCAGGTGACAGTGCACCCCGGCAAGGAATCTGAGTTTGCCGACTTTTTTCACAACACTGCGATTCCGCTGATGAGAGGCACAAAGGGGATCGTGTCGGTTCTGCCCGGTGCGGCGCGGTCCGAAACGCCGAACGAGTTCAGTTTCGTGATGGTCTGGGAGGATCTCGATGCGCTCAAGGCATTCGTTGGTGACGACTACACCAGCGCGCATATCGACCCCGCAGAGGCTGAACTGGTCGCAGCGCGTACCATCCGGCATTACGACCTTGTCGAAGCCTGACCCGCCCTACTGGGGACCATTAGACAAAGGTCGGAATTCCCATCGGGTTCAAACCAATGTCCTATACCCCGAGCGGAAGGGGCTGCGGTAGGTACATCCCGGAACGCGATGGGGAGGATGCAATGACACTCACGAATGCGCGGAAGCCGGCGCCCGGGTTCGCTTTTGCCGTAGGCTGCGACTGGTGCAACCCGTGAAACACGGCACGACCGCCCCAGCCTCACAGTCCTGGGCAGGCACATTGCGATTGCAGACGACCGTCGTTTCAGGGCTGACGCAGGGTCGGTTCCTAAATCCTTGCAGATCTACCGGCGCGGTGGTCCTGTAGTGAAGCGCATATTGGAGGAAAAGCCATGCAACTGACGGGCTCGCGCGAGATTTCGGCCCCCCGGTCTGAGGTCTGGAACAATCTTCTCTCGGCGGAAACGCTCAAGGAATGTGTTCCCGGATGTCAGGAGATGTCGGGGTCGCCCGAAGATGGATTCGAGGCGGTTGTCGTTCAGAAGGTCGGCCCAGTCAAAGCCACTTTTAAGGGTGGCGTGATGCTTTCGGACATGGTCGAGGGGGAAAGTCTGAAACTGTCCGGTGAGGGCAAGGGCGGCGCGGCTGGTTTTGCAAAGGGTGAAGCCGATGTGCGTCTGAGCGACACGGAAGATGGTGGAACGCTGCTGGAATATGACGTGGAGGCCAAGGTCGGCGGCAAGCTGGCGCAACTTGGAAGCCGTATCATTGACGGGTTTGCCAAAAAGATGGCCGACCAGTTCTTTGAGCGTTTCCAGCAAACCGTAGAAGGGCCGGTGGAAAAGGAAGCCACTGCGGAAGAACCGGCTGCGGAAGAAGAAGGTGAAAAGAAAGGCTGGCTCGGCCGCGTGCTGGGCAGTTGACACTCAATCGTACTCAGGGAGGAGTAAACGAATGACCCAGGTAAGTATGAGGGTAAACGGCAGCGTCCGCTCGGGCGAGGCGGAGGGGCGCACCTTGCTGTCGACCTTTCTGCGCGACGAGCTTGGTCTGACCGGCACCCATATCGGCTGTGATACCAGCCAATGCGGTGCATGCGTCGTGCATGTGGACGGCAAGCCGGTCAAGAGCTGCACGATGTTCGCAATGGAGGCCGAGGGGGCCGAGGTTGAAACCATCGAAGGTCAGGCCAATGCGGATGGATCCCTGAATGTGATCCAGCAGGCATTTCAGGATCATCACGGGCTTCAGTGCGGGTTTTGCACGCCGGGCATGGTGATGTCGGCGGCGGCTTTGCTCAAGGAAAACCCCAAGCCGTCCGAGGCCGAGATCCGGAACTATCTCGAAGGGAATATCTGCCGCTGTACCGGGTACCACAACATCGTCAAGGCAATCCTTGCGGCCAGTGGCCAGGATGTCGGCGCGATAGCGGCCGAGTGACCGGAGCCAACTGACAGACCTGCGCGGGTCTCTGCATTCCCTGAAGGCGTGATCGCCTCGGGACGGGACCCGGACCAGCAACAGCAAAGAGGATTCAGATATGCCCAAAGACGGAGGCATTGGCGCCAGCCCGAAGCGGCGCGAAGACGTTCGGTTCCTGACCGGGAACGGCAAGTATACAGATGACATCAACATGGTGGGCCAGACCTTTGCGGCCTTTGCCCGATCAGATGTGGCCAACGGTCGGATCAAGTCGATCGACACCAGCGCAGCCGAGGCGATGCCCGGCGTTCTGGCTGTGTTTACCGGTGAGGATTTTGTCGAGGTAGGCGGCAACCCGGCCGGGTGGCTGATCAACAGCCGTGACGGCGAGCCAATGAAGGAACCTAAGCGCCCGGTGCTGGCGCATGGCAAGGTACGCCATGTTGGTGATGCCTATGCCGCAGTCATCGCGGAAACCGCCGAACAGGCCCGCGATGCTGTCGAGGCGCTTGACGCCGACATCGAAGAGTTGCCGGCCGTGGTCGATATGGCGGCCGCGCTGGCCGGTAGCGAGCTTGTGCATGACGAGATCGAAACGAACCAGTGTTTCGACTGGGGCTGGATCGAGGACAACCGCGAAGCGACCGACGCTGCGATCAAGGCGGCGCCGCATGTCACGACGCTGGAACTGGTGAACAACCGGCTTGTTGCCAACCCGATGGAGCCTCGTTCGTCTTCGGCGGTTTATGACGCATCAAGCGACAGCTACACGCTATACACGACGTCGCAGAATCCGCACCTGACGCGGCTGCTGATCTCGGCTTTTGTTCTGGGCATTCCTGAAAACAAGCTGACTGTGATCGCACCTGATGTCGGCGGTGGCTTCGGTTCGAAGATCTATCATTACGGCGAAGAGGCTCTGGTTCTGGCAGCCGCAAAGAAGATTGGCCGTCCTGTTCGCTGGACTTCGACCCGCTCCGAGGCATTCCTGACTGATTGCCACGGGCGCGACCATGTCACAAAGATTGAGCTGGCCTGTGAAAAGGACGGCACGTTCATTGCGTTCCGCACCGAGACCATGGCCAATGTGGGTGCCTACCTGTCGAACTTCTCGACGGCCACACCGACCTTCCTGCATGGCACGCTCATGGCGGGGAACTACACGGTTCCCAACGTCTATGTGAACGTCAAAGCGGTGTTTACAAACACAGTTCCTGTGGACGCGTATCGCGGGGCAGGGCGCCCCGAGGCGACCTATTCCATCGAGCGGGTGATCGACATGGCCGCACGGGAGCTGGGCATGGATCCGCTGGAGATCCGGCGCAAGAACTTTGTCAAACCCGATCAGTACCCGTTCGCGAGTGCCGCCGGGCTCGAGTATGACACCGGCAACTACGATGCGCTGGTAGACCGTTTGGAAGAGATCATCGATCGCCCCGGATTTGCGGCGCGCCGCGCGGCTTCGGAAGCCAAGGGCAAGCTGCGGGGGTTTGGCGTCAACGCCTATATCGAGGCCTGCGGGATCGCACCGTCGAACCTTGTTGGGATCCTTGGCAGCCGTGTCGGTCTCTATGACGCTGCCACGGTGCGGGTGAATGCCACCGGCAATCTGTCGGTCATGGTGGGCGCCCACAGCCACGGTCAGGGCCACGAAACCGTATTCCCACAGGTGGTTGCCGAGATGCTGGGCATCGACGCGTCGTCGGTGGACATCGTTCACGGGGACACGTCAAAGATCCCGTTTGGCATGGGCACCTATGGCTCGCGCTCGCTTGCGGTCGGGGGGTCGGCCGTTGTCCGGGCCACCGAAAAGATCATCAACAAGGCGCGCAAGATCGCGGCGCATATGTTGGAGGCCTCCGAGGCGGATATCGAACTGAAGGACGGCCAGTTCTCGGTCGCCGGCACCGACAAATCGGTGAGCTTCGGCGAAGTGGCGCTCAAGGCCTATATCCCGCACGAATTCCCGCTGGAGGATATCGAGCCCGGGCTGGAGGAAACCGCGTTCTACGACCCGGCCAACTTCACTTATCCGTCCGGAGCTTATGCCTGCGAGGTCGAGGTTGATCCCGAAACCGGCAAGGTCACCGTCGAGCGATTTGCGGCGGTGGATGATTTCGGAAACGTGATCAACCCGATGATCGTCAGCGGCCAGGTCCAGGGTGGACTGGGTCAGGGGATCGGGCAGGCTTTGCTGGAAAACAGCACCTATGACGAAAACGGCCAGCTGTTGAGCGCGTCCTACATGGATTACGCGATGCCGCGCGCGGCTGATGTGCCGTTCTTCGAGGTGGACCATTCCTGCGTCACGCCCTGCACCCACAATCCATTGGGGGTAAAGGGTTGCGGCGAGGCCGGGGCGATCGGATCTCCGCCCACGGTTGTCAACGCCGTCGTAGATGCGTTGCAGTCGGGAGGCCACAATGTGACGCATCTCGATATGCCGGTCAGCCCGGGCCGTGTCTGGGCCGCAATGCAGGGGTGAGTTGAAGGGGCAGGGCGAGGGGCCAGCCCCTCGCGCACCCCGGAGTATTTCCAAATAGATGAAGAGAGGAACATCTCTCTTTGGAAAGGAAGACGAAATGTACAATTTCGAGTTCGTGAAGCCGGCGACTGTCGATGAGGCCGTTGCGGCGATGAAGAAAGAAGGCGCGCAGGCGCTGGGTGGTGGTCAGACGCTGCTGCCGACAATGAAACAGCGGCTGGCGTCGCCGGAAAGCCTTGTCTGCTTGTCGGGAATGGCGGAGCTGGTTGGGGTGAACGCAGGCGACGGTGCGGTGACAGTCGGCGCCGCGACGACCCATGCTCAGGTGGCTGCCGATGCGGCCGGATCCTATCCGGCGCTGGCGGATCTGGCCAGTAACATTGGCGATCCGGCGGTACGCAGCCGCGGAACGCTTGGCGGTTCGATTGCCAATAATGACCCGGCAGCTTGTTATCCGGCGGCGGTTCTGGGATCCGGCGCCACGGTGACAACCAATGCCCGCTCCCTGTCGGCGGACGACTACTTTACGGGGCTATTTGAAACCGCTCTGGACGAAGGAGAGATTGTGACCTCGGTTTCGTTCCCTGTACCGGAGAAGGCCAACTACCAGAAGTTCGACCAGCCCGCTTCGCGCTTTGCTCTCGTGGGTGTTTTCGTGGCGAAGTATCCTGATGGGGTCCGGGTGGCGGTCACTGGCGCGTCAGAAGGCGGGGTGTTCCGTTGGGCCGAGGCAGAGGCCGCGCTGAGCGGAGACTTTGCGGCTTCGGCTCTGGAAGGAATGAAGCCCGGCGCCGATGGCATGATTTCTGATCTGCATGGCAGTTCGGAGTATCGGGCGCATCTGGTTGGCGTGCTGACGCGCAGGGCCGTAGACGCAGCAGGGTGATTTCTTAGGTTGCAGAAAAAGATTGGCCCCGCCTTGGCAAGGGCGGGGCCAATCTTTTTTCGCGGTTGTTGAGGTTCAGCCCTTGGCGCCCTGTCCGCGGGCATAGACATCTTCGTATCGGATGATGTCGTCCTCGCCGAGATAGGAGCCTGTCTGCACTTCGATAAGGACCATCGGCACTTTCCCGGGATTCTCCATGCGGTGCACGGCGCCGAGCGGAATGTAGACGGACTGATTTTCCGTCACCAGTTTCACGTCTTCGTCGACGGTGACCTTGGCCGTGCCTTCCACGACGATCCAGTGTTCTGACCGGTGGTGATGGCTCTGAAGGCTGAGCGCGGCGCCGGGATGGACGTGGATGCGTTTGACCTGAAACCGTTCTCCGACGACGAGGCTTTCGAACCATCCCCAGGGGCGATAGTCGCGCGGCAGGGTCTCGGCCTGCGCCGCGCCGTTGGCCTTGAGCGCGGCCACGGCTTTCTTGACCTCTTGCGCTCGGTCCTTGTGGGCAACCAGAACCGCATCTGGCATGGCCACCGCGATCACGTCTTTCAATCCGATCCCAACCAGCTGCTGAGCCTCGGATTCTGCCCGCAACAGGGCGTTCTCGCAGTCAACCGCGGTGGCGGGGCCGGTTGTGACAACACCGTCCGCGTCGGGGCCACTTTCGCGCCAGACCGCATCCCAGCCGCCGAGATCTGACCAGACACCGCCATAAGGCACGACGGTTAGGTTGTCGGCCTTTTCCATCACGGCGTAGTCGATGGAGATGTCATCGAGAGTTGCCCAATGATCGGGCGCAAGCCGGGTAAAGCCGAGATCCTTTTCGGCAGCTGCGACGGCCTTGCGCGCGCCGTCCAGCATGGCTGGCGCATGGGCTTGGAATGCGTCGATCAGAGCAGCCGTCGAGAACAGGAAGATGCCCGCGTTCCAGAGATAACTGCCGGCGTCCAGCATCTGTTGCGCGGCCGCAGTGTCAGGTTTTTCGACAAAGGCCTTGAGCGGCTGGGGCAGAGGCGAAAACTCGGTATCCGGGGCTTGGGTCAGTTCAAGCCAGCCGTAACCGGTTTCGGCGCGATCGGGTCGGATGCCGAAAGTCACAAGCTGCCCGGCCTGTGCCGCCGGAGTGGCTGCTATCACTGCTGCGCGGAATCGATCTGCATCGGGGATGACATGATCGGACGGCGCTACGAGCATCAGCGCGCCGGGTTCCTGTGCCTCGAGCACCAGCGCTGCGGCCAGAATGGCCGGAGCGGTGTTGCGGCCCTCGGGTTCGATCAGGGTTGCTGCGGGTGCGATTTCGGCCCCGGCAAGCTGTTCCAGAACTATAAACCGGAAATCCGATCCGGTTATCACGAGCGGTGCAGCAAATCCTTCGCCGGACAGGCGTCGAGCGGAAGCCTGAAACAGGCTTTCTTCGCCGGTCAGGTTGGCGAACTGCTTTGGGTAGCTTTTGCGGGACAATGGCCAAAGCCGGGTTCCGGAGCCGCCGCAAAGGAGCAAAGGATGAATGGTCGCGGTCATAATGTACTCCTTGAATTCGATAGGTCAGCGACGGAACGTATCCTGGTTGTCGAGAAACCACTGGTAGGTTTCGCGCACGCCATCGGCCAGTGCAATTCGCGCCGACCAGCCCATGTTGTCCAGCCGCGAGACATCCATCAGCTTGCGCGGGGTGCCATCAGGCTTGGACGGGTCTGTGGTGATCTGGCCGGTGAAGCCGGTTACTTCGCCAACCATCTGTGCCAGATCGAGAATGCTGATATCCGTGCCGCTGCCGACATTGATATGGCTGAGCATCGGCTCGGTATTCGCGTCATAGGCATCCTTGGGCAGGTCATGCACAAAAAGCGATGCCTCTGCCATGTCGTCGACATGCAGGAATTCCCGGCGCGGAGTTCCTGTCCCCCAGATCATCACCTCGTCGGTCCCGTTCTGGACAGCCTCGTGAAAACGGCGGATCAGAGCAGGCAGAACATGCGAGTTCTCGGGGTGGAAATTGTCTCCGGGCCCGTAGAGGTTTGTCGGCATGACCGACCTGTAATCCGTGTTATGTTGCCTATTGTAGCTCTCGCACAATTTGATTCCTGCGATCTTTGCGATCGCATACGGTTCATTTGTCGGCTCAAGCACGCCGGTCAGCAAGGCGTCTTCGCGCATGGGCTGTTCAGCCAGCTTTGGGTAGATGCAGCTTGACCCCAATTGCAGAAGCTTTCGGACGCCGGCAGAGAAGGCCTGATGAATGACGTTACATTCGATCATCAGGTTTTCATAGATGAAGTCGGCCGGATAACTGTTGTTGGCGACGATGCCGCCGACCTTGGCTGCGGCGAGGATAACCTGATCGGGTTTCTCATCCCCCATAAAGTCACGAACAGCCTGCTGGTTGGACAGATCCAGTTCCGAATGTGTGCGGGTCACGATCGTCATGTCTTCGCCAGCGGCCCGGCGTGCTTCGAGGCGACGCAATATGGCGCCGCCAACCATGCCTCGGTGACCTGCAACATAGATTTTCATCGGCTTACCCCTCGACCGAAACCGGAAGATCCATTCCGTGATCCTTCAACAGAGCATAGCGCCTTGCGGCTTTCAGGTCTTCGGCGACCATTTCGGCGCACATTTCCTGAACGGTAATCTCTGGCGTCCACCCAAGTTTCTGCTTGGCTTTTGCCGGATCGCCGAGAAGAGTCTCAACCTCTGCCGGGCGGAAGTAGCGCGGGTCGATCCGCATGATGACGTCACCGACCTTGAGGGCGGGTGCATCTCCGCCTTCGATGGCGGTTACGGTTGCGATTTCGTCAACGCCTTCGCCGGAAAATTCGACCGTGATTCCCAGCTCTGCCGCCGACCACGAAATGAACTCCCGCACGGAATACTGCACCCCGGTGGCGATGACAAAATCCTCGGCCTCGTCCTGTTGCAGCATCATCCATTGCATCCGGACGTAGTCCTTGGCATGGCCCCAGTCGCGCAGGCTGTCGATGTTACCCATGTAAAGGCAAGGTTCGAGCCCCTGAGCGATGTTGGCCAGACCGCGCGTGATCTTGCGGGTCACGAAGGTTTCGCCCCGGCGCGGGCTCTCGTGATTGAACAGGATGCCGTTGCACGCATACATACCATAGGCCTCGCGGTAGTTCACGGTGATCCAGTAGGAATAGAGCTTGGCCACGGCATATGGCGACCTCGGGTGGAACGGCGTGGTTTCTTTCTGCGGGATCTCCTGAACCAGGCCATAGAGTTCTGACGTGGAGGCTTGATAGAAGCGGGTCTTCTTTTCCAGACCGAGGAATCGAATGGCTTCGAGGAGACGCAGGGTGCCCATGGCGTCGACATCCGCGGTATATTCCGGGCTTTCAAAACTGACCGCCACATGAGACTGCGCGCCGAGGTTGTAGACCTCGTCAGGCTGAACCTCCTGAATAATGCGGGTCAGGTTCGAAGTGTCGGTCAAGTCGCCGTAATGCAGTCTGAACTTGGCATGATCTGTGTGCGGATCTTCATAGATGTGATCGACCCGTTGGGTGTTGAACATCGAGGCACGGCGCTTGATGCCGTGCACTTCATAACCTTTTTCGAGCAGGAATTCCGCGAGATAGGAGCCGTCTTGCCCCGTGACGCCGGTGATGAGAGCTTTTTTGGTCAATGACTCGTTCCTGACTTTGGATCGCGTTCCGGCGTTGTCCGGCGCGCGAATGAAACAAACAACTAAAATCTGTTTAGTGATTTGAGCGCGCGGGTAAAGGCCATACCCGCCTGTTCAAAGGCCATGTTGCCAGTAGAAAGCGTTAGTTTGTGTAGTATTTCCGGCCGTAGCGCGAGTAAGCACCGTACTGGCCCCCATAGCCGTAGCGCTTCATGCCTTTCATGTCGATCTGGCTCAGCACCACGCCGGATGGACGGATGTTGACGCTGGCCAACATCCGCAGGCCTTCGGAAACCTGCGTTTGCTCGGTTGAATCCCAGTGAACGGCGAACAGCAATGCGTCCACGTGCTGTGCGATGGTGCGTGCATCCGGAACAACCAGAACCGGAGGCGTGTCGATGATGATGATGTCATAAGCCGACCGCACCGCCTTCATCAGCTGGGCGAACCGGTCCGATGAGAACAGGTCCGCCACGTTTGCCTCGGTCTTTTCGCCAAGCAGCACATCTGTTCCAACTTCGGGGATCTGTCGGACAGCATCCTGCAGTCGGGTCTGCCCGGCGAGAACCGAAATCATTCCAGTTTCGTAGTCTTTCTCGCTGAAATACTCCGAGAACACGAGGCGGCGCAGGTCGCCTTCGATCAGCAGAACCCGTTTATCGAGACCCGAGAAGCTTTGGGCGAGAGCCAGCGAAATCGTGGTCTTGCCTTCGCCGGGGATCGACGAGGTCAACATGATCACCTGAGGCGGCTTGTCGACATTGGACAGCATGATCGAGGTGCGCAGGTTTCGTATCGCTTCTGCCGCTGCTGAGGCGGGTTTTTCGCGCAGATACTTGATCACGTTGCGGCGCTTACGGGCCGGCAGTCGCGGGATTTGCCCCATGACGGTGACGCCGGTTCCGGTCTCAAGCTGTTGCGAGGTGCGAAAGGTATTGTTGAGGAATTCGCGCAGCAGGATCAGGCCCGCACCGAGCATCAGGCCAAGTATGCCTGCGAGAGCGACAATGCGGGATTTCCTTGGCGCAGACGGGAAGGTCGGCAACACGGCCTTGGACAGAACACGGCTGTCGGCTTGCTGGATGCCCTGCTGCACTGATGTCTCTTTCAGACGCCCCAAGAAATACTCATAGATGGACCGGGCCGCTTCCGCCTCGCGGGTCAGCTGTTGCAGGGTGACGAGATCCTTGGATTGCCGTTCGATCTGATCTTCGATGTTGTCGAGGGATTGGGTCAGGCCCGAAATCTGGCCTTCGAGACGGGTCAGACCAACGGTTTCGCCGCGAACCAACTGGTCGAATTGGGTGTCGAACAGCTCACCGGGCATGGTGCCTGACTCCACCCGTTTCAGGCTTTGGTTCAGGGTTGGGTTGTTGAGAATTCGCGCCATCTCTTGGCGGTTTCCGCTTGCACCGGCGGCTTGCAGAGCTTCGATCCGGCTGGCGGCGGCCTGCGCGCGCTCGGTTGTCAGCTTCAGCCGTTCCCGTGTGTCCTTGGCCTGACGGTTGAGACCTTCCAAGGCTTCAGGGCTGATCAATTCGGTCTGCGCGTTAAACGCCTTGACCTCGGCCTCGGCGGCTTCGAGATCGACCTGCAAATCGGCGACCCGTTCAGACAGCCATTCGGTGGCGCGCTGGGTAGCTTCGAATTTCACATCGAGCTGGTTCAGCACGTAGAGGTCGGCCAGCGTGTTGGCCATCAGACGGGACTTTAGCGGATCCTCGGTGGTGGCCGTGATCTTGAACACATAGGTGTTGCGGACGTTCGAGATGTTGATGGCCCTGGTCACGGTGGTGGTGACGTTTTCCAGAAGCTGTTCTTCGGTCGGGGCCGGTGCCTCCGGTTCGGGGCCGGTGATCAGCCCCTTGACGAAGGATTTGGCCTGACCGACCGAAAAGCCCGGATCTTCCCGCAAGCGGCCGTTGAATTCCGGATCGTTGACCAGATCAAGCTTGACCACAAGCTTTTTGGCCAGCTCGCGGGATTTCAGCACTTCGACTTCGGTGTTGATGCTGGTCTGGTCTCCGGCCAGACCGGACACGACGCTTTCAAAGTCGACCACCTGTTCCTGCCGATTCTCCAGCGTAACAAAAGCGGTGGTCGAGTAGACCGGAACAGCCACGATATAGGCATAGTATCCGCCAATCAGAACCGCCACGGCCATGCAGGCTGCGATCCACCACTTTCCGCGCCAGAGGGTTCGGAACAATTGCCCAAGATCGATTTCGTCGTCGTCGGCGATGACGGTTTCGACCTGCGGGCCGGTTGGATGGTTGGGATGGGCAGCCGTGTTCTGGTTGATCGGTTCAATATTGTTCACGCAACAATCCCGTCTTGCGAGTTTTGTTCAAGCCCCGAGCAGATTGGGGCCAATTTTAGTTTACAACACCCGCGACCGATGAGGTGACGAGGTTTGGTGCCAGCTGCGTCAGCACGCGATTCCATTTGGTGATCGGCTGCTCCGCAATAAAGATAACATCGTTCGGGCGCAATTCCATCCGTGTGGCGAGAATGAAGTTGGCCGCATTGGTTGTATCCAGATTCCAAGCGGTCACACCGCCAAACGCCTGAGGATTTGCCTCACCACGCAGAATGTAGATCTGCCGCGGGTCGCCTGTCCGGTTCAGATACCCTTCGCCTTCGCTGTAGAGGGCGTCGGCCAATGTCGCTTTGCGCTCGAAGGGCAACGCGTAACGCGCCTGCTGGAAGACCTCGCCGACCAGATAAACATAATCCCGGTCCACGGCCTCAACAGCAAGGCGTTCAGAGAAATTCTCGCGCTGTTCGTCAAGCTCGTCTCGTCGCAGGCTTACTTCGACTTCCAGCTCGTTCAACGCGTTGAAACGGGCATTCTGCTTGTAGTTCGACAGCTGGATTTGTTGAGCGAAATACTCCGACGCCTTGTCGAGTTCGAAATCAGTGTCAACAAAAACGCTGTCCCCATCCTGGAGCGTCACGTTTTGCAACGATCCCTTCTGATAATACTCCCGCACCGGGATCTGGTAGAGCGTGCCATCGCGATAGATGCGAACCGAAGCGTAGTCCTGATCCACCAGTTGGAACCCGCCGGCCGCGTTGATCGCCTGGTTCAGTTTCAACGGCGTTAGCGTCAAAGGCACTACGGTGGGCGAACTGACGGCGCCGCCAACTGAAACGCGCTGGGAATTGAATTCAGAGATCTCGAGACTAAAAGCCGGGTTCAGCCCGGCCTCGACCAAGGCGTTGAATACGGCGTTTTCGGCTTCTTCCAGCGTCTTGCCGGCTACCATCACACGACCAACATCGGGAATCGAAATCGCGCCGTCATCCTGAACGGTGTACCCTTGACGCTTGTTTTCGGCTGCCAGCAAGCCGGTCAGTTCCTCAACCGACGACGTTGCGCTAGGCGTTGCCAGCAAAAGCTTGTCTTCGATCCCAATCCGGTATTGCGTGCGCGCAGGTTCGGGCGGAACCCGGGTTTCGATCTTTCCCGGTCGGGACTCGGGCAGATAGGCAGGTTCAACCGAAGTATTGGGCATTTTTAACCCGCCCCCTGCCCCGGCCGAGGCAAAGAACACTTCGGGAAGCTGTTTTGGAACATAGCTGGATCGGTTCGCGGCCAAAACACTTTCAGCCGTCAAAGGAACCACACGCACTTGCGAGCCGCTTTCGGCGACTCCCTCTGATACGGACGATGAATGATAGGCCAGGCCACAGCCAGCAAGCAACAGGGCGCCCAGAAACGGGAACACTTTCATCACGGTCTACTCCACCTGCCTCGGTTTTTTTTGTTGCTTCGTTGTCTACTTAAGGTTGGGAAACGAAACAAGTTTGGTTGCAAATTTGTGTTCAAACTGTTGCCGATACGCAGACGGTCGCACCGTCTGCGTCAGGCCCGGATGACATTCTTGGTGTCTGCTGACACACGGGTTTCCCTGCCGAGAAGATCCAGTAACAGCCAGATCCTGTCGCCGGCCGCGGTCTGCTCTACCTTGGCTGCGAAACCGGCAAACGGCCCGCGGATCACCTGCACTTCGTCGCCCGGCTCCAGTCGGGTTTCCGTGGCTACGTCAATATCGGCGGTAAAGCGACTCCGAAGATCGGTGATCAACCCCGAGGGCACGACCGCTGGACGCTGCATGGTGAAACTGACAAGTTTCGACACACCGTAGGTGCTGTTGATTTTTCTCCACGGGCTGATTTTGGGGTCGACCTGAACAAAGATGTATCCCGGAAACAGAGGTGCCAGTTTTTCCCGGAACCGGCCGGCCACGCGCTGCGTGGTTCGGAGCATCGGAACAAAAATCCGGAATCCCTGATTTTCCAGATGATTTTGCGCGCGGGGCATCATGTTCGGCTTGATCTGGGCCAGCAACCATAGCTTCGTCTGGTCGGCATCATCGAACTGACTTGTATCAACGACTTGATTCACGGTTTTCTGCCCTCGGGTACTTACTGGCTATAGCCCAGCATTCACCTTGTATAAAGCCGCAATCAGCGTCCAATCACGGCCAAGATCTGTTTGTTGGATGCAGGCTTATGCCGCCTGCTTGAACTCGGGTTCGACGCGCGGCTTGGGGCGGATCACCCGGTTCCGCGCCATTGTGATCCCAAAGCGATAAGCGCCTACAAACGCAGCTCCGAAAACAACGAGCGTTAGGAAAGACAGCAGCGGATTGTTCCACAGCACCACCCCGGCGATCACCGGCAGAGAGATGACCGGCAGCATGACGCTGGTCGCCAGCGGATTGGCGGTGGCCCGGCGGTTCCGGCCAAGAAAGAAGATTTCGAGCGCGCGCAGAACAAGCTGATGAAAATGCAGACGGTCGGGCGTGTCGAGGCTGACCCCCCTGCTCTTTCGCCGGAAAATTGCGAACAGAGTGTCGGCCAACGGCCAGAAAAAGATCAGAAACATTGCCCAAGTGGAGGTTTCGGGCACGCGATGCATCAAGACAAGAGCGGTCCATGTCAGCATATAGCCGATGATGTAAGCCCCCCCGTCACCCAGAAAAATCCGGCCAAAGGGGAAGTTGAACACAAAAAACCCAGCGACCGACGCAGCGGTGATCATCGACATTGTGACGATCTCCTGCTGGCCGGTGATCGCGCCGATGGCGGCGAGCCCTGCGGCGATCAGAAGGCCGGTACCCGAGGCCAAACCGTTCAACCCATCAATCAGATTGAAGGCGTGGCAATAGCTGGCCACCACGAACAGGGTCACGACAACAGCGGTGGCTTTGAAGTAGAACGCCCATTCCAGCACATAAGAATCGGCGGTGGTGATCCAGATCCCGAGAATCCAAACCGCGATCAGCGCCGAAAACGCCGTGGCGGCGTAACGCGCCGAACTTGAAACCCTCCGGAACAAATCTTCGGCCAGTCCAGTCAGGAACATCGGCAGGCTTGTGAGCAGCAAAATAGCAAAGAGCGGCTGATCCATGAGATAAGCCACGAAAGCGCCCGACAGCATTCCGGCCATAACCGCAACGCCGCCAATACGGGGTGTTGGTGCGGTATGAGAGGCTTGAACAGCGGAAAGCTCATTACCGGAGCCGGTAAGCTTGAGGTGCTTCGACCGCGTTGAAACGAGGAGTCCGCAAACCAATAATGACGCAAAAAGAGGAGCCCAGAACAAAAGCATGGCATCAATCATTTTCATAGAGATTTTGGCAACCGTTGCTGTTTAGCGTCAAATGGGCTGGCGGTAAACAACGAAGCCCTGGATTCCCCTGGTTTTTGCCGAAGTGCCACAGTGCTGGTGCAGACGGGTCACGGTTTCCAGTATGGCAACGCTTTGTTTCGGGTTCGTGGACGGAGTTACCGGCGGGTTCTCCGCGGTTCACTGCTGCGCAACAGGCGAATCATCGGATTTTTCGGTAAAACTCCAGATCTCCTACAGAAATCCTCCAAGCAGCTGTTTCGAGGCGGAGGTAGCGTGATTGCAAGAGTTTGGCAATTTCAGGAGGACCCGAGATGACACATTCGAACGCAATGGCAATTCAGGCCGAAGAGGACACGGAGTTTGTCCGGTTTTGGAACGAAGTTCTGGCTCCTAAGTTCATCCGGTTCCGCCACATTCTTGTCGGTGGACTGACAAGGCACAGCGCGGCGGTGTTTCCCGATCTGCCCGTTCACTCAGGCGATCGGGTTCTGGATGTCGGATGCGGATTTGGGGATACCGCACTCCAGCTGGCCCGCAAGGTTGGTCCCAATGGGCATGTCACTGGTGTCGATTGCTGCGATGCCTTTTTAGCCGAGGCTCAGAAAGAGGCCGCTGCTGCGGGTGCAGGCAACATCGATTTCCTGCGAGCAGATGCCGAAAAGCTATTGCCGCGCGGCGAGTATGATTTCGTCTTTGCCCGCTTTGGGACGATGTTCTTTGCGAATCCGGTCGCGGGTTTGCGAAACATGCGTGAGGCTCTGCGCCCCGGCGGGCGGATGGTGCACATCGTCTGGCGCAACAGGGCCGACAACCCGTGGCTGTCCATGGCGCGCGACGTGGTGCTGGATTTCCTGCCGCAACCCGGTGACGACGCCCAGACCTGCGGACCCGGCCCGTTTTCCATGGCCAACGAGGATACGGTTTTGGCAATGATGAAATCCGCTGGCTATACGGATATCGAATTTCGCCGCGTCGATGCGCCGGTTCTGGTTGGGCGTGATGTCGAAGATGCCATCGCCTTTCAGCTGGCCATAGGCCCAGCCGGCGAGGTGTTTCGCGAAGCCGGCGAGCTGGCCGAGCAAAGACGCCCTGAAATCGAAGCCGCAATGGCCAAGGCGATCCGTGCCGAAACCACGGGCGACGATGGCATCATCATGCCAAGTTCATCGTGGGTGATCACGGCTCGAAATCCGGTAGATGCCGGTGAAATCGTAGAACAGGGAGAATGGAAATGAATCTGCAGTCGACCCGCGTGAAACTGGACAAGCCCGGTCGGGGACGTGTCTACAACTCGATCCTTGAAACGATCGGTAACACACCATTGGTGCGGTTGGGGAGAACGGCGGACGAGGCAAAATGCCAGGCTGAGGTTCTGGTCAAGATGGAGTGTTTCAACCCGATCTCCAGCGTGAAAGACCGGATTGCCGTGTCCATGCTGGAGGCGATGGAGGCCGATGGAACCATCGGTCCCGGCAGTGTGATTGTTGAGCCGACCTCGGGCAATACCGGCATCGGCCTTGCCTTTGCCTGCGCAGCCAAGGGGTATCGCTGTATCCTGACCATGCCGGACAGCTTCTCGATTGAGCGTCGGAAACTGATGAAGTTCTTTGGCGCTGAACTGTCCCTGACTCCGCGTGAAAAGGGGATCAACGGAGCAATCGAACGTGCAAAGGAGATCATTGCCGCGACCCCTGGTGCAACGATGCCCTGGCAGTTCGGGCATCCGGCCAATCCTGAGATTCACCGCCGCACAACGGCCGAGGAAATCTGGACGGATACCGACGGTGTTGTTGACGCAGTGGTGCTTGGCGTCGGCACCGGCGGGACGCTGACCGGTGTTGGCGAGGTTCTGAAGGCGCGTAAACCTGACTTGAAGGTCATCGCGATCGAACCCGAAGCCAGCCCGGTCATCTCTGGTGGCACCCATACGCCGCACATGATTCAGGGGATTGGTGCCGGTTTCATTCCGGACGTGTTGGACACCCAAGTCATCGACGAGATTTTGCTGGTGGGTAACGAAGAAGCGATGGAGACTGCGCGACGCGTGGCAAGGCTCGACGGCATCCCTGCCGGGATATCGTCGGGGGCTGCGATAGCCTGTGCAATGCGGGTGGCCGCGCGTGATGACATGAAGGGAAAGACGGTGGTTACCGTCCTGCCGAGCGCCTGTGAACGTTACATCACCACAGCCCTGTTTGATGGGATCGGCGAGGACTGACTTCCATTTTCTTGAAATCTGCTATGTTGGCCCGGACTTTCCGGTTCGGGCCGGAGTGTTTTTGAAAAGTCATTGATGCCGGCCCCTGCACCGGCGAATGGGCGACTCTGCCGGACCTCGGGGAGGGGGGAAGGACGATGAAGCGCAAGCTAACCAGCATTCTGTCGATGGATGTCGCCGGATACAGCACGGTGATGGAACGCGATGAAACCGGAACAGTCCGGCGGCTCAAGGAGATGCGCGAGCGCCTGTTTGATCCGCGCGTATCGGCCCATTCGGGGCGCGTCGTGAAACTGATGGGGGACGGCGCTCTGATCGAGTTCGCCAGCGTCGTCGATGCCCTGACCTGCGCGATCGAACTGCAATCGGCGGTCAAGGCACATAATGCCAAACTGCCCGAGCCACACCGGATGCAGTTCCGGGCTGGGGTTCATCTGGGTGACGTTCTGGTTGACGACGGCGACATCTATGGTGACGGGGTCAATGTGGCGGCGCGTCTGGAAGATATCGCGCCGCCGGGTGGCGTCGTGTTCTCCAAGCAGGTGCACGATCAGATCCATGGTTCAGTAGACGGAACATTCGTGAGTCTTGGGCCGCAGAAGGTCAAAGGGTTGCAACGACCGATCGAGGCGTTCCGGGTTGAAATGACAGAGGCGCCTCGACCTGTGGCGAATGCAACGATGTCATTCGGAGAGTGCCAGCTGTTGCCGGATCTGTTTGAGCTACGCCGCAACGGCAAGCCGGTTCAGTTGGAGCCGCAGGCGTTCGAGCTGCTAGTTCTGCTGGCGCGCAATGCGGGGAAGCTGGTCACCAAGGATCAGATATTTGCCGAGATCTGGAACAATCGCGTCGTATCCGACTCTGCCCTGAGCAGTCAGGTCAAAGCGGCCCGGAAGGCAGTGGGAGATTCCGGTTCGGCGCAGTCGGTGATCGCCACGGTGCATGGCCGCGGGTTTCGGTTCGTAGCGCCGCTGACAGACCGGGTTGGCAGCCTGTCTGAGAGGGTCGAAGACCTGCCGGATCCGGCGTCTCGTCTTGACCCGTTGCCTCCTGCGATCCCGGCGCTTGAGAGCCGACCTTCGGTGGCGGTATTGCCCTTTGCCAACATGAATCGGGACAAGAGCGAGGACTACCTCGCTGATGGTATTACCGAAGACATTACAATTGCATTGGCGCGCAATCGATGGCTGACCGTCGTTGCGCGCAACCCGGCTTTTGCGTTTCGCAATTCGACCGAGAGCCTCCGCGAAATCGGCCGCCAGCTGCAGGCGCAGTATCTGGTCACGGGAAGTGTCCGCAAGGCCGGCAACCGGTTCCGTATCACCGTCGAGATGGTGGAGTCAGATACCGAGCATAGCGTCTGGTCTGAACGATATGACCGGGACGGCGTGGATATCTTTGATCTTCAGGACGACATCTCGGAAATGGTTGCGGCCCGGATCGAAACCGAACTGGGGCTGGCCGAACAGAAAAGAGCGAAGCGGGTGCCGCGCCAGAACCGCGGCGCCTGGGACATGTACCAGCTGGGCGTCGCCGAGTTTTACAAGTTCACGACCGACACAAATGCCCGGTCGCAAGAATTGCTGCGTCGCGCAATCGAAATCGATCCGCTTTTTCCGGCGGCCTATTCCCGTTTGGCCTATGCCATCGTGCTCAGCATGATCTATTTCGACGCCCCCCCGGAGCAGGCGGTCATGGACGAGGCGTTGCAACTGGCGCAGCGCGGGATCGAGCTGGATGATCAGGATGCCAACGGGTATTTCACGATTGGGCGCATCCATCTGGCCCGGCAGGAATACGGCTTGGCGATCGAGGCGCTGGAACATGCGTTGGAACTGAATCCCTGCCTTGCGGTGACCTATTGCGGGTTGGGGGATTCTCTGGCTTACGAAGGGCGATTGGACGAGGCCATTGCGCAGTTCGAAACCGCGATCCGGCTTAGCCCGCATGATCCGTTCCGGTGGGCTTTCTATTCCTATCGATCACTGGCTCATCTGTTTCAGGGAGACTACGAAGCTGCAGTGATCTGGGCCCGCCGGTCGCTGAGAATTCCCAACGCGCAATACTGGGCGCAGGCGCATCTGACGGCCGCTTTAGGACATCTGGGAGACCCGGTGGAGATCGCGGCAGCGCGGCAGGACCTACTGGAAATCAAACCAGAGTTCACCGTGGAATTTGCCCGCGAACATCTGTTCTACCTGAAACTACCCGGCCAGCTTCAAACCTATCTGGAAGGTTTGCGGCTGGCCGGGGTGCCCGGTGACTGAAAGGAGATGGCGCGCTCATGCGGCATGAGCGGCGCTTTTGCGATCGGTCAGCGTGGCCACCGCACACTCTCCGAAACCCTGAACCTGTTCCTTGCGGCTGTTGCTCAGAACGAAATCGTCGATCAGCTCTCCGGTCATTGATGTGCAGACCGTGATCTCCATTGGACCTGAAAGAGACTGCAGGCGGGCGGCATAGTTCACGGCAGGGCCGAAAACGTCGTAGATGTATTTTTGAACGCCAACAACCGAGCCGACCACGGAACCCGAAGCAATACCGATCCGAGCCCGCCAGTGATGGGGATGGGTTTCGTTCCGCCGTTGGAGATAGCGCATCATCTTGACCGCGCATTGTGCTGCCGATCGCCCATGATCCGGGTTCGGATGCGGGAGGCCGGCAACCGCCATATAGCAATCTCCTACGGTCTTGATCCGCTCGCAGCCATGCAATTCTCCGATCCGGTCGAAGGCGGTGAAGATGTCATTGAGCTCGGCAACTGTCACGGTGGGGTCTGCCGCGGCAGCCATTTCGGTGAACCCGACAAAGTCCAGCATCAGAACGGAAACTGGCTCGAACAGGCGCGGCGTAACTGAACCAAAGCTCTTGTATTCCTCGTAGACCGTGCGCGGCATGATGTTGAGCAGCAGCTTTTCGGATTGCGCCTTTTCCCGTTCCAGATCGCGGGTGCGCCGGTCGGCCATTGCAACATAGCTGTCGATCATCGCCTCGGTTTCGCGCAGGCGGGACACGTTCTGGCACTCAAGCAGCAGTATTGTCCGTCCTTCGTGCTCGGTTCGGTGCACGCGGGTTTCGATGATCAGTGTCCGACGCTTGATACGCGTTTTCAGTTCCAGCGCCCGGGCAGGGTTCGCCTCGGTCAGGATCTCCGGTTCGAGATCCTCGATCAGATCGCAGATTGCGATACCGGGTTCGGCGCCGGGAAACCAAGTCGCGAAAGTGGGGTTGCAGAATGTGGCGGAAAGTGTCGCCTCATCGACAAGGCAGATGCCGACGCCGATGGATTTCAGCAAACGGGAACTCAGGGCTTCGATCAACATCACGAACCTCTCTTGACGATCAGGGGCCGGCGTGCCTCAACTGCGGTCAGGACGGATTTGCGGTCATCCTCGGTAAAACCGGCTTCGGTCAGGGTTTCCTGAAGCAGTTCGGCAATCTCGTCGAACTCGATATCCGTCACCTTCAGGTTGGCATGGGCGCGAACCAGCCGCTCTTCGGCAAATTGAACAGGGCCATTCAGCAGCGCAGCAAAGAACTTGGTCTGGTGATCCACGAGACGAGGCATATCGACATCTTCGAAGAAGTGGCCGACGACATCGCTATCCAGAACGCGGTCGTAGAAGTCCATGATGACGGACCGCAATCCGCTCAGGCCGCCATACTTATCAAAAAGAGGCATATTCGGGGAAAAGGTGCGGGCATGAGACATGGTGTTTTCCTTTCGGGCGGGTGTCTTGCGGGGCAATGGGTCAGCGTCCCGCAAGGTGACGGGCGTTAGCTGCGATGAATGATGATCTCAGCATACTCCGAAGGCACGATCATTGCCGTGTCATCTTGCGAATGCTCACGCGCAAGTGACGCAAGATCAGCTTCGAGCGCGGCGGATCCGCTCTCTCCCACGGCTTCGAAAGCCTTGTTCATTGGGCCGTATGCATCGCGCCACAGCTCGATCCAATGTTCGGCAGACCGGAAGCGGAATGTGAAATGCTTTCGGTTGAATTCGATCGCGCGGGATGAGGAGTTGAACAATTCCTCGATGCGCTTTTCGGTGCCCCATTCCAGCGGCGAACGCACACCCGCCGGTGGCGGGACATGCTGGCCGATGGTGCGGAACAGCTGGCCCACAAAGCTTTCGGGGGTCCAGTTGATCAGCCCGATACGGCCGCCGGACCGGCAAACGCGGGTCAATTCGCTGGCAGCCGCTTCCTGATTGGCGGTGAACATCACGCCAAAGGTCGAAGTCACGGCGTCAAAAGAACCGTCCTCAAAGGGCAGATCTTCGGCGTCCGCCTCGCGAAAAGCCACCTCCAGACGTTCTGCCTCGGCGCGGGCCATGCCCGCCTTGAGCCATGCGCCTACATAGTCGGTCGAAACCACATTGCAAAAGCGGCGCGCAGCGGCCAGCGTGGCATTGCCGTTGCCAGCGGCCACGTCCAGAACGCGTGCGTCAGGATGCAGATCCATGGCTTCGGCCAGGCGTTCACCGGTGATTTGAAGGGTCACGCCGACAAGGGGGTAATTCCCAGTGGACCACGCCGCCTGCTGGCGGGTTTTGACGGTGGCAAGATCCGGCGTATTTGCGGGGGTGGTTTGCACGTTCATCTCGGGGCTCCCTAAACAGATATGAGAATGTCCTGTTTATGCCGCCCCCTGCGCCAAACCGCTTGCAGGAGATCTGGAGAATATGTGGAGAGTTCTGCAGATCTCCTGTCGGATGCTGAAAATGTTATGATTTCAGGGGCGTTACAGACCGGTCTCAACACACCAGATCACAATTGATGACCCTTTGAGTCGCCTTTTTGGAGATTTCCGGCTACTCTGACGGTTCATACTACGGGGCGAGGCTGATGCGTTATCTCTTCGGAGACTATGAGCTGGATGCTGGTCGTGCTGAGCTGCGGTGCAACGGGCAGCAGATCCCTATCGAACCGCAGGTGTTCGATTTGCTGAAGCTCTTGGTTTCGGCCCGGGATCGGATTGTGTCCCGCGAAGAAATCTTCGAAAAGATCTGGGGTAACCGCATCGTGTCTGATGCAGCGCTGTCCAGCCGGATCCGCGATGCGCGCAAAGCCGTCGGTGATGATGGCACGGCGCAGAGCGTGATCCGCACGATCCAACGGCGTGGATTGCGTTTTGTGGCCGAGGCCGAGGTTGTTTCTGCACCTTCCGGCGCCGGGGATGCACTGCCTGTTGAAACGCTTGGGCGGGATGGAAATGACTATGCGTCCATCGCGGTGTTGCCGTTCTCTGAACTGACTGAGGGAGCCGATGACCATCTTGCGGACGGGCTGGCAGACGAAGTATCCGCTGCGCTGGCCGCATGGCGGTATTTCGGCGTGGTGGCCCCGGGCTCGGCAGTGCAGTTTCGTGGTAATGACCATGCCCTATCTGAAATCGGGGCCGCGTTGCAGGCCCGCTATCTGCTGACCGGGGCAATTCGGCGATCCGATCGTCGGATCAAGGTTCAGGTTGCTCTGACTGACGCGGATACAGGGTGTCAGATCTGGACCAACCGGATCGTCAGGAACATGGCTGACCTGATGGATGTAGAGGAAGAAATCGCTGCACAGATTGCCTCTGTCATCACGCCGGAACTGGAAGGTGCCGAGATGCGCCGGGCGATGCGCAAACCAGTTGAAATCCTGTCCGCGTGGGAACTGGTCGTGCGATCTTCGTGGTTGATCAACAAACGCGAAAAGACCGACTTTGCCGAGGCCGAGGACATGGCCGCACGCGCTGCGGATCTCGCTCCGGGTTGGGTTCTGCCGTATACGCTGATTGCGATGGCGCGGTTTCAGCAGGCAATGACCTGTTTTTCCGGCGCCGACAGCAGCACCGCTTTCACCCGGACGCTTGAAGCTGCCGATATGGCGTTGGAAATTGACCGGGGGTCGTGGCTGGCCCATGCGCTGTCAGCGGTTGGCCAGCTTTGGACCAATCGCAACCATGAACGTGCCACGCTGCATGTTGATCGGGCGATCGAACTGAACCCGAGCGCGTCGATGAACTATCATTTCGGAGGCTGTATTTCCGGTTTCTCCGGCCAGCCGGACCAGGCGCGCAAGTATCAGGAAAAGCTATTGCGGATGGATCCTGTTTATCCCTACCGGGCGGTGATCGAGGCCGATCTGGGCCTGTGGCACATGATGGACAAGCAGTTTCCCGAAGCGGATAACCGCTTGACCCGCGCCCAAACCTGGGATCCGCAATACGGGCGAGCGTTGCAGCGCCGGATCGCGCTGTGCGGTTTGACAGATGATCGTGCCGGAGCGTCAGATGCCGCGCGCCAGTTGTCGGATCTGGGTTACTCGTTGGACCCCGAGACAATTTCGGCCTCTTACCCGTTTTTCAGCTCGGACCATCAGGATTTGTTCCTGCAGGGTTTGCGCAGGGCCGGTGTCAGTCAGTAGTTTTGCCTGGGCGCTGGTTCAACAGCCGTTGGCCTGCACCAACCCCCAGCCAAATTGGTCATCTTTGCCCGGCGCACCCAGATCCGCAGCAGTTGCCCGAAGCCGCTTTCGGATTGCCGGCAGGGATTTCGTGCCGCGGGCAATCATTCCGGCGATGACCGAAGTTGCAATTGGGGCCGCAAATGATGTTCCGGTGACGTATTTTCCGTAGCGGGCGCCAGCGACGAACAGGTCAACTCCCGGGGCTGCGAACTCGACATATGGCCCGGTGTCGGCGGCCTGCAACCGGCGCAGGCGGGAATCCACTGCGGTGATGCCAATCACGTTTTCCGAGGCGGCCGGAAGGGATCCGCCGGGTTCACCATCGGTTCCTACGGCGGCCACCATGACCGCTCCGCGTGCTGCGGCTGAGTCAAGCACGATGCGCAGGACAAGGTTGTCGGGCCCGGTAAAGGACATGTTGATCAGCCGCACGCTCTGCGACAGCAGGTAGTCCAGAGCTTCAGCAATACGTTCGACATTCGTGCGTTCGGCACCAAACCGGGTGGTGAAGATGGCGACCGAGACAAGGTGCGCGCCCTGTGCAAAACCGGACAGCGCACCTTTGCTGTCTTGCCCGACGATCTGCGCCGCTATGGCGGTTCCATGCCGGGGGCCTACGGATCGTTCGGACCGTTCCAAAAGGGAGACCGCCTGAACCGAAGCGTTAGCAAGGGCCGGATGCCGGGTGTCGACAGGCCCGTCGATCATCCCGATGCGAACGCGGCGCGGCAGCACACAACCTCCGGGGTCGCTGGCCGAGACAGCCTCGGACGCATAGGTGCGCGGGTTGAACTGGGCAAACCGGTAGATGGTTTGGAAATCGGCGGTCATCTGTGGTGCGACTGTGCTCAGCGCCCGCTGGGCTGCGGCGCTGGACAGACCGGTCGGGTAATCAAACACAAGAATACGCAGGTTGAGCGACGCCAGATCGCGTTGTCGAACCAGTTGCGCCCCGATTTCAGCCATTGCTGCGATTGCGGCTTCGGATTGCCGCGACGGGCCAGCGACGACCAGTTGCGGATTGCCCGACCCCGGAATGGTCACGACGCCTTTGGCGATCTTTGCTGCGGTGCCGCCGAAATTCGACTGAGGTGCACCGTGCCCGCCCTCGGCGGTATCCGACAGAACCTCGCGGAACCCGTCGGAACCGGCATTTGCGTTGCCGCCAGTGCCTGACCCGTTGTTGTTACCCGAGCCTGAGCCGCCACTGCCGTTCGAGCCTGAGCCACCATTACTTCCGGTGCCCGATCCGTTGTTTCCATTCGAACCGGAACCATCGCTTCCGCTTGATCCAGATCCGTTACCTCCGTCTGATCCGGATCCATCATTATCGCCAGAGCCAGCCCCGTCATTGCTACCGGACCCGCTGCCACCGTTTCCACCGGATCCCGAACTGTCGTTGCCGTCTGAACCAGAGCCATCATTGCCACCCGATCCGGACCCGCCGTTTCCGTCCGAGCCAGACCCGCTGTTGTCGCCCGAACCGGAACCACCGTTTCCATCGGATCCCGAGCCATCGTCGCCGCCCGAGCCTGATCCTCCGCTGCCACTGGAGCCGGATCCGTCGCTGCTGCCGGAACCGGTTTCACCATTTACACCCGAGTCGTCTTCATCGCTGCCCGAGGATCCGCCATTCGCGCCGTCATCCCCATTTCCGCCGTCGTTTCCATTGCTGCCATTGTCATCGCTGTTGTCGGACCCATTGTCGTCTGAACCGTCATCCCCGTCGTCGCCACCATCCCCTTCGTCACCGTCATAGCCATCATCACCGTCATCGTCGCCGGAATCGCCCCAATCGCCGTCTTCGTCATGATCATCGTCGTGGTCATGATCGTGTCCATGGCCTCGGTCTTTACCGTGTCCATGCCCCCGGTCCTTACCGTGCCCGTGTCCGCGACCTTTGCCATGCCCATGTCCGCGCCCTTTGTCGTGTTCTCGATCCCGGTCTTTCCCGTATCCTCGATCCCGACCATGACCGCGCCCACTACCCTTTCCACGATCACGGTCATGGAAATCCCGGTCTCGGCCCCAGCCGCGGTCTCGGTCGCGATTTCGGCCCCAGCCTCGTTCGCGATCTTCGTCGCGGTCCCAATCCCGCGCTTTTTCCCGGTCCCGATCATGACCTCGGCCATGGTCGTGACCGTGATTGGTACCTTCGTGTTCCCCACGTTCTCCGTAAGCCAAGGCCGGGCTGGCGATCGAAAACAACAAAAACCCCGAAGCCAGAACTGGAACGAGGAACAGCGATGCAATCATCGCGACAGTTAGAGTTCGGGTCCTAATCCATCGCATCCTGCGCACTTTCAACAACCGCCGAATGGGCCTTCAAAGCAGCGAGCGCGGCAGAAGGATTATCGGCGTTCAGCCCGTAAAGGCCTAGTGAGGATGGACCGGAAA
Organism: Primorskyibacter sp. S87; assembly: GCF_049801055.1. Classification (NCBI taxonomy): domain Bacteria; kingdom Pseudomonadati; phylum Pseudomonadota; class Alphaproteobacteria; order Rhodobacterales; family Roseobacteraceae; genus Primorskyibacter; species Primorskyibacter sp. S87. Next base: position 171,401 of record NZ_JBNAGF010000009.1, on the reverse strand, counting down.
CAATTTGCAAGTCCAGTTCGAGCAGCAAATCCCGGATATCGCCCTCGGAAACCGACGGATGAAAGGCAACAATGATATCGGTTTGGGCGTCATTGGACGCAAGTTGATAGCCTAGGCTGTTTCGCCACAGAACCACGCTCTGGGTGACAAGCGCGATCAGTGCCAGGGCGGCGATCCATCGGGCAATGGAGATACGGGGCCGCTTTTCCGCTTCGCCATTCTCTGTGGGTGCGTCCTGCGGAGTCGTATCGATTTCCTGCATGATCCTGTGAAACGCGATCTCGTTTGCAAGTCCGGGATCTTCGTCACGCATCTCGTCCCGCAGCAACACGAGGTGGCGCAGGTCGTCGCGCAGGTCGGGATCCTGTTCAAGCGCGTCTTCAATCGCTGTGCGTTCGGCTCCGGTGAGGGAGCCGTTGGCGTAGAATACCAGCAGGGCGTCGAGTTCTTCTTTCGAATACCGTGTCATCCAGCTTGCCTCGCCACTTTGGTTTTAAGGCACTCAAGAAGGCTTTTCTTGGCGTGGTGAACCCGGGATTTGATGGTGCCGGCCGGGACCCCGGCAACCTCGGCTATTTCGTCGTAGGTCATGTCCTCGTAGAAGGCGAGTGATACGGCCATGCGATGGTCCACCGACAGCTGGTCAAGACAGGTGCGCAGATGTGCGGCCTCTTCGTTTGCATTCAGCACCATGTCGGCCCCAACGGTCGGATCCGGCTGTTCCGGCATGTCGGCGTCTGTATCCAGCCGCCGCCGCTTACGCAGGGCGTCGATGCCTTTCCGGTAGGCTATGCCAAATATCCAAGTTCTGACCATCGACCTGCCTTCAAATCTGCCAGCGGAACGCCAGACTTCCATAAACGTGTCATGTAGTATGTCGTTCGCTTCGAACGGATCGTTCATTCTGGAGCGAATAAATCTGAGCGTGGGCTGTTCCAGATCCCGGTAGAGCGCGGCAAAGGCCCGCTTGTCGCCGTTTGCTATCTGGCGCACCAGGAAACCGTGATCTGCACTCATTAAATTCGCCTGACAGATGATACTGGAAACAAGGTTCGCATAAGCGACCCTAGCCAATAGAGGATCACACTGTCATGGGTTTTCTACAACGTGCTCAAGGATTTGCAGGATTGCGCCCAGTTCGGGTGCGAACCCGCTGACCTTGGCTACCAGTGTTCGGGGCCTTTGCGGGCAAAGGCCGCGACCAGAAAGTCGATGAAGGCGCGGACCTTGGGCTGCACAAAGCGACCCGGTGGATAAACGATGTGGATCGATTGGCTTTTGAGTTCGAGCCCTGGCATGGCATCGACAACTTCGCCAGCCTCCATCGCGTCGCAATAGAGAAAACTGGGAAGGCACGCCATTCCCGCGCCGCTGCGAACAGCGTTCAGCAACGATTGTCCGTCATTGACGCTGAGCGAACTGTTGGAATGAACTTGCTCGCACTTTCCCGAGCTACGGGCCAGTTTCCAGGTTTCGCCGTTCGAACGCGAAAGATAGTTGAGCAATTTGTGTTCGCTCAGATCTTCGATCTTCTTTGGCTGTCCATGCTGTTCAAGGTAGCGCGGGCTGGCAACGATGCGGACATTGCTTTCCGCCAGCTTGCGGGCAACGAGGGTGCTGTCGGCCATGTCGCCTATGCGGATGGCCAGATCAAACCCTTCCGAGATCAGATCGACCCGTCGATTGCTGAGCACGAGTTCGACCTTTACGTCGGGCTGATCGTCCAGAAATCTGCTGACCACTGGAGACAAGGTGTTCACCCCGAAATCGGTTGCCACGCTGATCCGCAGCCGACCCGAGGGCTTGCCCTGCATTGACCGGACCAGTGCTTCGGCGTCGCCGGCGTCGTTGAGAACCCGACGCGCCCTGTCATAAAAAGCGAGACCAATCTCGGTCGGGCCGACCCGGCGCGTTGAGCGGTTCAACAGTCGGGCACCCAGACGGGTTTCAAGATTGGCGACATGCTTTGAAACTGCGGACTTCGAGATGCCCATTTTCTTGGCTGCACTTGTAAAACCGCCTTGATCGACAACGCTTGCAAAGGCTTCCATTTCGATCAGTCGCTTCATATTCCCACCCAAGTGTTATGGCACTCCATTGCCGGATTAAGGATCTAAAGGCACTTGCCGGATCTATGGCAATGCCGGGAAGACCAACGGGCATCCCCCGGATTGCCCGTTGGTCTTGCGAAACTCCGCCCCCCGGCAAGTGCAACACTCGTTACGAACATATGTCGGGCGGGGTGGGCAAAGGGTTCAAAACTTTTTTGGTTTTTTTGTGCAGCAAGAATCTTGGGCCGACCCCACCGAGGGTTTCGTTCCCGCATAGGGTTGTCTGGTGGGCCAATCGCTACGATTTTCGACAATATCCGGCTCGGTGAACGGAAAACCGTTGCAGAAGCTTTGGTTGCGGCTTCTTAATCCCGTTATGGCAAGCCCGACGCTCACCACCGAATTCACCCAAGACAGCACGCTGGTCCGGTTTGCCGGAAAGCTGCTGACCCGGTCGCTGGACAGTATCGAAGCGCCGATGGCCGGATTGCTGGCGCAGGGCAGCAGCGCCGAGATTGATCTGTCTGCGGTCGATTCGCTCGACACCGGTGGGGCATTGATGATTGCCAATCTAAAGCAGCGGCTCGAGGCAGAGGGGATCCGCGTTGAGGTTGTCGGTGCGGCACCTGCCCATGCGGCCCTTTTGGAAACCGTGACCGAAAACATCCCGGTCGAACCAGGTTCCGAACCGCCACCGCGCGGGTTTGTGCCGTGGCTGGAGAAGCTGGGGCGCCGCACGGTCGGAGCATGGGAGGACACCCTTTCGATTGTCGGGTTTTTCGGGCTGACACTGCACCGCATTTTCCGCTCCGTGGCTTTTCCGTGGCGGCTCAGATGGGCTTCGGTTGTGACCCAGATGGAAGAAACCGGGCTCAAAGCGGTGCCAATCGTGGCTCTTATGGGTTTCCTTATCGGAGTGGTTCTGGCGTTCCAGGGGGCAACCCAGCTCAAGCAATTCGGGGCCGAGGTGTTCGTCGTCGAACTGATTTCGATCTCGATCTTACGCGAACTGGGGATCTTGCTGACTGCGATCATCGTGGCAGGCCGATCCGGGTCCGCTTTTACCGCGTCGATCGGGTCGATGAAGGTGCAGGAAGAGATCGACGCGATGCGTACGCTTGGGCTCGACCCGATCGAGGTTCTGGTGGTGCCGCGTGCGCTGGCGCTGTTGGTCGTGCTGCCGATCCTTGGGTTTATTGCCGATCTGGCCGGATTGCTGGGCGGAATGCTGATGAGCTGGATCGATCTGGGTGTCAGCCCGGGCATGTTCGTAACGCGGCTGAAGGAAAACACCGATGTCTGGCATTTCGGGGTCGGTCTGATAAAGGCTCCGTTCTTTGCTGTGGCAATCGGGGTGATCGCCTGTTGGCAGGCGATGCAGGTCCGCGGTTCTGCGGAAAGCGTCGGACGCCGGACCACGGCGTCGGTGGTCCAATCGATCTTTGCGGTGATCGCGATTGATGCCCTTTTCTCGATCTTCTTTTCCGAGATGGGGATCTGACATGGACGGATCGATGGCTCCGGAACAGCAGGATACCGGCACCCAGCGAGAGGCGGTGATCCGGGTGCGCGGGTTGCGAAACGCCTTTGGGCCGCAGGTGGTGCACGACAATCTGGATCTCGATGTTTGGCGCGGCGAGGTGCTGGGCATCGTTGGCGGCTCGGGCACGGGTAAATCGGTGTTGCTGCGCACGATTGTGGGTCTGAACACGCCGGCCGCAGGCAGTATCGAAGTTCTGGGTGTGGACGTGCTGAACGCACCGGAATCAGAGCGGGCGCAGGTCGAACGCAGTTGGGGCGTGGCCTTTCAGGACGGTGCTCTGTTTTCATCACTCACCGTGTTGCAGAACGTTGTCGCACCCATGCGAGAGCATTTGAACATCAGTGAAAGTCTGATGAAAGCGTTGGGTGAGTTGAAAATCAGCCTTGTCGGCCTGCCGCCGCTGGCGTGTGGCAAACTGCCTTCGGAGCTTTCCGGTGGGATGCGCAAGCGTGCGGCACTGGCCCGCGCGTTGGCGCTGGACCCTGAAATCGTCTTTCTTGACGAACCAACCGCCGGGCTCGACCCTATCGGAGCGGCCGCCTACGATGATCTGATTGGCGAGCTTCAACGATCGCTCGGACTGACGGTATTCATGGTGACGCACGATCTCGACAGCCTTTATGCAATCTGCGACCGGGTCGCGGTGCTTGCGGAAAAGCGCGTCTTGGTTGAAGGTCCGATCGAGGAGATGACCTCGGTCGATCATCCTTGGGTTCAGGAGTACTTTACCGGCCCGAGGGCGCGGGCGGCGCAGGAAAAGGGTCCGGACAAGGACCTGAACAGAGGTTGAGGCAAGTAGAGAAAGTATGGAAACCCGAGCGAACTACATTCTGATTGGAGCCTTTACGCTTGCGGGGCTTCTCGGCATGTTCGGAGCGTTGCTCTGGTTCGCAAAGGTCGAAGTCAGTCGCCAATACGCCTATTTTGATGTTCTGTTTGAGGATGTCTCGGGTCTCGCGTCGGCAGCCAGCGTCAGGTACAATGGATTGCCGGTCGGTCAGGTTGTATCGCTGGATCTGGACGAGAATGATCCGTCCAAGGTGCGTGTCCGGTTGGAAGTGGACTCTGAGACCCCAATCAAGACCGACACGGTCGCACAACTGCAATCACTTGGCGTGACAGGGGTGAGCTATGTTGGCCTATCGGGTGGTTCTCCTACGGCGGACCTGTTGCCCGACGGAAGCGAGATCCAGAGCAAGCGTAGCCCTTTGCAATCCATATTTGAGGGTGCACCAGAGCTGCTGAACAAGGCAATCGACCTGTTGGAAGATGTGCAATCCGTCGTAAACGATGAGAACCGGGCCGCCGTCAGTCAGGTGTTGGAGAACCTTGCCTCGGCCTCGGGGCGACTGGACCGGACGCTCGATGATTTCGAGACGCTGTCGGGTGATCTTGGTTCCGCTGCACGCGAGATAGCGGCCTTTACTGATCGGCTCGATCAGCTTTCGGAGACTGCTGAGACAACGCTGAACACGGCCACGGACACGTTGACCCGCGCACAGGATACCGCGGACAGCGCGATCGGAACGCTGGATACAGCCAAGGAGGCATTCTCAACCGCGGACGGTTTGATGCAAAACGAATTGTCCGAATTCATCGCGCGTGGAACCGAAGTGGCAACCACATTGGATGAGACCGTCAAGACGCTGGAGCCCACGGTCGTTGCCACTTTGGAATCCGCTCAGGATCTGGTGACCAATCGCTTGCCGGTTCTGGCCGAGCAGGTTCAGGAAACAGCGCGCGTGCTGGAGGAGCAGGTTGCCTCGGTCGGTGCCGAGGCAACACAGCTGATCGACCGCTATGAGCAGGTCGGAGAGACTGCCCAGAAAAGGCTGGAAGAGGCTGAATCCACGATCGCGCTATTCGAGGAAACGCTTACCGATGCCCGCGACACCGTTGAAACTATCAACGCATCGGTTCAGCAGGATCTGCCGGGTCTATTGGAGGATCTTCATCGGTCGGCCGAGACGGTTAACCGGGTCGTCGGCGATATTGGTGAAAACGTGTCGGACGTGGCCGAGCGGCTTCGCGGGTTGAGCGATGATGGCCGCACAGCGTTGAACTCCGCGACCGAAACATTCGCCAATGCCAATGACACGCTGGAAGCAATTTACAGCGCGATGGAAAGTGCCGAGACCACCCTTGCCACCGCCGATCAGGCCTTTGCTTCGGTCAACAGGATCGTTGACGAAGATGTGGACGCAATCGTTACCGACGTGCGCAGCGCGGTCGACAAGTTCTCGAACACAATGACACGGGTGACCGGCAATATCGACGTGATCTCGGAAGAGGTCCTGAGTGCGTCGCGATCGGCCTCGGATCTTGTGGGCACGCTGGACACCATCGTGCAGCAGAACAGCCGGCAGGTATCGGGTTTCCTGCGTGTCGGTCTGCCGCAATTGCAGCAATTCGTTGAGGAATCGCGGCGACTGGTGGTCAATCTCGATCGACTGGTCAAACGGGTCGAGCGTGATCCGGCCCGCTTCCTTCTCGGCACACAAGCTTCGGAGTTCCGCCGATGAACCGCGTTGTTCTTCCTATCTTTTTGGTTCTATCGCTGGCCGTTTCCGGGTGTACTGGGCTGGGAACGCTCAATCGCGCCTCGAAACCGAACGATCTCTATGCGCTGACGCCCAAGAGCACGTTTTCGTCGAATTTACCGAGGATCAAGCAACAGATCGTTGTCGAGGAACCGACGGCCACAGCCGCTGTGAACACTGATCAGATTGCTGTTCAACCGACCCCCTTGCAGGTTCAGTACTTGCCGCAGGCGCGGTGGGTGGATCGGGCGCCATTGATTGTTCAAGCGTTGCTAATCGAAAGTTTCGAGAACACCGGGAAGGTCGCCGCGGTCGGCCGCTCGGCGGTCGGGCTGCGGGCGGATTACCACGTTGTCACTGATCTGCGGGAGTTTCAGGCTCATGTGCTGACCGGCGCGGACGACAAGCCGGTTCTGAGGGTCAATGTCCGGATCAACGTCAAGATAGTCGAAGCATATGATGATAAGATCATTGCCTCGAACTCTTTCGAAGCACTCGAGGTTTCCGCGAGTGATGATGCAGGGGATCTGGCGATTGCCTTTGACGAGGCTCTTGGGGATACGATGCGCAAGGCAGTGGAGTGGAGCATCCGGCGGATCCACACACACGCTGTCAACAATCCGCGTCCTGCGCTGCCCCCACTTCCCGAAGGTTGACGACTGCATAGATCCGAACCAGCCGGGGTCCGGGACGCACATCTGAAAATCAACCTGTTGCCAGTCCCTTAAAACTCGCGGTTTTGTGTCGCAGATATCGCCAATTGGTCTTAATTTGGAAAGATCCTCTTTACACGCGGTCTTTCGCCACATTTTCTAGGTATGCCGTCGTGCACAATACGATCGGTGCAGCAAAAGTAGGGAGGCGGCGGACGTGGAACCGACCGATACCAAGAACCCTGAGTTTTTTCACAAGGTCGTGGATTGCCAGTTCGCGTGCCCGGCCCACACGCCGGTACCCGAATACATCCGTCTGATCGCGCAGGAACGCTATACCGACGCCTATATGATCAACTGGGAAAGCAACGTGTTTCCAGGCGTTTTGGGCCGGACTTGCGACCGACCCTGTGAACCGGCCTGCCGTCGTGGCCGTGTCGAAGAAGAACCGGTGGCAATCTGCCGGTTGAAACGGGTGGCCGCCGATTTCAAGGAAGACATCTCGGATCGCCTGCCGAAGGTTGAAAAAAAGAACGGCAAGAAGATTGCGCTGATCGGTGGCGGGCCAGCATCACTGACCGTGGCGCGTGATCTCGCGCCGCTGGGATACGAGCTGCATCTTTACGACTCGCAGGCCAAGGGCGGCGGTTTTATGCGGTCGGAAATTCCGACATTCCGCCTTCCCGAAGAGGTTCTCGATGAAGAGGTGGGATATGTCCTCGACATGGGCATTCACACCCATTTCAACACCTATGTCGACAGTCTGCAGGCCATTCTCGACAAGGATTACGACGCGGTTTTCGTGGGTTGCGGCGCCCCGCGGGGGCGCGACTTGCCGGATCTTCCCGGGCGCACCGAAGGCGAAAAGAACATCCATATCGGGCTCGACTGGCTGGCAAATGTTGCCTTCGACCACACCAAGAAGATCGGCAAGAAAGTGATCGTTCTGGGTGGTGGTAATACTGCGATGGACTGTTGCCGCACGTCGCGCCGGCTGGGCGGCGAGGACGTAAAAGTGATTGTTCGATCGCCGTTCGAGGACATGAAGGCGTCACCCTGGGAAAAGGAAGACGCCATTCACGAGGGTATTCCGATCATCGACAACCATGTGCCCATGGAGTTCGTGCTGAACAAGGGCAAGCTGGTCGGAATGAACTTCGAAAAGGTCGAAGCGGTCTATGACAAGGAAGGTGGCCGGAAACTGGTCCCAACCGGTGAAGATCCCGTTTTCTACGAATGTGATGACGTGCTGATCGCCATTGGCCAGGAAAACGCCTTTCCCTGGATTGAGCAAAGCACAGGTGTCCGGTTTACCAGCTGGGGTACTCCGATCATCAATGATGATGTGACGTTCCAATCGACCCGCAAGGATGTGTTCTTTGGCGGCGACGCTGCATTCGGCCCGGCCAACATCATCACGGCGGTGGCGCATGGCCATCAAGCGGCGGTTTCGATCGACCTTTACTGTCAGGGCAAGGATCTGGAGAACCGCCCCGCCCCCAATGTGACACTGATTAGCCAGAAGATGGGGATCCACGAATGGAGCTATGACAGCATCCCGGTGGATTTCAAACGCGAGGCAGTACCGCTTGTCGAACTCGACAAGGCGTTGAAGAGCAAAACGCTGGAAGTTGAACTGGGTTTTGATGCCGAGGCGGCCTTTGTTCAGGCGGAACGGTGTCTCAACTGCGATGCGCAGACCGTGTTTACCGGCGGCAACTGTATCGAGTGCGATGCCTGCACGGATATCTGCCCAACAAGCTGTATCAGCTTTGTCGAGAACGCCCCCGAAGAGGAACTGCGCCAGCGTCTGTTGGTTCCGGCGACCAACCCTGACCAGGATCTGTATGTGTCCGAGACACTTCCCACCGGCAAGGTGATGGTCAAGGACGAAGATGTCTGCCTGCATTGCGGCCTGTGTGCCGAGCGCTGTCCGACCGCAGCCTGGGATATTCAAAAATTCTTCTACTCGGTGGCAAAGGCCACTCCTGACCTTGTGGAGGTCACATGAAACAGATCAGCGGCACCAATGATTTCGTCGTCAAGTTCGCCAATGTGAACGGCACCGGGTCGGCCTCGGCCAACCACCTGTTCGCCAAGGCGATCTTTCGCATGGGGATCCCGGTCAGCCCGCGCAATATTTTCCCGTCCAACATTCAGGGGTTGCCGACGTGGTATGAGGTGCGAGTCAGTTCAAAGGGATATCTCGGGCGTCGTGGCGGGGTAGACATGATGGTCTGCGTCAATCCGCAGAGCATGGAAAAGGACGTGGCCTCGGTCGAACCCGGCGGGTATTTCCTGTATGATTCAACCAAGCCGTTGGCGGGACATCTCAAGCGGGATGACATCACCTATTTTGGCATTCCGCTGACCCAGATGTGCATGCGGGAGTTCCCGGTTCCGCGCTTGCAGCAGCTGTTGAAGAACGTAGTCTATGTGGGAGCTCTGGCGGCGCTGCTTGATATCGAATTTCCGGTGCTCAAGGACCTTCTGAATGACCAGTTCAAGGGCAAGGAGAAGCTGATCTCATCCAACGTGCAGGCGCTGGAAATGGGATATCAGTATGCCAAGGAAAACTTCAACTGCCCCCTGCCGATCCGGCTGAAGCGCGGCGGCAATGTGGCCCCCCACATTCTTGAAAGCGAACATATCCTTATGAACGGCAACACCGCCGCTGCGCTTGGCGCGATTTATGGTGGTGCCACCGTTGCCGCGTGGTATCCGATCACACCGTCGACATCGGTCGTGGACGCATTCAGCAAATATGCCGAGCGGATGCGGATCGATGCCGGTAGCGGCAAGAAGAACTTTGCAATCGTTCAGGCCGAAGACGAACTGGCTGCCATGGGCATGGTTGTCGGAGCTGGTTGGAACGGCGCGCGGGCCTTCACGGCCACTTCGGGTCCGGGTTTGTCACTGATGAGCGAGTTTCTGGGGCTCGCCTATTTTGCAGAGGTTCCCGTTGTTCTGATTAACGTGCAGCGATCTGGCCCTTCAACCGGCATGCCGACACGCAGCCAGCAGTCGGATGTGCTGGCGGCCGCCTATGCGAGCCATGGTGACACCAAGCAGGTTTTGCTGTTCCCGGCAACGCCGCGTGAGTGTTTCGACATGACCGTGCAGGCCTTTGATCTGGCTGAACGGTTGCAAACGCCGGTAATCATGATGTCGGATCTCGATCTGGGTATGAATGACTGGATGTCGCCGCCGCTCGAATGGGACGACGACTATCAGATGGATCGGGGCAAGGTTCTGGATGCAGCCGGTCTGGACGCGGCCGAGAAGTGGGGCCGGTATCTCGACGTGGACGGAGATGGAATCTGCTATCGCACATTGCCCGGTGCGCATCCTGACAAAGGGGCTTACTTCACTCGTGGGTCGTCAAAGAACGAAATGGCGGTCTATTCGGAATCCGGAGAGGATTATGTGCAAAACGTAGACAGGTTGCTGCGCAAATTCGATACGGCAAAGACATATGTGCCCAAACCCAAGACACATCCACCGATCGAAGTGAAGAAACCGAAAACCAAGCTCCGGCTTGGTGGGTTGTTCTTTGGAACAACCGCCTCGCCTGCCTATGAGGCGGTCGAGATACTTGCCGACGAAGGCTATCCGATCGACACAATGCGGATCCGGGCATTCCCGTTCCATGAAAGCCTCGATCAATTCATCCATGATTATGACCTTGTCTTTGTGATCGAACAGAACCGTGACGGCCAGATGCGACAGCTGATCATGAATGAGTGTCATATCGCACCCGAAAAACTGACCTCGGTGCTGAACTACTCTGGCACACCGATCACTGCGCGTGACATTGCCGATCAGATCCGCAAGGCGCTGAGAACCAAGAGCGCCGAAATTGTACCCCTGAAGAGGGAGACTGCCTGATGTCTTATATCAAGCCGAAATTCCGCCACCCGCGCCTGCCGACCAACCGGCTGGGCTATACCGTTGCCGACTATGACGGGGCGATTTCGACGCTCTGTGCGGGCTGTGGTCACGACAGCATCTCGGCTTCGATCCGAAATGCGTGTTTTGCGTCGTCGATCGAACCTCATCGGATCGCAAAGCTCTCGGGGATCGGCTGTTCGTCAAAGATGCCCACCTACTTCCTTGGCCGGTCGCACGGATTCAACTCGGTCCACGGTCGGATGCCATCGGTGGCAACAGGCGCGAGCCTTGCCAACCGCGAGCTGACATATATCGGAGTATCCGGGGATGGTGACACGGCCTCGATCGGGATGGGGCAGTTTATCCACCTGATCCGGCGTAACGTGAACATGACATATATCGTGGCCAACAACGGGTGCTATGGCCTGACCAAGGGACAGGACAGCGCCACGGCAGATCTTGGTTCGGTCAGCAAGCTGGGCAGCGTCAATCCGTTCGACGGTATCGACCTTGCCAGTCTCGCGATGTTGCAGGGTGCAAGCTTTGTGGCGCGTAGTTTCTCGGGTGACAAAGATCAGCTTGAGCCCCTGATCCGTGCGGCAATGGCGCATAAGGGGTTTGCCTTCATTGATGTGGTTTCCCCCTGCGTGACGTTCAACAATCATGTCGGATCTACCAAGAGTTATGCCGAAACCCGTGAGCATCTGGATGCGATGCCGGTGGATTTCGTGCCGATGCGGGAAGAGATCCACACGCAGTATGCGGAGGGCACCAGTCAGAGCGTCACCCTGCATGACGGGTCGGTGATTCACCTGCACAAGGCTGACAGCTCTTACAGGTCTGATGACCGGACAGGGGCGATGAACGCGGTCCAGGCGGCAAAGGACGAAGGGCGTATCCTGACCGGGTTGCTGTTCCTCGATCCGAACACGCAGAACTTGAACCAGAACCTCAAGCTGGCGACGCGTCCATTGAACGAACTTGGCAAGGATGAACTCTGTCCCGGCAGCAAGGTTTTGAACAGCATCAACGAGGGGTTGCGCTAGGCGTTTTGCAGTCGGGTGGATTGGCTTGATTTTGACGGGGCTCAGGCCGACGGCATTGACGGCGCTTCGGCGGGATCCATTGACAGGCCGGGGAGCTGACCTCCGAGGCTATCGGTAAATCCGGTTGCGCCCATTGCGCCGCCGCCAGATTGCCCGCCGCCGCCGGTTGGAAGATTTCCACCGGTTCCGGACAGGTCCAGCACGCCCTGAAGCTGTTGTGCCTCGGGTGGTGATCCCGGTGATGGGGGTGGGTCGCCGGACAGGGTCAGTGACAACGGAACCAAACCGGATCCCCCTTGGGCCAATGTCGGTGTTGGGGTCGGTGAAGAACTGGAGGCTGATACTCCAGCCACTGCCGATGTTGTCAGAGTGCCGACCGAGAACACCTCCACCTGATCGCCGGTGGTCGACAGATTGCCGTCAAGATCGAAGGTTGCGTAGACCGAGAACACATTCACGTCGCCAAGATTGCCTTGCAGCCCCGGAATGTCTGCCAGCGCCAGATCGAAATTGATGCCGTCTGTCGTAAGCGACGGGCTGTTTTCGTCAGCGATTTCTCCCAGGTCGATGCCGTCGGCGTTATGCCTGAGCGAGAAATCGATCAGCTGCGCGTTGAACAACGGTGTTTGTCCGAAAGCTGCCTCGAGCGCCCCGGCATTGGTCACAGAGGTGGCCGAGCCGTCGCTGTCAACGATATTGAGGTTTCCAAGATTGACGCCGTTGCCGATTGCAAAGGCTTCGATGTCTACAGAATGAGAGCTGTTGAGGTTGCTCAAGGCACCTTGCCAGTTCTGGTTGGCCGGGAAAGGGTTCCCGTCCGTGATGAAATACATGATGTTGACTTCACCGGACGGCTCGCTGCCGAAGAAGCTGTTTGCCGTGTTCAGCGCGCCTTCCCAATTTGTTCCACCGCTTTGGTAGGGTAGAGAATCCACTGCGCTGAGCAGCTGGCTCGTTTCGCTGACCAGATTGAACTTGCCCACCGTCTGAACATTAGTCGCATAGTTGATGATGTAGACATCCACATTGGTTTGCGACCCGCTAAAGTCACTGGCCAGATTGACCAGGGCATTGCGCACGGCTGAAACCTGAGTGTTCCAACCCGCCTGCCCGATGCTGCCGGAACTGTCCATCGCAAAAACGAGGTTGATGTTCGTTGACTGCACCGAAGTGATGTCGATGTCGAACTTGCCGGGAACATTGCCGGGTGCGTTGGGATCAAAGCTGATCGTTACCGGGAAATCGGGCGGCAGCGAGGACGGATCCTGCTCCACGACCACGGTTACGGTCGACGTGTCGGTCAGCGTTCCGTCGCTGACGGTATAGCTGAAGCTGTCGAGCCCGAAGAAGTTGCTGTTAGGTGTGTAGGTGACCGTGCCGCCGGAATAGCCAGAGGATCCGTTTTGGGCCGATGAGACACTTATGACGTTCAGGCTGTCGCCATCCGGGTCGGTGTCATTGGCGGTTGCCACGACAGATCCTCCACTGCCGAACGGAGCGATCAGCAGGTCGGGGTTGGCTGTCGGTGCTTCGTTGACCTCATTCACGGTGATTGTGACCGTCGCGGTGTCTGTGCCGCCCTGCCCGTCGCTGAGTTCATAGGTGAAACTGTCGGTTCCGAAGAAACCCGGATTGGGCGTGTAGGTCAGTTGCCCGTCCGGGTTGACGGAAACCAGCCCGCTGGACGCCGGCACAGTAATTGCCGAAATTGAAAGCGGGTTGCCATCAATGTCACTGTCGTTGTCTCGCGGGTCGAACGTGATTGGCTGATCTTCGTCGGTTGTTCTGGCATCGTCATTGGCCACGGGATCGTCGTTGACCGGGTTGACCGTGATCTGAACCGTAGCTGTATCACTGCCACCCTGCCCGTCTTCGAGTGTATAGCCGAAGCTGTCCTGACCGTTGAAATTGGCATCCGGAGTGTAAGTCAGCGTGCCGTTGGCGTTGATGACAACCGATCCGTTGGTCGGGATTGTGGTCCCGGTGATGGTCAGTGTGTTCCCGTCAGCGTCGCTGTCATTGACCCGCGGATCGAACGTGACCGCCTGATCCTCGTTGGTCGTTCTGCTGTCGTTGCTTGCGATCGGCGGGTCGTTCACCGGTGCAACAGAGACTGAAACGGTGGCGGTGTCCGATCCGCCCTGCCCGTCCTGAATGGTGTAGGTGAAGCTATCGTTGCCAGCGAAGTCGGCATCCGGAGTATAGGTGAGCGTTCCGTTCGAATTGATTGTGACAGAACCGTTGGCCGGGGTCGATGTGCCCGAGACTGTCAGGGTATCCCCATCGACATCTGAGTCATTTCCAAGCGGGGAAATGATAACGGCCTGATCTTCATTCGTGGACGCTGTGTCGCTCACAGCATCTGGGTTGTCATTCACGGCAGTCACCGTGACCTGAATCGTGCCGGTGTCGGTTCCGCCCTGACCGTCTGAAATCGTATAGGTGAAGCTGTCGTTGCCGTTGAAATTCGCATCGGGCGAATAGGTGATCGATCCTCCGGCATTGACCGTTGTCGAACCGTTGGCCGGGTTCGAAGCGCCGGTGATGGTCAGGGGATCACCGTCGAGGTCGCTGTCATTGTCGCGCGGATCGAAGGTGATCTGCTGATCCTCCGCCGTTGTCACGTTGTCATTTGTGGCCTCGGGCGGATCATTCGAAGCGGTGACAGTGACATCTACCGTCGCGGTATCTGTGCCGCCCTGCCCGTCACTCACGGTGTAGGTGAAACTGTCGGCCCCGTTGTAGTTCGCGTCTGGTGTATAGGTCAGGGTGCCATTGGCGTTTATCACCACCGAGCCATTGGATGGGGTCGAGGTTGCTCCGATTGAAATGGGGTTCCCGTCGATATCGCTGTCATTGCCCCTTGGCTCGAAGGTGACGGGCTGGTCCTCGTTCGTCGAAACGGTGTCGTCCGCCGCAACTGGCGGGTCGTTCACTGCAACGATGGTTATGTTCACGGTTGCGGTGTCGGTCCCGCCTTGCCCGTCGCTTACAGTGTAGGTGAAACTGTCGGTGCCATTGAAATTGGCATCCGGAGTGTAGGTGAGCGATCCGTTTGCGTTGACTGAAACCGATCCGTTCGAGGGCGTCGAGGTCCCGGAAACGGAAAGCGGGTCGCCATCCGCATCGCTGTCGTTGCTGCGCGGATCGAAGGTTACGGATTGATCTTCGTTTGTCGAGGCTGTGTCATCAGCGGCCAACGGCGGGTCGTTCACCGGTGCGATGGTCACATCGACGGTGGCAGTGGCGATCCCCCCCTGCCCGTCATTCACGGTATAGGTAAAACTGTCGGACCCGCTGAAATCAGCGTCCGGCGTATAGGTCAGCGTACCGTTAGGATTGATCGCGACCGACCCGTTAGCCGGGGCGGTGGTCGAGGTGATCGTCAGCGGGTCTCCGTCGATATCACTGTCATTGTCGCGGGGATCAAATGTGAGCGATTGGTCTTCGTTGGTGGCGGCTATATCGTTCACGGCCACTGGCAGGTCGTTCACCGCTGCAATCGTGACATTTACGGTGGCGGTGCTGGTTCCGCCCTGCCCGTCGCTCACGGTGTAGGTGAAGCTGTCTGCTCCGTTGAAATGGGCATCCGGAGTGTAGGTCAACGTGTTGTCCGGATTGATTGCAACCGATCCGTTCGCCGGCATACTTGTCCCTGATATGGTTAGCGGGTCTTCGTCCACGTCGCTGTCATTGGTCCGCGGGTCGAAGGTGACCGCCTGATCTTCATTGGTGGCGGCCTCATCGTTGGTTGCCACTGGCAGGTCATTGACCGGTGTTACGGTGACATTGACGGTTGCGATGCCAAGCCCGCCCTGCCCATCGTTTACCGTATAGGTAAAACTGTCCGTCCCGTTGAAGTCGGCATTGGGGGTGTATGTCAGAGTGCCATCAGAGTTGATGGCAACCGCGCCATTTGATGGCACCGAGGTGCCAGTTATCGTGAGCGGATCCCCGTCCGGGTCGCTGTCATTGCCAGTGGGGTCAAATGTGATGGCTTGGTCTTCGCTGGTTGTCGACGCATCATCAACGGTCACAGGCAAGTCGTTGACCAGGATTACGGTCACCGTAGCGGTTGCGGAAGCACTGGCTCCCTGGCCGTCATTCACGGTGTAGGTGAAATTGTCTGTGCCGTTGAAATTGGCGTTTGGTGTGTAGGTCAGCGTGCCATTGGCATTGATGCTGACGGATCCATTTGCAGGCGTTGACGTTCCGGTGACTGAAAGGGGATCGCCATCCAGATCCACGTCGTTGCCGCGCGGGTCGAAGGTGACGGCCTGATCTTCGAGCGTGCTGGCTGTGTCATCTGCGGCAACGGGCGGATCGTTCACCAGCCCGACAAAGACGGATACCTGCGCCGTGGCGCTGCCGCCCTGCCCGTCCGATACGGTATAAGAAAATGTGTCGGTTCCGTTGAAATTTGGGTTTGGCGTGTAAGTGAGCGTCCCGTCGGGATTGATCGCGACGGATCCGTTGGATGGGTTTGACGTTCCGCTGATACTCAGAGGGTTGCCATCTGGATCCATGTCATTTGTCAGCGGATTGAATGTAACCGCCTGATCTTCGTTTGTGGTTGCTGCATCGAGAGTGGCAACCGGAGGATCGTTGACCGAGCTGACAGTCACGTTGACCGTTCCGGTTGCTGTGCCGCCGCGTCCGTCAACAACCGTGTAAGTGAAACTGTCAGTACCGTTGAAATCCGCGTTAGGAGTATAAGTCAGGCCGCCGTCGATATTGATAATGACATTGCCGTTGACTGGTGTCGAAGTCTCGCGAATTTGCAGGACATCCCCGTCGGTGTCGCTGTCATTTCCGCGTGGGTCGAAGGTGACGGGCTGATCTTCGGCCGTGGACACGAAATCGGCGCCCAGAACAGGTTGGTCGTTCACCGGCGAAACCGTGACCGAAACTTCGGCCGAGGCACTGCCACCCTGCCCGTCTTGCACCGTGTAGGTAAAGCTGTCGGAGCCGCTGAAATTCGGGTTCGGCGTATATGTCAGGGTTCCGTCAGGATTGAGCACGACGTTGCCGTTGGCCGGGTCGGTCCAGGCTGACACGGACAGTGGATTGGAATCCGGGTCATTGTCATTGCCACGCGGGTCGAAAGTGATCGACTGGTCTTCGTTTGTTGTCACCGGATCATTCGCCGCTACCGGTGCGTCGTTCACATCGCCAACCGAAACGGAAACCGTCGCCGTGTTGCTGCCTCCGTTTCCGTCCTCGGTGACATAGGTAAAACTGTCCATGCCATTGAAGTTCGGATCGGGAGTATAGGTGAGTGTGCCATCGACATTGATGATGACTGACCCATTGGCGGGATCGGAAACCTTGGTGACAAACAGCGGATCACCGTCTGCATCCGTGTCGTTGTCCCGCGGGTCGAAGGTTATTGGCTGGTCTTCGTTGGTCGATATACTGTCGCCCCCGGCAACAGGTTGGTCATTGAGATCGCTGACCGTAACAACAATCTCGACGCTGTCGCTGCCACCCTGTCCGTCTTCGACCTTGTAGGTGAAACGGTCGACGCCGTTGAAATTTGGCTTCGGTGTATAGGTCAGCGTATTGTCGCTGTTGATTGCCACACTGCCATTTGCCGGCAGGGTTGTGCTGACGATCTGGAGGCTGTCGCCGTCGACGTCGAAATCATTTGTCAGCGGGTCGATTACGACAGGCATGTCTTCGGCTGTCTGCGCCTGATCGCTCTTTGCTTCGGGCGCATCGTTGACCGGTGCTACGTTGATCGTCACGGTCGCGGTGTCAAACCCGTCCGCCCCATTCGAAACGCTGTAGGTGAACACGTCCTGCCCGGCGAAATCCGGGTTTGGAATGTAGATGAATTCGCCGAGCTCGTTGATCACGGCTTGCCCGTTTTGCGGGGCACTTTCAATCCCGAATGTCAGAGATTGGTTGGCCTGTCCTGCACTCAGCACCGAACCCCTGATCGGATCCGAGCCGGATGCGTCTTCTAGCCCCGTTACGGTAATATCATTGGCGACCGGCGGTTCCTCGGGATCGCGGAGATTGTCGACACCGTCATCTTGCAGATTGGTATCGTCGAACCCGTCATCGAGATTTTCGTCGCCTTCCGGCCCTTCCTGTTGTTCCTCCGGGCCGGAGTTTTCAGGAAGATCGTTGAAGTTGTTGTCGCTTGGCGTGCCTCTCTGGATATTGCCCGAGCGTGCCTCCTGTTCAACGTAGTTCTGGCCCTGTGCAATCCGGTCCTGAGCGGCCAGATACGCCTCATAGGCCTCGTCGATCAGCTCCTGGTCTGCGGCCTGATCGTCAATCGTGCGAGGAAAGCGTTCGACCCGCCCGTCTGCGGTCGACACCACCCAGACTTCGGTGTCGGTTGTGATAACGCCCTGAAGCACATCGTCGACGTAGACTTCGATCGAGCTGAGGGTTCCGTCGAAGTCCTTGTTCAGCGCCATTTGAACTTCGGTTTCGCCGCCGACGGTATATACCTTGGCAGAAACATTAGTGCCACGGATCCCCATGGTTGCCGCCGGGGTATCGACCGTCATGCCACCCGTCTTGGCGACTTGGCCGGCCACAAAGACAAACCCGCCCTGAACAAGACTGAACGCGCCCGAGTTTTCGGTGCTTTCGGGATCATAGATCAGCTCATCCACGACCATCCGCGAAGAAGCCGACAAGGTAAAGATCGTCCCGTCTGCAAAGGTGACCGACAGATTGCCGTCCACGTCGGTGATCAGAACATCACGCTGATAGATCTTGACCCCGACATCGAGTTCTTCAACCGTACCGTCGCCGCGCTGCACGCGAACGCTGCCCTCGGCGACTTCAACCTGTCCGATCGGTATTGGTCCTTCGGTCGGAGACGTCTGGGCAAGCCGTGCATCCGGTGCCGCACCGGCGAGCGACTCGACAACATGGCCGCGCAGCACACCCTTGTCGGCGGCCATGAGATCCTGTGCTTCACCGTTGCGGAAATAGTCGACAATGACCAAAGATTGGCCGTTGTCATTCTGAATGACCAAATTGGGTCCAGCCTTGGAAAACTCAGCTGAATACAGATCAATATGGTCGGGAATTTGTAGCTTATCTGACGCACCTTTTGAATCAGCGGCCAAGACTGACCGCACTAAAGACAGGTCACCAGTATAAAGGTCGCCACGCGACATCGCCCCCAAGCCTTTTTGTCAAAAATCATTGCAATAATAAAAATCTTGCTGAGAATTGTGCCTCTAAATTCACATTTTCGCCATTTCTTTTCAGGACCGGGATGATGGCCAATCGAGATCTAGCGATCATTTCGCAATTGTGGCCGAAATGTGGTGAGCGCCCATAGGCAACGAACTTTGTGACGGATAGGAAAATTAAATCAAAAGCGCAGCCAGATATGCCAGATTCAACCATTAGGGGCATACATTGACGCTTTCAGGACTTCTGCGAAGAATCAGCCTGTCCCGAATTGCCGGGGTGGTGTTGCTTGCAGCCCTGCTGACACTGCGCGTGATCGACCCGATCCCGGTGGAACGTCTGAGGCTCTCGGCCTTTGATCTTTTCCAACAGAGTTTTCCGCGTGATCTGGGCCAGTTTCCAGTCGCCATTCTCGATATAGACGACGCCAGCCTGACTGAAATCGGCCAATGGCCTTGGCCGCGGACCCAGATCGCTGAACTGACTGAAAAGGCCATGCAGGCAGGAAGCGTCGCTCTTGCGTTCGACGTCTTGTTTTCGGAGCCTGACCGGCTGTCCCCGGCACTTGTCGCTGCGGATAACCCGAACCTGCCTCCGGACGTCCGGGCAGAGCTTGCTGCGATGCCGTCCAATGACCTTGTGTTGGCCGAGACATTCCGGCGATCGCGTGTCGTCGCCGGTCAATCGAGTATTCGAACCACGCAAACCGCGCAGACCGATGGCGAGGTTCCGCAGGTACCGCATGCGATGCTCGGGCCGGATCCCAGCCCGTTTCTTCTGCAGTTTCCGGAGCTGATCCAGAACTTGCCTGAATTGGAAGAAGCGGCAAGCGGGCGCGGGGTGTTTACGGTCTTGCCGGATCCGGATGGTGTCTACCGAAAGGTTCCGCTGGTCATGTTGGTTCAAGGCCAGATCCGCCTTAGCATTGCACCCGAGTTATTGCGCATTGCGACCGGGGGCGACGCCTTTGCCGTCAAGTCCAACGAGGCAGGCGTCGATGGGATCGTGGTGGCCCGAAAGCTTATTCAAACCGAGGCGGATGCTACAGTTTGGCCTCGCTATTCTGTGTCTGACCCCAACCGATTTGTTTCCGCAGCCGATCTTTTGCAGGACAGGGTTCCGCCCGGTCGGCTGCAGAACCATCTTGTCTTGGTAGGTACCTCGGCCATCGGGCTGGAGGATTTTCGCGCAACGCCGCTTGGAATTCCCATGGCCGGTGTCGAAATCCACGCCCAGTTGCTCGAAAACATTTTGGCAGGGGATTTGTTGCTAAGACCGAATACGGCCCTGGCTCAGGAACTGGTCTGGGCCGCATCGCTGTGCATTCTTGTGATCTTTCTCGCACCAATTTTGGCAGCCCGGTGGCTCATCCTGAGTTCAATCCTGCTGATCGCGGGATATGGCGCATTCACCTTCTATCTGTTCCTGAACGCAAATCAGATCATTGATCCGACATTCCCCATGCTCTCTACCGGTTTGATGGTGATGCTGTTTTCCAGCGCCAACTATCTGCGCGAGGAACTGCGGAGAAACCAGATCCGCAGCGCTTTCGGTCAGTATGTTTCTCCGGCACTGGTGTCTCAGCTTTCCAAGGATCCGGACAACCTGAAGCTGGGAGGTGAGAACAGGGAATTGACGGTGCTGTTTAGCGATGTACGCGGGTTCACCTCTATCGCCGAACGGTTCAGAGAAGACCCGCAGGGGTTGACCCAATTGATGAACCGGTTCCTGACGGTTCTGTCCGATGCGATCATGCTGAGCGGTGGGACCATCGACAAGTTCATGGGTGATGCTGTGATGGCGTTTTGGAACGCACCGCTGGATGATCAGGGGCATGCCAAATCCAGTTGCGAGGCGGCGCTCAGGATGCTCAAGGCGGTGGATGACCTGAACGAAACGCGACGCTTGCGACCGCGAAAAAAGACTGTGTACGAGCCGATCAATGTCGGTATCGGGATCAACACCGGAGAATGTGTTGTCGGCAACATGGGGAGTGACACACGCTTTGATTACACAGCCCTTGGCGATGCGGTGAACCTGGCGTCACGGCTGGAGGGTCAGACCAAGACTTACGGGGTTTCCATCGTCGTGGGCGAGGCCACCGCGCTGGCGGTGCAGGACAGTTTCGCCTTGCTGGAACTGGACCTGATCAGGGTCAAGGGTAAGTCCTTGCCTGAGCGCATATTTGCCTTGTTTGGCGATCAGAAACTGGCGCAAAATCCCATGTTTCTGGCGGTTCAGGCCGAGAATGGGAAAATGCTCGACGCATACCGGACTGGACAGTTCGAGGCGGCAAAAGACTATATTTCTGAGGTGAACCATCTTGCCGAAACGCTCGACATTGAACTGTCGGGTTACACCGAGGTCTATGGCGATAGGCTGCGACGGCTCATGCGTGACCCGCCAGATGATTGGGACGGTGTCTTTGTGGCCGAGACCAAATGATCACCCTTCGCGCAGGGCCTCGTTCTGGGCGCGGCGCAGGGGCTTCAGTAGAATTTCGAGGACCGTGCGCTGTCCGGTGCGGATATCGACCGATGCCACCATTCCGGCCGAGATGGGCAGCGGTTGGTCAGCCGGGCCGAGAATGTTCTGCTCTGTTCGGATGACTGCCCGAAAGAACTCGTTTCCTTCGGCATCCGTGACCGTGTCGGCACCGATGCGTTCGACAATGCCGGGGAGAGATCCGTAAATCAGGTAATCATAGGCAGTTATCTTGACCGAGGCCTCGGCGCCGGGTGTCACGAAGGCCACGTCTGCCGGGCGCAGTTTTACCTCGATAAGCAAGCCGTCATCCGCTGGTACAATCTCCGCCACTTCCTGTCCCGGTCGAACCACCGCGCCGATACTGTTGACCGACAGCGCGTTGATCGTGCCGCGCACCGGAGATCGGAGCTGCGTACGGGTGACACGCTCGCTGGCCGCACGCAGTTCTTCTTGGACGACGGCAAGCTCGACCTGAAGACGCGCCAACCTCTGCCGTGCTGTCAGCACATAAGCTGAGACTGCCGCATCCAGTTCGTTTTCGGATTGAGCGAGAGAACTTTCCACCCGGACTTTCGCAGCTTCTCCGACGGTCAGATCACCTTGAAGCTCTGCCATTTGCGAATTGAGCCGCAACAGTTCGATGCGGGGGATCGTGCCAGACTCAGTCATTTTGCTGACCAGTTCGATCTCCTCGGCCAGTGGTGCAATAACCTGACGGCGCTTACTTTGCAGGGCTTCGAGTTCGGCCAGTTCGCTGCGCCGTTGACGGATCTTGTCGCCGAGGATCTCGAGTTCGCTGTCTAGCTGGGTTCTTCGCGACTGGAACACTTCCAGTTCTACGGCGGTCGCTAACGGAGACTTTGCGGCCAGCTCATCGGGATATTCAAGCACCTCTTGCAATTTCGCTTCGGCTTCAAGCCTCAGCTTTTCGGCCAGCAACGCGTTCTTGCGCTCTTCGAGTTCGCCAAGCTCGGCAGCAACGCTGGTGTCGTCGATCTGCATCAGGACAGCGCCCTGTTCGATCAGATCGCCTTCGCGCAACAGGATGGAACGGACGACGCCACCTTCGAGGCTTTGGACAACCTGAACTTTCTGTGACGGAATGACCGTGCCGTTGCCGCGCGTGACCTGTTCTATTTTGTTGGTGTGCGCCCACCAGAGAAAGCCACCAACAAGCGCAGCCGTCAGCAGGAGAAGGAATGTGGTGCCCCGATCGCCGCCTCGTTCTTGTGTTTCGGCGGTGTTGACGAATTCTTCTTCGATTCGGCGCCCGAACATCAACCTGCCCCCCCGCTGTCGGCATCGGCCGAGACGAGTTGCTGCATCACTTCGTTTTTGGACCCGTCGATCAGCAGGCGACCCTTCTCGAGTACGACAAATCGATCCGCAAGATCGGCCAGAGAGGCTCGGTGCGTACACAGGATCAGGCCCGTCCCCCGCGCTTTGAGCAACCCTAGGCGCTCGCATACCCGCTGTTCCATCACCTGATCCATTGCGTTGGTCGGCTCGTCAAGAAAGAGCAGCTTGTGCTGCCCCAACAAGATCCGGGCCAAAGCCAGCGCCTGCGCCTGACCGCCTGAAAGGTTGTTGCCGTCTTCGCCAATATGCAAGTCGAGTCCTTCGGGGCTTTCGGCCACGTAATCTGACAGTCCGGCGATGAAAAGTGCTTCGTCGATTTCCTCCTGCGTGGCGTTGGGGCGGCCGAGAACAAGGTTTTCGCGCAGCGTGCCTGTGAAGAATTCTGACCGCTGCGGCAAGTATCCGATGCCCGTGCGAAGCTCGGCCGGATCGTATTGGTTGCTGCCATAGTCATCGACCAGAACAAGCCCGCTGTCTGGTTGGATCAATCCAGAGACCAACTTGCCAAGTGTCGACTTACCGGAGCCGACCCTGCCCAAAAGGGCCACTGTTTCGCCTGCTGCGATCTCCAGTGAGAGATGATCCAGCGCAGGCAGCTGTGCTTCGGGAAAGGTGTAACCGACATCGCGGATCGACAATGATCCGGTCTTTACGCGCAGGTTCGATTTGATGGATGCCTCCCGCTCGGTTTCCAGCCCCATCATCTCGTTCAGCGCCAACATGGATTTGCGCGCATACTGCGCCCGGAATACGGTTTGTGCGATGGTCCCCAGTGGGGCCAGCGCTCGGCTGGAAAGAATGTTGGCCGCGATCAGGCCACCGATCGTTATCTGATTTTCGGCAATCATGTAGACGCCGAGAACGATGATCACCACGCTGACAAGCTGCTGCACCATGATCGTGCAGCTAGAGGTGAAATTCGACCAGAGCCGTGTTCGGCCGTTGACCCGTGCCGAAGCTGCTACGGCGCCTTCCCATTCACGCTGCATGACGGGTTCGGCGTTCAGAGTCTTGAGTGTTTCGACGCCCGACAGGGCCTCCATCAGCACCACGTGGCGATGAGTGGCAACATTCCCGGCCTGCGAGGCAGAGCGTGCCATGGGGATTTGCGCAACAAGCGCCACCAACAGGATCGCGGCAACTCCCGCAAGCGGCACATAGGCCAGCGGCCCAACAATTGCGAACAGAACGGCAATAAAAACACCGATGAAAAGCAGATCGACGAACGAGGCAAAGGAACTGGATGTGAAGAATTCCCGGACAGCTTCATATTCGCGAATGCGGCTCGCTAGACCTGCGGCACCGGATTGCCGCTCGGCCATTCTCAGATCCATCGCCTGTCGGAACAATGAGGTGGCGACCTGCAAGTCGACGCGGCGGCCAATCCGCTCGATGATCTGCGCCCGAAGCGCCCGCAGCAACAAGTCCATCCCGATGGCGATGCCGACGCCTCCTGCGAGGGTCCACAGAGTTACGAATGACAGGCTTGGGATCACCCTGTCGTAGACGTTCATGATGAAGAGAGGCAGCGCGAGCGCCAGAATGTTGATCAGTAGCGAGGCCAGCATGATCTGGCCCCAAGACCGCCAGTTGCCCAATACCGGTCCCCAGAACCAGTGGCCATTGGACTGTGCAGCACCGGGCGGCGATTTCAGAGCTCGGGCGTCGCCCTGCTCGGGGGTTACCAGTAAAACTTGCGGTGCTATCCTGCGTTGCAGATCGCGAACCGGCTCCCGCGTAGTTTTGCCTGTGTGGGCGCTGGTGATCTTTACAGTGTGGCGACTACTGTCGAAGCTCTCCACGATAACAGGCCGATTGGTCCGGTCGAAGGCCACGCAGGGAAGCACGGCAGGGTCGAGCCGCCGCAAGGTAGACTTATACAACCGCGCGCGAAGGCCGATCGTTTCAAATCCTCGAATCAACCCGTCGGCGTGGCGCGTGTTGGTGCCAGCTGGAATGCGGCTCACTACAGCCGTTTCGGTGAACGGTCGTCCGTATCTTGCGGCGAACCAAGCAATGACGCTCAATGCTCCGCTCTGGGATTCATCCTGTCCCGGCTTACTGCCGTTCGGGGCGTTTTCTTTCTGAGGCCCCTCCGGCGGTAATGTGTTCATCGATCCACGACAGGGCGGCCCTTCTGGAGCACGCTATAGGGACGCTGACGTTTTTCGGTATCCACACCAACAGTCAAAAGCAGAAGCTCGCCTGTGCTGTCGACCCCGAAATACTTTGCCAGTTTGCTCTGTGCGGCCATCATCCGGTAACCGCTGAAGGACAGGCTGGCGCGAGAGTTGATCTGTTCGTATCGGGCGGTGAACAGTTCGGTTTCGGCGATCAACACGTCGATCAGGCTGCGTGTGGCCAGCTGAAATTCCTGAAGATACTGAAACACCAGTTCCTGATTGGTTTCGACCTGTTTGGCCAGCAATTGCTGAAGGCGACGGTTGGAGGAGTAGTTTGTCCAAGCCCGCCGCGCGATGGCGTCAACCTCGCGCATGATCGACATGCGGTCATACAGCGCCTCGTTGCGGCGTTCGGCAAAGGCTTCGGTTCGTTCCCTGCGTCCGCCCCGGAACAGCGTCCAGTTCAGGTTTAGCCCGACGAAATTGCGGTTTTCGTGGCCGCGTGACCCGTCTAGGTCCGCACCATAGGATGTGCCGGCCTGCAAAGTGATGCGTGGCTGATAATCAGCTTCGGACATCCTGCGTTCAAACTCGCGGGCATCGATGTTTGATTGGGCTTGCTTGATCCGGAAATTGTTGTCGAGGCTTGCTTTGACCAGCAAATCGACCGTCGATGGCGGTGCCGGTGGGGCTGGGATCTTGAGATAGGAACCGGGCAGTTGGCCAACCAGTTCCCGGTATCTGATACGTGCCGCCGACAGATCAAGTTCGATCTCGGTCAAGGCAACACGAACCCGTTCGACACGGCTTTCGACTTGCAACAGGTCGCTGATCGGCAATTTGCCACCAGTGACCTGTCGGCTGACCTGTCCCTGTATCTCGATGTGCCGGGCGAGATGATCCAGCGCGATCTGCTTGAGTGCGAGCTGGCGAGCGACATCGACATAGGCCTGCACAACAGTTAATGCCATAGTTTCCGAAGCATCGAGATATTCGAACATCGAACGATCAAGCCGGGAAGCTCGAGCAAAGGTAAGATTGTCTCGCCGAAAGCCATCGTAAAGCGTGACCTCTGCCAGCAACCCTGCCTCGCGCGGTGTTTTGGTAACAGCGTTATCAGCGGCCGATAGACCTGCAGGGTCGTCCACGTACTCCCGCCCAACGGTGCCGAACAGGGACAGCGTTGGCTCGAACTGTTCCCGGGTCTGTAAAAGGTCATAGGCCGCAGCCCGGACTGATGAATCCTGAGCCTTAATCCTAGGATTGGAGGTCAGTGCGGTCTGCACTGCGCTGCTTAGACTTTGCGCTTCGATTATGGTTCCGCAGAACGCGATCGTTGCGGAGATAGAAAGAGTTTTTAGAACAAATTTTTTCAATTGCGCCACCCGATCTTGGAGAAACACGAGTAGTTCCTAGCGCTTGATCGTATCCGCGAGTTTCGAATTTTCAAAGGATTATGTTTAATTCCGTAATCGGTTGCCATTTTTTGGCAGGAAATTGATGGGCGAAATACTCGGCGATAACGATAAAAATATGGGCCGGTGGCAGCCACATTTTCTGGGCTTGTCAAGTTCTTCGGTCTCGGGAAATCAGCTCTCGCCTTCCTTCAAAAGGAACAGAATCTCAGCGCAATGTTGAATTTCCCCGCCGCAGCAATCCGACAGGATAAACGTGACCAGTGCGGTGATCGCGCTGACATCCGCTGCATAATGTATTTCACGGGAATGCCGGGTGGCGGTAAGTAACCCCGCCCGCTTCAGCACTCCAAGATGCCCTGACAGTGTCGACGGAACAATCCCGACCCTGTTTGAAATCTCGGTTGCCGTCAGACCCTCGGGGCCGACTTTGACCAGTTTTCGAACAATGGTCAGACGTGAGTTTTGCGCCAATGCGGCAAAGGCTTCGATAGCCGTTTCTTGATCCATATTTCGATGATAGTCGAATTAACGAACTTTGGTAAGTCGTCAAATTCTCGGACGTCGTTTCCATAATTCGGGATCTGCCGAAATAAGAAGTTGACACTTCTGATGCACAAGAGGTTTATCATCGAAACGGAAGCCTGTGATCGCGCGGCCAGCAACCAACCTGGCGGCCTAGAGATGCGGCTCCAGGTTGGTGACGTCGCAGGAAAAAGATTCACTCCGGAGGGAGAGTCATGGCCGCAACACTGATCACGTCCGAAGTTGACCTTGACGCAAATGGCAAACAGGCCGGTTATCTGCGGGTGCCACACTCCGTCGATCGGAGTGCCTATGGTTGGATTGGACTTCCCATAGTCAGCATCAAGAACGGCGCGGGGCCCACTATGCTGATGCTGGCCGGTGTGCACGGTGATGAATACGAAGGGCAGATTGCCCTGACCAAGCTGTCGCGTGAGTTGGAGCCGCAGGACATTGACGGTCAGTTGATCATTCTGACCATGGCCAACTATCCGGCGGCCAGAGCGTCGCGGCGCGTTTCACCGATCGATGAGGGTAATCTCAACCGAAGCTTCCCTGGCAATGCTATGGGAGCCCCAACGCAGATGATCGCTCATTACATCGAGGAAGTGCTCTTGCCGCGATCTGACTACATGGTTGATCTGCATTCTGGTGGCACATCCCTGTTTTATCCCGCCACCCTGTTGCGTGGGATGGGCGCGACCGAAGAAGAACGCGCCAAACTTCAATTGCTGGAGCACGCGTTTGATCTGCCTTTTGCATGGGTGTTTGGCGGTGGAGGTCGACAGTCTACCGGTCGCACGGCATTGGCTGCGGCGAACCGGAATGGCGTGGTGTCCGTCATGGCGGAACTGGGCGGCGGCGGCGGCATTGACAGAACGATCCTTGCCGATGCCGAGCGTGGGCTGCGGCGGGTTCTGCACAAGTTGAAAATGTTGCCCGGCTATCAGCCTGATGGCACGCGCGGGACCCGGGCATTGAGCGTTCAGGGATCAGTCTATTGCTACGATGACGGGGTGTTTGAACCCTTCAAGGACATTGCGGATCCAGTGTCACCGCACGAAGCTCTGGGACAGATACATTTCCCGGATCAGCCTCAACGCGAACCGGCTCACGTGGTGTCGCCATTCGGCGGAATTGTTCTTGCCAAACGCACCCTCAGTCATGTTCAGCGAGGTGATGCGGTCTATCAGATCGCGGACGATATTCAGGAGAACTGAAAATGATACGCAGATTGGTTGCCGAATGGCTTGGCACCTTTTCCCTGCTGGCAACGGTTGTCGGTTCGGGCATCATGGCCGAACGGCTTGCCGACGGTAATGTCGCCATTGCGCTACTTGGCAACACCATTCCAACGGGCGCGATCCTCGTTGTGCTGATTATGGTTTTCGGGCCAATATCTGGCGCGCATTTCAATCCGGCTGTAACGCTCAGTTTTGCCCTCCGACGTGAGTTGCAGGCCCGCACAGCGGGCCTTTATGTGGCCGTACAGGTTTTCGGCGGGATCTGCGGTGTGCTGGCTGCTCATATCATGTTCGACAATCCGCTCTTTGATCCGTCGACAACAGCGCGCACGGGGATCGGCCAATGGGTCGGGGAGTTTGTCGCCACCTTTGGTTTGGTGGGAACGATCCTGGCATGCGTGAAAAACCGACCCGAGGCCGTGCCCGTGGCAGTGGGTCTCTACATCACCGCAGCCTATTGGTTCACTTCGTCGACTTCATTTGCAAACCCGGCGGTGACCATCGCGCGTGGTTTCTCTGATACGTTTGCCGGAATTGCCCCTTCTCATGTGTTGGCCTTCGTGTTGGTTCAGCTTGTCGCCGCATTTCTGGCCACACTCTTCTTTGGCTGGCTTCTCGAGGATGAGGCCGCTGCAAATGGCGGTACGGGCTGAGGTTTCCCGGTCAGATCGGGAAATCAGGGTATTGTTGGTCCAAACAAAGTCTGGGCTCGCCTGCCCAAAAGATGTTTGTCAAAAACGCGGGATGACGGGTAGGCTTGCGCTCTGACAAAGGCTGAGGGCGACATGGAAATTCTGCACAACCCGACCGGGCAATCTGCTGCTCTCGTGGCGGCCCTTGCCGACACGCCTGAGCCCAGTGTGAATGCCGATCATCCTTCGGAGTTGTTGAAACGTTGCCCCGCTGCATCGGAAACACCGATGATCGAACAGCCCTCACTGGCGGCGTTGGCTGGCGTTGGCCGGGTCTTTGTTAAGGACGAACGCGGCCGTATGGGATTGGGGAGTTTCAAGGCGCTGGGAGCCGCCTATGTGATTGCCTGCGATGCCGAAGAAGGTCGTGCCGCCGGCCAGACATATGTAACGGCGAGCGCCGGAAACCACGGGTTATCTGTTGCGGCCGGGGCCGATGCTTTCGGGGCGCAGGCTGTGATCTATCTGGCCGACACCGTGCCCGAAGCATTTGCCGATCGCCTCCGATCACTGGGGGCTGAAGTGCGCCGGCAGGGAGAGATTTACGAAGAAAGCATGGCTGCGGCGGCTGCGGCGGCGCGAAGCAAAGGCTGGGTTCTTCTCTCGGACAGTTCCTGGCCGGGATACTATGACCGTCCACACAGGTTGATGCAGGGATACCTTGTCATGATGCAAGAGGCGGTAGAACAGATGCCCGAACCACCAACGCATATCTTTCTTCAGGCGGGGGTCGGCGGGCTGGCTGGCGCTTGCGCGGCCTATGCGCGCAAGGCATGGGGCAGCGCGCCGCGTATCATCGTTGTGGAACCGTCTGCGGCGCCGGCGCTCTACGCGTCGATTGCAGCCGGAACCCCGACCGTGACCGAAGGGCCGAGCTCGGCAATGGGTCGGCTGGATTGCAAGGAACCGTCATTAATCGCCCTGAAAGGTCTGGCGCGAGACGCAGATGATTTCATGCTGATCAGCGAAGAAGAAGGCAAACGCGGCAGTGTCCTGTGCCATGAACATGGGTTGCCCACCACCCCGTCAGGCGCGGCGGGGCTTTCCGGTCTGTTAGCCTCAGGTGACGATCCAGATGCGATCGGATTGTCGGACAGCTCAAGGGTCTTTGTGATCCTGAGTGAAGGAGCAACAGGGTGAGCGTTCCGAGGCGCGGGTTCCCGGATCAGGAATTCGCGGAACGGACGCGCGCGGCACAGGCATTGATGGCGCAGGAAGGGCTTTCGGCGCTGTTGCTGACGACCGAACCGGAAATCCGATACTACACCGGATTTCTCACCCGTTTCTGGGAAAGCCCGACCCGACCTTGGTTTGTCGTGCTGCCATCCGTGGGAAAGCCCATTGCTGTCATTCCCTCTATTGGTGCGCATCTGATGGAGCAGACTTGGGTTAGTGACATTCGAACGTGGCAATCTCCCGATTACCAAGATGACGGGATCGGGTTGCTGGCCGAAACCTTGAAAGAAGTGACACCGAAAGATGGGCGGATAGGCCTTGCCGATCAGATGGAGAGCCATGTCCGTATGCCGCTCGGCGGATTGCGGGCATTGGAGGCGTGTTTGAACCCGCGACTGATGCAAGGCGATTCAACCATTACCCGGCGACTGCGCATGGTAAAATCAGAGGCGGAAATCGCCAAGACTGCAGCTGCCGCGAGGATCGCAAATCGCGCCTTTGACCGCGTTCCGGAAATCGCTGCGTTGGGTGTTCCATTATCGGATGTCTTCCGGGCGTTTCAGGCGATTTGCCTTCACGAAGGCGCGGATTGGGTTCCATATCTCGCCGGAGCCGCAGGTCAGGGGGGGTATGACGATGTCATTTCGCCTGCGGATGACACCCCGCTCGCCAATGGCGCCGTTCTGATGTTGGATACTGGATTGGTCTGGGATGGATATTTCTGTGACTTTGACCGAAATTTTGCCCTGTCCGGGCCGACCGAACAGGTTCGCTATGCGCATGAGCGGCTAATTGATGCGACCCAAGCGGGTTTTGAGGTCGCCCGTCCCGGTGCCACCATTGCAGATGTCTTTCACGCGATGAACGCGGTCTGCAACCCTGATACCAAAGGCGGCGGGGCTGGTCGCCTCGGGCATGGGTTGGGTATGCAGTTGACCGAATGGCCTTCGATCATCGCCAAAGACCACACCATTCTGGAACCGGGTATGGTGCTGACACTGGAGCCCACCGTAGCTGTTCGCAAGGACAGGATTCTGGTTCACGAAGAGAACGTCGTGATCCGTGAAACCGGGGCAGAATACCTGTCAGAAAGACAGGGCCATCAAATCAGGGTGCTGTGATGCATTTCGACTATGAGCTTTCCGCGAAACGGCCCAAGCAGATCGGGTTGGTCGTATTGCAATCAGATGAATCACTTGAACCGGACATGCGGGCCCTTCTGCCGGCCAAAGTCGAAATTCTGGTTTCGCGGATTCCTTCTGCAGCTGAAGTTTCCCCCGAGACGCTGCGCGCGATGGAGCCATTACTGACGCAGGCGGCCGCTCTCTTGCCGGGAGGGGCGAAGCTTTCGGCGGTGGGATATGGGTGCACGTCAGCCTCGGCGCAGATTGGATCCGAACGGATTTCAGAGCTCATTCAGGCCGGAATAGAGACACCTGCGGTCACCGAGCCTGTTTCGGCTCTGCTCGCGGCCTGTCGGCATCTGAACGCGTCCCGCATTGCTATGCTGAGCCCTTACACCGCGCGGGTTTCAGACAAGCTCTGCTCTGTTCTGACCGAGAACGGGATAGGAGTAGAAACCGTCGCCAGCTTTGATGAGCCAACCGAAGAGCGCGTGGTTCGCATTTCCGACGCGTCCATTACCAGAGCTGCCATCGAAATGGAGCGGGCAACGGATTGCGACGCGGTGTTTCTGTCATGCACCAATCTCCGTACCCTGGACGTGATTGAGGAAATCGAGGCGCGAACAGGAAAGCCGGTGCTGTCGAGCAATCAGGTTTTGGCATGGCATCTGGGTCAGTTGTCCAATTTTGGAGCAGATATGAGAGGCCCCGGCCGTCTATTTGCCGATCTGGCGTAGAAAGATCGTAACCGCGAAGAGTGAGCGGTTGGAACCTTTCCTGGGTTAGGTTCTTTCAAAGTCACAAATCTAGAGCGCCGCGTGCGATAGTCACGCGGCGCTCTGGGTCTGTTTCAGTGCTTACTTCCGGTTGTGAAAGATGAAGCCGACGAAATTCAGCAGCAACTGTGCTGCCAAAATCTGGGTGCTTTCAGTCGGATCATACGCCGGGGCCACTTCGACAAGATCCATACCCACAACATCACCCTGCTCGCTCAGTCCCTGAAGAATTTCGAGAACTTCATAATACAGAAATCCGCCATGGCTTGGCGTTCCCGTTCCCGGCGCAATCGATGGACAGAACCCGTCGATATCGATGGTCACATAATAGCGCGCCTTTTCCGGAATGCGCTTCAGGACCTCCTCGGGCCCGAGTTTGCGGACCTGCCTTACCGAAAGGATGTCGGTGCCGCGGGACCGCGCGTCTTCGTAGCCTTCCCTTGTCGTGGACGAAACATTGCGAATTCCCAATTGGGTCATGCCAGAGACATAACCCTTTTCGATAGCTCTTCGCATTGGATTGCCATGGCCTTGTGTCACGCCGTGGCGAACGTCGACGAAATCAAGATGGGCATCAATCTGAACGATATGGATCGGTCCGTTTCTTGCGCAGTCCGCTTCGAACGCATCGATGCATGGAATGTTTATCGAATGATCGCCCCCGATCACTACTGGCAAGGCACCGGAAGATAGGATTTTCTCGACGCCCAGTTTGATATTGGCATGGCTCTCATCTGTCTTGGTATGAATGATGTCGGCGTCTCCGATATCGACAATCCGAACATCCTCACCAAGATAGGTCGTATCATCCTCGTGGTCATAGGCGCCAGCGTGACCGAAACTGAACAGTGTCGACGCTTCGCGAACTGCGCGCGGGCCAAAGCGGGCCCCCGGTCGGAACTGGCATCCGAAATCGAAAGGCGCGCCGAGAATTGCGACATCCGCGTCGATGTTATCCCAATCGGACACGTACTCCTTTTTGCCAAACGTCGAAATCCCGACAAACGGCAAGTTTAACCTGCCTGATTCGTACCCGTGTCCTGACATGTAATCCTCCAAATCTTCGCATATTCAGGGCATGCCCTGCCCGTGTCATCCGGAGCGCATGCCGAAAAGGTTCAAAAGCTGAACCCAAGGGCAACGAATGGGCCACTTAATGTCAAATCAACGTTATCGTTGGGCTCTGAAAAGTCCAAGTAGAGATGGCGATACCCGGCTGACAGCTTCACTGTCTGGGACAGAGCCCAGTCCAGCTTGGCCAATGCTTCCCATTGCAGCTGAGAGCCCACTCCGAACCCCCCGACATTGACGAAACCTGCCAGATTGACAGACCCGGTAACAGGCGCGTTGACACGCAATCCCAGCATCGGATCTATCCAGTCCACATTCTGTTCCGCCGTCCGGCCTAATACCCGTGTCGACAAATCGAGGTTCCAGCTTCGTAGGCCCGCCACGGCTTCGAGGCGAAATGCACTGGTGTCCTGAACCGAATATGCTGCTGCAAGGGAAACCATCGTTCCTTTCAGTCGCCATTCTGAAAGCGCGCCAGACGGGGTGTTGCCGTATTGATCCGACAGGTTCAGATAATTGTATTCTCCAAGAATGCTCCATCGGCCCCGCCGGGCTTCTCCGTGAATCAGGAAAGCTCCGTCCAATAGGTCCAGAAGTGATTTTGATCCGTTTACAGGCGGATTAGGTCCGATATCGAGCGTCGCATCCACCGACGGAGCCCAAACATACGGTGTCAGTATAAATCGCCATTCTTCGTAACCGGCGTGAAGAGATCGCGGGCCAGCGAACAGCCCGAGAAGGAGCACAGCGACAAGAAACTTTGGCAATTTTTCTGATCCTGTTACCCGAGGCTCCGTATTTTTGCGGACACTAATTCCGCGCGGATGCAGACACAAGCGCGCCCGCTGTTTCGGTTCAACGAAGCCGTTGACGGCGATCGGTTGGGGTTTTTAGTGTCGAACGAAGAGATCGGAGTTCCTGCACATGAAGTCCCGCACCAAGGTTGTCGTTATCGGAGGTGGGATCGCCGGGTGTTCGACGCTCTACCATCTGACCCGCGAAGGGTGGACGGACGTGGTTCTTGTCGAGCGGAATGAACTGACCAGCGGCACGACATGGCATTCGGCGGCACAGGTGACGAATTTCGGTACCAGTCAAACCATGATAGGCCTCAAGTCCCATTCGATCCGGCTCTACAAGGAGCTGTCCGAAGACCCTGAGTTCCCGATCAACTATCATCACGGAGATGGTGGCATCCGTCTGGCCAATACCGAGGCGCAGATGCAGGGCTACCGACATTTTTCCTCGATGGCTCGTGGCATGGATGTGCATTTCGAAGTGATTGATGCTGAGGAGTGTGCAAGAAGACACCCTCTGATCTCGACCGGCGATCTGCTTGGAGGCCTATGGGATCCTCTGGACGGGGATATCGACCCGGCGCAATTGTGTCAGGCTCTGGTTCGGCGCGCTCGGAAGGCGGGTGCCGAAGTGTATCGCAATACGCCCGTTACCGGATTGAGCCAGCACCGGGACGACACTTGGACCGTGCACACCGATCAAGGCGATTTAGACTGTGATATTGTCGTCAATGCTTGCGGCTACCGCGTCAACGAAGTCGGCGCGATGATGGGCGTGCAACACCCGGTGGCATCGATGGAACATCAGTACTTTCTGACTGACGAAATCCCGCAGATCAAAGAGGCCGGGTATCGGATGCCCCTGATCAGGTGCCCGATCTCCGACTTCTATTGCAGGCAGGAAAAGAATGGCCTGCTGGTCGGTTTCTACGAGCAGGCGTGCAAGACATGGGGGATGGACGGGATTGATCCGAACTTTGTGAACGCGCTGTGTCCCGATGATCTGGATCGGGTGATGGATGTTCTCGAAGGTGCCTTTGAGCGCCTGCCGGCATTGCGCGAAGTGGGTGTCCATACCGTTATCAATGGCCCGATCACCTATACCATCGACGGACTGCCGCTCGTTGGGCCGATCCCCGGCAAGCGAAACGCGTACTGCATCATCGGCCTGCGTGCCGGTTTGGGAGAAGGGGGCGGCCACGGTTGGCTGCTGGCCCAACAGATCGTGCACGGTGAGGCCTGTTATGACACGTGGGTTCTGGATCCTCGCAGATTCACCGGACATGCCAATGTAGAGCTGACGGCTCTCAAGGCGGTGGAGGACTACCAAAACGAGTTCCGATTTCATTTTCCGAACGAACACAGATCTGCCGGGCGTTTGGCAAAGACCACGGTGCTGACGCCGATACTGGCTGCACAGGGGGCTGCCTTTACTACGGTCAACGGTTGGGAACGGGTGGACTACATCAAACCGGACCCGGCGTTTCAACTTACACTTGGGTTTGACTTTGACGAGGCTCATAGCGTCGTGGCTGCCGAAGTTCGAAATGTTCAGGAGAATGTCGGCCTGTGCGAGGTCAACGGATTCAACCGGATCGAGATCACAGGACGCGATCGCCATCGCTTTCTCGACCGGCTAATCTGCGGTTTTGTGAGCAAACGGGAGGGCCGTCTAGGTCTCGGCTATCTTTTGAACCATTTTGGGATGATCAAGTCCGAGGCAACGGTGGCCAACCTGCCGGCTTCGGATCGTGGTCCGGAACGGGTTTGGTATGGCTCGGCTGCCGCCAGTGAATACCACGACAGGGACTGGCTAGAGCAGCATGTGGAGCCGGGCGAGGATGTTCAGATCCAAAGCCTGACCGAGGCGCAGACCATTCTGGTTCTGGCTGGCCCCAATGCCCGAAAGGTCTTGTCGAGTTGCGCTCGAGGCGACTGGTCGGCTAAGGCATTCCCCTGGCTCTCCGTTCGCGAGTGTTTTGTCGGCTTCGCTCCAGCGACCGTTGTGGGCGTCAGTTTCTCTGGGGAACTGGCCTATGAAATCCACGTACCAAATACATCGCTTTATGCTGCTTATTTGGCACTGCAGGATGCAGGTCGTCCGTTCGGGATGCAGCTTTTCGGCGCCCGAGCTGTTGAGTCGATGCGGCTTGAAAAAGGGTTTCTGCACTGGAAAGCTGATTTGTTGACCGAATTTGATCCGTTTGAGACCGGACTGGATCGGTTTGTGAACCTTGAAAAGGAAATCTTCATTGGGAAAGACGCTCTGCTGGGACGGGCTGTTCGTGTGCGGGCAAAGGGATTGGTGACTTTGGAGATCGACGCCACCCGAGGCCCTGCCCCGTCCGGGGCATCGCTGATGTGCGATAGCCGGGTGGTGGGAACAATCACGTCGGGTGCTTGGGGTCATCGTGTGCAAAAGAACCTGGCTTTTGCCTTTGTAGACCCTGAGTTTTCGGCAATCGGTTCTTCCATGCAGTTGAACTTGTGCGGTGAACCGGTGAGTGCAAGAGTGATTGCCCCCTGCCCATATGACCCGGATCACTCGAGAATACGGGGATAATTATGATTTGGATTGCTGTCGATTGTCTTGGCGACTGGCAAATTCGACGGCAGACTTTGGTGGGTTGCGCGCGTCGGCAACGTAGGCCGGCGACCAATGACTTGTCTGGGAGTGGAATGGCATGAAACTGAACCTCCTGACGGTGGTGGCTTTGGCTCTCAGCATTGGAATAGCGCTTTGGGGGCTTTGGGATCCTCAGGGGTTTGGTGATCTAGCGGATAGGATTGTATCGGCCCAGTTCGACAGTCGTGGTTGGTTCATCATGCTCGAGGTCAGCGCGCTTCTGTTCTTGTCGATCTATCTGGCGCTGTCAAAGTTTGGCCATATCAGACTTGGCCCGGAAGGATCCGAACCGGAGTTTTCGACGCCTGCCTGGATTGCAATGCTGTTTGCGGCGGGGATGGGGGTCGGATTGCTGTTTTACGGAGCAGCAGAGCCTCTTACTCATTACGCGGTGTTGGATCAGCACATGGATGGTCCTTCCGCCGCATCGCATGCCTTGTTCGTGACTTACCTGAACTGGGGATTTCACGCTTGGGCAATCTACGGTCTGGTCGGCTTGGTGATCGCTTATTTCGCGTTTCGGAAAGGGCGGTCGCTGCTTCTCAGTGCTCCACTTGGAGATATCTATGGCGATCGTCTTTGGGTAAATGCGATGGCCTGGCTTTTCGACTTGGTTTCGATCGTCGCCATAGCGGTTGGACTGGCAGGTTCGTTCGCAATGGGGGTCTTTCAGGTTCAGACGGGCTTGGCCGGACTGATTGGGGTATCTGACCCCAATGCCCTGACAACCGTAATCTATGTGGCAATGTTCATTGCATTCATGATTCCGCTTCGGAAGGATCTTGGCGAGGGCATGTCCAAACTGTCGAACCTTGCGATGATGCTGGCCTTGGGTCTGATGATCTATCTGCTCGTTCTCGGTCCGACTTCCTACATCATGAATTTGACTGTATCAGGATTTGGCAGATATCTTTTCAATGTTCTGCCTGCCGGGTTCTCGACCGTAGAGTTTTTTGACCGGGACATTGCAAACTGGTTTCAGGGATGGACTCTGAACTACATGATCTGGTGGCTGGCCTGGTCGCCGTTCGTAGGCATTTTCATTGCCCGCATATCCAAAGGTCGGACCATCCGGGAATTCCTGATTGGTGTTATCGTCGCGCCGACCCTGTTTTCAGTATTCTGGTTTGGTGTGTTCGGCGGAGTTGGTTTCTTTGATGTGTTCCGCGGGAACGGAGAGCTGCTTGAAGTTAATGCCCAGAGTCTGGATGCCACGACATTTGCTTTGCTGCAGCATTTCCCGCTAGCCGGGATTGCGCAAGGAGCGACAATACTGGCGGCATTTTTGTTTGTGGTCACCAGTGTCGTCAGCGCGGGCTTTACGCTTGCCATGATTGGCTCGGGCGGAGATCAGAACCCGCCTCCCAAGGTCAGGATGATGTGGGGCATCGTTCTTGCAGGATTGGGACTGGCAATGATCTTTGTGGGTGAAATCGCGTTGGTGCGATCCATCATCGCGCTGTCGGCCATCGCATTCGTTTTCATTGTGCCAATTCTTGTCGTCTGCCTGATAAGGGCTCTGACATCGGAGAAACAGGTATGAGTGGTCAGATTGTTGATACGGTTCTGAATCTTGGGGTGTTTCTCTATATTGGGTTTCTAGTCTGGTTGTTGTTTCTGAAAATCTAGATTGCAAAGGCTGCGATTAGTCCGCCTTGCCGAGCGTTCCCAAGGCCAACCAGACGCCGCGAACGCGCATGGTCCGGGTTGTCATTCCGGACCGTTAACCCGTGCTGGCGGGAACGCTGGTCGGGCGTGTTTTAGTTATCGTCGGCATGAGACCATCCTCCCGATCCGAATATGGATCACGCGGACATAGCCGAAAGTCATGGGATTGAATGGCCCGATATGCCTTGTCTAGGGAACGTTGTTATGCGTTGCCTTTGGTCTCGAACTGGTTCGCGAGGTACGCTGCCTCATGCATATCCGCCGCATCGCTGTAGAAGTGGAACATCTGGTTCACTGAGGAGAATTCACCCCGCTTGCGATAGTTTTCGTAAACTTCCAGATGCAACGGATCTTGCTGGCCTGCAATTCTGTAAAAACTCATTACTTCGCGCGGCGTCATTGAGCATGCAGCTTCCCAGGCCTGGTTCTGAACTATGTCCATTTCTCAACCCTCCATTCTTGGATGATTGAAACATAATGCAGCCAAATCCGGATTTGATGCCCCCAAATTACAAGCGGCTGTTACCGCTCACTTTTCCCCAGCGTTATATTTCATTGCAGGAATTTGATGAAATGTTGTGTGAGATTTTTCGGTGGAAAATTGCCGGTTAACGCATGGGAAGGCCCAAAGCCACGATCGCAGATCAGCGGAAAGTGAGCGGTTCTCGCCCGAGGCACTACCCATTCCCAGAGATGCAGAAAGCAGGAAAGTTGGTGCCTTTCACGCGCTGGAATGAGCGAAACTTCTTGTCACGACGGCGGTTGCCCGCACCAGCAGCCTGAGGTGCCGGCGCGGAAAAAGATACGGCGAAATCCGCTCACAGATACATGATATCGTCCGCAAATTGCAGCGCCTCGATATTGACCAGAGTATCCAGCCCATCGCCAGATACGCGCAGGTCTCGCACGGTTGTTGTCATACCAAGCGTGCTGATATCGTAGTCGGACCGGTTTCCGCTGAAGATCGCATAATCCCAGTCAGCGCCGCCATCGAGTATGTCGTTCCCTTTGCCGCCTTCAAGCCGGTCGACCCCGGCATTGCCGATCAGGGTGTCTTCGCCATTCAGGCCACGCAGTCGGTTTCGGCCGTGATCACCGGTGAGTATGTCGTCAAAGCCCGATCCGGTCAGCCCCTCGATGCTGGTGTACAGATCCTGTGCAGCATCACCTTTGCTGCCGCGCCCCAACAGCAGACTGGCTTCGACGCCCGACGTGGATGACGAGTACGCAACCATGTCATCGCCGCTCCCGCCGTCATAGCGGTCCTTTCCTCCGCCCGAACCGACGAACCAGTCATATCCGCCGAGGCCGCGGAAATCATCTTCTCCCTCTGAGCCGAGAAGTTTGTCGTTGAAAACAGAACCGGTCACCCGCTCGATCGACGTGTATCGATCACCTTGTGCCTGCCCGGCCAACCCGAGGCCCAAGCCGAGATCTACGATCACACCTGTTTGCGAGTGAACATATGAAACCATGTCCCGGCCATTGCCACCGTCAAAGGTATCGCCGCCACCCGAACCGACCATCCAATCATAGTCTCCCAAGCCGCGAAGTCTGTTCGCCCCGTCATTCCCTTCGATGTAGTCGCCAAAAACCGACCCCGTTACATTCTCAACGCCAACGATCGTGTTGCTGTCGGTGCCGGATTCAACGGTTCCATTCTTGAGCAGCACCCGAACCGATTTCGACAAGTCGAAGAAGCTCACCATGTCGGTTCCAGCGCCGCCGTCGATCATGTCCGATCCGCTTCCAGGTGTCAGCCAGTCACTGCCGGCTCCGCCTTTCAGCACATCATCACCCAAATCGCCGTTCAATCGGTCGTTGCCTATGCCGCCGTCAATCGTGTCGTCACCGGTGCCGCCTTCGATTGTGTCATTGCCTTCGGCGCCGATCATCTGGTCGTTGTTGGCCGCGCCGGACATGTAGTCGTCGCCTTCACCTCCGTTCAACACGTCTGCGTCAGTAGAGCCATAGACATCCATCCCGGGATTTCCGCTGCTATTGCCCAGCTGTCCGATCTCTCCTTTGCCGAAACCGGCAGCTTTCATCTGATCTGTTGTAAGCGGTTGATCAAAAATGACAAAGTCGCTGATTGTCCCGCTAAAATGGCTGCCAACTCGATCGGTTTGACCCGGAGCGTTGTTCCAGCCACTTGCACCAATGATCAAGGCTTCGGTGTTCTGGGCAAGATCAAAAACAATGTCCGGATCAAAGGCCACACGCGCACCGTCGAGGCTCAGTTCGACCCCGTGTTCGCCAAAGGTCAGCCCGAAATCGTAGGATTTGTCTACTTGCAAGCCTAGCTGGGCTTTCAGGTAGAACGTTTCGTTGATGTCCTGAAGTCGGATAAGCAGGCTGCCTTTTGAGTCCAGGAATGCTGTTATGTGGCCACCATTCCCGTATCCTTCCGCATCCTTGGAGAAGAGAACCTGGTGATCCAGTAGCTCCGTGATCTGGAAGTTGAACGCAATCGTGCCCTGAACCAGATCGAGCCGGTCGGTATGATCGACAATCATCGGCGCTCGTTCATCCGCTTTGAACGTGTTGGTTCCTGTCATAGCGAAGACGGGATTTTTGAGGTTTCCGATGTTGAGGTCTTTTTCTGCGGGCAGTCTTGCCGGGGGGGCGATGGGGGCGGCTTCGGTGCCTTTGGATTGCGGGGCCACGGCTTCGCGCAGATCGTCGATGCTGTGGATGATGCCGTATGCGGGTTTGGAGGTCTGTTCGATATCCGACAGTTTCACCAGATCGCCATAGACCGTGATCTGGCCCAAACGGTCGTCATTATGCGCCCCACCGTTGTTGCCCTGATCGGAATAGAGCGAGATCACCGAGTGATCCATGATCCCGTCGGAATTTATATCTCCGTAGCTGACCGAGAGGATCTTGGTCGTATGGCCCTCGATCACCAGCCGGTCACCTTCGGCGCGACTGAAGTCCTTGACCACATCCTTGCCCATAATGTCGACCCAGTGGTCGTGCAGTTTGTCGTTCTCGCCGGCCACACCGTGCCAGTTGATGCTGCCATCATCACGGGTATGCTTTTCGATATACCGCTGCTTGGCATTGATAAGTGTCTGGAAATAAAAGATGTCCGCGCCAGCGCCACCAATCAGGACGTCATCGGCCGGGATCGGCTGATCGGGGTATAGCTTGCCGTTGGTCAACTCACCCAGCGGGTCGCCCTCGCTCCGGTTCGGATCATAGAAGATCTCGCCTTCGCGGCCATCTGCCCGGCTGATCAGCAGGTCATTGCCATCGCCGCCCAGCAGGCTGTCTTCGCCATGGCCGCCATCGAGAATGTCGTTGCCGGTGCCGCCCATCAGCGTGTCATTGCCATAACTGCCCTGCAGCACGTCATTGCCACCCCGGCCATCAACCAGGTCGTCACTGCTCCAGCCGTTGATCGCTTCGGCGCTATCCGTGCCGGTCACCGTGTCGGCGGTGCTGGATCCGTGCCGCATTGGCAGCATGTTTGCGAAATGCCCGTGCTCGGATACGCCATACTCCTGCATGATCTGCTTGAGCGTGTCGGATCCGTGGTGAATATCGCCCAGCAGAGGCAGAAGATCCTCCATCAGCGCGTCCATCTTGGCCGCATCATCAAGCGCCGGGTCGACCGCCGACGCCAGCGAGCGCATGTCATTGCCACCAAGCTGGCGGTCAAAGACCATGACGTCGCCGATCTCGCCCTGGAACAGCGAATGGGCACTCTGACCATCATTGTCGCGCCAGGCCCGGCTGCCGCCGATCACCAGCGATCGGTCGTTCATGTCGATGCCCTGCTTGAACTCGGGCTCGGCCGCGACCAGCGCACCGTCAAGCCAGACCTGCAGGCCCTGTTCGCCGAAACTCAGGCCCAGATGATAGGTCTGGTTCGCGTTCAGAACCAGCTCGGGAACCTTCAGCCATTCGGTCGAGGTGGCGTTCTCCTGCGTGATGATCAGGGTGCCATCCTTGAGCCAGACCGTCAGGTGGCCACCATTCTCGCGCCCCGATCCGTCCTTCGACAGGATCGCCTGGTCACCCGGAAGGCTGGATGCCGAAAAGCTCAGTGATATCGTCCCAGAACCAAGCGACAATGACGCATGATGACCAACATCCATGTAATCACCTTCAGAACCTGTGTAGGTCCGGGTGTTCAAACTGCTGAATGTGGGGTCGATAGAAAGTGGGTTCTGCTTGTTAGCCATTTCGCGGTTCCATTGGTGTGCCTGTTGTTTTGGATACGTGCGAATTGGGTGATTTTTGGGGCTTTAGCGGCCCGGCGGCAAGGAAGTTTCCTGCATCGGCAAGTCACCGCCGACCAAACGGTAAGATGCTATGAAATGGGCGAAAAAATTCCGATCTCCGATGCTAAAAAGCCAATTCGGTGTCCAAATGTGGCAAGAATGAGGATGACTTGGGGCGCAAACCGACATCTGTCTGCCAGCGGATCGTTTCGGTTGTTTGATGTTCGGTAGTCAGGCCGGCCCTACAAGCCTAAAAATCGCTCGACTCCGGAGCCTGCCGCAATCAGGCGATCTCAGTAAGAAATCCCTCTCTCTCTCCGGGTTGCTTCGACAAGTAGAAATTTCTGAAAAGTTTCAAAGTGCTTGCTTGGGCATCGTCGATGTCGCAAGCTCAACTGCATGCTGCGCTTAAAGTTTCTGCCGTTATACGCCCGCTCATTCGGCCTGTCGGCTTGTTTGACGTTGGCGGGAGTCTTGCCGTCTTCTGGTGTTTCGGCTGAAGAAGAAGGCAAGGAAGCTCCTGCAATCGATCCCAGAGCAGTCGAGGTGCTTTCTCTGGCGATAGAATATCTTTCCGGTCAGGAGGCACTCAGTGTTGACTGGTTTGTTTCTTACGATCAGGTCGTCGACGGACGGGAGAAACTCACCCGAGTTCGCAGTGGCAGGAACGTTATGGCGCGCGGTAAGGGGTTGTATTCCTATTCCGAGAATGGATCGGAAACGCGCGAGTATTTCTTTGACGGTTCGACATTTCAGGTTGTGGATCGCGACAATCTCGTTTTTGCCGAGGCGCGTTTTGCTGGCGGGATCGACGAACTGGCTGACGCCACTCAAGAGAAGTTTGGGGTGACTCTGCCAATGTGGCAGGTTCTTACGAATGGAAGCAGATCCGAGTTGATCAACGATGCGACTGCCGCGGCCTATCTTGGAGAGACGAGGCTGGCGGGTCGGGCGGTTCATCACCTCGCATTCTCAAACTACGACAATGACTGGCAAGTCTGGGTTCTGGCCGACGCGGTTAATCCGGAACTTGTCATGCTGGTTGGAACAGACCCCTATACTCAAGGCTGGCCGCAATACCGCGCCTATTTCACATCTTGGGATTTTTCGCCCGAGATTGGGGAAGGGACGTTTCATTTCCAACCCGACGACAGCTTTGAACAGATGACATGGTCCACGCCGGTGGTCGAACGATGAGTGTCGGGGGCACAACCATGAGATTTTGGTTTCTTGGATGGCTGGCGTTTTTATTGGCAGTCGGGACTTCGCCGGAAAGCATTATACGCCTGTCCCCTGCTGTCGAGGAAGCAGAGGCAGGGCCACGTGGCGGTCGCGGCGGCGGTTTCTCTTCTCCCAGCAGAGCCCGTCCAAGCGGTGCCAGAACACGCCCGCAGCCGTCAAGACAGCCACAAAGGCAACCGGCGGCGAGACCGACCCGCCCGAGCACCCAGCCCGCACCAGCCGTGCAGCGCCCGGCTCAGCCGAAGCGAGAGGTCGCGCGGCCCGGAGGTGGTGCAGACCGACCATCCACGTTGCCAGCAAAACCGCGACCCGGTGCCGATCTTCCCGGCCAAAGACCTCCGAACAGCCGGCCACGCCCGCCGGGCGACCGACCCATTGCCGGGCGACCGCCCGGATCGCGCCCACCAAGTGCACGGCCACCGGGATGGAGGCCTCCGCATACCCGTCCTCCGGGATGGCATCCGCCACATGTGAGACCGCCATACTACCGCCCACCACATTATCATTGGGGCGATTACTATTGGAACTCGACATGGGGCTGGTTCTTTACCGCCGCTCTTGTGGGTTCAACCTTGGCCTTTGTAACCGACCTGCCGGACGATCAGGAATGTCAGAAGGTCCAATACGAAGGCGAAACACTGTATGAATGCAATGGGGTGCTCTACCGGTCGACCTATCACGACGATCAGCAGGTCTATGAGATCGTATCCGATCCTGAGGGGGAAGCTGCCTCTGAGCCAACAAGCGTCGTAGGGCTTTCCCTCACCGATCCCCTGACCCGGGGCGAAGTTGTCCGCGACCTGCAAAACCGACTGGTCGGTGCCGGATATGATGTCGGTGGGGTTGATGGCGTGTTCGGGTCAGGGACGGACAATGCGCTTCAGTGGTTCCAATATGACAACGAAATGGACCCAACCGGAGTTGTCGATGTGCAAACGGCCGAGCTTTTGGGGTTCCGACCGGAAAACGTTCCGCCAGCATCTACTGACCAGCCAGCGACAACAGAGCCTGAGCAATCCGATCAATAAGGACAACGGACGAGAGAGAATCGCCCTTCGGTATTCAGCTTTTGGATGCCGTAGGTTTTGTCCAATGACGTTGTTTGTTGCTACATTCGAAACTGGCAACCCGGCATGAACGGCTTTGTTTCTGCGCCAACAGAGAAACGGGTCGAACACTCGCGCAAAATCACTTCTTGCTTCGTTGAACACGACCTTCTGGCCTAAGCTGGTTCT
This sequence comes from Primorskyibacter sp. S87, assembly GCF_049801055.1. NCBI lineage: Bacteria > Pseudomonadati > Pseudomonadota > Alphaproteobacteria > Rhodobacterales > Roseobacteraceae > Primorskyibacter > Primorskyibacter sp. S87. The sequence continues at coordinate 126,721 of NZ_JBNAGF010000009.1, read as the reverse complement.
TATTCATCAGATTAAGAAACAAATTTCCGGGGGGGACATTATGAACATCATTGAAGACGAAGGGCTGTTCAAATCAAGCAAGGCAAACCTGCTTCCTGAACTGTCCGAACAGAGCGCTTATGAAACGACAAAAGTTCAAGGTGCAGCGGCTACGATCAGGGGTCTGGCGTTCATTGCATTTGGCTTCACCCTTGCAGCATTCGTGGCAAGTATGGTGATGCATTAGGATCCATACGTTCTTCTGAGAATTCTGACCACACTGCTGATTGAGCCGTGTGGTCACCTCTTGAGCGCCTCAAGAATTGGTCCGTCCCGCTGGTATGGATCTTCTCGAAAATGGACCTGATCTCCTTCGACCCATGCGGTCCAATAGGTCAACAGCACCGGAATTGGGTTGGGCAGGTCAACGCGTGTGGTCTTTCCGCTGTCAAGGATCGCTTGCATCTTTTCCTGACTCCATTCCGGATCGCCCTCCATCAGGAGATTGGCAAACTCAAATGGATACTCCAGACGAACGCAGCCCGAGCTCAGGTTGCGTTCATTTCGATCGAACAAACCCTTGTCATTCGTGTCGTGCAGATAGACCGAGTATTTGTTCGGAAACATGAATTTAACTAGGCCCAGTGCATTCTCCGGTCCGGGTTTCTGTACCAGCGTGACGCCGGGATTGTTTGCACTCCAGTTGACTGCATTGGTCGGAATGACCTGTCCGTTGCTGTTGCGAACGATGTAATTATTGCGGCTCAGATAGCCCGGATCCTTGCGTATGCGCGACAGCTTATCCTTTCGGAAAATGGAGGCTGGCACGGTCCAGGTCGGGTTGAACTCCATGTATTTGATTTCATCGCGGAACACGGGTGTCTTCCGATATGCCGAACCGGTGATCGACCGTGTCGTCCAAAGCGTGCCGTCTGACTTGACCAGATAGGTTCGCGCGCCGGCGATGTTGACCAGAACAAATTCATCCCCGGTTTCGCGCATGAGCCAGCGGCCGCGTTCAAGGCTCAGTCGAATCTTGTTGATGCGATCTTCGACCGGTTGATTGAGCGACAAAAAGGTTCTTGGTCCGATTACGCCGTCCGCTTCCAGCCCGTGACGCGTCTGAAAAGCTTTCACATCTTCGGCCAATTTATCGTCATAAACCCAGTGCGGATCGATGTTGTTCTCTGAGGTCGCGTCCGTAGCCATTGCGCGCAGGACACCTTCGGCGGCGAACCTCTGCCGCAGAACGGCAACCGCCGGATCGGTCATGCCGGGTTTCAGAACGGTTTGGTCAGGAACGTGCGGCCAACCCCCCTGCTCTGCGATTGTCCGGTATCTTGCCAGCGCACCCACCAGCATTCGGTACTGAGGATTGTCGACAGCGATCCGGTTTATCAAAGCGGGGAACCCTTCGCCATTGATGTACTCGTTTAGAATAACGGCTGGGTCCTGTTCGATGACGGTCTTGGAAAAATTCCATTCGTCGTGCAGCGCGGCCGGATCCACTTTGCCAAAGACAAGATGATGGATCAGCTTTACGGCGGCGTCGGTGGCGACAATATCAAACATCGCCTGCGCTTCGGTGCCGCCACCCTGGGCGGCTGCGGCCAGTTCCTGAAGTTTGAGAAAATGGAAATCTTCGGGCTCAAAACCTTGTTCGACACCGAATTTCAGCTCACCCAGCAACTCCTCCACGGCTTGAGCGTCTTCCCAGGCAGGTGCAAATCCGCGTTGTTCATAAAAACGCGGGACAAGAATCTTGGCATCAAGGCTGGTATTCTGAACCTTTGCCGAGGTTGCTGCGCCATTTGCGTCAAGAAGGGTTTTTATCTGCTCGGAAACAGGAGCCGCGATGGTCTGAACTGGCAGTATCAAAAGAAACAGGATAGCAAAACCGAACGAAAAAAGTCTGAGTTGTATATGCACGGTTATTGCTCCCGAAAACCAACACTTGGCCGTTGTTCGGAAACCTAGCGCAACATATTGTGGCCGCCAAATCAAATCGTGGCCAAATTTGATTGGGCCCTTCAGGCGATGTTGTTTAGTCGGCAGTTTGATCACCGAGCGCAAAGACTTCAATTGGTTCACGGATGCCCTTGATGTCGATCTCGCCCCTGCTTGCCGACGTGAAAGCTCCGTCAACTGCCGCCCAAGCTCGTGGAGCAAGAAGAATTTCGCCATCTTCGGCCACATCACAAAGCCGCGCAGCTGTGTTCACAACGGTTCCGGAAGCAGTGTAGTCAAACCGGCCCTTGGACCCGACTATTCCCACCGTCGCGTAGCCAAGAGAGATCCCGACCCCAAATCCAAGTCTATGGCCAACGCGTTTCCATTTGGCGCAAAGATCCTGCATTCGTGAGCGCATCGCGATCGCGAGGCGAACCGCGTCGCCGGCTGGATCGTCACGCTGAATCGGGTCGTTGAAGATCACCATAATCCCGTCACCCATTCTCTTGTCCACACCGCCGCCGTGTTCCGAGATCAGATTGCCCATTTCTTCGTGATAGGTCTGCAAGACCTCGATCGTTTCCTCCGGCTCAGCCGTTTCGCAGAACGCTGTGAACCCGCGGATGTCGCAAAACAGGGTCGCGATCAAAGCGCGATGGCTTTTTAAGGCACTATCGTCACCAGACGAAACGAATGCGTCTGCAACGGCAGGAGACAGAAACTGGCGCAATTGCCCAACACGTTCGATCTCTTGTACCTGTTCGTCAACCTTCGTCTGAAGCGCAGAGTTGAGGGCCTGCACTTCGGAGGTTCGCGCCGCCAAAGCCTTGAACTGAGACACATTTTCCAGCGCTATAACGGCCTGTGCGCTGAAGGTTTCGACCAGTACAATCTCATCAGGCTGATAGGGTTTCACCGATTTTCGAAACAGAACCAGAGCCCCTATTCCCTGACCGCCCGAGAGCATCGGGACATTGATGCTGGTGCGCATCCCGGTGTCATTGACCAGCGAAGTAAAAACTTCCTCACCCTTCCTGTAACCATCAGTATCCGAATAGTCGTGTACGTGAAGCGTCTTGCCTTCGACGATGGCACGGGCGACCAATGATGTTTCCGGGTTCATGCTGACCTTTCCGGCAGGATACAGCGCGCGGGTTTTGGGATGCATGCCGAAAGCTGCCGCGAGGCGCTGCGTTTTTTCCCCCTTTTTGCCAAGCGTCATTGCGGCCGCATCGGCCTTGCAAAGTTGCGCCGCGCGGCGCAGGATGACATCGATTACGGGCTGTTCATCTTCGCGCGAGTCCCGGATCGCCTCCAAAATCTCTCTTGTCGCGGCCGCACGCTCAAGTCTCGCCTGAAGCTTCCGGAACTGCCGTACGTTTTCCAAGGCGATCACCGCCTGTGCTGCAAAGGTTTCTACCAATGCGACCTGTTCTTCGGTATACGGCCTGACCTCGTGTCTGAAGATGATGAAACAGCCGATTGCCCTGTCCCCAGAGATCAGGGGAACGAAAAGGTTGGTGCGTATGCCCTGCTGATCACAGAGGGAAACCACATTGGGAACGCCTGATTTGTATTCCGGCGTGTCCTGCATGTTATGCAGATGCACCGGCCTTTGTTCGTAAATGGCCCGTGCAGCAAAGGACCGGGCCGGATCCATAGGCACTTTCCCTTCTCGATAGAGATCCTGAGTACTCTGGATCCCGCCATGATGAGCCGCCAATCTCTGATGATCATCATCTTTCGTTCCCAGCACGAGCGCGGCAAATGGGGCCTCGCACAGCTGCCGGGCGTTTCTCAGAATCGTGTCGAACACCGGCTTTTCATCACCTCTTGAGCCGCTGATGGCCTCGAGTACCTCACGCGTGGCGGCGGTTCGGCTCAACCGGCTTTCGAGATCCGAGATCTGGCGGGCGTTGTCTATGGCAATAGCTGCCTGATCAGCAAAGGCCTGTGCCAGTTCCAGCGCGCGGTCATTGAACGGGTGAAGCCGTGTTCGGTAAACAGTGAACACCCCCAGTAAACGATCGCCGGACATCATCGGGATGGCTGCCAAAGAGCGAGAGCCGCCCAAATCGGCGGTCGCGATCCTCAAGGGATTTCCACTTTCATAAACATCCTCGCCACGGACATCGGCAATGTTGATTGCCTCAAGTCGCTTGGCGACCCGACCTATACCGGTGTCCTCGTCGGCTTCGAATACACCTTGTTCTTTCAGCCAGTTATCAAACTCGGTGGTGATATTGCGGGATCGCAACTCGCTGAACCTGAAATCCCCGTGATACTGGAACAGAATACCGAATTCAGCTTCACACAGCTCCAACGCGTAGTCGATCACTTCGTCGATGACCGCGCCCAGTTCCTTGTCCTTCCGACTGATAATCCTCAAGACCCGGGCCGTTACCTGTTCCCGGCGCATTGCCTCGTCCAACTCCAAGGCAAGGTCCGCTGCAAGATCGTTTCTGGCACTGTCTGGAGTTTCTTCGATCTTCCCTTGATTGGCAAAAACACGCGCTAACTCAATCTTGGAAGAAATGCCTAGCTTGCGGTAAACGGTTCTGAGATGAGAACGAACCGTTGTGGGTGAAATGCTGAGGTCTCGCGCAATCTCTTTGTTGCTGCCGCCGTCAGCATAAGCTTTGGAGACCTCAAGCTCCCGCTTTGACAGGCTCGATACCCCAAGCGTCGTTTCAGACATCCCCGTCTCCTGCAAATGTAGGAGGAGCCTACACCAAGACCCTCCTGCATCAACTCCCTCGTTTGATGGATATCGAGTGGATGCCCGGTCAGACATGCTCTTGGTATGCCGTGTCGAATGATTGGGACGGTTTGCAATTTCAGGAGAAATGACATGTCGGACATCAATACCGCAAAGGACTTTTTTGAAGCCTGTGAAACAGGAAAGGGTTGGGCTGAATGCAGGGCTTATTGCCACGACGATGCCAGTTTTTCCTGTCAGGCCGGCGCGCTTGAAGATACGCGGACTCTGGCTGGGTATGCAGACTGGATGAAGGGGTTGCTCGGGCCGATCCCTGATGGCCGCTATGAACTAAAGGGCTTTGCCGAAGATAGGGATCGCGGAACAGTGATGGCCTTTGCCGTCTTTAAGGGAACGCATTCCGGCGACGGTGGTCCGGTAGAGGCAACGGGCAAAACTACTGCGTCGGATTATGTGTATTCGATGGAATTTGCGGGCGGAAGGATCGCCCATATGACAAAGATCTGGAATGATCAGCATGCGCTGCAGGATCTTGGATGGGCCTAACCCGGCGAAATTGACCGGGCCGTACGTTCGCCCCGGCCCGGTCTATTCAGGGATGGTCCCTGCCCTTTCGGTAAATTCAGTAACCTTAGATTTGCCAGGCAATGAGAGCACCAGCGCCAGGCCGAGCGCTGCGAGCGCGGCAAGTAACATAAACGCATATTGATAACTGCCATTCACGTCGAAGATCCACCCGGCCAGAATTGGCCCGATCGCGCCACCTATCGTGCCGAAGAAGAGGATAGTTCCAAAGATCGAACCATGCGACCGCATTCCGAAATACTCTGCCACTAGTGGGGATACGACAGTGAACATGCCTCCGTGACTGAAACCATAAAAGGCGACGACTACGAAAAGCAGACCGTGTGACGATACCCCGACAAATGAAAGCAGGCTTCCCAGCAGAACTAAAAAACAAATCAAAAACGCAAGCTTGCTGCCGATCCGGTCAGAGAGCGTGCCAACTGCCAGTCGCCCGAATATGCTTGTTGTGCCCAACACAGACAATAGGGTCGCCGCTTTCGCGGTGGTCATGCCAAGGTCGGTTCCGTGAACCGCCAGATGCGTCGGCACCGTCATCATCGAAGGAAAAAACGTGAACTGAATCGCGCAGAGAGACCAGAAAACCCGCGTGGTGCGCGCCTGTGTGAAACTGAACCCGCGCGCGGCGGCGCCTGAACTCGTAGACAGGGAAACCGGCGGGCGTTCCATTGACAGGGCCGCGATGATTAAAAGAACCACAGCGGCAATGCCGAGAAGAAAAACCGCCTGACGCCATCCATAGGCAAGCAGCAGGAACGCAGCCAGAGGGGGGACTGCGATCTGCCCCAGCGCGGTTCCCGACTTTACAACACCCGACATGATCCCACGCCGCTTTTCAAACCAGCGGGCAATTGTCGACAGAGTGACGACATCATGGGCGCCAAGCCCCAACGCCATGAATACGCCGAAGATCGCAAACATCTGCCATTGTGCTGTGACCTGTGACAACAGGATGAAGCCAATTCCATATGCTACACCGCATATCCCCATCACAATACGGGGCCCGAACCTGTCGTTCATTCGGCCAGCCAAAATGGCGAGGATCCCCATCATGAAAAACGACAGAGAGGATGCGCTGGACAGAAACGTTCGCGACCACCCAAACTCTTCCTGCAATGGGTTGAACAAAAGGCCGTAAGAGAACAACAGCCCAATGACCGTGAACTGGGTCAGGCACGCGCCGAAAAGAACTCTGTACCGAATATCCACTAGGAAAAAGTCCTTGTTGGGGGTGCCGGGTTGGGTCGGTCAAGACTGACCACGCTTGGCGCCCCGAGGCAAGTAAAGCATGGCCCTTGACGTTGGAGCGAACGACCGAACCCATCAATATTCGGTCATCGATGTCCAGCGATCCAGACGGCGGCAGCAAAGATCAAAGTAGCAGTTGGATTTAAGCTGCTCTTTGAAATTGGAGGCAAAGTCTGACCACCAATTCTTGCAAAAATTGAAAAATTCTCAATTTCGGTTATTGTTGATGTGATTTTGGAGAATTGACTTCGTGGCTCCATAAGAGGAGTAGGTCTCGTTGATCGATGAGTATTGCGAAAGAATTTGTTGCTCCCGTTACAAGGAATTGCGGGCAGAGCTATTAGAATTGATCGGCACTGTTTCGGGCAATTCGTCAGCACGATCCGGGCCTTGATGCGAATGGACGGCGCGCGCAAGATTTCAGCACCAACCGAGAAGACTGTCATAGCCGCAATCGCGTGGTTTACTCGCTATTACTCACTTCCTTTTGCGGCTACAGCACTGACGCGCCGCCTGCCTCAGGGCTTTTCTGAGGATGGGTCCGGCACCTATGTCCGCGCCTTTGACGCTGCGGGCCTAAAGGCGCGCGTGTCGAAACGAAAGATCGGTCATATTGATCCCGGCAGCCTTCCGGTTCTACTGATGGGAACCGATGGTTCTTTGATGATACTGGTTGATTTCGACGCAAATAATGCGGTCGTTCTGGACCCGACGTCAGGGGAATCGGGTGAGTTTCTGATAAACCAACTCGCGCCAAGACTTTGCGGTGAGATACTTCTGGTAGCACCCAAAATTGCGGCGACGTCTTCTCGGCTGAGCCCTGATGCTCGCAAGCTTGACCGGGGAACCGGGGATTGGCTCTGGTCTGAGCTAGGTCGACACAAGGCCTCGTGGGCGCAGGTTTTTCTGGCCGCATTAGGGGTGAATCTGGCCGGATTGGCCTTGCCGATTTTCGTTATGAACGTGTTTGATAGGGTGATCCCGAACCTTGCCTTTGTCACACTTGTCACTCTGGCAATCGGTGTCGCGCTCGCGCTCATGCTTGATCTGGCACTGCGATTACTGCGTAATGTGGTAATCCAGCGCGTGTCGCGACGAACGGATCTGGCACTGGCATCGCGTCTGTTTCATCTGGCGCTCAGTCAAATGATGCTTAGCCGACGAGGAGGCGCTGCTGGTGCGATTACCAATTTACGTGACTTCGAAGTCGTTCGCGACTTTTTTGCGTCGTCTACGCTGGTGTCCTTTATTGACCTGCTCTTTGTCGGAATTTTCCTGACTGTTCTCTTTCTAATCGTCGGGCCTTTGACTTGGGCTCCAATCGTCGCGATCCCAATTATCCTGATCCTTGCCTTTTTGGCCCAGATGCCAATTGCGCGTTCTGCGCGGCAAGCCCAACAGATGAACATCAAACGCAATGTCGTTCTGATAGAAGCCTTGTCTGGATTGGAAACCGTCAAAAGTGTCGGAGCAGAACCCGTTCTTCTCCGTGAATGGGAGAATGCCGTTGCCGCTTCTTCCAGAGTGACGGCCCAAACCCGGAACTGGGCTACTTTTACGGCCTCGGCGACCGCCATCGTGCAACAAGCTGTCAGTGTCGTAATCATCTGTTGGGGCGTTTTCCTCGTTTCGGATGGGGCAATTAGTCTGGGTGCTCTGATCGCGGCCAATATTCTAGCCGGGCGAATTCTCTCGCCCTTGGCCGGTATCGCCCAGACGGTGTTTCGGGCGAACTTGGCATTCACCGCCAAGAAATCCATAGACGAATTCGTCGAAACCGAAGTCGAACACCGCGAAGTCCTGCGCAGCGATCTGACGGTTCGAGCAGGACATGTGGAGCTGGATGGTGTCAGTTTTTCCTATCCCGGAGCAATGGCTCCTGCGGTGGATAACGTGACAGTGGATTGCCCGCCGGGGTCTACGATTGCACTTTTGGGGCGTATCGGATCAGGGAAATCAACGCTTGGAAAACTCATCAACGCAACCTATCGAGCGGACAATGGGAAGATCCTGATCGACAGCTATGAAATAGCCCAATATGAGCCGGCCGAACTACGCGCCGGCGTCGGTTATCTTCCACAAGATCCGGTTCTGTTCACCGGAACGATTCGAGAGAACGTCACCATTGGTGTTGCTGATGCATCGGACACTGATATCGGGCGGGCTCTTTTTCTGGCAGGTATCGATGGCTTTGTTGCCTCGCTTCCAGAAGGCGTGAACTTCTTTGTCGGTGAAAAGGGCGAGCGGCTTTCCGGCGGTCAGCGTCAATGTATCGCGTTGGCTCGGTTGCTTCTCAGAAAGCCAAAAGTTCTGTTTCTGGACGAGCCGACAAACTCCATGGACCACCAAACCGAAGCCCTCGTCATAGAAAGGTTACGCCAATTGCAACAAAGCGGTGTGGGTATGATCCTGTCCACTCACCGAATGTCGCTTGCAGCCATCGCCGACCGTTTTGTCGTTCTGGAGAAAGGCCGAAAGGTAATGGACGGGCCACGCGAAACCGTTTTGTCGCAACTCAACAAGAACGGGTCGTCACAAGCAGGGGCAATTAACTGATGTTTCTGATGCGCGGAGGAGACGAAGAGTATGTCAATCGCCCGGGCGGCAAGGATGCCGGAGCCGGATTATGGGCGCTACTTCTGGTAATCCTCATGTTGTTTTTTGGTGTCGGGTTCTGGGCCGCCATTTATGAAATCGAGGAGGTCACTCGGGCAAGCGGCCGCGTAGTTCCAAGTTCCCAGTTGCAATCAGTTCAATCGGCCGAAGGCGGTATCATCGCTGCGATCGAAGTGCATGAAGGGGACGTTGTCGATGCCGGGCAGGTTCTGTTCGAGATTGATGATACCGGTGCGCAATCCCGGTTGGGAGAGCTTGAGCAGCGGCAACATTCGCTGGGTGCTCAACTGACCCGGCTGCGGGCAGAGGCAGCAGGCGCAGAAGAGATTGTGTTTCCTCACAATAGTGAGATTCAACCGCGTCTGATTGAGGCCGAAACCGCCGTTTTCCAGACCCGCAAAAAACAACTGGAGTTGGAACTGGAAGTCCTGAACCAGAGACAGATGCAGAAACAGGCCGAGTTGGCAGAGCTTTCCGCCAAACAAAATCGGATGGAAGCGGTGGCCGAGCCCCTCAGGCGCGAGCTCGAGATCATGAAGGAACTGTTCCAGCAAGGGACTTCTCCGGAAATTGCGGTACTGCGGCTTCAATCCAAGCTGGCTGAAACCGAAGGGGATCTAGCGATTGCCCATGCAACCAAAGACAGATTGCGTGCCGGAATAGAGGAAATCGACGCGCAAATCGTTTCCGCCCGTTCTTCATACGGATTGACTGCCAGAGAAGGTATTTCGAAGGCCCTCGCGGAGCTTTCTGTCGTCGAAGAAAGTCTGACAGCCGCGCGAGATAGAGTGTCCCGAATGGAGCTACGCTCGCCCGCGCTCGGAACGGTCAACCGGGTCAATCTCACGAATGTCGGAAGTGTCGTTCAACCGGGTATGGTTCTTGCCGAGATTGTGCCACTGGACGACTCTCTTCTTATCGAAGCGCAAGTCAGGCCGCGTGACGTGGCATTTGTGCGGGTGGGCGCGGAGGCTTCGGTGAAAATCACCGCTTTTGACTACCTGCGCTACGGTGATCTGCCTGCGGTCGTTGAACGCATAGGCGCGGACGCCCTTCAGGACGGTGAAGGCACACCCTATTTTCAGGTAATGCTGCGCACGGAACAATCTGCCTTGGGCAGTGATGACAATGCGTTTCAGATATCTCCAGGAATGATCGCAAGCGTTGACATACAAAGCGGTCAGAAAACGGTTCTTGAGTACTTGATCCAACCAGTCTTGCGTGCCCAGCACGAAGCGTTGCGGGAAAGGTGAAACCTGTTCGATACGGGCCCAAAGAAGCTACAATTGACCCGAACATTTTTATCTGCAATTGGCGTGTTGAATATTCGGGCTTGGGTACCGTTGCAGAGAATTTCACATATTATGAATACACTACTTTCCAGCACTCTGATCTATCGTAATGAAAAGACTAATCTTGCAATTGGAATTTTTGGCGATCCGGGTTATTGTGAACCCTTGAAAAGACTAACCGGTCGGCTGCCACCGACTGTGCAAAATTGAATTCAGCTATTTTGCCTAAGGATTTCAGCCGGACTGAGACTTCTTGGGGGCACCGGTGAGATTTGACAGTGACATCGGAACGTCATTTGGCGTTCAAAACGAAGTCGCGCTAACTGTTGAGAACGGAGTTGTGGCATTTCCTGACGCTCATCTCCTGTTTCGCGGCGACTTTGAACAGACTGGGCAGGATCTGATCGTCTCAAATGCAGACGCAGCAGTCGTGCGTATATCGGATTACTTTGGATCGACGACACCAGCCGACATAGTATCACCTGATGGCGCTGTTATCCGCGGTGCCGATGTTGTTCGTTTATCGGGTGGCAGCGAAGCGATCCGCGTTGCATCCTCACACACAACAAACACGTCCACCGACCTGGAAAACCCCATAGGTCAGGTTGAAAACCTTTCAGGAACCGCCACGGCAACTCGCGCGGACGGTAGCCGGGTTTCTCTGTCTCAGGGAGATTTCGTTTACCAAAATGACGTGGTTGAAACGACAGTTAATGGATCAGTATCCCTGACATTTGTTGACGGCACGATTTTTTCACTCAGTGCCAGTTCCCGAATGATCCTTGATGAATTGATTTTTGATCCTGATGGTTCGGACAATACCGCCACGTTCAATCTCATTCAGGGAAGTTTTGTCTTTATTGCCGGTCAAGTCGCCAAAACAGGCGGTATGGATGTTGAAACACCGGCGTCGACTCTGGCCATTCGGGGCACAACCGTTCAGGTCAGGATCATTGCAGAAGATGGCAACATAACGGTTGTTGTCGGCTTGCTGCCAGACCCCGGCACTGATGAGATCGGGGAGATTGATGTCGAGGATCTCGAGGGCAACCGGGTTGCCATAATTACCAATCCCGAGACAATTCTTTTGATCACACCAAGCACCATTCAAGAGGTTCAAAGAGAGTTTGTCGGGATTCTGAATGATCAGGCGCTGGAGGAAAGATTCGTCGAAGCCGTCGAACAGGCACTTAATCGCGTAGCTGGCGGCGAGCCATACGTCTCTGGCGACGAGGCGAATGCAAATCCGGGCACGGACACCACAACTGATCCGGTTCCGACAGATACCCCAATTGCGCCGTCGGAAAATCCAAACACAGACTCGGGATCCGCAGTAGATGGCGGTAATGGGCAGGCCACCGATGGCGTCGCCCCTTCGGGCCAGCCAGCCAACAACGACAGTGGCGATAATGGCGAATCAGGGCCGGAATCCGGAGGCGATAGCGGCACGGATCCGGCAAATCCCAGTGATCCGTTGACCGGTCCGCGAAACCCGTCGTCGGGAACACCACAAAATGACGGAGGAAGCGGATCCGACAGTATCCCCGGGAACGATCCGGGCGGGTCTTCTGGTGGCGATGGTGGAAGCGGACCGGATGGCGGCGACAGTGGCGGGGGCGAGCCAGATCGGCAACCGGAGATTCCGGTCAACTTTGTCCCGGTCGCCGGGGAAGGTGGGCTGACGGTTTCCTCCGATGGGAACACAGCCACTGGGGCGCTTCAGGGCACCGACTTGGATGGTGCCGTGCTGGGGTTCGCTTTGGTCCTTTCGCAGTCCAGTGGTGAAACTGTTCTTGCGCAAGAGGGGCAAGTGGTCTCCACCCCCAATGGGAAGGTTGTTGTAACCGACGCTGCCGCCGGCACATACGAATACACTCCAAACGAAGGGTTCACGGGTCAGGACAGTTTTGCTTTCGTTGTTCTGGATTCAAATCAGGCACTATCCGAGCCTGCAATGATTACCATTACGGTTGCTGCGACCAACAGTGCGCCGCAGGCCAGGTCTGAACCATCCAGTGGAAACGAAGATACTGATATATCCGGCACCATCACGGCTTCGGATCCCGACAATGATGCAATCGCCTTTTCGATGGTTGCAGATCCCGCGAACGGATCCGTCGAACTGCGCCAGGACGGCAGCTATACCTATACACCCGCTGACAACTTTTTCGGAGATGACACCTTCACAGTTGAGGTGCGCGACCCCGCTGGAGAAACTGCAACGGTTGAAGTGTCAATCACGGTTGATGCCGTGAATGATGCCCCTGCCGTGGCGCCAAACATCTCAGTGAATGTGGTGGAGGGAGGGTCACTCACAGTTCCCCTTGTGGTCAACGACCCGGATACGGCTGCTGCCGATCTGATCTTTCGTATCACCGAGGCCCCTCAGAATGGCGTGGCCTCTGTATCAGCATCTGGCACATATACTTATACGCCAAACGACAATTTTTCGGGCAACGACAGCTTTGCAATCGAAGTTGATGATGGTCAGGCGCAGGTAACGACCAGAATTTCCATTGATGTGGGCGGCGTGAACGATCCGCCGGTTCTGGACGACCGCTCGCAGACCGTTGCCGAAGGCGGCGTGCTCTCCGATACCGTCCTGGCCACCGATCCCGATGGCGATGCGCTGAGCTATGCCCTGTCCACGCAGGCCGCCAACGGCACCGCCGTGGTGAACGCGGACGGAAGCTACACCTACACGCCGGGTGGCAATTACGCGGGTCCGGACAGTTTCGTGATCTCGGTGACGGATGGTCAGGCCACCGACACGGCGACGATCTCGGTGACGGTGACGCCGGTGAACGATCCGCCGATTGTTGGTGACGACACTGTCGGAACTGTGGTCGGTGCAGAGACCATAATTGTAGTGCTTGCGAATGACAGCGATCCGGAGGGCACAGCCCTCACGGTCAGTTCAGTCGGCGCGCCGGGACGTGGCTCGGTGACGATCGAACCGGATGGGTCATTGAGATACACGCCCAGCGGGACGTCTGCCGGAACAGACAGTTTTACCTACACCGTTTCGGATACCGAAGGTAGCACGACCACCGGTGCCGTTACCGTCAATATTGCCGACAATATTGCGGCAATCTCGACAGCCGGTTCCGTCAACAATCTCAGTTCGCCTTCGGCACCATTCGAACTGGACATCTCGGACATGCCTTTCGCGGCCTTGTTCGGGCCAAGCGGCAGTGGCTCTGAGTTGCGAACACCAACCGCCTCCGCAACTGAAATCCGATTTTCAGCGTCCGATGGGCGCAGCTTTGCCTTTGTCGGATCGGGCATCGACTATGTCGCCGGAACAGGTAACGTCACTGGGGTTCAGATCGGAACGCCCACAAATCCGGGCTTTTATTCTGTTTCAGGCATTCAGACGACTGTTGCCACGATCAAGGATGTCATCGGCAGGAGCCTTGTCGGAGGCTCGGTGGATACTGCGGCTTTTGCTGCGTTCTTTGCCCAGTATCGCGCTGATTTCACCGGTTCCATCGAGGCGGATCAATACGGCGTCAATCCAGCCTCGACCGGCGACAGCACCTTGTCGGGCGGTGGTGGCGATGACGTGTTGCTGGGTGCTGCCGGGAATGATCGCATTGCGGGAGGGATGGGCAATGACACCGTCACCACCGGGCAGGGTGATGACACTGTTGTTTTTTCCGAAGGCAATGACCTGATTCAGGATTTTGACGTTTCATCGGATGTGCTGGAACTTTCGGATCCGGTCTTGTCCCAGTTGGGCACGGCCACCGTCGCCCAGCAGAGTTTTGGGGGGCAGTCCGGCGTTTTGTTTTCCTTTGGTGCCGGTTCGCATTCGGTGGGCCTTGTCGGTGTCACGCTCGCTGAAGCCTTGCAGATCATCGATGTCAGCTCGGCACCCGGTCAGGTAATCACCGGCACTGCTGGCAGTGAAACGGTCAGCGGGACGATCGGCAATGACACAATCGACTTGATGGGAAATTCCGATAGCGACCGGATCCTCGCTTCGCCGGGCGACGACCGGTTCATCTATACCAACAACTCATCAAACGGCGCTCACCTTGTCGACTATCGCCCTATCGGATCGGTCGGGATCGTTGCCAATATCGACTTCAACCTAGCCCTTAACGCCAATGCAATTCAGAAAGGCACATTGGGGTTCGATACGCTGGTTGATGTCCAGCAGGCGGCTCGGTGGGGGTTCGGGATCATCGGCTCAGCCGGGAACGATCAGGTCAACATTACTCAGAACTCCAGCGCGTTTTCTTTCTTCGACTTTTCCCCGTCTGGGGCCGGTGGTCAGGACACTGTGAATGTAACGCCAGGCGACGGCATCGTACGGATCACCATGGGATGGAACGGGAATGTGTCCGGAATCCTCGGCGGCGTCCTGACATCAACCGACAATGAGTCCGTGGCGGTCAGTGTTCTGTCCGGGGACACGTCGCGGCTCAGGCTGGAGATCCGCTCGCGTGGCGGCGACGATGCGATAACCGGAAGCCCGTTTCGTGACAGCTTCATTCTCGGTCCCGGGACCGACAGCGCCGATGGCCAGGGTGATATCGACCGAATACGATATGATCGCAGTAGAGTGTCCCAGGGTGTTCAGGTCACATTCGCAGGGGCCATTGGAACCGCAGTTGGAATGTGGGACGGTGCGAGCTTCACGCATACCTTCCAGAATATTGAACAGATACGCGGGTCGTCCTTTGGCGATACAATCGAGGCCGCGCCCGGCAACAGTTCGGTGCGTGGCAATGCCGGTGACGACAGTCTCACGTCTGGAAGTGGAGACGACTTCTTTGAACTTGGCGCAGGAAACGACACCGTTGTTTTCACCGGCGGAAACGACTTTGTCGACGATTTCGTGGTTGGGCAGGACGTTTTGGAATTCGGGGGCATGGCTCAGGCCCAGATCGGAACCCTTCAAATCGCGGAATACACATCCGAAGGGGACACACGGGCCCGGATCTATTTTGACGGCAATTCCTTTGGGATAAATTTCCGGTCCATGACATTGGCGGACGCGGTGCAAATCGTCGGAGCCGGCGGCGGAGATACCATCCTTGGAACAGCCGGAAATGATGATCTCGGCGGCACGCCGGGAAACGACTCGATCAACCCGATGGGCAATTCGGGCGAAGACAGGGTGCGCGGGTCGGCCGGAAACGATACGATCGATTTCACCGGTGCGACGGGCGGTTCGTATTACAATCTGGATTACAGGAACATCGGCTCGGCAGGTATCACTGCCACCATAGATGCCAATGGCGGTAGCAGCACGGTTGTCAAAGGCGCAGCCGGCACCGTGGGAACCGATACGCTGCTCGGCGTCCCGGCCGCAACGCAAGCTCAGGGCTTCGGGATCACCGGATCGCTTGGCAATGACACCATCAGTGTTAGCCTCAATTCGTCCCAATGGAGTTGGATTGGCATATTCGAATCCGGTGGGCAGGAAACGGTCACGATAAACGGTGGCGTTGGGAATGTTCAGTTGGGTTTCTACAACGGAAACGTGAGCGCAAATCTCGGCGCCGGGCAGATCGATGTAGACGGATCCCGCGTCATGGATCTCAGTTATTCAGGCAGCTTTGGTCAAACGCGTCTGGAACTGCGAACAGACAATGGAAACGACACGGTTGTTGGAACATCCGGAGCCGACCGGTTTATCCTCGGGGCTGGAACCGACAGCGCCGATGGTGCAGGTGGTGAAGATGATGCCGTTCGCTATAACCGAAATGGTGTTGATGGTCCGGTTAATGTGAACCTGACCACCGGAACGGCAGAAGGCACATGGGACGGGCTGTCGTTCACCCATTCATTGAGCAACATCGAGATCGCGCACGGGACACCCTTTGGCGATACCATGACGGCGTCGGCATCGGGCGGGCAATTGGATGGCCGAGAGGGAAATGACACGCTCATTGCGCTTTCGAATGGGTCCGACGTTCTGGCAGGTTCAGGCAACGATCAAATCCAGCGCGCAGGCCTGTCGCAGGGTTCGACGGATGGTGGTGCGGGCCGAGACACAGTGTTGTTGACGACATCCGGCAGCTTTGACTTTTCTGCGATCATCGTTTCAGACAATTATTCGAGTATCGAGGAACTGAGCGTTGAAAACGCAGTTTCCAACGCGGATACGACACTGTCACTACAGAACATTTTTGATTTTTCATCGAGTCTGGACCCGCTGTTGCAAGCCTATGCGGGAGAAACATCAAATGGGATCATGGTTTTGGGCGATGCCGGTGAAAACCTGAGTTTGGTGGACAACTCGCCCGGCTCAACCACCACGTTCGAACGAAGAGGATCGGAAACCATAACCGGTGGAGACGGCAGAACGCTCGACGTCTATCAGGCGGTGGATGGTGCCTCGGCGGTGCTTGCAGTCATTGCGGTGGATCAGGACATGACGGTTGATACCGGGGCGCCGCCGGTTGTCGTCTGAGATGGACCTGTCAGCCGTCGCCAATGCCAATCCACGATTGGCGGGTGGAGTGACAGGAGGGTTGCCCCCGGGAAAGACGGTTCTCTTGAGATCACCGATATGATATGTTTCGCGTGCATATTAATGACAGAATGTGTTTGAAATCACGTCGCCCAATTGAGTTCGAGCGGTCGTTGTAGGCGCAAGGCGCCTCAAGAAACTGACCAGATTTCGAAAGGAATTCCGATGATTGATTGGAGCATTCAAGGCGAAGAAATGGCCAATTGTAACTGTAACTTTGGTTGCCCGTGCCAGTTTGGCGTTTTGCCAACAGACGGCACCTGCGAAGCGGTTGTCTTCTTTCGGATCGATAAAGGTCATTACGGCGAAGTGTCTCTGAATGGGTTGAGGACCGCCGTGGTCTACAAATGGCCGGGTGCAATTCACGAAGGTAATGGCGAGTTTCAGTTGATCATCGACAAGGCCGCGACAGAAGACCAACGCGCAGCGCTCGGAGCGATCATGTCGGGCAAGGATACCGCAGAAATGGCAACGATGTGGTTCATCTTTGCGGCCATGTCCCCAACACAGCATGACACGATTTACGCCGATATCTCGGTTGAGATCGACGCGGAAAACAGGGTGGCAAAAGGCAGCGTGGACGGTGTTGTCGAAACCGAACTGATGCCCATTCCGAATATCGTGACGGGTGAACCGCACCGGGTGAGTATTCAACTGCCCAACGGGTTTGAATTTGGCATGGCGGAAATGGCCAAGGGCAAATCCCTGACCCACGACGGCGCCGCATTGGATCTGCTCAAGAACACCGGGACCCACGCCCACATCGCAACGCTGCATCTGACAGGCCAGGGCCGCGTGGCCGCCTGATCATTCCATGACGCGACCAGAACAGAGCGGACCAGTCGAACGGCTTGTCCGCCACGATCAATGGATCGTCGCAACCGCCGCAACAGTGATCGTATTGCTTGCTGGCATTTACACCTATGCCGGTGTCGGCATGGGGATGAGCGCGGCGGAAATGACCCGGATGGCCGGCCCGATCGGCAAGCCAATGTCGATGGGCCCACAACCTGTCTGGACGGTCGGTTACGCGGTTGTGATGTTTTTTATGTGGTGGATCATGATGATCGCCATGATGACCCCAAGCGCCGCGCCGATGCTCCTTCTTTACTCTGCGATCAAACGGATGGGGCCGGAAGATGACCGGGTGGTTGCCTTCAGCATTGTGTTCCTGAGTGGCTATCTCACGGTTTGGGGCGTCTTCAGCATTGCAGCCATAGGCCTACAATGGAGCGTGGAAACGTTGGGGATTTCCGACGGGCCTATGATGACGATCAAATCCCGCGGCTTTGCGGCAGCTTTGTTGATCGGTGCAGGCATATACCAGTTCACCAGTCTGAAGGAGTCGTGTTTGACGTTATGCCGATCCCCTGCACAGTTCCTGTCGGAACATCAAAAGCCGGGCCTTTGGGGCGCCTTTCAGACTGGTGCGCGTCACGGCGTCTTCTGTGTTGGATGCTGCTGGGCTCTGATGGTTCTTCTGTTTGTTGGCGGAGTGATGAACCTTTTCTGGATCGTGGGCCTTGCCCTCTATGTTCTTGCGGAAAAGTTTGCACCCAATCCACGGCTGTTTTCGCGCATAACCGGTGCCTGCCTGATCATTGCCGGCTTGGGCCTCTTGTTTTGATGGCATGCTGAAATTTCGTCTGCGCGGGTTTCAATTCAGCAGCTTTTCAAGGTCTCCTCTTACGCGCGCGGAGTTCGGCTTGGTACCGGACCCGTAGGTGGCCACAAGCGCTCCATCCGGGCCGATCAGAACCTTGTTGAAATTCCAACTCGGCTCAAAACCTTCTTCCGCCTTCAGGGATCTGAAAAACGGATGTGCCTGTTCACCTCTGACGCTGGTGATGACAGTCATCGGCAGGTCGAGGCCAAATTGCATTTCGCAGAACTCCTTGACCTGTTCATTGCTCGAGAGTTCTTGCCGGAAGTCATCGGAAGGAACGGCAAGAACCACAAGTCCTCGGTCGCGATAGCTATCATACAATGTTTGAAGCCCATCGTATTGCTTGGTGAAGCTGCATCTAGAGGCGGTGTTGACAACGAGAACCGGTTGACCGTTCCATGCGGACAACGAAAGCGTTCCGCCATCAATCGATTCAAAAGGGGCGTCCAGTTCCAGCGCGTCAACGCGATAAGCAACCAGCATCAAGGTCATCAACAACAGTATTCGAAACATATCTAACCCTCCTTTACTGTAGATACGTCTCACATCCGGGTTTGGACCAATCCATCGTCGGAAACCCGATCGGCGCAAACGCCTGCCCCTATTTCTTGCTGCTCTCGTCACTTTGGGCAAGTTGACCGTCCCAGCCGGTGTTCGCGATCTTGGGAATATCCGGGTCAGCGATATAGGACGGTGTCATGATCTGCGTTTCGTTTTCATTGAAAACATCAACGATGTTCTCGTGAAGATCGGATAGTATCTTGGGCAAACTGCCACCGCGTGAGGTGAACGCGTTGATTTCATAGTTGATCGCGTAGTCTGCCAACTGGGTCCAAAGGACAAACGGCTCAGGGCTCTTCTTGAGGCCAGATGTCCGCCGTGCCGCCTCAATCAGCATGGCCTTGATCTTTTTGGGCGGCTCTTCATAGCCGATGCCAACCGTTGTGTGCACCAAAAGGCCACGGCCATCGACCTTTCGCGAATAGTTCACGACCTCGGAGTTGAGCAGTTGAGCATTGGGGATGCTGATCATCTCGTTCTTCACGGACTTTATCACGGTTTCCATCAGCTTGATCTCGACAACATCTCCGACCTTGTCACCGACCTTGATCCGATCGCCCACATTTGTGCTGCGCCGATAGATCACAAAAAGACCGGCCATCATGTTTGACACAACCGTGTTCGATCCAAGTGAAACCATGACACCGGCCAGAATGGTCAGACCCTGAAACGCCCGAGACTCGGAGCCGGGTATGTAGGGGTAGGCAAAGACGATAGCGATCAGGATAATCAGGATGCGGGTCAGAAAAAACGTCGGTCCAATCCAGTGCTTTTCGAAGTCACCCAGCTCGAACACACCCTGTTCGAGATTGTCAAAAAAGATCCGGACGCCTTGAATGAGATACCGCGCAATGACGGCGATGATCCCAAGCATCACCAGATTGGGAAGGTATCCGACGATCGCCTGGAACGCGGCGATCAGCGGTTCGCTTACGTATTTCAGCAGGATCTCTGCAATCGGCCGTGTCTCGGCAAAAGACAGCAGAACGAATGACAGGTAGTAATAGAACAGTATCAGGTAAATCGCCCAGAGCAGGATCTGAAGCAGGAAGTTTATGAGGCTTGTCAAAGCCCGGCGTTGCAGGATCGACTTGGTCGCGGCTTCCACCTGCGCAAACCGTTTTTCGGCTTGCTTCGTCACAAACTCCGTCAGCCGTCTGCGGCGCGTAAAAAAGACAAACGTAACCAAAAGAAAACCGACGGACCAAGCAATTGCCGAATAGGCGCTGTCTATCCTCGCCTCGGAAGATCGGCTTTGACGATATTGTTTGATTGCCGCGCTGATTGCATCGGCCTGAAGACCAGCCAGAACGTCGATTTCCATCTGTTCATATTCGGCGTCTGCGACAGTTGCGACTGTGATCATTCGGTTGTCGATCTGTATCTCTTTTCCAAATTCTCCGTTTTGTATGGAAATCTCGAAATTCGGATCATCAAGATTTGTCGCCACATCGATGATGCGCTTTTGAATCCGTTTGGCCCTTTCAATCGCCGGTAGCGCGCTGGAGCCTCGAACGACAAAGAGATCCTGACCATCGATGACGACCGGGGCCAAGAAAGCGGGATCGCTGCCAAGCTCTGTGCGCGCCACAACAGCATCGTTCTGTGCCAGTGCGACGGTGGCCCCGAAGATTGCGACAAGACAAAAACTCAGGAACGTTTTCATGATGCCGATCCTTCGACTGGAATGAGATGCACATCGCGTTGCGGGAAGGGAATAGAAATACCGGCGGCGTCAAAGGCTTCCTTGGCCTGCCCGGTCAGATCCCAGTAGACAGTCCAGTATTCGTCGTTCTTGCACCACGGTCGGCAGAAGATGTTAACCGAGTTGTCTCCGAGTTCCCCGACGAAGATCTCTGGTGCGGGCTCTTTTAGGCAAAGGCTGTGTTTGCCGACCAGTCCATTCAGGACTTCGATTGCCTCGGCGGCGTTGTCGGAATAGGCGATGCCGAACACCAAATCGACACGGCGTTCTTCAGAAGCACTGACATTGGTTATAACATCTCCCCAGATCTTGCTGTTTGGCACCACGATGATCTGATTGTCAAAGGTTCGGATCTTGGTGGAGACGACCGACATTTCATCCACGAAGCCCGAAGAACTTCCGATCTGAATGTAATCGCCGGTATCGAATGGTTTGAGGACCATGATCATCAACCCGCTCGCAAGGTTTCCAAGTGTTTCCTGAAGTGCAAATCCCAGAATAAACGACAGCCCGCCGAACACGGCAAATAGCGGTGTGACGTTTACGCCGAACAGCCCCAGCACAATCAGGGTGCCCAGAACCATCACTGCCCAGTAGACGGCGGTTGCAACAAACGACTTGAGCATTCGCGATATGGTCGGGAATCGCTCGAGCCCTCTACGGGTGGTTCGGCTGACGAATTTGGCGACGAACATCAATATCCAAACCGATATCAGAACCAAAAATGCCCCCAGTAGAATGCCAAGCCCGCCGTTGACGTCGAGCATCCAGTCGATGCCCGCGCTGGCCAGGGTGCGCAGGTCGGTTGTTCTAAGGGCACCGGACGTCACCGATAGTGCATAGTCCTGATACGGTTTGAGCTCTTCGGGTGTCGCACCTTTGGCAGACCATTCCGAAACGGCGGTTTTGAAGTTGTCGAGATAGGCTTTTGCAACAAGCTGCTCGCCCGTCAGACTATCTCTCAAATCGTCTTTCGTTGCTCCTTCTGCCGAACCTATTTCAATGTTCAAACGCGCTGTTTTTTCCAGTTGCGATCGAACATGCCCCTGCCAAGCTTCGACGACCTGAGCCATTTCCGTATGTGTCAATGGGACAAGCAGGATCGGTAGGTCGTTGGCCGAAACATCTGCCGACTGGGCCTGAGCAACCAGATCCGTGATCTGTTCCGGCTCCACCGCTGTTTCAGAATCCTGGTCCTGTGCGAAAACCGGGCTGACAAATGCTGGCAACAGAATTGCCAGCGCCAAGACGAAGACTCTAAAAAGTTTTTTGGTATTAGAAATGGCCATCACTCTTTCCCTCGTCCGATTTCCAATGCAGTTTTCCATACTTACCCTGCGACATTATGGGTCTTTCGGCAAATACCTCGGCAATTCACGAGATGAGCCATCACACCTTCACGCGGCAAAGTTGGATTTTCTGTGAGTGCTACCTTAACCTGATCGGAGGGAGTGCATTTGGTGGATCGTCGTCTCACAGCAATTCTGGCCATAGATGCCGTTGGCTATTCCCGTTTGATGCAAACGGATGAAACCGGAACATTGGCGCGCCTAAAATCCCATCGCGCAGACCTTATCGATCCAAAGGCCGAACAATATGCGGGGAAAACCATCAAACTGATGGGCGACGGCGCCTTGATGGAGTTTCCCAGCGTCGTCAACGCAGTTCGATTTGCTGTCGAAGTGCAATGTGCAATGTCCGAAAGAAACGTCAGTGTTCCGGCTGACAATCGCATCGAGTTTCGCATCGGCATCAATGTCGGTGATGTCATCGACGAAGCCGGCGACATACATGGCGATGGGGTGAATATCGCCTCACGGATTGAAGGCCTGGCCCAACCCGGCGGTGTTTGCGTTCACCGCAACGTTCGAAATCAGGTGATCGGAAAGCTCGATCTGGAGTTCGAGGACCTCGGGGATATCCAAGTCAAAAGCATCAGCCAGCCGGTACCGGTTTTCAATGTCACGCTGAACGATCAGGCAAAGAGACTTTGCTCTCCGGTCATCATGCCCCCAAAGCCCCAACGCCTTTCTGTTGGGCAGATTGCTGCCTTGGTCATTGCATGTCTCGCCCTGTTGTCAGGGCTGACCTGGTGGCAATACGGGCGCCCTGACTTTGCACCGGTCAGTGTAGCGGATATGGAGCAACCTCTTCCCGACAAGCCGTCGATTGCCGTTTTGGCGTTCACTGATCTTAGTCAAGG
Source organism: Primorskyibacter sp. S87 (assembly GCF_049801055.1). NCBI lineage: Bacteria > Pseudomonadati > Pseudomonadota > Alphaproteobacteria > Rhodobacterales > Roseobacteraceae > Primorskyibacter > Primorskyibacter sp. S87. The sequence goes on along the minus strand of NZ_JBNAGF010000009.1, from coordinate 103,710 downwards.
CGAGGACAAGGGATACCTCAGCGACGCAATCAGCGAAGAAATTTTGACCAAGCTCTCGCGATTTCCAGAGTTCTTCGTGATTTCGCGAAACTCTAGCTTTTTCTATCGGGAGAAATCTGCCGACGTCCGCGATATCGCACGGGAACTGGGCGTTCGCTATGTGCTGGAAGGCAGCCAGCAGAAATCTGGAAACCAGCTACGGGTTACAGCAACCTTGATAGATGCTGTTGCCGGAAATTCGATCTGGGTTGAAACCTATGATCGTGAGTTGAAGGATATCTTTTCACTGCAGGATGAAATCACCCGCACCATTGCGGCCACATTGGAACAGAGCATTGATCTGGCCGAGTATGACCGCCTGTTGCGTCAGCCAACCGAGAACTATGGCGCTTATGAATTGGTCTATTTGAGCCGCGCGGAACGGCTCAAATTCACTCCTGAGGGCAACGAGAAGGCAAAACAGCTTGCTGAAAGGGCGCTTAAACTGGATCCTGAATATTCTGTCGCCTATTTTAGTCTGGCTTGGGTTCATATCAACTGCGATCGCTGGGGTTGGTGTGATGACCGACCGCGTGACGAGGCTTTGGGCCTGGCCTTGGCCGCGGCACGAAAGGCGGTTGCACTAGACCCGGACAGCTCACTTGCCCACTGGGTTTTGGCTCACGCGTTCATGCAGGCAAACGAACTGGAGCAATCAGAGCGTGAGTATAATCGAGCCATCGAATTGAACCCGAATTCGGCAGGTGTTCTGGCAGGGTCTGTCGAAGCGATGGTTTACCTTGGTCAAGTAGACAAGGCGGTTGAAAGACTGAAAACCGCGATCCGCCTGAACCCGCATCACCCGGATTGGTATCTTTGGAGCCTCGCCTGGGCGCAGTATTTTGCGGGCCAGTATCAGGACGGTCTGGAAGCGATCGATCAGATGGCGAAAATACCAAACCTCGCCCGCAGAACCCAAGCTGCACTGTTTGTCAGGTTAGGCGAGATTCAGGACGCAAGAGCTTCAATCGATAAACTGCTGGAGGGTCAGCCCGGGTATACAATCGAAGATCAGGAATACAGTCTCAAGGGCAAGTTTCGCAATGAACAAGTCGCTGCCCGGTTCATTGAAGATCTGCGAACAGCGGGGTTGCCAGAAAAATAAAACCGTGGATCCGAGATGATAATTTTCAGGTATGTTTGATTTCGGGATGTTGCGATCCAGTTTGACTCGAAGATCATATCCAATAACCAAGCCAACGACCGTGAGAGTGAACAATGACAATCATGCCCACTTTCCCAAATGGACTTGCCGTTGTTCTCTTGGTCGGCGGCCTGATTTCGCCGAACATGGCGGCCTCAGAACAAACCGCCGAACTCATCGGAGAAGCCGTCAAGGATCTGCCGATTTTTGATGCGCATATTCACTACAAGCAACCGGCTTGGGACTCGTATCCCGTTGAACGGGTCATCAGCCTGATGGACCAGACCGGTGTTGCCATGGGGCTGGTTTCATCTACGCCCGACGAAGGAACAATCCGTTTGTGGGAACATGCGCCAAACCGGATTGTTCCGGAGTTGCGCCCCTATCACGGGGATGCAGGATCATCAAACTGGACCGAGTTTCCCAAGATGCAGGCCTATCTGCGGCAAAGGCTGGAGCAATACCCACATGAAGGAATAGGAGAGTTTCACATCCGGAGCCGGGCCATGTGGGACGAGGATCTGTTTCGGGAAATCATAGCCATGGCAAAGCAGCAGGATCTTTATCTGCATGTCCACTCGGACGCTGAGCCGATCCGCTGGCTCTATGACCTGGATCCGGACGTAAAGATCATTTGGGCCCATGCCGGTCTGGGAGAACCTGCGCGGGCCGTTTATCAGCTGATGTCGGACTATCCGGACCTTGTTGCTGATACGTCGCTGCGCGAAGGTTCGATCATGGGCCAGGGCCATTCACTGGACCCGGAATGGAAGAAGATCGTGTTTGAGTTTCAGGATAGGCTGATGGTTGGAAGTGATACTTGGGTCAACAGCCAGTGGGAGAATTATGAGCGCATTATCGCCTCGAACCGGCAGTGGTTGTCGCTTTTGCCCCGTTCAGTTGCCGAAAAGATCGCATACAAAAACGCTGAACGGTTGTTTGGGCGAACTATTTCGAACAACTTGATCGGAACAAGATAGACAGCCCGCGAGCCATTCTTCCCTCGCGAGGCCTGGTACTCGCTCAGATGGGCCAACCCAAATTGTCCTTCGCAAAGAAAGTTTGACTGGATGACCTCCCCAAAGACAATGAAAGCGGTCGCTTTCGACCGGTATGGTCCGCCCGAACGACTGGCGCTGACCAATCTACCTGTGCCGGAACCTGACGTGGGCGAGGTTCGGTTGCTTGTGCATGCGACAACCGTCAACCGCACAGATACCGCAACCCTCAGGGGTCACCCCTTTTTTGCACGCCTGATAACCGGTGTTTTCAGGCCGAAGATGAAAACGCTGGGAATGGATTTTGCTGGAACTGTCGATGCAGTTGGCAGGGGCGTGACCAACCTGCAAGTAGGAGACCGCGTATTCGGCCTGTCACCAGACCAGTTCGGGGCACATGCGGAATTCATGTGTCTGTCGGCCGACGCGGCAATCGCGCCCATTCCCCAAGGGCTCGGTTTTGACGAGTCTGTGGTGTGCGAGGGTGCGTGGTACGCCAGCTCAACAATCAACCTGCTTCAAGCGGGTCAATGCTGTCTGATTTTCGGAGCCTCCGGCGCCATCGGAATAGCTGCTGTTCAACTCGCTAAGTCGCGCGGGCTTCATGTCACGGCTGTTGTCGGTTCCCGCCATGTCGAGCTTGCAAACAGGCTCGGTGCCGACCGTGTTCTGAATTTTGAAACCGAGGATTTCACGGCAATCGGTGAAACATTTGATCTGGTTTTGGATGCGGTTGGCAAAACATCGTGGTTCAGGTGCAGACCCTTGCTAAAGAAAGCCGGGATTTTCGCGGCAACGGATCTCGGCCCGTTTTGGTCAAACATCATTCTCGGGGCGGTGTTTGCAATGACGGGCAGTCGCCGCGTTCGCATTCCATTCCCCGTGGATGCCGAAGGTTTTGTTCGAGATCTGGCTAAGCTCATGGAAGACGGCCAATTTCAGGGGATTTTTGATCGGAGCTACGCTCTGGACGAAATTGTTGACGCGTTTCGCTATGTCGAACAGGGTCAAAAAACCGGGATCGTCGCTGTTAGTGTTCGCCATGATCCTGAGGGCTGATCACGATTTTCCCGCGAACTTCGCCTCTTCCAGTGCGCTCAAGAGCCTCAGGAACAGATGATAGCGGCTGCACCGTGTCCAGATGGGGGATGATCCGCCCCTCGACGGCCATTTGTGCTACACGCTCTGTCAGATCCTGTCCCGAGGGAACCAACAACATACCGATCGATTTGCTGTTCCTGCCAAACCAGCCGCCGATCACAAGCGACAACAGTACCGGAATGCGCCCGCCAAGAGCTTGATAAACCCCTCCATCGGACAGAGCGGCAGAAATTGCTCCAGGACCCCGGGTGGCGACCATGTCAAGAATTCGATCCCAGGTTTGTTCACTCTTCGCAAAGTCCTGACGCCGATAGTCGATGAGTGCGTCTGCCCCCAAGGTTCCAAGCCACTTTGTCTTTTCGCCATTGTCGACGACAGTCACATGCGCTCCGGCGGCCTTTGCAAGCTGGAGCGCAAGAGTTCCCGACCCACCCCCAGCCCCGTTGATCAGAAACTTCGTGCCCTTCCGAAGTTCGGAAGTCCCTGACACTGCGATACCGCCAGCCTGCGGCAGGCACGCCGCCACTTCGTTGCTCAACCCATCGGGAACAGGCACGGTTTCACTAGCCGGGACGCAGGCGTATTCTGCGAAGCCTCCCCGGGTCATGACAAAATCTCCCATGACCCGTTGTCCGGTCCTGAAACCGGATACCCCGGGGCCAAGCTTGTCGACGATGCCGACAATATCCGAACCCAGAACAGGAACCTTGGGGCGAAATATTCCTCCAACCAAGCGGGCGTAGAACGGAGACCCCACGAGGTATTCGTAGTCGGACAGATTGACCCCGCAGGCCGTTACCTTGACCCTGATTTGGCCGTTTCCGGGCTCGGGCAACTCCAGATCCGCGACGCGAAGCAGGTCCGGCCCGCCGTAACGATCTTGAACCACAGCCTTCATTACTTCTCCTGCCTTTCGCTCCCTTTCTGGCCGCTGCCTCGTTTCGGCAAAAAAGGAATGGTGACTGAGACATTGGCATCGATCAGTATTGGATGCGTTGTTCAAGATCACATTGTTGACTGACCCGGTGAGGTTACTTTGACAGCGGCTCGCGTTGATCCCGCTGCTTTTAGTAGACTATAGTCTCAGAGACAGTTGCGAAACCGGAGGCCCGCGTGAACAGTTCCATTTCCGACGAGGCGCTGGCACGGCTTCCATTCTGGGTTACCCCACCGGGTGAAACAGACGGTTTTCTTATCCTCGTCGGATGCCTTCTGGTATTGATATTGCTGGGATTTGGCGCGCTGTATTTCACGATTCAGGCCATTCCCGACCGGATGGCGGCGGGTGCGCACAAAGTCCAAATGCAACTGGTTGGCGTCTTGGGGCTGATCTCGCTGTTTACTTTGAACAACGCGTTCTGGATCGCTGCGATTTTGATTGCAGCCGTTCCGCTGCACGAGCTGTTTCCATTAAAACCGGTTTTCGGCCCGACAGGAGATGACGATGCTTGAGCTTGTTTTCTCTGCCCTGATAACGATCGTTCCTGACTACCTCTACCGCAGATATCAACAGGGCAAGCGATGGGGGCACGAAATCACTCTGTTCAATGTCTGGTACGAGCTTCGCTGGGGTTTGACCGCCTGCGCCATTCTGGCGGTGACCTTGATTACCGTGATTTTCTACTTTCATCCTTCCACGCGCAACGTTTCGGCCACCTTTCGCACGATTACGGTTCTGTCTGATCGCGTGGGTCGGGTTGACGAGGTGTATGTCTCCAACAACGCGGTTCTCACGGCAGGCGATCCGATTTTCCGCCTGGATACGACGCGACAGGAAGCGGCTGCCGAGACCGCACAAAGGCGCCTGGAAGAGATCGAAGCATCTCTGGATCTGATCACAACGGAAATAGCCGGTGCACAAGCACAGCTCGAAGCAGCCGATGCGGATCTGAGGCAAGCGGCTGATGATTTGCAACGCCGCCTTTTGCTTGCCGAACGCAGCTCTACCACTGTCAGTGAACAGGAACTCGAACGCTTGCAGACAGCCGTTTCCCGCGCAGAGAGCCAGCGTGCGGCTGCGTTGGCTGTGCTTGACGGAGCAAGGCTGCGACAATCGACGGTTTTGCCAGCGCAGCGAGAAAGCGCCAGCGCCGTGCTTCGAGAAGCAGAAAATGAGATCGCCAAATCCACCGTCTATGCCGCAGTGGACGGGACAGTTACACAGTTCCTGCTAAAACCGGGAGATATCGTGAACCCGATCCTTCGCCCGGCGGGTATTCTTGTCCCCAAGGTCACCGGGCAAGGCCGTTTCGTTGCCGCGTTCGGTCAGATCTCAGCCGGTGTTTTGAAACCTGGCATGTTGGTGGAAGTTACCTGTGCGTCAAAACCGTTGGCAATTATCCCAATGGTGATCGACGAAGTGCAAGGCGCAATCGCAGCCGGACAGTTCCGGCCCGGAGACTCACTGCTTGATCAACAGGATCGTGCCAGGCCCGGAACCTTAACCGCTCTGCTTGCTCCGATTTTTCCCAAACATCTTGAAAACATTCCGCCGGGCAGCGCATGTGTCGGCGTCGCATACACAAGCCGCGCGGCGGAATTGGAAGCGGGGGAAATCACAGGATTTTCTGCCTTCATCGCGCGGATCGTGGACGGCATGGGGATCGCGAATGCCATCGTTCTACGGGCACAGGCAATATTGCTTCCTGTCAAAGTTCTCGTGTTTTCCTGATTTTGGTCGTCGTCCGTATTCAGAGCCGGACCGTCTGCCATAGCTTCGGCCACCAGTTCCTGGGCACGGTCCGGGTTTTTTTAGGCTGGCGAACTCTGCCAAATTTGCGTCGCCGACTGTGTCGAAGACACGACTACGATGCCGGTCTACGCATTCGGTCACCAAATCCAGGCCGTTGGAGATCCGGTGCAAAGCAGTTTCTTCGTCGAAATTCACAACCGCAGTCGACCCTAAGAGTTGACGACCATTATCTCTACCAACTTGCGTTCCATCGGACACCCGTCAGGTTCAACCTATCGGAACAACAGCCCAATCTCGCTGCTCGACCAAACCAACACCAGATTGCGGGTCACGGAGCCATTTTACATTCGGGGATCGCCGCGGGCGGTATCGCAGGCTTTCAGGCTTTGGCGAGTGTCACGTCGAACTTCACGTACAGGTAGGATTCTTTGATCTTGCCCGATAGCTCCATGCCAGCCGGAAAATCGGACGCCGGCCGTTCAACATAGGTCATCACCAGATCGTCCCGAACGCCAAACACGGTATCTTCGTCAAGGTATGGGTCATCGTCTGGGAAGATCTCGGTCACGAGGGTCCGGTATCCGGGCGCCTTGACGATGTAGTGGAGATGCGACGGCCGCCAGGGATGACGGCCACATGCTCTCAGGATATCACCAACTGGCCCATCGGACGGCACGGTGTATTCAACAGGCTTGACGGTTGTGAAGGCATAACGGCCATCATCTCCGACTGTCATCAATCCGTGAAACGAGTAGGTGTCCTGCTCTTCATCCTGGCTGGCATAGAGCCCGTTCGGAGCCGTCTGCCAGATGTCGAGTTCGGCCCCGGCAATGGGGTTTCCGTCAGTGTCCTTGATGACACCTTCGGCTAGTAAAATAGGCCCGCCATAATGCCGTTTCATGTCTCCGCCGATGGGCAACGGAGGCGCGCCCGATACATGAAAGGGCCCGAGAACCGAAGAGCTCGTGGCCTCAGGGCTGGAATGGATCATATCTACGAGTGATGACAGACCCAGCACATCTGATGCCAAAACAAACTCGTGCCTGTCTTCGGTTTCGACAGCGGCGCAACCTTCGAGAAACGAGATTCCAGCGCGCCATTCATCATGTGTCAAATTGGTTTCGCGGGCGAAGTCGTGCAGGTGCCTGACCAGAGACTCCATGACCTCGCGCATTCGGGGATCTGTATCCGTGGAAAGGTATCCCATGAAAACGTCGGTGATATTGTCCTTGGTGACTGTGCGCATCTTGACTTCCTCAGATCAGGGCAAGGCTAAGGATCGGAAATTCGATCAGGATAAACAGGACAATCAGCATGACCAACGCAAACGGCAACGCGCCCATGAACACGTCCTTTAGAGATATGCGATCGTCGTTGATCGTGGATTTGATGACAAAACAGGAAATACCGAGGGGCGGCGTCAAAAGTCCGATTTCGGCCCCTACAACAGTGATAATGCCGAACCAGATTAAAGACATATCCAACGCCTCAGCCATTGGCAAGAACAGCGGAACAACGATCAGAATAATCGAGGCCGTATCCAGAAGCGTGCCCAGAAACAGCATCAGCAGAACGTAGAGCAGCATGATCGTCCAGAACGATGCAGAATTGCCCGCGAGTATGTCCTGCAACTGGTTCGGCAGGCCGGCCAGACCCAGCATTCGGCTGTAAATCGAAGCCGCAGTAATCAGAAACAGAATTGCAGCAGTGATGTGCCCGGTCTCAAGAAGGGCATCCCAGAATGCTTTCGGCGACATGGATTTTCGAAGTATCGCAATAACAAGAGCAACCATCGCGCCGGCTGCACCTGCCTCAACCGCGGTTAGCCAGCCGGTATAAATTCCGCCAAGAACAACGGTAATTATGAACACCGTGGGAAGCGTCTTTGATGCAACCTCGCGGCCGGACATCCATTCACTCTCTGCGACCACCCGGCCGCCGACAAATGCAGGGGTGAAACGGCCCATCAGCCAGATTGCGCCGACATAGGCGATGGCCAGCATGATGCCGGGAATGACCCCGGCCAGAAACATGTCGCCCACAGACTGTTCCGCCACAAAGGAATAGATTATTAACATGGCCGAGGGTGGGATGATCATTCCCAGAACAGAAGAGCCAGCCACAACGCCAACCGCAAACCGCGGGTTGTAGTCCTGTGCCATCATCTGGGGCACTGATACCTTGGTAAACACAGATGCGGAGGCGATTGATGATCCTGTTACCGCCGCGAAAACCGCATTTGCACCGACAGTCGCCATGCCGATCCCGCCTTTGACCTTTCGAAATCGCATCGTCATGACTTCGTAGATGTCTCGCCCAAGCCCGGCCTTTGAGACAATGAGCCCCATGAATGTGAACAGGGGTATCGTGGCAAAGCTGTATTCCATCGCGCTGTCGCCAACGGCAACCTTGAGCAGGTTCAGCGCGAGGGTGAAATTGTCTCGCATCAGCCAGATCGAAACGAACGAGACAACGCCAAGGGCTACCGGGATATAGAGGCCGGCGTAGATCAATATGACGATGGCGACGACCGAGATCAGGCCGATCTCGATTGGCGTCATTTGGCGGCCTCATCATGTTCAGGGGCGCGGACCAGTTGCGGGCGGTCTTGTGCTCTGATGACCTTGAGCAGAAAGATCACGCTCGCAAGCGCGGTGCCAAACGCGATCACAAGCTTGACCGGCCACCAAGGTAAGGTGAAGAGACCGGGTACCCCAAAGTAGTCCTGCGTTTTCCACATGTGCAGGAATTCGGGGAATGTCACATACGCGATAAGGGCCATAAAGATTGCAGAGATTGCATTGATGAGGCGCCTGAGGTTTGTCGTCATGCCCGGTCGGCGGTGATACATCAGGTTTAGGAAGCCATCGGATCTGGTTAGTCGATCTACCCGAACCACGTCTGCAAGCTGCAGGAAAACGATCATCACAACGGAAAACTGCACCATTTCGTAGGTGCCTCGCAGCGGTGCCGAAAACAGACCCCGGGCGATGACGTCAACGTTCAGAATGACCACCAACGCCAGCACGACGAGCGTGCCCATTGCGTTGGCGGCGATTGCGAGTGCATTGGCGACCCGCGACAGGACATCAACAGCGGACTTCAGCATATAGGCCCCTCCCCCGGATCGCCGGTCCGTTATTCGGCAGTCCAGTCACGCATGCCTGTGAAGCCGGCATCGTTGAGCTTTCCCAGATAAGCGGCAAGCATCTCGGTGCCCTGCTCGCCTTTTTCGTTGAGTGTTGCTGCCCATTCCTGAGCTACGTTGGGCATTGCAGCCGCCCATGCCGCACGGTCCTCGTCAGAGAGTTCGACAATAGTGCCGCCTGCTTCGACATAGGCATCACGCGACGCGTCCGCGCGATCCATTGCAATTCCGGCAACGTGATCGCGATAGTCGATGGCGACCGCTTTGAGCACATCCTTGACCTCAGCCGGCAGACCGGCCCAATAGTCAGCATTCACGGTAATTGTTTTGGAATTGACCGCGCCGAGATCGGCTTTGAGCATGTAGGGTGCAACTTCGGCGATCTTGAAGGTCTTGGATGCTTCCGGCCAGATCATCACACAGTCAACCAGCCCGGTTTGAACCATGTTGTAGAAATCGGTGAGGCCACCGCGAACTCCTGCGGCGTCCTTGATGCCTTCCAGGTATCGCAGGTTGAGACCGGCTCCGGCGATCTTGCGGCCTTCCAGATCGGCCACAGATTCCACCGGCTTTGAGCAAAACACCTGATAAGTATCCAGAACAACACCGGTTGCCAGATAGACTTGGTTCTGCGCAGCGAACTCGTTCTGCATGGCAGGGAATTCACGCGCAATCTCGTCAACGGCCTTTGCTACCGCCCGCGCATCTGCCGAGACAAATGGAGTCGAGCCGGAGATACCCTGGCTGGGCAGCTTGGACGAGTGGAAGATCGTTGTGACAATACCGATATCACCGAGGCCAAGCTGGATGCCTTCGAGAACGCCCTTGGGCTTGACGATGGAACCGCCGTAGTTCTCTTGCCAGCTCATCTTGAAATTTCCTGCTTCGGCGAGGCGCTTGTCCACTTCCGGGATGAAGAAGTTCGTGAACTCCTTCACCCACAATGCGCGATCCGGATAACCATCAATCACGACAGCATTGATCGTCTCTTCGGCCGCCGCAGGCATAGCCATCACCGTTGCCAGCGCGGCGCCCAACAAGCTGCCTTTGGTCCAGTTTTTCATGATCTCTCCTCCCAGAAAGTCGGGTCTTTTGTCCGTTTAGTTTGCCTTGACCCAGTTGACGGTCAGGTTCGTGCCTGCCGCTTCGAACAATTTTGCGATGGCGCAGTATTTGGCTGTTTCCCGTCCCACGCGCGCCAGATCCTCCCGACTGGCGCGCGTGTCACATCGAACCGTGAGTGTGATTTCAGGAAATGGCAGGTCGATCTCTTCTTGCATCAGGACACCGCGGCGGTCGAACTTGCAGTCAGCGTCGATTGTGACACTGCCGAGATCCACGCCCAATCGATGTGCATTCTTGTGTCCGATCACATTGGTACACGCGATTAGTGCGGTCATTGCCGCTTCGGTAGGTGCAGGTCCCAGATTAGTGCCGCCCCGATCTATCGGTTCGTCTATGACGACATTCAGATCGCGGACCGGGATTTCCGTTCGTGAGTGTGTCGGGCATTGCGCGGTCGTTCGATAGGTAACAACCGATTTCATCTTGATGGCCACTGCGTTGCCTCCTCAGGCGTAGGAACACACTTTGTCGAACGGAAAGCGCGGCAGCTTTTGAAACAATCCGGTCTCATCCGCATATCCGAGGTTGCACAGAAAATTTGATCTCAGTGTCGTACCCGCAAAGAACTCTTCGTCGACGATCTGGTTCGAGAACCCTGACATTGCGCCGACGTCCAGCCCGACCGCGCGAGCAGCAATCATGAAGTATGCGCCTTGCAACGTGCCATTGCGAAAGGCTGTATTTTCCACATATTCAGGCTTGTTCTCGAACAGGTGGCGGCGATCTTCGTGCGGGAACAAAAACGGCAGTTCCTTCCAGAAATCCAGGTCATGCGCAATGATCGCCGTGACCGGAGCATCCATCATCTTTGACACGTTCTTGGGTTTCAGAGATTTCGCAAGTCGGGCCTTTCCCTCGCCGCTTTTCACAAAAACAAACCGTGCGGGTAGCGTGTTCATGCTAGTCGCACCGTTGATTGTGATGTCGTAGATCTCGTGCAGCAACTCATCCGACACCGGCTTGTCCGTCCATGCATAATGCGATCTCGACTCCCGCAGGATCAGGGCGATCGCATCGTCGGACAAGCGCGGAATACGCTTTCTCAGATCGCGATGATCCTGCTGCGCCTTGGCACGAAGCGCTTCCAGTTCTGAGCCTGTCGGAGCGCTCATGCTGCAGCCACCCGCGATTTAGCGTCCTTTTCATCGATTACTGGGCTGGCGCAGATGCCGATGCCTTCGATTTCGATCTCGATGGTCTCGCCGGGTTTCAGCCAGCGCGGGTTCGGCTTTTTGGCATGGCCCACGCCAGGAGGCGTCCCGAGGGCAATCAGATCGCCAGGCTCAAGCGTCGTATACTCGGAAATCGTCGCCACCAGCTTGCGCACGCCCCAGATCATGTTCGCCGTGTTTGAGCTTTGCAGGATCTCGTCGCCCACGCGGCTTTCGATCTTCAGGCCCGATGCGCCTTCTGGCAGGTCGCCCGGTGTTACCGTGAAAGGCCCTATCGCGCCCGTGTCATCAAAGTTCTTTCCCGGCGTCCACTGAATCGTCTTGCGTTGATAATCCCGCACCGATCCATCGTTGAACACCGTGTAGCCGAACACGTAGTCCAACGCGTCATCCTCAGAAATATGACGCCCCCTTTTGCCGACGATCAGCATCAGTTCGGCTTCGTAATCGAGCTGTTCCGAGCAGGCCGGACGCACCATTGGCTGTCCCGCTGCCATGATCGAGTTCTTTCCGCGCATGAACAGAGCCGGATACTCGGGGATGTCATACCCGCCTTCTTTGATATGGTCGGTGTAATTCAGACCCATACAGATGATCGTACCGGGAGAGGCCACGGGCAACGCCGGTGTGATGGTCGATACTGGCACGCTGTCAGCAGACGAGATCTTGTCGGACAGCGAGTCGGATAGTGCCGGATTTTCTATCAGCCCCATGAGATCGGGCCCGACAGCAGAATCCAAAGCCGTTATATTTACTGCATTTTCTCCATTGACGACGAATACCGCAGTGCCTTCCGGTGTCTCGCCCACCAAGTATTTCATGTTAGCAACCCTTGTCAGTCTGCTTGATTTTTGCCGACTATTTTGATCTATGTCAAATAATATCGATATTTTGGAGAACCCGATGGTTGCGTGGGCAGATTACAAATCAGAAGCAAAAAACCGCGGCGCGTTGGCATTGGAGCTTTATGTGGCGCTCAGTACGCCGGCCAAGGCACCCAAGGACGTGAAGGCTTCGCTGCCAGATCACCTTGCCTATCAGGCGCAGCTCGAACGGTCGGGGCAACTGGCCTTTGCCGGGCCAATGTCCGACGAAACCGGAGAGCACATGCAGGGGGTTGGCATGATCGTATACCGTGCAGACAGTCTCGAAATGGCTCGGGCTTTGGCAGACAAGGATCCAATGCATCAAAGTGGGGCACGCTCTTATGTTCTGCGGCGCTGGCTGATAAACGAAGGATCCCTGAACCTTTCGGTCGGGCTGTCGACAGGCACAAATACTCTGAGCTAGGAACACAAAGACGTTGCTCAGCAACGAACAGGGAGCGGTATAAAATGGACGCATTGCTTGACACCGAGGGCAAGGAAACCTCAGCCACGCATGCGGCCTATCGCAAACTTCGCGAGATGATCCTGACCGGCGAGCTTCCCGCCGGGGAAAAACTCAAGATCGAGCAATTGAGGAACCTGCTCAACACGGGCGCAAGCCCGGTACGCGAAGCATTGAGCCTATTGACCTCAGATATGTTGGTGGAGAGGCTCGATCAGCGCGGGTTCAGGTCGGCACCCGTCAGCAAGGAGAACTTTGAAGAAATCCTGCTGCTGCGCTGCAAGCTCGAAGAAACTGCCTTACGTACATCTATCGCCAACTCGGACGCCGAATGGGAAGACAGGCTTGTTCTGCGCCATCACCATATGAAAAAGGCTGGCCAACAGGGCACTCCAGCCTTTGAAACCGCGCACAAGGCATTTCACATGGCGTTGCTCGCCAAAGCAGAAATGCCAATGCTTCAACGATATTGCTCCCAGCTCTATGACCTGAACATTCGGTATCGGTTTCTGGCTGCAATCGGACCAAGCTACCAAAAACGCGACATCGCCGCCGAGCACCAGCAGATCTTGGATGCCGCGCTGGACCGCGATGCAGAAAACGCCACTCGGCATCTGATCGAACACTACCGTCGGACCGGCGAGTATCTGAGCAGTCAGATGGACAGCTGAAACGCCGCGCAGAATGTTTCTTGGCAAAGCAGCGTCAGGCGGTCCGGTTTTATCTGGGAAACGGAGAAGAAACAGCGCCCGGGAACAAAATCTGGAAACTGGGACATCGGTGCCATCGCTGGCCTACATTGACGGCAGCCAAAGGGCCAATTGCGGGAAAGCGATCAGCAATCCAACCAGCAGGAGGGAGCAGAAAATAAACGGAAAGGCCGACGTATAGATTTCCCGCATGGTCGTTCCGGGCGGGGCTACGCCTTTCATGACAAACAACAGCAGTCCGAACGGTGGAGTGGTAAAGCTGATTTCCAGGGAAAGCAGCATGATGAGCGCAAACCATATAGGGTCAAAGCCGAGCGTTTGTGCCAGCGGAAAGAAGATCGGCACTGTCAAAAGCATGATCGAAATCTGCTCCATGAACATGCCCAATAGAAGCAGCACCCCAAACATCACCAGCAGCATCGCCAGCGGCGCAAGTTCAAAACCCGTCGCCCAATTTACAAGGCCGCGCGACGCACCGGAAAAGGCCAAAAGCTGGCTAAACGTGGCAGATCCAAAAACGATCAGATAGGCCATCAGCGTGACCCGCAATGCGCCAGTCACCGACTTTTTCAAGGCCTCCCAACTGAGACACCGAAAGAGTGCCGCAAGGATTATGACCCCAAGAGCACCAAAGGCGGCAGCCTCGGACGGGGTTACAAATCCCCGGATCATCAGTGCAATGATAACCACCATGACACCAACCATCGGGACCACCTCGGTCAGCACAAGCTTGAGTTTCGACGCAAGCGACATGGGTTCTACATCATAGGCAGGGGCCGCGTCGGGATCGATCCGCGTTTGCAACCAAATCGTGCCGATGTAGAAACAAGCAAGTATCAGGCCGGGAATCACCCCGGCAATCAAAAGACCCGCCACATCGATCTGCGCGAGCGTGGCCAGAAGAACAGCGAGGGCCGATGGCGGGATAATGATCGCAAGGCCGCCCGTCCCCAGAATAGGGCCGATGCTCATATGAGATTTGTAGCCCCTTCGGCTCATCTCCGGGACCATAAGTGACCCTAAGAGCGCGGTTGAACCCATCGAAGACCCCGAGAGGGTTGAAAATCCTGTGCCACCCAGAACGGTGACATAACTCAGCCGGCCGGGTAGCCGCCCCAATAGCTTGTCGATCGCGTTGAACATACGTCCGCCAAGCCCGGTGTGGAAAAAGATCTCTCCCATCAGCAGGAACAACGGGATCGGCATCAGCGCGTATTTTGTCAGCGACCCAAGCCCGTTATTCAATAGCTGCATCACCCCGCGGTCGCCCCCCATGAAAACCCAGGCGCCAATGATGTTGGCTGCCAGAAAGGCCAGAGCAATCGGCATCCCGATCGCCATGAGGAAAACGATTGTACCAAGAAGCAGGGCAAGCGCCTCGAACCACTCCATTATTCGTGTATCCCTGCTTCGCCGCTATGCATCAGCTCTTCGCCAAAGACAAAACGAGAGAATTCGATGGCCATCAGACCGAACGACAAGGGAAAGGCGATAGTCAGAAGCCAGCGCGGATAATAATAGGCGCGCGTGTCGTAGTCGCCGCGCTCAAAGTTGGTCATGACCAGATCGACACCCTTCCACGTCAGGATTGCGCACACCAACACACAGGTGGCCGCGACCAAGCGGCTCAATACCTCGCGCGGCTGCTGAGGCAACGCAGCCGTAAGTAACTCGATAT
Source organism: Primorskyibacter sp. S87 (assembly GCF_049801055.1). Classification (NCBI taxonomy): domain Bacteria; kingdom Pseudomonadati; phylum Pseudomonadota; class Alphaproteobacteria; order Rhodobacterales; family Roseobacteraceae; genus Primorskyibacter; species Primorskyibacter sp. S87. The sequence goes on along the minus strand of NZ_JBNAGF010000009.1, from coordinate 88,574 downwards.
GCACATGCCCCTTTTCGCGAACCAACCAGGGTGCGCCCAGCATGGTCATGTACAAGAGGCCGTATTCAGCCGATGTGAAAAGCCACGCAAAGGGTTGAAGCCCCAAGTTGCGCATCAAGACCGAGACCACGACAGAGATCATGATCCACACAAGCGTGAGGCCCGAAATCACAGCCATTCCGTATAACAGTGTCTGATACAGTTTGGTCAGCATCCCGGACCTCCGACAGATGTAACGCTGACCCGCCCCACAAAGCGGACGGGCCGGCGTCAGAGCTTACTTGGCCGCGTCGAGATCGTAGAACAGCTCGATCAATCGGTCGTAGTTGCCGGTTCCACCGGGCTGTTCTGCCATCACTTCGCTCATGCGCTCCCAAGTTTTTTCGCGAGCAGCAGCGAGGTACTTTGCCTTCGCTTCACCTTCGAGCGAGACGACTTTCATCCCAGCTGCGTCCAATGCAGCAAAGTCTTCGTCACGCTTGGCCCGCAACGCTTCAACGCTGTCCTTTTCATGCTGGATTGCTACGTCCTGAAGAATCTTCTGAGCTTCTGGCGAAAGCGAGTTCCACTTGTCGTTGTTCACGATCACGCCAAGGTCGGTCGAGAAGAAACAGGGCTCGATCCGGAAATTGAGAAACTCGTTCCATTTCAGGTCGATCAGGCCAATCTGAGTCCAGCCGGTAGCGTCAACCACACCACGTTGCAGAGCCGAATAAACTTCGCCTGTCGGCAAGTCGATCACCTGAGCGCCAAGGTAGTTGGTGAAAAACGCATTATAGACATTGTTGCCGCGCAGCTTCAGACCTTCTACCTCAAGATTCCCGTCGGCATCAAATGTAGGCTCGTTACGGGTCCACAAGTTGTAGCATACGCCGCTGTCGAACCAGCCAAGGTACTTCAGACCCATCTTTTCCTGATGGATCTGGTCGATGAGCGCGATGCCGCCATTTGCACGCGTTTCAACAGCGGTCAGGTTCGAGGCCACCATCGCGTCTTTTTCCGGCAAGGCGCCGCCATAGAAGGATCCGGGGGTATAGACCATGTCTACGATACCGTCGCGAACCGCATCAGGCTGCTGGAACATTCCGATCGCTTCGGGGCCGCCACGCACATCGATCTGAACCACACCCTTGCCGGCTTCGTTGACCTTGTCCACGAAGCTCAGGAAGCTCTTGGTGTAAATCAGTGTTTCGGGAAATGCATGCACTGCGGAAATTGTCTCTTCCGCCTGAAGCGTTCCCGCAACCATTGTTGCCCCTGCAAAAAGGCTACTCAGTAGTTTCATCTTCATTTGTCGTCCTCCACTGTTCTAGGGGTCGTATTCCCTATTCGTCTGGCCCGATTGCGGACCATGGGGCGCCGCGCAACGCGACGCGTTTCAATCCGCCGCGACGGGCCATGCCCAAGGTGCGGTTTGACTGCGTGTTTGTTTAAAGGCGGTTATGTCTGCCGCCCGGTTCATTGTCAGATCAATGTCATCCCATCCGTTCACAAGTTTTTCCGCCCAGCTGTCGTCCAGCTCAAACCCGGCCGAAAAAGTGCCAAGGGTGACCCTCCGGGACGAGATGTCGATCCGAATGGTTTGCGGGCCATCAACCAGTATGGTCTCGAGTTCAGCGCAGGTTTTTTCGTTCACCTGAGCAGGCAGAAGCCCATTATTGACGGCGTTGGCGGCGAAAATATCCCCAAAGCCCGGAGAGATGACTGCGCGAATGCCCGCATCCGCAAGTGCATAGACCGCTGCCTCACGCGATGACCCGCTTCCAAATCCCCGCCGTGTGACAAGAACGCTGGCGTCTGGGTGGCGGTTCAACGGGAATTCTGGTCGAAGACTTCCGGCGGCGTCGCGGCGCATATCATGCAAAAGATACGGGCCATATCCATCAGCGCGTGGGACGGACATGAAACGCGCTGGAATAAGCTGATCCGTGTCGATGTTTGCCTGTGGCAAACTCAATGCCAGGCCTTCATGTATCTGCCACCCCGTCATTACGCTGCCCTCGAGCTCATCAGATGACGCACATCTGTCAACGTGCCAGTCACCGCTGCCGCTGCCACCATTGCCGGGCTCATCAGATGGGTCCGCGCGCCACGGCCCTGACGGCCTTTGAAGTTCCGGTTTGTTGACGAAGCGCAGCGTTTCCCATTGTCCACAAGGTCGCCATTCATACCGACGCACATTGAACAGCCCGCAGCCACCCATTCCAGCCCGGCTTTGGTAAAGACACGATCAAGACCCTCGGCTTCTGCCTGGGCCTTGACCAACGCCGAGCCTGGTGAAATCAGCCCGGGAACCTTTGCCTTGCGCCCGCGAAGCACGGCGGCAGCCTCTCGCAGGTCTTCAATCCGCCCGTTGGTGCAGGAACCGATAAATACTTGGTCAACAGGCGTTCCTTCCAGACTTTGCCCAGGCTTTAATCCCATGTATTTCAGAGCCTCTCGCGCGGCATCCGCCTTGGCGTGGGGCACTTTGTCCGGGTCAGGAACGGAGGCGCTGATTGGCAAGGCCTGCTCTGGGCTTGTGCCCCATGTCACGGTCGGTGCGATCTCGGCAGCATCCAACGAGACTTCTCGATCAAAAAACGCGTCCGCGTCGCTAGTCAGTGCAGCCCAGTCGGCACACGCCTTGCGCCATGCTTCGCCCGACGGGGCGAAAGGCCGGTTCTCGAGATATTCAAAAGTTGCCTGATCCGGAGCGATCATGCCAAAGCGGGCGCCGCCTTCGATCGAAAGGTTGCATAGTGTCATCCGGCCTTCCATCGACAGGCTCCGGATCGTGCTGCCCGCGTATTCGACAGCATGACCTTGGGCGCCATCTGTGCCCAATCTGGCGATCCAGGCCAAGGCAACATCCTTGGCACTCACCCCCGCCCCCAAGGTACCGTCAACCGTTATGCGCATGGCTCTTGGTTTACGCTGCCAAACGGTTTGCGTTGCCAGAACATGGGCGACTTCGGTCGCGCCTATCCCAAAGGCCAACGCGCCGAACGCCCCATGTGTCGAGGTATGGCTGTCCCCGCAATTGATCAGCAAGCCGGGTAATGTGAGACCCTGCTCGGGCCCAATGACGTGAACGATCCCCTGGCTGGGGTCATCGAGATCAAAAAGCTTAAGGTCGTGTGACCAGGCATTGGTTCGCAACGTTTCGATCATCCGAGCGACCTGCGGATCAGCGATCTTTGATCGCCCCCGGGTCGGCGCATAATGGTCGACAACTGCAAAAGTCAGATCAGGTTCCGCAACCGCGAGGCCCCGTTCCTTTATCTTGGCAAAGGCATGGTGCGATCCCTCGTGAACCAGGTGTCGGTCTACCCACAGGAGCGACACACCGTCGTCACGCCGCAAAATCTCATGCGCAGACCAAAGCTTATCAAGCAATGTCAGCGCAGCACTCATCAGTTGCCCTTCTCGCCCTGCCCGATAGCCGGCTCCCAATGACGAGTGCTGCCTTGGCTCACGCGGGTAAGTGGCATTTCGAGCCTGAACATATCCGGACGATAGAGCCCCGACAGGTATTCGACACCGTTCCCATCGACGTCCCGAACAACCCGCCGCAGCGACAGCAGGGCCGACCCGACATCAACATCAAGTGCTTCGGCGACGTCTGGACCTGCCAGAGTGGCGCTAACCGATTGATGCGCCTCTTTGATCTGAACACCGCTGCGCTCAAGAAGCTTGAACAACGGTGTGGTTGCAAGGTCGTTCTCTGAATAGTTCTGGGCAATTTCCGCCGGCACATATGTTGTCAGATGTGAAAACGGGACGTCGTCGGCCAATCGCACCCGGGTAGCGATCTGGACCTTTCGCGCACTCTCAAGTTTCATTGCGGCTGCAACAAAATCCGGGGCTTCGCCGTAAGAAAAAGACAAAAGGCGGGCCGTCGTCTGCCGCCCCATTTCGACAAGCTGAGGCATCAACGTGTTGAAATCCATGGCCGCCCGTTGGCCGCCATCAGGCCGCGATCGAACCTTAGTTCCGCTTCCGGCACGTCGTTCGATCAGTCCATTCTGCGTGAGAGCATCCAATGCACGTCGAACGGTAACCCTCGAGACGCCGAAGGTCTGTGCAAGCTTTTGCTCTCCCGGCAAGGTCTCGCCATCGCTGAGCTCACCGCCCGCAATCTGATCATGCAGAGACAGATAGACACGCCGAGCCTTGGCGCCTTCTGGTAATTTCTGAACGGCCTCGGTCCGCAAGCCTGATTCCCTCATCGTTGTGCAGTGCAGGTTAGGTGTGTCACATTCAAAAGCAAGAAATAGTATCGAATTTATGCTAATTTTTTTATGTGGCATGATACAATATATGTATTACCAATAATACAGATTTTGAGGAGGAGCGCGAATGCCGATTGTTGATCTCCATATCCTTGAGGGCTATAGTCCTGAGGAAAAACAAAGACTTGGTCGAGAATTGACCAATGCAGTGCGATTCGTGGTTCCTGCCTCTCCCGACCTTGTAACTATGACAATTCACGAAATCCCGGCGGAAAACTACTACCGCGGTGGACTCAAACGCACCCCGGCACCTGCGCGTGCCGATCCGGTCGGAATCGTGCAGGACTACCTTGCCGCGATGGAGGCCCGCGAAATCGAAACAGCACGTTCATTCCTGTCGGATGAATTCGTGATGACTTTTCCCGGAACGGCGCCAATGCACCATCTGGAAGAGCTGATCGAATGGTCCAAACCGCGATACAAATTCGTCACCAAAACCTATGCAGGGTTTGACGCCATGCAGGGGCAAGACGACGCGGCAATCGTTTACTGCCGCGGCACACTTCAGGGCAGATACCTCGACGACAGCCCGTTTGAGGGAATTCGCTTTGTCGACCGCTTTGAAATCATCGACGACAAAATCGCAAGGCAAGACGTCTGGAACGACATGGCAGAAGTCAGGACAAAACCATGAGCAAGATTGACCCTATTACCCTCTCGGTCCTTGCCGGCAGAATGGAGCAGATCGCCGACGAGATGGACGCCACGCTCTTTCGCGCCGCCTTCAACCCGATCATCGCCGAGGCGCACGACGCCAGCCACGGGCTCTATCATGCTGCCTCGGGAGATACTCTGGTGCAGGGTAAATCTGGTTTGCCCATTTTCGTTGGGGTCATGTCGTTCGCAGTCAAAGCCGTTATCGAAAAAGCGGCAAGGGATGGCGATCTGGCAGACGGCGACATCTACATCTTCAACGATGCCCATATCGGCGGCACTCACCTATCCGATATGCGGCTGGTCCGCCCCTATTTTCGCAACGGAAAACTGTTTTGCTATCTTGCCTCAGTCGGGCACTGGCATGACGTGGGGGGCGCTGTTCCCGGCAACTACAACCCCGCGGCGACGGATGTTTTTCAGGAAGCCTTCAACCTGCCACCGGTAAAACTGGCCCGCAAAGGCAACATCAATCAGGACATCATCGACATTCTTCTGCGAAACACCCGCTTACCTCAATCTGCCCAGGGCGATCTGAACGGGCAACTCGGCGCCTTGGATCTCGGTGTAAAACGAATGGATGAGCTGCTGGACGAGTATGGTTCCGATACAATTGCAGCGGCGCTTGAATCGTTGGGACACCGTGCCGAAGCCTTGATGCGTTCCGAACTGACCGACCTTCCGGATGGGTGTTGGGAAGCCGAAGACTTTCTGGATAATGACGGGATCACCGACGAACCTCTGAAAATCAAAATCGCGCTGGAGATTCAGGGCGACCGGATGACGTTGGACTTTACCGACTCGTCGCCACAATGCGCCGGCCCCGTGAACATCGCGTTGCCGACCACCGTGGCAACTGCCTATGTGGCCATCAAACATGTCTTTCCGCTGCTGCCTGCCAATGCTGGTGTAATGCGCCCGATCGATGTGATCGTGCCCGAGGGCAGCCTGCTGTCGGCCCAGTTTCCTGCCCCAACCGGTGGCTATACAGAGACAATTCTTCGGATGATCGACGTCGTATTTTCTGCCTTTGCGCAAGCCGCGCCGGAACGTGTGGTCGCGAACGCTTATGGCACCATCAATGCGCTTTCGATCGCTGGCAAGCGCAAGAACGGGCAACCATGGGTCATGTTCAGCTTTTACGGCGGGGGACATGGCGGGTCGTCCGATACCGATGGATTAAACCACGGCAATGCACCTATTTCGACGGCCACGATCCCACCGATGGAGATTCTGGAGGCGGCTTACCCAGTCATGTTCCGCAAGTGGGCCTTGCGCCCGGACAGCGCCGGACCCGGCGCCCATCGCGGTGGGTTCGGGGCAGTTTATGAGATCGAAGTTCTGGAGGAAAATGGCGCCGAAGCGTTTCTCTTCGGCGAGCGTGGTCGTTTTGCACCAAAGGGGATCGCGGGCGGTGACGAAGCCGCTCTCAACAAGTTCACGTATGAACAAGATGATAGCTGGCATACTCCGCCTCTTGCTTCGAAAATGCGCGGGATCAGGTTGCGTGAAGGTCAGGCCGTCCGGCTCGAGACACCCGGCGGCGGTGGCTACGGCGCATCCGAAAATCGTGATACGGACGCAATCGCCAGAGATGTGGCGCGGGGACTTGTCAGCGAAACCGAAGCCGACCGCACCTACGGACCGGCATGGCGGGAGGTAAACCCATGAGCGGTCGGATGATTGGTGTCGACGTTGGCGGAACATTTACGGATGTTTTTGTTTTGGATGAGACAGACGGAACCGCCGCGGTTGCAAAGGTGCCCACCACGCGGCCGGACCAGTCGGCGGGGTTTCTCGACGGTATCGGTAGAGAGGTTCAGGATCTGTCCGAAATCTCGGTTGTCGTACATGGCACAACGGCGGGGACAAACGCACTCTTGGAGCGCAAAGGGGCCAAAACAGGAGTAATCTGCACCCAAGGCCTGCGCGACGTGCTTGAGATGCGTCGCCGCGATCGACCCCGGACATGGGGCCTGCGCGGTGATTTTGAACCAGTCGTGGATCGCCGCGACCGCCTTGAAGTTCCGGAACGCACGCTCGCAGACGGAACGGTTCGCACCGCCGTTGATCTGGACGCAGTCCGGGCGGCAGCACGGCAGCTGCAAGCGCAGGGTTGCGATGGTGTCGCCGTCCTGTTTGCAAATTCATATGCAAACACGACCAACGAAGACGCCGCAGTCGCTGCGCTGCGCGAAGTCTGGCACAATGAACATGTATCGGCCTCGTCTGAGATCCTGCCGGAAATCCGCGAATTCGAACGCTTTTCAACAACGGCCCTAAACGCCTATCTGCAGCCAGAAGTTTCTGGCTATCTTGGCCGCCTCGAGAACGCACTCAAGGACGGTGGCTTTGACGGCGAGTTCATGATCGTTCAATCGAATGGCGGAGTTATGGCTGTCGAAACCGCCTGCCGGCTTCCTGTCCGCACGGCACTGTCAGGCCCCGCGGCTGGCGTGATTGCTGCGGGTTACATTGCCCAGTCTGCGGGTTTCGAGAACATAATCACCGGCGACATGGGCGGAACCAGCTTTGATGTCTCTCTCATCGCCGAGGGGCAATCGATGCTTTCGCCACAGACCTCGATTGATTTCGGGATGGTCGTGCGCAATCCGATGATCGAAATAACGACTATCGGAGCGGGCGGCGGCTCGATCGCCTGGGTCGATAAGGGTGGCCTATTGAACATTGGCCCCGAGAGCGCAGGCAGCAACCCCGGCCCGGTTGCCTATGGGCTGGGCAATACCCGCCCTACGGTGACAGATGCCAATGTGGTGCTTGGTCGTATTGACCCCGACAACCCGATCGGCGGCAAGCTGGAACGGTTGGACATTGAGGCTGCCTCGAGAGCAATCGATAACCATGTTGGTTCACCACTGGGCCTGTCTACGGTCGAGGCCGCCGAGGCGATCCTGCGCGTGGCCAACAGTCGCATGGCAGGTGCCATCCGCCTGGTTAGCATTGAACGCGGTTTTGATCCCAAGCGCTTTGCCTTCATGCCTTTCGGAGGAGGCGGCGCATTGCATGCCGGTGCGATGTTGGCCGAGGTGGGTATCGCCCGAGCGGTGGTCCCGAGGTATCCCGGGGTAACTTCGGCAATGGGATGCGTCATCGCAGACATGCGGCAAGACTTCGTGCAAACGATCAACTCGCTGGTTGATACGCTGGACGCGGAAATATTAGGTGCCTTTATGCAGGATCACGCTGATCGTGGCATGGCCTTGCTCGACGCAGCCCGGACAAAATTCGAAGCCCGCGAACTCAGCTACGAACTCGACATGGCCTATGTTGGACAAACTCACACAGTTTCCGTGCCGCTCAAGATCAAGGCCGAAAACGGCAAGGTCACAGCCCCGACGCAGACTGAGATCGAGGACGCATTTGACTCCGCCTACGGCGCAACATTCGGCAGATTGCTTGATGGCGGTGTAAGGCGAATTCTGAACTTGCGCAGCGCGGTGACAGGCAAGCGGCCGAAATTTGATCTGAGCGCCTTGGCCCCGTCAGATGGTGGGAACTCCGAGCCGGTCGCACAGCGCAAAGTGCACTTCGGCGACCGATGGCAAGATACATCCATTTATGATCGCCTGACGCTGCCGGTCGGAACAGTAATCAAGGGACCTGCTATCCTGACACAGCCTGACACAACCGTGCTGATTGAACCCAACCTGCAAGGACGCGTTGACCGGTTTGGAAACACGATCATCGAACCGTTGGAGGAAACTAAATGAGCGATCTGACCAAATGGGATTTGTCGCGCACCGGCCTCCTGACGATAGATCTCCAAAATGACTTCATCCATCCTAACGGAGCCTACGGCCGCGCCGGCCAAAGCTCTGCGCAGATCTCCGCATTGCCCGATCGCATTGCGCCGCTGGCACGCGCAGTTCAGGCCAAAGGCGGCTGTTATTTCTCTGCGCAGTTCACCCTTGTTCCGGACAAGAACGGAGAACCGCTGATCGCACCGCATCTGAAGCAGTTGCGCCCGTTTCTTGGTAAAGGCGACTTTGCTCCCGGAAGCTTTGGTCATACGCTGGTCGACGCGTTGCAACCGGCTGATTTTGTCATTGAAAAAGTAGCCTATTCCGCCTTTTACCAGACCCGACTGGAATATCTTATGCACGCAGTTGGCATTGATCGTCTTATCGTTGGCGGCATCGTGACCAACGGCGGAGTGGCCTCGACTTTGCGTGACGCTCATCTGCGAAATATCGACACGATCATGCTGACAGATGGATGCGCCGCGTTCAGTGACGACGTGCATGAGGCAACGCTGATGTCGTTGGGAACTGTAACCCAACAGATGAGCTGCGCCGAAGTTCTTAACTGGATTGGGAATGCAACATGACCTTGAAATCCCGATTGAAAAGGCAAGAGATCGTCGTTGCGCCGGGTGTGTTTGATGGGCTGACAGCCTCACTTGCCGAAGCAGCCGGTTTTGAAGCGCTTTACCTCAGCGGAGCGGCTGTCGCCTACACGCGATTGGGCCGACCTGATATCGGGCTGACCACCGCCTCAGAGATGGCCGATACGATGACGCTTATCGCAGATCGCACCTCCCTGCCTGTGATTATCGATGCCGACACGGGATTTGGTAACGCGCTGAATGCCCAACGCACGATGCGGCTTTATGAACGCGCCGGTGCGTCCGCCCTGCAGGTTGAGGATCAGACCTATCCCAAGCGGTGCGGTCACCTTGCGGACAAATCGTTGATTTCTGCCTCGGAAATGACTGGCAAAATTGCCGCCATGGCAGATGCCCGTGCCAGTCAGGACACGCTGATCATCGCTCGAACGGACGCCATCGCAGTTGAGGGTTTTGCCGCCGCGACAGACCGTGCCGAGGCCTATCTGGATGCCGGCGCAGACGTCCTGTTCATCGAAGCCCCGCAAAGCCGAACGCAGCTTGAAGGAATCGCAAAGCAGTTTTCTGCACGCGTGCCGCTTTTGGCCAACATGGTTGAAGGTGGTGCGACGCCGATCACAGGGGCAGACGATCTCGAGACACAGGGTTTTTCCATAGTGATCTTCCCCGGCGGGATTGTCCGCGCACTGGCCCGGACGGCAAGGGACTATTACGACAGTCTTTCCAAGTATGGCTCGAACGCCCCTTTTTCCGACCGCATGTTCGATTTCGACGGGCTCAACGAGGTGATCGGAACCGGCGAGATGCTAGAGAGAGGCGCGCGCTACGATGGCTCCGACCGTTAAGGCTCCTCCGGAACGTTTCGATCTTGAGGTCGAAGCGCTTATTATTGGAGCAGGTGCGTGCGGCCTGATCGCCGCACTATCGGCCAAGGAAGCCGGGCAAGAGGTGCTCGTCATCGAAGCCGATGCCGTGCCATCGGGATCAACTGCCCTTTCAGCGGGGCTCATTCCTGCGGCGGACACGCAACTACAGAAAGCCGCCGGGATCAAAGACAGCCCGGATCTGTTTGCGGCCGACATCCAAGCAAAGGCGCATGGTCAAAACGACCCAGCTTTGGTGAAGTTGATGGCGCAGAATGCAGGCCCAGTCATTGACTGGCTATGTGAAAACCACGGCCTGCCGTTTTCGGTCATCAACGATTTTGATTACCCCGGCCATTCCCGACGTCGCATGCACGGATTGCCCACCCGGTCGGGCGCCGAGCTGATTGACGCACTGCGCAGCACCGCGGAACAGGCGGGAATCGATATCATCTGCGAACGCCGCGCCGAGACATTGTATTTTGCCGAAAACAAAGTGCATGGCATTGCCGCGCGCCTGCCCGGCGGCAGAGCAGAGTTGATCGGATGCGAGCGTCTGATCCTTGCGTGCAACGGGTTTGGTGGCAATCGTACCCTGGTCGCCGAACACATGCCCGAAATCAAATCAGCTGTTTGGTTCGGCCATGACGGAAACCGAGGCGAAGCGGTGCTTTGGGCAGATGCAATCAACGCCCGATTGGATCACTTGGGCGCCTATCAGGGGCATGGCAACGTCGCGCACCCGCACGGCATCCTGATCACATGGGCCACGATCACCGAAGGCGGCGTTCAAGTGAACCGCTCGGGAGAACGCTTCTGGAACGAAGCACAGGGATACTCCGAGGCGGCCCGAGCCGTTCTGTCCCAACCAGGTGGCGAAGCGATTGCGGTGTTTGACGAGCGAATTGCCGGAATAGCGCGACAGTTCGAAGACTTCAAACAAGCCGAAGCACAAGGCGCGGTCAAATCAGCCAGTACACTGGAAAAATTGGCCAGAAAATTTGACCTGCCGGCCGAGAACCTTCGCCGGGAGTTGGAATGCATTCCGCAGCGAGGGGCAGACCGCTTTGGCCGCCTATTCGAAACGCCCCCGCTTGCGCCACCATATATTGGTGTCCGCGTGACCGGAGCGTTGTTTCACACCCAGGGTGGCTTGTGTGTCGACGAAAAGGCCCGTGTTGTGACCCGAAATGCCACTCCGATCGCAAATCTTTTGGCGGGTGGCGGGGCTGCCTGTGGCGTGTCCGGCAGTGCTGACAGCGGCTACCTCTCAGGCAACGGCCTGCTTTCCGCCGCGGTTTTGGGGAGACTTTCCGGACTAGGATGAGGCGTGGCGGAGAACGCAGGATTGGTTCACCGACGGCTTGGGGCGCTGCTTGGGCAAGACACCAACCAGCGCCCTCGATCCCCGATGCCAACAACCGAAACGGTTGGGGGCATCGGGCCTAGTCAGACAGGCGCGTTGCTCAAGTCCGGAAAACGCCAGGAACAATCCCAGTTTCCATTCCGGTGATCCTGCGAAAGCCAACCAAGTCAATCTTGATGAAAACCTAGTTGGCCGTCGCGCTTAGAGGCCTACCATCCCCCAAAACGTTCCCAAGTCACCAGTTCCGCACCCGGTTCCTTGGGGATCACGTGATACCGCTGGTGTTGTGCGGCCGTGGCGCAGGCGTGGTTGGGGAGAATGCGAAGTCGGGTTCCCAACGGCAGTTCCGGCATTGTCGCGTCAGAGCCACTACGTACCGCGATCACGCCATGTTCCTGATTGGCTTGCGCCACCATAAGATCGGGGATCAACACACCGTTTTCGTCACAAACGAGACCGTACCCCTGATCGACCTGCTGGTTGGCGGTGCCACGGTCGCGCGACATTGCCATCCAGCCAGCGTCGCAGATCAACCAGCCCTGTTTTTCTTGATGCCCGATCACAGTTGTGAGGACGGATAAAGCGATATCATCAACCGAACAGACCTCGATCCCCGACATTACCAAATCAAAGAAGACGTATACGCCCGCCCGCATCTCTGACACGCCGGTCAAATCTGCGGCTGCATGGGCTGTTGGTGTTGAACCGACACTGACCGTCGGGCACGGCAGCCCTGCCTGCCGCAGCGCTGCTGCGGCGTCGACCACGGCGTCGCGTTCGGTCTCGGCAAACTTGCGTTGCGCTTCACGTCCGACGGCAAAGTAACTTTCACCGGCATGGCACAAAACCCCGGCCAGTTCTGCACCACCTTCATGCAGAATACGGCCGACTGATATCAGGATAGGGTCTTGCGGGGTCAACCCGCTGCGATGACCATCGCTATCGATTTCGATCATTGCCGGAATAGCGATGCCCGCCTCACGCGACGCTTTCGCGACCGCTTCGGCCTGCGCCTCGGAATCCAGAAGAACCGTCAACCGGCATCCGGCGCGATGCAAATCAAGCACGCGCTCAAGCTTGTTCAATCCGATACCGACGCCATAAACGATGTCCTTGATGCCATTGCGGGCAAATACCTCGGCTTCGGCCAGTGTAGACACAGTGGCGGCGGGATTTCGGGGGTTCAGGACATACCGTGCAGCGTCAACCGATTTCGTCGTTTTGAGGTGAGGTCGCAGAGAAACGCCAAGTTCGGCAGCATGATTGGCAAGGCGGTCGATATTGCGCTCCATCTTCGCTTCATCAACGAGAAGACACGGCGTAGGAAGAGTGGAAAGGCGTGAGTCAGACATTCAGAAATTTTCCTCCTGCAGAGAATTGGTTTTCTGTTTCGTAGCCGAGATTCCTCGCCCCCGCGCCTGCCAGCCAACGGGTAGGTGTCTTTCGGAATATTTGAAAGCAGGTAATTTCAAAGCTCCGGATGGGGTGAGCTGTCATCGAACGCAAAACAACTTCGATCGAATAATTTGGGTCGGCTATATCTCCTCGTTCTGGATGCCTCAAAGCATCCACTCTGATCGATGGGCAAATCGACGAATTCAGCACAGGCGTTCGGGAAAGCTCCGATCGCCAAATCAAGCAAGAACGAGATTATCCCCGCCAGCTCCGTGTTTGCGGCAGGCGTTGCGGGTATCCACGACCAGCGGCGCATGTTCCAGCAGGCCGGCATAGTCGACCTCATCATGGTCAGTCACGATCAGGGTTGCGTCAAAGTCCGCGGCCAGATCCTTCCGCCAGTGCAGGCTTTCCCTACCGGCCAGGGCTTGATGTTCCCTTGTCGCCGGGATCAACGGAACATGCGGGTCGAAGAAGGCAACCTCGGCGCCACGCGCTTCAAGGATCTCTATTATTTTCAGCGCAGGGCTTTCGCGCATATCGTCGACATTCTTCTTATAGGCAATTCCCGACAACAGAATCTTTGACCCACCTAACGGTTTGCCCAACCGTTCGTCCAATGCGCGAGCCAGGCTCTCCACCACACGGTAGGGCATCGCCGTGTTAATCTCACCCGCCAACTCGATGAAGCGCGCGGTGATGTCATGCTCGCGTGCTTTCCATGACAGGTAAAAGGGATCAATCGGGATACAGTGCCCACCAAGACCCGGGCCGGGATAGAATGGCATAAATCCAAAAGGCTTGGTTGCAGCGGCATCGATAACCTCCCAGATATCGATGCCCATCGGCTCGGCGATCTGCTTCAACTCGTTGACCAGCGCGATGTTGACGCTTCGAAAGATGTTTTCGGTGAGCTTGACCATCTCGGCGGTGCGCGTATCCGAGACCATCACGACCTCGTCGACGATTGCTTTGTAGAACGCTTCGGCCACGTCCCGGGCGGCGGCGCTGTCTGCACCCACGACCTTAGGAATGGTCGTGGTTGAATAATCCCTGTTGCCCGGGTCTTCGCGCTCGGGCGAGAACGCGAGAAATAGGTCTTCACCCATTGTCAGCCCGGAGCCCTCGAGGATCAGTGCCAGAACTTCGCGGGTGGTTCCGGGATACGTCGTGGATTCGAGAATGACCATCTGGCCCGGACGCAGGCGTGTGGCAATTTCTCTGGCCGTTGCTTCGAGATAGGACAGGTCGGGCTCTCGGTGGCGGGTCAGCGGTGTAGGCACGCAGATCACGATAAAATCCGGTTCCGCGAGGCGGTCAAAATCTGTGGTCGCCCCAAAACGTCCTGTTCTTACCGCCTCGGCAACCGCGGCATCACCGATATGTTTGAGGTAACTGTTACCCTCTGCAATCGCCGCACACTTGTCGGGGTCGATATCAAACCCGATTGTTGCAAGTCCACTTTGAACCGTAGCCAGACAAATCGGCAGGCCGACATAGCCAAGCCCAATCACGCCGACAACGGCGCTTTTGTCGTTCAGCTTGCCAAGAAGCCGCGCACGCGTTTCAGTTGCTTTCACGGATATGTCCATCACAGGAAATTACAGGCAAAGTGACTTACGAGAGCGGGTCGCAACCGGGGATTTCGGGTGTGGCAAACATCCTGCCGAGCTTAGCGCGGCCGTGCACGCCAGAGCCTGATGTCCTTCAGAAATGAGTGGTCCCGTCATCACCCGATCTCCCTAGTCCAACGGTTCCCGAGGCGCAATTGCAAACTCTGGGCTTTCTGGTGAATGTTACTTTTGAATTAGTGGTCTTCCCCGAAGTTCAACGGACACAGCCTTCTGCAAGAAACGTTGATTTGCTACCGGGTATACATCTGCTTTTTAAACTTGCGGGTTCGCTCGGTGGCTGCGGCCGTGCCATCGTGATAGGTGCCAAACCACTTGTCGAACGGGATCTCGGACGTACCGTAGTTACATTCGAAATACCTGTGATGCAGTTGATGGAAGAAGTCGCCGGAGCGAGCTGCCTCGGTGCCATTGGCAACAATCTTCTCGAAACCGGCATGAGACATAACCGGACTGATCTGTTGAAAATAGACGTGAAACAGCAAGTGCAGAGGGTTGGACGCCACAAGCAGATGCACGAAATAGGTGGTGAAGTAGAGCAAGTTTTCGAACCAGTGGTTGGAGATACCTGACCATGGCCCGATATTTACATTCCGGTGGTGTACCGCGTGAACATGCCGGTATAGCACCGGTTGATGTTCCAGCCTGTGCACCCAATAGAAATGCAGCCCGGACCACATCGGGATAAAAAACATCCAGACTACAAACCAGACCGGCGCAGAGTCCCAAGTGATGACAGGCGACCAACCATTCGCCATCACCCAGAACAACACCCATTGATAAACCGTCGCCACGGTCATGGCGCTGCCGAGGGTCCACCAGATGTTATCCCAAACCTGATTTCGAAAGGTGAAAACACCATTGTCCCGCGTCAGATCCCTACGGTCGAACTTGGTTTTCGTCCCCTGCCCTTTTCGGACGTAAAGCCACCAGTGCAGCCCACCGGCAACGATGGATTGGGGAATGATGTTGAGCAACCAGATCCGGAACATCCAACCGGGTTCAAACCGCGTCATATCCTCGAGAGGTGGCAAGAACCAGAAATAGACCGTCACGGCGATCACAAATGGCACTGTCAGAGCGGTGAGCTGCAACCAAGCGCCTCGATACCAATTGAACACCGCGACGGGACGCGGCGGCCACTCGAAAAGAGGATTCAGGCCAACCGGACCTGCCGGCCTGTGGTGCCACCGGGCATTTTCCGGATCGTCATCACCCGCCTTTCTCTGCTGGCCGGCAATGCTGTTTGCCGCGTCAACTTGCATAGGGATCCTTTTCGTCATCTAGGATTGCCTTGAGCTCTGACAGGTGGTGCTCTGCCTGGTCCGGATAGTCTTCGAGTTCCTGCGCGGTCTTTTCGGCAACTTCGTCGCTGAGAACCCGCAGCGGCATGCCGGTCTGCAGCGCGCGGATGTAGGTTTCCGCCGCTCTTTCAAAATAGTAGAGTCGGTTGAACGTATCTGCGACCGTTTCCCCGATTACCAATACGCCATGATTGCCCATGATCATGACCTTCACTTTCGGATCGGTCAGCATTCCGGCGCACCGCTTTCCCTCGTCTTCAAAGGCCAAACCGCCAAAGTTTTCGTCCACAACGTAGCGGCCAAAAAAGGTCGCAGTGTTCTGATCTATGGGCGGCAAGGCGCTGTCAGCAAGACAAGCCAACACGGTGGCGTAAATGGAATGCACATGCATCACACATCGCGCATGAGGGCAAAGCCGGTGTATCGACCCGTGCAGCCCCCACGCGGTCGGATCCGGCGCGTCGGGGCGTTGCATTGTTGTTGGATCATTTGCGTTTAGCAGCAGCAGATCAGATGCCCTCACGCGGCCGAAATGAACTTGATTGGGGTTCATCAGAAATCGCGATCCGTCGTCGCTTACGGCAAGGCTAAAGTGATTGGCTACGGCTTCGTGCATGTTCAGTCGAGCCGTCCATCGAAGAGCGGCAGCCATATCAACCCGTTCCTGCCAGTTCGTGAGGTTTTGCTGGTCTGCCACCTTCAACATCGCGCGCTCCTGATCGTTCGAATTCATCTTTGCAGTCTCAAATTGCGCTGACAAACAATGGATTCTCGGTTAAAGCATTAGGAAAATTAATGGCTGTATTTCGCATGACAAACCCGACTGCCGGCCTGCCCCCGCTCACGTGGCTGCGCGCTTTCGAAGCCGCTGCCCGCCATCTTAGTTTTACCCGGGCCGCAGCCGAATTGAATCTTACCCAATCTGCAGTCAGCCAGCATGTTCGCAGCCTAGAAGCTTTTCTCGGACGCGATCTCTTTGTCCGCAAACCACGTGCGCTGGCGCTGACCGAAGATGGCGCGAATTACCTACCAACAATCCGCGAAGCCTTTAATTTGCTGACAGATGGAACGCGCGCCTTCACGGGGGGAAACAGAGGGCGCAACCTGACTGTTCAATGCAACATGGCCTTCTCGGTTCTGTGGCTCGCGCCCCGGCTAAAGCGGCTCTATGCTCGCTACCCTTGGCTCGTCCTGAACATCGTAACACCGATCTGGGATCCGGAGCGGCATGCAGCCAACGCAGCTGTGGAAATCCGGTTCGGACGCCCGGAAGACATGACGGGCGAGGCCATGCGGCTGACGCAAGATCGCTTCTTTCCTGTCTGTGCGGCAGGTTATCTGGAAAGTGGCCATGACCTAAGGAACGCACCGCTGTTTGACTGCGCCGGCACAACAGGAACATGGAGCGCTTGGTTCAACTCGCGGGGAAAAGAAATGGTCCGCGATAGCGACGTCAACCTCGCCTCCACCTATGTCATCGCAATCACGGCTGCCCGAAACGGCTGCGGTTTTGCAATGGGGCATGACACTTTGGTGGGCGATTTTCTGGCCGACGGAACCCTGATCCGACCATTCGAACATTCTGCTCCGCTCACCGAAGGGTATTTTCTGATGCCGCCCTCATCCCACAATCAAACGCCAGCGTCTGAGGCATTTCTTGGCTGGATCAGAGACGAAATGAACACCTTTCTGGCTGTAGGTCGTCCAGTTTGACCATGGTAAGGCCCGGGTGGCCCATTGCAAACCAAGACTTATCAACCGGACCTGAGACGTTACGACGGGGTTTGCAATTGCCCGCAACCCTCTACTATCGAACCTACGCTAGTTGACACCAAGGGAAGACCGGTTCGACAGGGGGCATCTCGCGATCCAATGACAGACATCGCTTTCGAGATTTCGGGTTTGACAAAAACATATGGCAGCGGTGCCGCGACGGTGCGCGCCCTGCGTGGTGTGGACCTGACCCTCCCCAGCGGTGAAATCGTCGTTCTTCTGGGGCCAAGCGGGAGCGGAAAATCGACCTTGCTCAACATCGCCGGGGGGCTCGACCGGGCGACCTCGGGCGAGGTGCTGTTTCAGGGCCAAAGCCTGACAACAATGAGCGACCGGGAGCTGACCCGGTATCGACGGGATCACGTGGGGTTCGTGTTCCAGTTCTACAACCTC
This sequence comes from Primorskyibacter sp. S87, assembly GCF_049801055.1. Taxonomy (NCBI): domain Bacteria; kingdom Pseudomonadati; phylum Pseudomonadota; class Alphaproteobacteria; order Rhodobacterales; family Roseobacteraceae; genus Primorskyibacter; species Primorskyibacter sp. S87. The sequence continues at coordinate 70,555 of NZ_JBNAGF010000009.1, read as the reverse complement.
ATGCCCAGCCTGACGGCCCATGAGAATGTGGAACTGGTCACCGAGATAGCGCGGGACCCAATGGACCCCGGCGAAGCACTGGACCTTGTAGGCCTTGGCGAGCGAACCGACCATTTTCCCGCCCAGCTGTCGGGCGGCGAACAGCAACGCGTCGCCATTGCCCGCGCGATTGCCAAGCAGCCGACGGTTCTTTTCTGCGACGAACCTACCGGGGCGCTCGACAGCCATACCGGACGATCTGTGCTGAGAGTGCTGAGCGACATCAACAAGAAACTCGGCACCACGATCCTGATCGTCACCCATGCCGCCGCGCAGGCGGAAATGGCAGACCGGGTGATCCGGTTCGCAGACGGGGATGTCAGCGAGGTAGAGCTGAACGATACTCCGTTGAGCCCCGAAGAAATTGTCTGGTAGGCCGAGATGTCGCCGCTGACCCGCAAACTCGGACGAGACATCTGGCGGATCAAGGGGCAAGCCATTGCGATTGCTCTGGTGGTGGCCGTCGGCGTGCTGATGCAGGTCATGATGACCGGGCTGGTTGCGTCGCTCGAAGAAACCCGCAAAACCTACTACGAACGGTATCGGCTGGCCGATGTGTTTGCTCCGGTCGCCCGTGCACCAGACCGTCTTATGGGCGATTTGTCAGCATTGCCAGGCGTGGCCAGCGTCGAACCGCGCGTGGTTGGAAGTGCGCTGGTGGATCTTCCGGACAGCGAGCTTCCGATTCAGGCTCAAGTTGTATCGCTACCCGACTTTGGGACCCCCAAGCTCAACGAAATTTACCTCACGGATGGCCGCCGGATGGAAGGGCGGCACGCCGACGAAGTCGTTGTTCTGAGAAGTTTTGCCAAAGCCCACAACATGAAGCCCGGCGATACGCTGACGGCGACAATGAACGGCTTTCGGCGGTCCTTTAAGGTGGTCGGTTTTGCCCAGTCACCAGAGTTCCTCTATACCGCTGCACCGGGCGAGTTCGTGTCTGATGACAGCCGCTTTGCGGTGATCTGGATGAGCCGCAGCGCCCTCGAAGCCGCATTCGACATGGAAGGCGCTTTCAACGAAGTGCTACTATCGCTTGCACAAGGCGCGGAATTACCCGAAGTGCTGGCTGCCACCGATCGTTTGTTAGACCGCTATGGCGGCCTCGGAGCCTATGGGTTGATTGATCTGATGTCGGATCGTTTCGTGTCCGAGGAAATTGACGGATTGCGCCGGACCAGTTCCAGTGTCCCGCCGATCTTTCTCGCGGTGGCCGCGTTCCTGCTCTACATCGTGATCTCGCGGATGCTGCAGGCCGAGCGCGAAGAAATCGGCCTGATGAAAGCCTTCGGCTACACCAGCATCGAGGTCGGAAGTCACTATTTCCAGCTTGTCCTTCTGATTGCCATCGGCGGTGCCGTCGCTGGATGTTTGGCCGGGATTGCCGCCGGGCGCGCGATGATTGATGTGTTTCTAGAATACTACAAGTTTCCGTTTCTCGTTTTCAGACTGGACCCTGCCTCATTTGCAATCGGATTCCTGACCAGTGTTCTAGCCGCATCGGCAGGGGGTCTGTTCGTTCTGCGGGGCATTTTTTCACTCACACCCGCTGTAGCAATGCGACCCCCTGCCCCGCCGGATTACAGCAAGTCGGCCCATTTTGGTGCCGGGTTAAGTCGCGTTCTTGACCAGCCCACCCGAATGGTCCTGCGCCGCCTCGTCCGCCAGCCTTGGCGCATGCTCAGCGCAACTGTCGGGATCGGAGCAGGCATTGCTCTGTCGGCGGCGATGGCGTCAATTCTCGCGAATTTCGACGAGATGCTCGAACTGACCTTCAACGTGGTCGACCGCAGCGATGTGACCGTGACGTTCATCCACCCATTGGAACAACGTTCGGTTTTTGATCTGGAAAGCCTGCCAGGAGTGCTCGAGGTCGAGCCGGTGCGTAATGTCCCGGCCATTCTGAAGAATGGGCTGACCACGTATCGGGGCGCGATCAGTGGGCTGGGCTCCGACGCGCGGCTCTATCGGGCTGTCGATGCCGACACACGCCAGATCGACATGCGGCCGGACGGGCTGATACTGGGACGCGGGCTGGCCAAGATTCTCGACATTGAGGCGGGCGATATGCTGAGCATAGATGTGCGCGAAGGTCGGCAGCCGAAGGTTGTTCTGCCGGTTGCGCAGGTTGCTCAAACCCTGATCGGCTCACCCGCCTACATGGAAATCGGCGCCCTGAATCGGGCGCTCAACGAACCTCTCAGGGTCTCCGGCGCCTATTTGCGGGTCGATCAAGCGCAATCAGCCGAAGTCTATCGCAAGCTCAAGGAAATGCCGATGGTTGCCGGGGTCAGCCTGAACTCCGAGGGTCGGGCGGCTCTGCAGAAGATCATGGATCAAGGGGCAGGGTCGATGCGCTATGTCATGGCCTTGATCGCCGCCGTGATCACTTTTGGTGTTGTCTATAATGCCGCCCGCGTGGCGCAGGCCGAACGATCCCGCGATCTGGCCAGTCTCAGAGTTCTGGGGTTTAGCCGCGCCGAGGTGGCATTCGTCCTGCTGGGGGAACTCGCCGTCGTGACCCTACTGGCCCTGCCTGTGGGTGGCGTGGCGGGTTACTTTCTGACCTTTGCCGTCTCTGAGGGGTTCAGCACTGATCTGTATCAGATACAGGCGTCCTTTAGTGCGGCTAGCTTTGGCGCATCGGTAATCGTGGTTCTGGTGGCTGCATCGATTTCGGGGTGGCTGGTGAAACGTGACATCGACCGGATGGATCTGGTCATGGCTTTGAAAACGAGGGAGTGACGAAGCATGGCACAAAAGAAAAAGCGATCTCGCCTGGCGCTGTCGCTTATCGCGGCCACCGTTGTTCTTGGCATCTTGATCGCTGCCTTCTGGCCGCGTCCGATGCTGGTAGACATGGCAGAAGTTACAAACGGGTCGATGCGGGTCACGATCAACGAAGAGGGCCGGACAAGAGTGACCGAGCCATATGTCGTGTCGTCTCCGGTTGCCGGGGAATTGCAGCGCGTTGCGGTTCTGCCAGGTGATCGTGTGCAGCGTGGTGAAACTGTCGTGGCCCGGATGCGCCCGGCCAACCCGTCTGCGCTGGACGTCCGAACCCGGGAACAAGCGCTGGCCTCCGTCCGGGCTGCCGAAGCGGCGCTGCGAGTAGCTCAAGCGGATCTGGCAGCTGCAGTCGCCACGCTTGATTACAGCAATAGCGAACTGGAGCGATACAAAACCCTCGTCGAACGAGAGATCGCCAGCAAGGTTGTGCTGGAACGGGCCGAGCAGGCCTGGCGCGTGGCTCAGGCCAATCTGGACACGGTAAACGCCGCCATCGAAATGCGGCAGGCGGAACTAAAAAACGCCCGCGCCCGTCTGATCGGGATCGAAGACCAGGGGCTGGCAAATGCGATTTCCCAAGATGCCTATAACACGCCGAGTATCCCGCTCAGAGCGCCGATCGACGGCACCGTTCTGAAAGTCATGCACAAGAGCAAAACGACCCTACCCGCAGGCGAACCCATTCTCGAGATCGGCGATGTCGATGGGGATCTTGAAATCGTCGCCGAGCTTCTTTCTTCGGATGCTGTGCAGGTGTCGCAAGGCGACCGGGTGATCGTTACGAATTGGGGCGGCATCCGGGATCTGGAAGGCACCGTGTCGCGGATCGATCCTTATGGTTACACCAAATACTCCGCTCTCGGTGTCGAAGAGCAGCGGGTCGAGACCACGATTTCCTTCGCCGAACCCGAGGCCCAGTCAAATGGTCTCGGCCATGGATACCGCGTCGAAGTCCGGATCGTCGTGTGGCAATCAGTGGATACGTTAATCGTGCCGTCGAGCGCCCTGTTCAAGCGTGCATCCGATTGGTCAGTCTATGTAGTCGCGGATGGAAAAGCACAGCTTCGCGACGTTGAGATTGGACAGAACAACGGGGTACAGGCACAGGTTCTGGGTGGGTTAGAGCCTTCTGATACCGTGATCCTGTTCCCTTCTGCAGGTCTTGAAGACGGTCAGCTTGTTGCGCCCCGTCTGCTGGAATGAAACCCTCGGATAATGGCCTATATGTCCATCACGACCATCGGTATCCCATGTCAAGAAGGCACCGCTGCAACCGGCCGGGATAGTCCGTGACAATTCCGTCCACACCCGCAGCGACCATCGCCGCGATATCGTCAGGTTCATTGACAGTCCAGGTTGAAACCAAGAGCCCAAGAGCATGGGCCTCGGCAACCTGATCGGGCGTGACATCCATAAAGTAAGGACACCACATCTGGCCCCCGGCATCTGCAACGGCCCGGGGAACGGAAACCGACAGTGTTTCAAAATCCGGGCCGACAGCCTTGGAGGAATCCTCTCCGGGGTCGTCGCTATTCTCCGGCCTTTGGGACAGGTAGGACGTCGGCATGTCCGGCGCCTGCCTGCGGCATTCATCAAGCAGGTTCCAGTCAAAACTATGCAGGATAGTGCGGGGCTCAAGCGCTCGCTTTCGCACTTGCGTGACCACCGTTGAAACAAAGTCCGTGCGCGCCTTAGAATCGATTTCTTCGGCCGGATCGGATTTCAGTTCAAGCAGCAGATGCAAGTCGCCGTTCTCGGGTTGGCATGCAAGATCAAGCAAATCCGTTAGGGCTGGAATTCGCAACCCGGTCAGAAAGGCCTGATCGGGAAATCGGCGCCCGTAAACAGTTTGACCATCCAGCCCGCCAACATCCAACTCACGGATTTCTGCGAATGTCAGATCTGCCACGCTGGGCTCTTCACCCTGCAGCCAGTCGCCATTGCCGTCCCGGGTTGCCGCGCTCGAAAGTCGATGATTGTGGGTGATTACGGGAATGTTGTCCCGTGTCAGGATCACATCAAACTCAAGTGCCCCGGCTCCGACACTTACGGCGAACTCGAAGCTGGGCATGGTATTTTCCGGCAGAACCCCCCGCGCCCCACGGTGACCGATGAGGCGGACCAAGCCGTCGCCGCCCCTGAACCCGGAAAGTTGAGGAAAATCTGTCACGCCCCGATCCGCTTGCCTGTTTCAGCATCAAACAGGTGCAACAGATCTGCCGACACAGAAAATCCCATGACAGCGTCCGGCGCAGCGCTGATATGGCCGGGTATGCTGACAACGATTTCATTGTTGCTGCCTTCGAGCGTGCCATGCAGCAGGGTGTTGGCGCCGAGATGCTCAAACAGCCCGACCGAGACTCGAATAGGCCCGTTTTCGTCCGCCTGCAGGTGTTCCGGTCGCAGGCCAAGCGTAATCTTTCCTGAAGCACCTGCTCCACCGGGAATCTGTGCACCGTTCTCCAGTGTCAAACGACCCTGTTCCGCCGTTGCCGGAACAAAATTCATCGCCGGACTGCCAATGAAACCAGCGACAAAAACTGTCTGTGGGCGGTCATAAAGCTCGATCGGCGTGCCGAATTGCTCGACGTAGCCGCCATTCAAAACCATCAGCCGATCACCCAGTGTCATGGCTTCGACCTGATCATGAGTCACGTAAATCGACGTCACCCCAAGACGCTGTTGCAGCTTGCGAATTTCAAGACGCATCTGAACCCGCAGCTTGGCATCAAGGTTCGACAACGGCTCATCAAACAGAAACACCTGCGGATCGCGGACGATGGCCCGACCCATTGCAACGCGTTGGCGCTGCCCGCCGGAAAGCTGTCGCGGCTTTCGGTCAAGGTATGGCCGGATTTCAAGGATATCGGCGGTTTCTTCGACCCTGCGGTTGATCTCGGATTTGTCGATCTTTCGGATCTTCAGCCCATAGGCCATGTTTTCGCGTACGGACATATGCGGATACAGCGCGTAGTTCTGGAACACCATCGCGATATCCCGATCCGCTGGTTCCAGCTGGTTCACCACCCGGTCGCCAATGCTGATCTGGCCCGATGTCACGGTTTCCAACCCGGCAATCATCCTGAGCAATGTGGATTTTCCACACCCCGAAGGGCCGACGATAACAACCAGCTCTCCGTCTTCAATCTGTCCGTCGACATGATGAAGAACTTCGGTTTGGCCATAGGCCTTTACAAGATCCTTGAGATTGATGGATGCCATATCTTGCCTTGCCTATTTGTCAGTCTCGGTCAGCCCTTGCACAAAGAGCTTCTGCATTGCGACCACCACGAAAACCGGCGGGATCATCGCCAGCAGCGCGGTCATCATGATGATGTTCCACTGCGGCGATTGCTCGGCGGCCTCAAGCATCTGCTTGATGCTCATCACGATGGTGGTCATGTCGGTATCGGTGGTGATCAAGAGCGGCCAGAGATACTGGTTCCAGCCATAGATAAAGAGGATCACGAACAGCGCCGCAATATTAGTGCGCGACAATGGTATCAGTATATCCCAAAAGAACCTGAGCGGCCCGGCACCATCAATGCGCGCACTTTCCAGCATTTCGTCGGGAATGGTCAGGAACACCTGTCGGAACATGAAGGTCGCCGTAGCCGAGGCGATCAGCGGGATCGACAACCCCCAATAGCTGTTCAGCATACCCAGATCGGCAACCACCTCGAACGTAGGAAGAATCCGAACCTCGACCGGCAGCATCAGGGTGATGAAGATCAGCCAGAAGAACCCCATCCGAAACGGAAACTTAAAGTAGACGATAGCAAAGGCCGAAATCAGCGAGATCGCGATTTTGCCAATTGCAATCATCATTGCCATTGCCAACGAGTTCAGCAGCATTCGCCAGACCGGGGCAACCTCGGTTCCGGACAGTCCGGCGCCAAACAGAGTTTGTTTGAAGTTCTCCCAGAAATGTCCGCCCGGCATCATCGGGATTGGCGCCTGCGTCATTCGAACAGCATCATGCGTGGCGGCAACAAAGGTGATCCAGATCGGCAGCGCAACAATGGCAATTCCGAGGATCAGCACGAAATGCGAAAGCAAAGCAAGGAAGGGGCGGTTCTCAACCATCAGTATTCCACCTTCCGTTCGATGTATCGGAACTGAACCACCGTCATGGCGATGACCAATGCCATCAGGATAACCGATTGTGCGGCCGAGCCTCCAAGGTCGAGCCCAACAAACCCGTCATTGTAGACCTTGTAGACAAGAATCGTTGTCGCATTGGCCGGACCGCCTTGCGTCACGGCGTGGATGATCCCGAAGGTGTCAAAGAAGGCATAAACAGCATTGATGACCAGCAGGAAGAAAGTCGTGGGCGATATCAGCGGGAAAATGATTGTTGCAAACCGCCGTATCGGCCCGGCCCCGTCTATCGCGGCTGCTTCGATCACCGAGCGAGGGATCGCCTGCATCGCCGCCAAATAGAACAGGAAATTGTAGGCGATCTGTTTCCAGGCGGCTGCAAAAATCACCAGCGCCATAGCCTGTGAACCGTTCAGATAGTGGTTCCAATCAACCCCAATCATGTCGAGTAGAAAGGGAAAAATCCCCAATGTCGGGTTGAACATGAACACCCAAAGCGCGCCCGCCAAAACCGGAGCCACGGCATATGGCCAGATAAGTAACGTCCGATAGGTCATCGCTCCCCGGATTACCCGGTCGGCAAAACCTGCAAGGAGCAACGCGGTGAACATGGAAAGAAAGGCAACCGCAATCGAAAAGAAAATCGTGCGCCCAAAACTGTCCCGATAATGCTGGTCCTGAAGCAGATAGGCAAAATTCTCGAACCAGACGAACTCGGTCGACAACCCAAATGCATCTTCAATCAGGAACGACTGGTATATCGCCTGGCTGGCGGGCCAGATGAAAAACACCAAAGTGATGATGATTTGCGGCGCCACCAGAAGATACGGCAGTACCGATGTCGGAAAGTGGACACGTTTAAGCATTCACGCCTCGGGTGAGCCTGTCAGAAGAATGATTGCCCCGACGGGGAGGAGCCGTCGGGGCAAGGCGCGTTTACTTGGCCGAGCGTTCAAACTTGCGAAGCAGGTCATTGCCGCGTTCAGCCGCAGCATCCAGAGCTTCGGAAGCCGACTTGTCACCAGCCCAGAGCGCCTCCATCTCTTCGTTGATGACGTCCCGCACCTGCACGAAATTGCCAAAGCGGATCCCGCGCGAGTTGGGCGTCGGCGCGTTCAGGCTCAACTGTTTGATGGCAGTGTCGGTGCCAGGGTTGCTTTCGTAAAAGCCCTGGCTCTTGGACAGTTCAGCAGCGGCCGATGTAATCGGAACATAGCCGGTTTCCTGATGCCACCATGCCTGAACCTCGGGCGAGGAGAGATAGGTCATGAACTTGGCCAGACCCTTGTATTCTTCGCCCTCATGCCCGGCCAACGCCCAGAGGGTCGCTCCGCCGATGATCGAGTTCTGTGGGGCCGATGCCACATCGGTATCCAGCGGCAACATGGTCTGGGCAAACTCGAACTTGGCCTGGCTGACCATCGAGCCGTAATAGGCCGAAGAGTTCATCCACATGCCGCATTCGCCATTTGTGAACAGGGGCAGGCTGTCACCACGTCGGCCACCGTATTTGAACAGGTTGCCTTCGGACATGGAGGCAATGTCATCGAGCCGGGCCGCCACTTTGTCGTTGTTGAAAGTGAATTCGGTATCGAACCCGGCAAAGCCGTTTTCCTTGGTTCCCATCTCAAGGTCATGCCAGGCCGAGAAGTTCTCGATCATCACCCAGGACTGCCAGCCGAAGGACAAGCCGCAATCCATGCCGCTGTCAACCAGCTTCTGGGCGGCCATCTTGACGTCGTCCCAAGTGGTCGGAACATCAGCACCTGCCCTTTCAAACGCGTCCTTGTTGTACCACAGAACCGGTGTCGAGCTGTTGAATGGCATCGACAGCAACTCGCCATCGGGCGTTTGGTAGTAAGAGATCACCGCCGGAAGAAAGGCACCTTTGTCGAACGGCTCGCCCGCGTCCTTCATCAGCTGTTCCATCGGATAGATCGCACCTTTGGCAGCCATCATGGTCGCCGTGCCAACCTCGAAAACCTGCACCAGATGCGGATGTTCCTTGGCCCGGAACGCAGCCACGGCGGCGGTCATTGTTTCGGTGTAATTGCCCTTGTAGACCGGCACGACCTTGTAGTCGGACTGGGTGGCGTTGAAGTCAGCCGCCATCTTGTCGATGCGCTCTCCATTGGTGCCACCCATGGCGTGCCACCATTGAATCTCTGTCTGCGCAAAACCAATTCCGGCACTAAAGGCCAGAGCCGAGGCGCCGATAGACAGTGTTTTCAGAAACATTTTTTCCTCCCTGGATTTTTTATTGGTCGGATCATCGGGCAGGCCAGAAAATAACTCAAGCAAAACTTTTTTGACGCACAAAATAACAGTTTGTTATAAATCGGTTACGTTGGGCAAAAGGCGCTTCGGGGCAGAACAGGGTAAAGTATTGAAATTTAAGCTCAGACAACTCGAAGCATTCCGTGCGGTCGCACAGGCTGGGTCCGTAACTGGCGCGGCGGCGGAACTTGGCGTCTCGCAACCCGCGGTAAGCAGGTTGCTGGCAGATTTTTCGAAATCGGTCGATCTTCCCCTGTTCAGGCGAGAAAGCGGCAACCTGATTCCCACCGCCGAGGCCGAATACATGTTGGCCGAAATCGGGCGGGTGTTTGACAGCCTCAACCATCTTGAGGATCTTCGCCATAACCTGAAAAAACGCACCGCTGGCCACCTTCGCATCGCGTGTCTGCCGGGATTTGCCACAAGCCATCTGCCAGACGCTCTCACCGATTTTCTGAAGGATCGTCCGCAGGTCACGGTGACGCTTGAACCAGACCGACCGGAACGAATTCTGGAGTGGATCATCGGGCAGCAATATGATTGCGGAATAACCGACGGTTTTAATGGCCACCCCGCGATCGAGAGCACAGATGTGCCCATTGGAACCGTGTGTATCATGCCCGCAGGTCACCGCCTTGCAGGCAGGGCATCAATCGAACCAGGCGATCTGAAGGACGAAAAACTCATTCATTCGAGGCGGGACAGTCCCTTTTTCCGCCACCTGCAGGCGGCGTTCACGGATCACGACGTTCAAATGAATTCGTGGATCGAAGTGCGGCAATTCACGGCCGCTTGTACAATCGTCAGCAAGGGGCATGGCGTTTCGGTCGTCAGTGCCCTTGATGCAGAACAATTTCGAGACCGCGGCATCGTGATTCGTCCATTTGAACCCCAGATCGTGCATCGCTTGTCGCTGCTTCGACCCATCGCCGGCAACAACTCGCCGCTGGTTTTGGATTTCCTGCGGCATTTCTCAGACAGCCTGACCCCATTTGCCCCCCAACGGGCCTGAGCGCGGGGCTTTATTTGGCTGGCGCAATCCGTTCCGGAAACCCGAGTCGCGCTCTCAGGCTGCCCTTTGAATACTCAGGCGGCGAAGGTGAGATCACGACGATCCCGACATTGCGTTTGCTCAACTCGGATCTGGTTTCCGGCAGAGGGTCCGCCTCCCAAATCATGACATTCGGCTGGTCTGCGGCGAGCTTGTCGTCAAATTCCGCCCAATCTTCTGGCTTCGGGTGTTGATCCGGTTCCCAATGAAAGTTGTGTAGATCCAACCCAAATGCTTCATCCAAATATTGGTAGACAGGATGCGAGGCGAGCATATTCACACCCCCCAAACTCGCGAGTTCCCTGCCTATCCCGGCCCCAATCTCTGCCAGAGATCGGTCCAGTTCCGCCAGGTTTACGGCGATCTCATCGGCTCTCTCCGGCCACAACGCGGTAAAACTGTCCGCAATTGCACGTGCCTGAAGACGCGCTATCCCGGGATCCAACCAGAAATGATTGGCAAAGGCCGTGTGATGATTTGCGGCGCCGGTCGGCCCGTGCTGATGGTCCGATACGTCTGAAGCCTGCGAAATGAACCGCTCAGGGAACGCAGCCGAGGTTTCGACCAACCGGGCCCTTGGCAGCGCGGTTTTTTCAACCCAGCCAGCGTAATCCGCCCCGACAAGCAGAACCAGATCAGCCTGTTGATACAGGCGCAAAACATCATCGCCTGGCTCCCAGTCACTTGCGTTTTCGTCCGCCGGTCCGGGGTAGGACACGGAAACCCCGTCGGGTGCGATCTCCTGCCCCAGAACAGCCAGGGCTGGCGTGACCGTCAGAACATCCATCCGGCCTTGTGCTGCCAAACCGCCAGCAACCGCTGACAACAGGAATGTCAAAACCATCAACAATTTCATGCCCCCTGCCCCCCGATCAGCCAGCCCTGCAGTGATTGCGGCGTCGCCAGATAGATGCCCCCGGCGACCAGACCGGTTAGGATCAGGGCCACAAACAGAACCAGAACCAGTTCAACCGCCACCAGCCAGACGGCATGACGTCTTGGCGCGCCAATCTGGTTCGCAATTTCAAATTCGCGCTGACGCATTCTGACTGAAAGGACAATCACCAGAAGCAAGGCCAACAGGGCCGCCACGGCCATTGCTGCCACCACGTTCTGAAGAACAGTCTTCATTTGGAACACCCGAGTCAGCAACTGCTCCACAACCTCGTCAACCTGAACGATCTGCCGGGTCTCGGCCTGATCCACAACCCGACCCTTCAACAAGGCCGCTGCTTTGTCGGAACGCGGAAACACGAGGATCGCGGAAATCGGCAAATCGCTTTCTTCGCCGTGATAGTGAAACCTTTCGCGGTTTTCGTCGGTAACCTCGGTGAATGTCCGCAGACTGGCATTGGCGACAACATCGCCGTCCTTGGACTTCAACAACAGGTTCTGGTCGCGATCCGGATCAAGTTTCTGATGGCCGTGGCCGATACCTTCGGCAATCCATGCGGTCGACAGATCGACAAAGACAACGCGATCATCCGGCGTTCCCGTAGCCGCCAGAATTCCTGATACGGTCAAGGCCACGGGATACGCTCCTGACAGGTCAAAGGATTGGGTGGCATCCGTCCAGATCGTATCACCCTGCTTCAGACCCAGACGTTTTGCCACCGCCGCACCCAGAATTGCCTCGCCGATCCGCAGCGGGAATTTTCCTGACTTGGTGCTCAGCCCACGCACCCTGAAATACTCATAGTCGATGCCCACAACCGGATAACCCCGCGACGATGCGGATATCCGCAAAGGCACAAGGTCATAGAGTGCAAGGTCGATCATCGTTGTGTAATCCGACATCGGAACAGAATTTCCGGCAACCCCACTGAAATACGCGGCGCTTAAAACGAGGTCGATCTCAGACCCCTGAGCGCCGTAGACAAGCGGCGTCGAAGCGGCACGGCTGGTCAAATCCTGCTCGGCACGCGCGACAACGAGGTTTGCCAAAACAGGTATCGAAGTGACGATGGTCAGAACAAGCACGAGAACGAGACTGCGTATCTTGTGATGCGACAGGTTTCGCCAAGCGAGAAAGAGCAGAGGTTTCATGCGCCTCTCTTTCCGTATTGTGCAAAATCAACGACTTTGTCGAAGCGGCCGGACAGAGCTATGTCGTGCGTCACGACCACCAGTGTCGCTCCGGTTTCGCTTGCTTGAGCGAACAGGTGTTCAAGGATTGCAGCCTTGTTTTCTGGATCAAGATTTCCAGTAGGTTCGTCGGCAAGTATCAACTGTGGCCTCGGCAGGATGGCGCGGCAGATTGCAACTCGCTGTTTTTCGCCCTGCGAAATCCGGGCGGGTTTCTTGTGCAGGATATGATCAATGCCAAAACTCTCGGCCAAATTCTGAATCCGATTGTCCAGATCGACGGGAACGGGACGATCGGTGACAAGGTACGTGTAGAGGATATTCTCGCGCGCCGTCAGGTAATCGACCAACCCGAAATCCTGAAATACATAGCCCGTCTGCCCGGCGCGGTAGGCCCGACGCTCACGATCCCCAAGACCCTTTAGCGCCAGCTCTCCGACCCTGATCCCGCCCGACTGCGGGGTAATCAGCGCCGAGAGCAAGTTCAGGAACGTCGTTTTTCCACATCCCGAAGGCCCCACCAGTGCGAGCGACTGACCCGACTCGATCTGTAGTTCGGGAATTTGAATCCCGAACTCTCCGGTTGGATAATCAAAACTCAAATTTGAAATCTCGATCTTCATATGCGTTCCTGTGACAGCACCTCGAAACCGCTGATCTTCCATGCGCCATCCTCGGGCTGGATGACCATCTCGGCCGTATACGTGTTGGTGCGCCGGTGGTTGTGTCCCCAATGCCCGACAATGCCACTCACACCCCAGTCAACCGACAGGTGCAATGTCCCAGTCTCTGCATCCTGAAGGTTCTCGACCCGCGAGACTTCCAGCGCATCAACACGCGCCTGCGCCCCTCCGGCTCGCTCAACCCGCAAAGATGCGCGCTGCTCCAGATAGACTCTTTCCAGAACATCGCCGGTCAGGGTCAGGGCCAAACGATCATATACGTGATCTTCCAGCCGGAAATCGAAAGCCCGGTAGATATTCCCCAGCATCTCGGTGGTTAGAGCCTGCAACTGTTCGTCCGACATCTGTAGCGCCGCACGGTGTTGCATCATGTACAGACCGGGGATAAGCGCGCCGACGACGACCGCGGCAATCGCTGCTGTCACCCCCAAGCGCCGGGAAACGCGGCCCGGACGGACAAGTGATATCAGGAAAAACCCTGCGAGAATTGCTGTAATCACCGCCAGAGCCGCAATCAGGATGCTGCGATCCGGTCCAGTATCAACCTGAACGGCCTCAACCTCCGGATAGGGCGGTTTTTTGAAATGGTTGGTCCAGACCATCACCGGATCATCAGACGTCAAATCCATCAGGTACGGCCCTGCTGCGTCGATGACCTGAGACGGAATCCGATCCACTCCTTCCGAGAAGAGAGTCCATTCGACCGTAGCTTCCTTTACGAACTTCTCTGTCGGGACCGAGTAAATGAGGCCGACCAAGGCGGCATCGGTCCGAATTTCTTCGCCCTCCTCAAGGAAAACAAGCCCGCTTGCACCGATCCTCAAGTAGGACATCCGGTCGAAATCCGGTCGAACGGGTTGTCCTTCGATGGTCATCGGGGACCGGTTGTTCACAAGATCCGGCAACACGCCCGCAATCGCGTCGCGCTGCCCTTCGGAGAAAAACTCTCCCCCCAACTCCACCCCGGCCAATTCAGCCGCTTCGCGGACACGCAGCACCGCTTCGTAGCGAATTTCATACGGTTCGGCATAGATGAAAGTCATCACAGGGTAACGGTGGTGGCGGCGCAAATTGGGATTGTCGAACTTTGTGTACCAAGGATCATCCCAGTCGATGGTCAGATTTGCCCCGCCCGACAGATACCGAAAATCCGTGACCGGAACCTCACGGTCAAAAACAATCATTCCGATTGACAGAAAGGGTTCGCCTTCTTCGTTGAGCGGCGGTGTGAATTTCAGTTCGTGCGGCCGAGGGCCTTTGAAATCATAGAATAGTTCCGCATAAACCACCCGTGGGTCATCCGGAGGCTTTGGGAACATGCGGCCCGTGATTGGATCAATCATGCCGGCGTTCGGCGGGGCACGATCTACCCGATTGCGCGGCTCGATAAGGCGCACGGAAACTGGCAGCACTTTGCCCTGTCCCGTCACGATTTTCAGTCCTCTTTCGGAAAACGCTTTCAGCCTCGCGGCCTCCGGTGGGCGCGGCGCGGCCCCCTCCGGCACCCATGTGTCGGGCAGCAACGGTGCGAAATACCTGAGATCTTCGACAAAGATCTCGATGGCGATTGTGACACCTTCGTTTGAGACCGAGATCTGGGCGATATTGCGGGCAACCGCCGCGCCGGTCATCGGGGTGAGATCGGCCCGGGCGGGCGCTGACGCAACTGCGACCAGAACGACCAGCGACAGAAACCATTTGTTCAATGTGTTCAGAAGCAACCCCGATCCCTTTCGCCCCGCGTTCTCAACACCTTCGGGGCTTTGCTTCCGAACATCAACCGCCTGAGGAAAATAACAGACAACAACCGATCCCCGCGTGCGTGTTGGGCGTTTTTCCGGCAACAGGCCTACCGAGATACAATTCAGTTCTCCGGCATAGGCGGCGGTGTATAACCATCCCATTTGCCCGCATTCACTTTGTCGGATGGTTCCTTTTCCTCCGAACGCGGCGCGTTGATATAGCCTTCGCTGACCGCTGGTGGCAGGGCATAGATGTCGACTGATGCGTCCCGCACAACAATCTGGTCGTTGGTCACGTTCATCACGGTCAGATCACGGGCAAGGGTCAGCGGCCCGTCATAGGTCTGCCGGACACCTTCCAGAATGGCCTGGTAGTTATCCGGGGACAGGACCGAATGATAGCCCATCGCATGGCGCGGTTTCACCTCGGACATGACCTTGCCAAAAGCGGCCGGTTCCGTGTGGACCCGGGTCGAAACATATGTGGCCTGCCGCAGACTCCAGCCGAAATAGGTTGCCAATGCCTCCGGCGGCAGGAATGCCTCATGCGAGGCAATATCGGCGCCTTTTGCGTATTTTACATACCATTTGTTCGGATAGGTATCGCCACCAAACACGTACTTCAGACCATTCCACTCAAGCGAGTAACTGACTGACCCGTCAAGAGAGTGGATTGCGGGCCACGACCGAACAGTGACACCGTTTTCCTGGTATACGATCTCGTTTTCCTGCATGTAGTCAAATTCGGTAACGTCAAGCTTGGCCCCTTCATCCGGGAGCGCGCCTGTCCGGGTTTCCAGATCCCACGCGTAGGCTCTTTGCATATTCTCGACATAGCTTTTCGTGCCCAGCTCCGGTGTCGCACCGGACGGGCCGAAAATGCGCAAAGGAGTGTATCGGCCCGACAGCCAGCCGCCAACGTGCAGCCCCATGAAATCACCAACATGATCCACGTGGAGATGACTAAAGAAAACCTTGTCGATCTTGGCAAAGTCCGGCCGAAGCGAGAACAGGTTGCCAGTCGACCCGGTGCCGATGTCAAAGAGGAATTTGTCACCATTGCCAAGCTCGACAAAGAATGAAATCGACACTGCCATCTTGGTCTGGTTTGGCATTCCTGTTCCCAGCGCGGTTATCCTCATCTCGTCTGCACCAAGGATCTCGGTGTTCGGAAAATAGGACGCGGGGTAAACCCCATCCTTGATTTCCACAGCGGCCCGTCCCAAGGGAAGGTTGTCCTGAGCCAAAGCAGCCGGTCCCGCCAAAGACCCAACAGCCGAAGCCACAATCCCGACCCAGATAGTTCCTTTCAGGCGCTCCCAACAGTTCGGCTTCATGGCTTTTCTCCCTGTCACTCTGACCGTGGAAATTTGCTCCGCAGTCAAACTCTGTTTCGGAAAACCTGTATTCTTGAGTTTTCCATAGACTACTCTATGGTATGGTGATGTAAGCGAAGCTGTCAACAAGGCGCCTGATGGAGACCACTGGAAAGAAAAGAAGGGCAAGTCGCGAAGTATGGCTTGTTGCAGCACTCGAAGTGCTGCGCGAACGCGGCGCGGACGGGATCAGGATCGTCCCGCTAGCAACGCAGCTTGGCCTGACCAGTGGCAGCTTCTACTGGCACTTCAAGAATGTTCAGGATCTGCTTGATCAGGTCCTTGAGCATTGGGAACACCATCTGACAGATCATATCGTTCAGGATGCTCAGACATTCGACGGGCCTCCCGACGAAAGAATTCTAAACCTGATGTTACAGGTGGTTCGGGAGGATGCCGCGGTTCCGGACCACGCGATTTCGGCTTGGGCCCGCCACGATGAACAAGCGCGGAATGTCTATCTCCGAACCGTACAGAAGCGTTTCGATTTCGCCAAATGGATGTTCGAAGAAGCAGGGTTCGATCCGGCTGAGGCACAGACTCGCGGGCGGCTCATGGTAACTTCGCTTATGGGTGACGCCTCGAACGATCTGAAGTCCCACGAGGGTTGGGAGAATATCATTCGTTCCGCCTGGAAAGTCCTTGTGGCCCGCTGATTGAACCCGTCGCGTCACCTTGACAATTCGGCAAAAACGCCGCACGGACAAAACCTGAAAACACTGGCTTCGATGTTCCTCCGCGCCTAGACTCTAGCTATTGCAAAGGGATGAGATCATGTGCCTTTTCCGAACGATTGCATCGGCCATTGCCCTTGTGCTTCCTGTCGTGGCAACGGCAGAGGCTCCTGAGATCCGGCTGATCGTGCAGATCACAGTGGACGGCCTGCGCGGCGATCTTCTTCACCGCTACCACGACAGTTTCTCGGAAAACGGGTTTCGTCGCCTCACCCAAGGCGGGGTCTGGTACACCGACGCACATCATCTGCACGCCAACACTGAAACCATTGTTGGCCATGCGACGCTGGCCACCGGGGCGCACCCGTCCGAGCATGGCATGATTGGTAATGCATGGTTTGATCGTGCAACCGGGCGGTTGGGATACAACATCGAGGATCCAGACTATTTCTTACTGCCAGTTCCTGGATTTGGGGGCGATCAGGATCAGCTTGACCCAACCCAAGCCGCTGCGCAAAGCGACGGGCGTTCTCCTGCAAACATCCTCGCCACCACATTTGGAGACGAGCTGTTCAAGTCGAACAACGGCCGGTCAAAGATTATCGGAATATCGGGCAAGGACCGATCCGCCGTCGCAATGGCCGGGCATGCGGGAAAGGCCTTCTGGATGTCGACAGCGACCGGCGCGTTCGAGACCAGCTCTTACTATTACGAGACCTATCCTGACTGGGTTTCGAGCTGGAACTCACTGCGGCCGGCAGATGCCGCCATCGGAACTTCCTGGGTGCTAGAAGAACCACTCGACAGCTATCTGTTGGCCGACAATGACAACCGTTCCTTCGAGACTGATCTGAGAGGGTTTGGCCGCACTTTCCCACATGCCTATGGGGATCCGGAGGACGGGCTCTATTACACGCAGGTTCTGGTGAGCCCGCTTGGGGATGAATTGACCGCCTCATTCGCCAAGGCGGCGGTTATCGGTGAGGCAATGGGGCAGGATGCCAATACGGATTTCCTCTCTGTCAGCTTTTCGGGGGTAGACGCCACCAACCATTTCTTTGGCCCCTCCAGTCTCGAAAATGAGGTCATGGTGCGCAGGCTGGACAGGACATTGGCCGATCTGTTTTCTTTCCTCGACAAAGAGGTCGGCAGCGAGAACACGCTTTATGTGCTTTCAGCCGATCACGGCATGCCGGAAATGCCCGAATTCATGTCGGCAAACGGGTTCGGAACTGCAAGAACCAGTCACACCCGGCTAAAGGAAGAACTGAATTTCATGGTTGCCGATCTGTTTGCTATTGATCAGGCGATCAAGGAGTTTTTTCGGCCTTACATCTATCTTGATCACGATGCCATCGCCGCGGCTGACGCAGACCTACGCGCGGTTGAGCGGGCCATCGTCGATGACCTCATGGCCCGGCCCGGCATAGCGATGGCGATGCCAAACGTTCCGTTTGCCGAACAGCGCGATGACTGGCTCGAAGGGTTCATCCGACGAAATTTCCACCCTGCCCGTTCCGGCGACATCTACGTTGTGCAGGCCCCCTACTCCTTCCTGCTGGACGAAGGCTCGATCGCCGTGATGCACGGCTCACCGTGGCGCTACGACACCCACGTGCCGATCCTGTTTGCCGGACCCGGCATCAGCCCGCAAAAAGTTCCAAGGCAGGTGGCGACCGTCGATGTTGCGGTGACGCTCAGCCAGATCTTGGGCACGACCATCCCCTCTGGCGCGTCGGGTCAAGCCTTGCACGAAGTCCTTGTTCAGCCAGAATAGAGCCAGATACGAGCCGATGACTGGATCCGACAAACACGATGCCTACAAGCCCGCGGAAATCGCGGTTCTTGTAGAAACGGCCGGTGTAAACAAGGCCGCCCTTCCTGTCGCGCAAATGTTTGTGCTTGCCTTGCTGGCTGGAGCCTTCATTGGGTTCGGGGCGGCCGCCTACACAATGACCATGACCGGGGTGGATACAGGATTTGGCCCGTCCCGGGTGCTTGGCGGCGCGGTGTTTTCTCTTGGGCTGATCCTCGTCATCGTTGGCGGCGCCGAATTGTTCACCGGAAACGCCTTGATGGTGATGGCCACCGTCGAGGGAAAAATTTCTCTTGGTGCCTTGCTGCGCAACTGGGGGATCGTCTACCTGGGAAACCTGGTCGGAGCCGCCGGTCTGGCCATCGTTTTTGGCTATTCCGGACTGTTGGCAGGCCCGATGGGGTCCACCGCTTCGGCCATTGCCGAAGCAAAGGCGCAGATACCAATCCTCGAGGCCTTTGTGCGTGGTGCATTATGCAACGCTTTGGTGTGTCTCGCCGTATGGCTGACCTTTGCAGCGCGAACCGCCGGCGGAAAAATCCTGGCCATTCTCTGGCCGATCACCGGGTTTGTTCTGTTGGGTCTCGAACACTCGGTCGCCAATATGTTCTTCTTCCCGCAAGGTTGGATGGCCGGGGCCCAGGTTTCTGTCAACGCTGCTCTGATCAACCTGTTTTTTGTGACGCTGGGCAATATTGTGGGTGGTGCCGGGGGCGTGGCACTGGCCTATCGGTTTGCCTATCTGGGGCCAGCCCACCGATAGATCTCCGGTCAGGTTTTTCCCAGAAAGCGACGCGCCTCTTCTGCAGTTTCAAATACATGTGGGGCTGCCCCACGATCAAAGGCTGCGCCCAGTTTTGTCCGCATGAAGGCGGAAGACGAATACCGGGTCACCGTATGGTAGAACCGGTCATCCAGAGCATTGACCATCGCAACATATTCATCTTCGATTTCCGGATCGATCCGTGCGCCATCATAGTTGACGACAACATCCACGCGCCGCCCCAGCGGCGAACAAAGTTCGGTCACGCGGGTGCTGATGGCCTCCAGGTCGCCGGTGTTCCGCACTCGGAGTTTTTCGAAATTTATGAATAGCCGGCTGTCCTCGGTAGAAAGCGCAATTCGGTCTACCAGATCGAGATGAAGCAGCTCCAGCCGCAGGTCCATCGGCTCGTGCCGAAAGATCCGTTCGTCCATTTGAAGCACATCCCGAATGATCGGGGTGAACTCCATCCGAGAAACAACATCCCGTTCCGGATCAAGACCCGGTGCGATCTCGACAAGCTCCAACCCCTCAGGTGTCAAGCGGAACACACAGCGTTCGGTTACAAACAATACCGGTTTGCCAACCGTCTGCGCCAATGGGCCGGAAAAAGTCCGCTGCTGGACCTGCCCGACGAACTTGCGGACCTTGCCTTCTGAGAGGATGCGCAACGCTCCTTCCGCGATCTCAACAGAGAGACCGACTGAGTTGAAGGTCCCGGCAAACACCACGGCCCGGGCATTCTGGCTGATGTTGATGAACCCGCCAGCCCCGGCAAGTCGGGATCCAAAGCGAGACACGTTGACCGAGCCGGTGCCATCCACCTCGGCCATGCCGAGAACCGCAAGATCAAGCCCACCCCCGTCGTAGAGATCAAACTGCATGCTTTGCGCGATGATCGCATCCGTGTTCGCCGCTGCGCCGAAATCAAGCCCAGATGCGGGTTGTCCGCCAATCACGCCCGGCTCGGCGGTCAGCGTGAGATGTGGTAGCAGCTTTTCCTCTCCGGCAACTGCCGCCACGCCCTCGGGCATGCCAATCCCCAGATTGACCACGCCATTGATCGGCAACTCGAACGCCGCCCGCCGAGCGATGATCTTTCGGGCGTCCAGCGCCATTTCAGGCATCGCATCAGACAGCACCCGGAACCGTCCGGTGAAGGCGTGGGAAAAGGGGGTGGCAAAGGTCTGCATGTGATCTTCCGGTTCAGACAGGACCACTGCGTCAACCAATGCGCCGGGGATCTCCACGTCGCGCGGACAGAGCGTGCCACGCTCTACCATCCTTTCCACCTGAACGATTACGACGCCGCCCGAGTTCTTTGTAGCCATCGCCTGCGAGAGATTGTCGATGATCAGAGCCTCTCTCTCCATGGTAACATTTCCGGCCGGGTCAGCCGTTGTGCCGCGTAACAGAGCCACATCAATGGCACGCGACCGATAGAAGAGATATTCGTCTCCGTCGATCTCCATCAGACGAACAACATCATCATCACTCAAGTCGTTTATCCGCCCGCCATCCAATCGCGGGTCGACGAATGTGCCCAGACCAACGCGGGTCAGAGTTCCGGGTTTACCAGCCGCGATGTCGCGGAACTGATGGCTGATCACCCCTTGGGGAAGGTTGTAGCCTCGGATCTTTCGATCCAGAGCCATCCGCGCGACCTTGGGGATCAATCCCCAATGCCCACCGATCACCCGGGCCAGGAGACCCTCGTGTCCCAGCCTGTTCAGACCGCGATCCTTTCCGTCCCCTTGCCCGGCGGCAAAGAACAGTGTCAGACCTTTCGGTCCTTCCCCCGCCAGATGCCGCGCTTCGACGGCTTTCAGCAGAGTTTCCGGCACTCCAATACCAACAAATCCAGATGTCGTGACAGTATCGCCATCGGAAATCAGTTTGGCGGCGGCATCTGCGGTGGTCAGTTTGTTCGGCATGTCAGGGTTCCGGGCGTGGCTGCACTGGCTGCGGAAATCCTACACGCTGCCAACCCGTTCGCCACTACGTAGTTCTACCCGTAGTCGAACCGTGAAAAAAACCCTGTCAAGTCACCCGCGATTTGACGTGATACTTCGGATCACGCCACAACTCGTTGCCCAGAACGTCTTCCATGATCTTGGCGGCGGCCACGACATCCTCTTCGTCGATATAAAGCGGGGTGAAACCAAACCGCATGATGTCAGGGGAGCGAAAATCACCGATCACACCGCTCTCGATCAGGGCCTGCATCGCGGCATAGCCATGTTCAAACGAGAACGACACCTGAGAGCCGCGGATCTTAGGATCCCGCGGGGTGGCAAGCTTCAGTAGCGGACAACGGGCTTCGACCTCGGCAATGAACCTTTCGCTCAACCGCAACGAGGCCGCGCGCAAGTCGACCAGATCAACACCGTCCCAGACGTCCAGTGCAGTATCGAGGATCGAGAGCTGCACAACGGACGGCGTGCCGACACGCATCCGTTCTGTCGATACCGCAGGGCGATAGTTCAATTCCATCGCAAATGGAGCATCGTGCCCCAGCCAGCCGGACAAAGCCGGTTCAATTTGCGTGGCCAAATCCGGACGAACATAGATGAAGGCCGGTGCGCCGGGCCCCCCATTGAGGTATTTGTACGTGCACCCAACTGCGAACTCGGCACCGCACCCCTCAAGATCAACCGGCAAAGCCCCTGCCGAATGCGCCAGATCCCAGATCATGACCGCCCCGGCCTCATGGACGAGGCGTGTGATCTCCGCCATGTCGTATTTTCGACCGCTGCGATAATCGATCTGGGTCAGCATGACCACGGCCACGTCTTCGGTGATCGCGGCGGCGACATCCTCGGGCGCCGGCGTGCGCAACTCGTGACCCTTGCCAATCGTATCTATCAACCCTTCGGCCATATAGAGATCAGTGGGAAAATTGCGGTTGTCCGACAGGATCACCCGGCGATCGGGGCGCATCTGCAGTGCAGCGGCCAGAGCCTGATACACCTTGATCGACAACGTGTCTCCGGTTGCCACGGATCCCGCCGGCGCCCCGATCAGGCCCGCGATCCGGTCACCGACTTTCTGCGGCAACGCCATCCATTCCGCGGTGTTCCACGCCCGGATCAGCTCTTTACCCCATTCTTCGCGGATCACATGCCCGGCACGTTCCGCCGCGCCTTTGGGCAAGACACCCAACGAATTTCCATCCAGATAGATGACCCCCTCGGGGATATCGAACAGTTCTTTTCTTGGCAGAGATACGCCCGGCATTCCTAAAGTTCTCCTCGCAGATTCCAAAGTTCGGGAAACAGTTCAACACCAAGCATCTTGCGCAGATAAGCCACGCCCGATGTTCCGCCCGTGCCACGTTTGAACCCGATTATTCTTTCGACCGTTGTGACGTGGTTGAAACGCCAGCGGCGGAAATAATCTTCAATGTCCACGAGCTTTTCGCCCAGCTCGTAGAGGTTCCAGTATTTCTCGATATCCTCGTATACGACCTTCCAGCGGGCCTGCACTTCGGGATCTGCCACATGCGGGCTGCGAAGCTGTGGTTCAGGCAGAGCCACGTTGGGTCCGTCCACAATGCGGAACAGGTGGGATATAACCTCGTCATAAAAGCTCGGTCGATCCAGCTCTTCCGAGAGCATGGCGTGCACCTCGGGTTCATGTGCATGAGGTTCGAGCATGTTGGGGTTTCGGTTGCCCAGAACATACTCGATCATCCGGTACTGATACGATTGAAATCCCGAGGACGGACCCAGCGCCTCTCGGAAATGGGTGTACTCTGATGGTGTCATCGTGCGGAGCACGTCCCAAGCGTTGTTGAGCTGCTCAAAGATTCGACTGACTCGCGCCATCATCTTGAACATCGCCGCCATGTCATTCCGTTTCAGAGCCTCGCGTGCCGCGCCAAGTTCATGGATGGCCAGTTTCATCCATAACTCACTGGTCTGGTGCTGGATGACAAAGAGCATCTCGTCATGGGCCTCGGTCAACGGATGTTGCTGCGCCAGCAAAGCGTCCAGATGAAGGTAGTCGCCATAGGACATTGCATCCCTGAATGACATTTTCGCACCCTCGTCACCGGGGTCATAGGCTTGGGGACACATGGCCGTTCCTCCCGCATACGGATATCGTCTTTCAACCGGTTTTGACGCCCGGCCGACACGGATCAAGATGATCAGGCGCGGATACTCACAGCCCCTGCCGTCACTGTCCACCGCGGATGCGGCCTTTACGTCGCGTCGCAACGTCAACAAAGCACATCCCATTGCACCTCGATCCGACCGGTGCTTACAACAAAAAACGTAACAACTAGGAATGCTGCCGATGGTCGACCTGAGTGGAATCGACTGGAATGACGCCTTTGCCAATGGTGCCTACATCCCAGATGGCATGAGCTATCCGCCGAGATGGGCCACGCAGGCGGCAGATTTCCGGGATCGCGCCGCCGGGCAGCCCGATCTGTCATATGGCGATGATCCACGTGAACGGTATGATCTCTTTCTACCAGAGGCACATCCCAAGGGGCTCGTGGTCTTTGTCCATGGAGGCTACTGGTTGGATTTCGACAAATCCTCGTGGTCGCACCTTGCGGGTGGACCATTGCACCACGGTTGGGCAGTTGCCCTGCCCAGCTATACGCTGGCACCTGCGGCCACAATACCCCAGATCACCGCGCAGATTGGTCGGGCCATCACCATTGCTGCCACTCACATTTCCGGGCCGATCCGTCTGGTCGGCCACTCAGCCGGCGGGCATCTTGTGAGCCGGATGGCCTGTGATGACACGCCCCTGCCAGACAGCGTTGCAAGCCGCGTCCAACACGTCCTGTCGATCAGCGGATTGCATGATCTGCGACCACTCCAGATGACCGAGATGAACGCCCAACTGGGGCTGGATCGGGAAAGTGCCGCCAGCGAAAGTGCGGCCCTGCACAAGCCATTGCCCGGCACCAAGCTGACCGCATGGGTCGGCGGGAATGAGCGTCCGGAGTTCCTGCGCCAGTCTGCCCTGCTGGTCGAAAACTGGACCCGCGCCGGCGCTATCGGCACATTGGCCGTCGAACCCGCACGGCATCATTTCAACGTCATCGACGGGTTGGCCGACCCCGACAGTGCGATGACCCAACAGCTCTTGGCCTAAACGGCAACCGAATTCAGACCCAGCGTCTCTCGGGCCTGCCGCCATGTCGCCACCGGGCGCTCGTATTTTTCGCACATCTGCACGGCGCGCTGGACCAGAGCCGCATTAGATGGGGCAAGCCTGTCTTTGTCGAGGCGCACATTATCTTCAAGGCCGGTTCGGGTATGACCGCCAGCGGCAATAGCCCATTCATTCACCGCCAACTGGTTGACCCCGATCCCGGCAGCACACCATTCGGCGTGCGGCGCGCGGCTCTGCATCATGCGGACGTAGAAATCGAACACTTCACGATCTGCAGGCATGGCATTCTTTACGCCCATCACGAACTGGACGTAGAGCTTGCCATACAACCGACTTTCTCCGTGCAACCTGATCGCCTGCAGAATGTGGGACAGGTCGAACGCCTCGATCTCGGGCGTGACCTCGTAGGTCTGCATTTCACCGGACAACCAGTCGATCAGATCAGGCGGGTTCTCATAAACCCGCGTCGGGAAATTGTTCGACCCAACCGACAGCGAAGCCATGTCCGGTGACAGCGGCAGCATTCCACCTCGGGCTTTGCCAGCCCCCGAGCGACCGCCGGTCGAAAACTGGATAATCATTCCGGGGCAGTGTTTCTCAAGCCCTTCCTTCAAACGCGCGAATTTGTCGGGATCGGAACTTGGGGTCTGATCGTCGTTTCGTACATGGCAGTGGGCAATCGCGGCGCCGGCTTCAAACGCTTCGTGCGTGCTTTCAACCTGTTCCGCGACCGTGATCGGAACGGCCGGGTTGTTGGCTTTGGTCGGAACAGAGCCCGTGATGGCGACGCAGATGATGCAAGGTTTCGTCATGGTGCTTGGCCCCTCGGCTCAGATATCGAAGAATACGGTTTCGTCCTCGCCCTGCAGCTTGATGTCGAAACGATAGACAACCTGTCCGTCCCGTTCACCCCGCTTGGCAATAAGGGTCGCGCGGCGGCGCTCCCACTCAATCAGGTTCATCACCGGATCGGTCGAATTGGCCTCGGCCTCGTCATCAAAATAGACGCGGGTATTCAGACCCACATTTATCCCGCGAGCCACGATCCACAGGTTGATATGTGGTGCCTGCGTGCCGACGTTTCGGCCTTGGGTCGTGCCCGGTTTGACGGTGTCAAACCCCCACTCGCCGGTCTCGAAATCCGAGATCACCCGGCCCCAGCCACGAAATCCTTCTTCGACCGGTCCACCGCCTTCGGGATGCGCATAGTTTCCATCGGCATTAGCTTGCCATGCCTCGATCAGCACATCCTTGATCGGCGAGCCTGTGCCATCAATCACCAAACCTTCGACCCGAATGCGTTCGCCCCGTGCATTGGGGCCTGCGATGTCCCAGCCCAGTTCCTGCTTGTAAATGTCGAACCCGGCCGCACCGGGAGCGAGCCCAATATGGACGTAGGGACCGGCGGTCTGAGACGGCGTCTCTTTCAGATAGTTGAGCGACTGCGGCATCAGTTTCCCTCCAACCGGTTTTC
The DNA here is from genome assembly GCF_049801055.1 of Primorskyibacter sp. S87. Lineage (NCBI taxonomy): Bacteria > Pseudomonadati > Pseudomonadota > Alphaproteobacteria > Rhodobacterales > Roseobacteraceae > Primorskyibacter > Primorskyibacter sp. S87. The sequence continues at coordinate 44,548 of NZ_JBNAGF010000009.1, read as the reverse complement.
AAACAGGGTCGAACGCCGCCCGCGCAGCACGATGTCGAATTTGTAGGCAATTGTATCAAGGGGAATTGTGGCGTTCAGATCCAATGCGGCAACCAGTTGCTCAACGGCTTCCTGATCCGGGATCGTATTGACGATCGGGCATTGGCGGATCAGCGGATCCCCCTCAAAGTAGCATTGAGTAATCAGGCGTTGGGCAAAACCAGAGCCAAAGACCGACACGTGAACATGCGCCGGGCGCCAGTTGTTGACCCAGTTTCGCCACGGATACGCACCCGGTTTAACCGTGCGGAAATAGTAGTATCCGTCCTGATCCGTCAGGGTGCGCCCGCACCCGCCGAAATTCGGATCAATCGGGGCAAGATACGTGTCCTTCTTGTGGCGATACCTTCCACCTGCATTGGCCTGCCAGATCTCGACCAACGTGTTGGGTACCGGGCGCGCGTTTTCGTCCAGAACCCTGCCGTGCAGGATGATCCTTTCCCCGATTGGGCTTTCTCCAGGCTGGGCGTAGTTGTTAATCAGGTCATTATCCAGATCTTCGATGTCGTTGTGCCCGAAAACAGGGCCGCTGATTTCACTAACCGAGTTCTGCAACGATATCAGGGCATATTGCGGTGAACGCGCAACAGATGTCTTGTAGTCAGGCGACAGCGCGGGCGGGTGCCACGTGCGGTCCCTCTGGTAGAATTCGCCGGATTTGGGCATTTGGCGGATCTCCTTGTTCAGCCGGGTGTTCGCGCGTTACCCAGATTGGTCGTTTTCCATCTCAGCATAAGTTTGCTTGGCCAGCTTCAGCGCATGATTGGCACGCGGCACTCCGGCATAGATTGCCACATGCTGAAACGCCTCCAGCACGTCTTGCTTGCTGGCACCAGTCCGGGCGGTGGCCCGGATGTGCATTGGTATCTCGTCGAAATTCCCGAGCGCGGCAAGCAGTGCCAGCGTCAACATCGAGCGTTCACGGTCGCTGATGCCATCCGAGGCCCAGACTGTTCCCCAGGCACCCTCGGTAATGAGCTTTTGAAACGGTTCATCAATATCAGTTCTGGCGGCCTCGGCCCGGTCGACATGTGCATCTCCCAAGACACGTCGCCGGACGGACATCCCGACTTGATAACTGTTGCTCATCTACCTGACTCCCCGATGTTGCGGACGGGGGCAATTGCAACCCATCCCAATGCTCCGAATATCTAAGCCGCGGTTAGAACGGCAGCCCGACATAGTTCTGTGCAAAGACCGACTGAGCTTCGCGGTTCTCGCGCAGAAAGTCGATATCCGCTTTCTGCATCTTGAGGTCGAAGCCGTTCTGATCTGGAAAACGGTGCAGCAAATTCGTAGTAGACCAGCTGAACCTTTCGGCCTTCCAGATCCGGGCCAGCGCTTTCTCCGAGTATCGATCGATCCCTTCACTGTCGCCTTCCTCGTAGTATTGCAGCAACCCGTGATAGAGATAATGGATATCGCTGGCGGCGGTATTCAAACCCTTGGCTCCGGTCGGTGGCACGATATGTGCCGCATCACCGCAAAGAAAAAGCCGGCCCCAACGCATCGGTTCGGTCACGAAAGACCGCAAGGGCGCAATGGACTTCTCGATGGACTTGCCCGTCACCAGACGTTCGGCCACGTCTTGTGGCAGCCGACGCCTGAGCTCGTTCCAGAACATCTGATCGGTCCAATCCTCGACGTGATCTGAAAGCGAACACTGAATGTAATACCGGCTGCGGGTCCAGCTTCGCTGTGAACACAACGCAAAGCCACGCTCGGAATTCGAATAGATCAGCTCTTCATGGACCGGCGGCGTATCAGACAACAGGCCGAGCCATCCGAACGGATAAACCTTCTCGTACTCCCGCCGGACATTCAGCGGAATTGTCTGACGGCTGACGCCGTGGAACCCATCGCAGCCGGCAACGAATTCACAGTCGATCCGTTTCTCGGCCCCGTCGACCGAATAGGTCAGATGCGGCGCGTCGGTGTCGGCACCGTGGATGACCACATCTTCGACATTGAACACGATCTTCCCACCCACCGCCTCGCGCGCATCATAGAGATCGCGCGTCAGTTCGGTCTGGCCATAGATCACGACGCTCTCGCCCGTCGCTTCCCGAAAGTCGATGCGAAACTGTTTCTCACCAAAGGCGATCACCGTGCCGTCATGGATGATACATTCTGCATCCATTCGTTCGGCCACACCGGCTTCGCGCATCAGGTCAACGAACCCCGTTTCAAGCACCCCTGCACGAATTCGACCCAGAACATAGTCCCGTGTCTTTCTTTCAAGCACGACAGTGTCGATACCCTTGCGATGAAGCAATTGGCTCAGAAGAAGACCGGACGGACCACCTCCGATAATGGCAACTTGGGTTCGCATGGGTTTCCTTCCGGCTATTTTCGCCGCAAGTATTGCTGTCTCGTTTTTGTCTGTAAAACGATTATTGGCGGGAACTGGCATTCACACTGACCAACCACCGGGCTGGCCGGGTAGGCACAGGTTGAATCTGATACAAACCAAGTAAGACCGGCGCTGATGGTCCTTTCAGATCTCCAACGCCATTTGTTGTCAAATCCACATGCCAAAGGATTTTGAGTTTGCCTTGTTAACCGGCGAACAAGGCCGAACTAGTCGGCGAATTCCTTATCAGCAAGAGATTTTGGCACAGGGGCGGTTCGAGACCGCTCTACCTCTTCTCGAAATAGATAATCGCCTCGCCAATTCGGACACCAAACCGGGACACATAGGCCCGGTTGAGCAATCTTCCGTCCTCCAGAAGCCACATCCAGTCATCGAATGATACCCGCATCGTGCCTTCCTTGATCGGCAGATCGATGCGGTATTTCCAGTTGAACATGTCGCCCTGTTCTTGCCCGGACGCGGTGCCAATCACGCCTTCGGCGGAGCCGGACCATGTCTGCTCACCAGTCTTTTCAAGCACCCAGATCCGTTGCTCGGTCGCACCATCATCATAGGTGAAATCCTCGATCAGCTTCAGATTTCGGCCATCAAACGTCCCTTCAACTTCGACGGTGAATCGTCGTTGAACGGTTCCGAACACATCCTGAAATTGACCATAAGCAACCGACTTGCCTTCGAAGAATTCCTCGAGGTTCAGCTCCCGGCCAGACAGGACACGATCGTTCAGATCCGGCTTGCCCGCACAGGCTGCAAGTAGGCTCAGAGCCAAGATGGCGAAAAGTTGTTTCATGGTTTCTCTTCCCCTTGCCAGGACCAGCCGCTTTCCGAACGAACCGAGCTTCGTCAGGGTTGTGTCGCAGGGTCCGGTCTCATCGTGGCCACCAGTTCCGCGACCTTGATCCCGAACTTGCGCATTTCAGACTTGTTCATGATGGTCCCGTTCGACGTCAGATACATCCAGTCGGTGACATCCAGAACGTACCCGCCAGCGTCTTCGGACAGGATGATCCGATAGCTAAGCTTTGCCGTGGATCCCGAAACTACACCTTGTGCCTCTCCGACGATGTCATCGGCAGTTGCTGTAAACGTGTTGCCCGGTCCGATCTTGAGGAACCATTTTCGGTTCTGAACAGCGCCATTTGAATAGGTGAAATGCTCGCTCAGCGTGCCGCTGTCTCCATCCCATTCACCCACCATTTCAGCCACGAAACTGTTGGTCATCTTTCCGACCGGGCCAAAGATCAAACCCTCGGACAATATCTGGCCCGACAGGTGCTTTCGCAGATCAAAGGCTGGTCCCGTGCCGGCATAAGTCTCCGGGGACTGCGACCGAAAGCTCAGAAACAAATTCTTCGTCAGAACAAGCAGAAGAACAACAAACAGAATTGCGGTCACGATTTTCATTGGGTTCTTTCCTCTGGGGCGAGTGAGAGCACAAAGCCCAAGGCAATAAGTTTCAGGATGCAGGGGATTGCGGCATAGGCGAGGTTGAGCGCTCCAAGCGCCCGGGCGCTGTTGGCCTGACCAGGCACGAAGCCATTGAGTTCAAGAACAGGCAGCACAAGAAACGCGGCAAGGGCGAGGCCCATCTTGCCGGCAAATGACCAGAGCCCAAAGGCGGCAGAAGCATTGAGCCCTGCCCCCGTCAGTGCAACCGAGAACATCGCTGGCAACAACACCATGTCGGCCCCAAGCGCGATTCCGGATGCAATGCAGATCGCGGCAAACCCCCCGGGATTCCCTGGCGCAAGAAATGCGGCCCCGACAAAGCCGATAATGGACAGCGGCATGGCAATCAGCAGCGTTTCCCTAGGCCCGATCCGATAGCTCAACCGGGTCCAGACCGGCACGCTCAAACCCGCACTCAGAAAGAACAGGATCAGCAGCGGCCCCGCCATCCCGGCAAGTTGAAGCCGGTCTTCGACAAAGAACAGGAACAACGTTGAGGTGATGGCGACCGGAAGGCTGTTGATCAGTGCCAGAAACAGCAATCGCAAAGCGCCGGCCTGAACCATCCCCGAAATCGAAATGCCGTCTCCAAGAACCGGTGTGCGCTGCCAGATTGGCCGGGTGATCAACGCGGTGGCCATCGCAACCACTCCAAGAAACAGACCAAAGGTGCGGTATCCACCGTTGTCTGCACCAGCTGCGGCAAAGATGGTGGGCATCAGGGCCGCTATGACCACGCCAGCCAGCATGCCCACCTCGCGGTAAGCAGCGAGGGTCATCAGATCGCGTGGACGGGGGCTAAGGGCGAGCGTCGCACTTCGCCCGTAAAGAAGGATCATGCCAAGGCTGTAGGCCGAGAACAGCAGGATCAGCACCAACATGAGCTGAAACGCCACATTCGGGCCGGGATCGAGAGAGAACAACAATGGGAATCCGATCGCCAGCCCACCAGCCGCCATCATCGCAAACAGGGTCTGCGCGCCGGGAAATCGGTCAATAGCCCACCCGATCAGGGGATCTTGGACCAAATCGACAACGCGGATCAATAAGAGGATTGTTCCGACAACACCCAACCCGATCCCGAGATTCACCGATGCGAAACGCGGCAGGTGGATATAGAGCGGAATCCCGGCCGCAGCCAGCATCAACGCGTAAAGGCTGACCCGGGGGTAGAGCATCACTCGCCCTTCAGCTTGCGGGTGAAGGCGCCCGAACGCGTATTGTCACCAAGAAAGATAGCCATGAATCGCTGGCTGATCCGCGGATGGCTGACGGTACAGACAGGACTGCCATTGCGCCAGAAACCGATCTTGTTCTGTCCGCGCGTGACAGCAAGGTAGCGATCGCCTTTGCGCACATCCTTGAAACAGCGTGCGAACTGATCCTGAACCGGCATGGGTGTGCCGATACGTTCAAGCTCGCTCATCGTATTGTCGACCAGATCTTCGCCCGACAGGTTGCGCAGATAGTTCAGCTCGAGCCCAAAGTCGCTCGACCAGTCCAAAGGCGCCCCACTCGGTGTGAACAGACGCGCTTCGTAGATCGGAAGACCGACAAACCGAAAGACGGCCTTGCCGCGCAGCTCGGCGTCGGAAATCGCAGTCTCAATCGCCGAAGCCAGAGCAGGCGCCGGGCTGAGCAGAACAGTGAGGGCAAAAACGAGATTACGCATGGGCCAGCTCCACCTGCACGACATTGGTATGTCCTATGGCAAACGAGGCGGCACAGATCTCGAGATAATAGTGCCAGTTGCGATAAAAGGCTTCGCCAAACCCAAGCTCGCGAACGCGGTGTTTTTGATCTGCCAGCCGTGAGGACCAGATCCGGCAGGTTCGGGCATAGTCCTGCCCAAAGGCGAAATTGTCCCTCACCTTCAGCCCGGCCTGCGCCGCTTGATCTTCGATGACCTTGTCCGACAAGAGCATTCCGCCCGGAAAAACGTATTGCCGGATGTAGTCCGATGAAGTCCTGTAGGTTTCAAAAAACCCGTCTTTCACCGTAATCGCCTGCAACATTATCTTTCCGCCATCGGCGAGGCTCTGTTTCAGCGTCGAAAAGAAACCGGGCCAATAACGCTCTCCGACCGCTTCGACCATTTCGATAGACACGATGTTGTCATACTTGCCTTGAATATCGCGATAGTCGCGCAGCTGGATATCGGCCGCGCCGTCCAAGCGGCATTCCGCATAGCTGTGCTGGTTTCGCGAGATGGTTACACCGGTCACGTCCCGGCCCTCTTGCGCGGCATGTTCCGCAAATCCGCCCCAGCCGCAGCCAACTTCCAGCACCTGCTCACCGTCACCGAGACGCGACAGAGCGCGAGCATTTTTTTGGCTCTGTGCTTGCGCAAGATCATTGCATCCGGAGTCAAACAGACCCGAAGAATAGGTCATGCCATCATCCAGCCACAACTGGTAGAACTCGTTGCCAACATCATAATGGGCTCGGATATTCTTGCGCGATCCTTTGCGAGAGTTTGCCCGCAGCATCGTATCAACCAGCCGGAACTTGGCCCGGCTCATCGGGCTGGCCTGATCGTATGCACTGAAATGTTCGCGATTGCGCATCGCCAAGGTCATCAGACCTTCGACCGACGGCGTGTCCCACAACCCCTGCACATAGGCCTCACCCAGACCGACTTGCCCGTGCGCCGCCATAGCCGATATTGCCGACCAATCGCGGATCACGAGCTCGGCCTCGGGGCCGCTTGACCCAAAGCTATAGCGCTCACCCTCGGGTGTTCGCAGGGTCAATTGACCTTCACGCAGTTGCGCGCAGGTCGACAGGAATTCCGATTTCAGGGCTCGGTTCGTCAAACGCATCTCGTGCTCCATTGATCTGAGTTGGCTGGTTCATCATGCGAACAATCCGCATGGCGCTGGCGATCCCGTCTTCGTGAAAACCGTGCCGATTGTAGGCTCCGGCGAACCATGTGTTGTTTCTTCCCTGCATCGCACGAACTTGCGACTGCGCTTTCAGCGCTGCACGATCAAACACGGGATGGTCGAATTCGACGCGGTCATAGACCTTATGGTCGGGGATCTCCGACGAAGGATTCAGAGTGACAAAAAGAGGATCGTCCTGCGGGATGTTCTGCAACTTGTTCATCCAGTAAGTCACACCGATGGCCCCGTTCTGGGATCGATAGGCCCAGCTTGACCAGCAGTCGCGCCGCCGCGGCATCTGATTGGTGTCACAATGAAGAACGGCAGTGTTTGGCTGATACCTGATGCTACCAAGCGCCTCGGCCTCCTCTTGCGTGGCGTTTACTCCGAGGATCTTCAACGCCTGGTCCGAATGACAGGCGAGGATGATCTCGTCGAATAGGTCTTCCTTGCCCTGAAAATCCCTGACTGAAACAGACTCCGTTGTACGGTTTATGGATGCGATCGGAGTGGCCTTGCGGATCGAACACCCGCGCCCCGTTAACGCCGCTTCGAGGCGTCGCACATATTCGATGCTGCCGCCTTTAACCGTCCACCACTGATGTTCCTTCATCCCTGCCAAAAGGGCATGGTTTCGAAAGAACTGGACCAGCGACCGGGCTGGAAAATCGCTCACATCATCAACCGGGGTAGACCAGATCGCCCCACACATCGGCATCAGATAGTTGTTGCGAAACCACGACCCGAGCCGCAACTCATCGACCAGCTCTCCGATCGTCTTGTCATCGTTCTTGGCCGCATTCTCGGCATGCTTCCCAAACCGAAGGATGTCAGCGATCATCTTGTAGTATTGTGGGCGGACCAGGTTCCGCTTTTGAGCTGTAATCGCCCTTACGTTGTTCAGACCGTATTCCAGAGCACCGTTATCGATACTCGCGCCGAAACTCATTTCGCTCTTGATCACTGGAACGCCAAGATCCCGAAACAGGCGAGTCAGATGCGGATAAGTGGCATAGTTGAACACGATAAAGCCAGTATCCACCGGCTGATCGCCATTCTTGCCGGCGATAACCGTTCGCGCATGCCCGCCAATACGGTTCTCTGCCTCGAACAGAGTTACGTCATGGCTGGCGGACAAATAATACGCTGCAGACAGCCCGGAGATGCCCCCGCCAACAATTGCTATTCTTTTTCGGGGGCCATGTGACTGATCCAGCATGAAAACCTCTTTATACTTGCCTTTTGAAGAAGATACGCGGTGCCTGTTGGGTTGGATCATTTAAATTTGGAATTCCTTCTAGCTGAGTGATCCGGACAAGGCGCAGTGCCGTAAACATTACATGATCGACCACATCCAAGCTCATACGACACACGCGCGGCGCGGACGCCTTGGGAACGCCTTTCGCTACGGTGTAGATCTCGTGCTGACCGATATGACGGCCACGCCGCCGTGGCCTATTTCGCGAAATCGGTTCAATCTCTGGTCCCTATGGGACCGCGAACACGGTGGTCCGCGGAGAAACGGTCGTGGCGTGGAGTGGTTTCGCGATGAATTGCGCAAGCGCGGCTTCCCGGTTCAGCGGGCAAAGCTCCTGCTCCTGACACAGCCTACTTTCCTGTGGTTTCATTTCAATCCGGTCAGCTTCTGGATTGCGACGATCGATGACGCGCCCTGTGCCTTTGTGGCCGAAGTGAACAACACCTTTGGTCATCGTCACTGTTACTTCTGTGCCCATGACGACTTCCGCCCAATTGCAGCTGCTGACACTCTGACGGCGACAAAGTTGATGCATGTCTCGCCGTTTCAACAGGTTGATGGCATCTACAAGTTCCGGTTCTCGCTGACGGCACTGGCCGTCAAAATCCGGATAAACTACCAAAATGGTCGCGAAGGTGTCGTCGCCACCTTGTCCGGCCCGCGGACGCCCGCCACCAGCCGTTCGCTGTTATGGGCCGCTTTGCGCCGCCCGGCCGGCGCCGTTCGCGTTCTGGCACTGATCCATTGGCAGGCTGCGATCCTGTTTCTCAAACGCGCGCCGTTTATGAAAACACCAGCCCCGCCAGAGCTGGCAGTCTCCGAAAGCCCAACCTTTAGGGAAAAAGCGCTGTGACCGACTTTCAAGGCAAAACATATTGGCTCATCGGCGCCAGCGAAGGCTTGGGCCGCGAGCTGGCCAAAGACCTGAGCAGATCGGGCGCCCGTATGATCCTGTCGGCGCGAAACACCGTACGGCTGGACGACCTCTGCGCCGAGCTGGTTGATGCGCGCGCCGTTCCGATGGACGTGCGCGACGAGGAGTCAGTGCGTAAGGCCGCCGCCTCAATCGGGCCGATTGATGGTCTGATCTACAATGCTGGCGCCTATGACCCAACGAAAGCCACCGACTGGGACACCAATGCCGTTCTGTCTATGGCCGATGTGAATTTTACCGGAGCCCTGCGCATCCTCGGAGAGATGGTGCCACGGTTTATCCGCCAGGGCTCAGGGGACATAACCCTGATTGGATCTCTCGCAGGATATCGGGGCTTGCCTGCAGCCATTGGCTATGGTGCCAGCAAATCTGCATTGATCAGTCTTGCGGAAACCATGCGCCACGATCTCAAAGGGTCTGGTGTCGTTGTGCGGCTTGTGAACCCCGGATTTATCAAGACGCGTCTGACCAACAAAAACGGGTTCAGGATGCCAATGCTGATGCAACCCGAAGAAGCGTCAGAGCGGGTGTTGAAAGCGATGCGGTCACGCCGCTTCAGAACGGATTTCCCTGCTCCGTTCTCGTGGGTGCTGAAACTGTACGGTCTGCTGCCAGACTGGATCGTTTACCGCGGCGCCTGAAGAGGACGGCGGCATCGGCATCACACGATCCAAAGTAGTTTCCTCTGCCAAGCCACCGTCCCATAGGGCGGTGGCTTTTTTAAGTGCGTTAAGCCAACGACCCGACCAACAAAAATTTAGCCTCAAATACACCAAAAAACCGGCGCCGTTCAATCGGCGCCGGTTTCTAAAAATCACTTCTCCCGCCGCGACGGGAGGGCGTTGGCCGATTTAGCAGGCCGGGCGATCGCCGGGCAGCAGAACCTTGTCGACGACGTGGATCACGCCGTTATCGGCTTTGATGTCAGCGATCACGACCGTTGCCATTTCGCCAGAACCGTCTGCGATTTTGACACCTTCACTGCCTGCGGTGATACACAGGCGGGCGCTTTCCAGCATCGGCTTGAAATAGGTAGAACCGGCCGGGATCATGTCTGAGGAGAGTTTGCGATCATCGACGTGATAGAGCAGCACGTTGGTCAGTTGATCCTTGTTCTCGGGCTTCAGCAGGGTCTCCACAGTTCCTTCGGGCAGAGCGGCAAAGGCGTCATTGACCGGTGCATAAACGGTGAAGGGGCCGGGGCCGGACAGAGCTTCGGCCAGACCAGCAGCACTGACTGCGGCTACAAGGGTCGAAAAACGTTCATCACCTGCTGCAATGTCGACGATCGTGTTGGCCGAGGCGGCGCCGGCGATAAATGCGATGGTGGCAGCTGCGGCGGCGGTTTTGATGGAAGTGAACATGTGAATCCTCCGTTGGATCAGGGCGAGTTGTGGCGATGGCGCCGGTTTTGAACTGATGTTCATGAAAGGATTACGGGCGCTTGTGGTCCTTAGTTCACGACCTCACGAAGTCGTGAAAATTTCCGTTAATCTGTTGAAATAAAAAAGAACCGCGGGGTTTCCGCGGCTCTTTCAGATCCATCAAAAATGATGGTTCTATATCTTGAAAATCGGCTGAAGCAGACGCGGCAGAAACGCATTAAAACTCAGCGGTGCGTCCGTCGCCGCTAAACAGATACAAGGGTCACCTGGGTCGGCAGTGGGCGTGTGGTGCAGGCTTTCATCGCCGATCTCAAGATCGCCAACTCCGAACCGCCCGGTTTCATCACTGAAGCTGCCTTGCAGAACAAGGGTCAGTTCCAGCCCGTTGTGAGTATGATCTGGCACGGCCTGCCCGGGTGGGATGAACAGCAGACGCACCGAACCTTCGCCGCCGGACGAAAGGATGCTCTGACGCACGCCCATTCCCAAGGTTTTCCAACGGGGCGGTTCCCCCTTGAGTGCTTCCATAACCGGACCAGGATAGATGCCGGAGCGGTCATAAACCGGCTCAGGGGAAAATGGCTCGTCGAGCCGCTGCATCAGCGCAGACCGCAATCCGCCGGACACGGCAACTGAGTCCATGTCATCCAGAATTGCGCCGCCAACGGCCTGATGTGCAGCCAGAGTCGTGCGACACTGGTCACACAAAGACACATGGGTTGCGACCACGACAGAAAAAGCGTGCGGCAGGGTGCCGGCGGCATAAGCGGCCAACATAGCCTCAGGGGTATGATGAGTGATTGCGGACATTATCGCAGTCCCTTCAATTCTCGCCTCAGGCGTTCGAGCCCAAGACGTATTCTTGACTTGATGGTTCCAAGAGGGAGCCCGGTCTGTTCGCTGATCTGCTGATGGGTCAGCTCACCCAGATAGGCTTTCTCGATTATCTCACGCTGATTCGAATTCAGTTTCGCCAGCGCTTGTTTCAGTTGTCCCGTTTCCTGTTCCATTGCCAGGATCTGGTTTGCGTCGGGTTCGGTTCCAGGATCTTCCTTGAGCTCCTCGGGAACCGGTCGGTTTTCTTTCCGCCGGATGTCGATCTGACGGTTCCGGGCGATTTGGTAGATCCATGCCGAAACCTGCGCTCGGTGCGGGTCAAACATCGCCGCCTTACGCCAGACAGTCAGCATGACATCCTGAACGATTTCTTCTGCCTGCGCTGCCGGAGTGCCCGAACGCATGACAAACCCTTTCAATCTCGGAGCAAAATAGTCGAACAGTTCCGCAAAGGCCTGTTTGTCCCGCTTATCACGGATCGCCAGCATCCAGATGGTCTGGTTCGAGTAGTCCGGTTGATGGGTCGGCAAAGCTCTGCTTTCACGATTTGACGGTTTACCCCTCGGGGGCAACGTGCGTGGCATATCTAGGCTTACAGACATCATAAAAACGATACGATCAAGCCTGACGGATGGATCACATCGATTTAAGAAAAATCCGACTGTTCGCCCAAGTGCCGAAAATTTCCCTGAAATTACCCGACGTTCGGCAAGTCCTGAGACTTGCCAGTAAGCCGGGAATAAGCGGCGAGTGCACGCGACCGCCCGTCTGCGAGTTCAACAATCGGCGCTGCTGGCGCCATGTCGAGCGATAGCTGCCACCGGGCCGGGATGGCCTCAAAAAAATCCATAGCCGTGCTTGGCGGGTCCGCCTGCCCTTCGGCAATCCAGCGCCGCGCATACCGGCCATCGGGGTCAAACTTTTTCGCCTGTGTCTCAGGATTGAAAATGCGGAAGAACGGGGCGGCATCCGGACCGCACCCGGCTACCCATTGCCATCCCATTGCGTTGCTTGCCGTGTCCCAGTCCACAAGATGCTGCTCGAACCAGCGGAGACCAACGCGCCAATCGGTCATCAGATGCTTGGTCAGAAAGCTGGCGGCCACCATGCGCGCACGGTTGTGCATTGTTCCGGTGACCTGCAGTTCTCGCATTGCCGCATCAATGAGGGCGTAGCCTGTCCTACCCTGTTTCCAGGCCAGAACGTCGGGCCTGTTTTCCTCAAGGTTCCAGGGGAAACTCTCCCACCCATCACGCCAGTTCCGGTGACCCAAATCCGGGAAATGATGCATCAGGTGGTGGGCGAATTCCCTCCACGCCAGTTCCTTCATGAATGTTCCCGCACCGGGCGAACCGCTCTCGGACGCATGCATCGCGCGCGCCCAGCACCGAACGGGGGAAACTTCGCCAAGGCTCAGAAACGGGCTCAGTCCGGATGTGCCGGCCTCGGAAACCAGATCCCGGTTGGACTTGTATCCGTCGATCTTTCCCTCCGCGAACTGATCCAACCGCTCCAACGCCGCCTCCTCGCCAGCAACAACATGCCGGGACAGAACCGCTGCTCCCCGGCGCATGCCCTGCCCGAGGTTCCAAGCCTCAAGTTTTTCTGAGGCTGGCCAACGCTCCGGTGGGCGCATATCTTTGGGCGCCGGCATCAGATCAACCTGAATGCCCTCGCGCACCATGGCCCGCCAGAACGGGCTGTAGACGCGAAAAGGCCCGCCCTCCTTGGTTCGAAGACGCACAGGCTCGGTCAGCAAATGGCCGGAAAAGCTTCGTGCATCGACGCCGCGGGACTTGAGCGAAGCCTTGATGGCGCGGTCTCTTTGCTTGGACGCCGGATCATAAAGCCGCGTCCAGAATACGGCATCGGCCCCCGTCTCCAGGATCAGATCGTCAAGGCAGTCGTCGGCATCGCCATTGCGCAGGATCAGGCGAGACCCGATACCCGCCAAAGACCGGGAAAGGCTCTCGAGCCCTTTTTCCAAGCGCCACGCCGGGGCAGCCCCAAGCCCAACCACGCTCTTGTCTCTGATGAACACAGGAAGCACCGGCCGCCCGGACCGCGCCGCCTCGGCCAAGGCGGGGTGATCGTTCAGCCGAAGGTCACGACGAAACCAAACAATGACTGGACCCATGTCAGAAGGTCTCCAAGACTTAGAGTTGCGGCGGGGTTACCATGGCACTTCCAGACCCGCCCAATCCCGAAAGCTTCCGGTGTCGGCGGGTGTCAGATCGCCTATCACACTCAGAAGGTTGCCAGCAGCCTCGGTCGGGGTTGATTTACGATAGCCTTGGAATCCAGAGGTAAACGGGGTAGCGACGGTTCCGGGATGCAGGGCGACGATGATCGCTTCCTTGCGCTTGCGACCGATTTCTATCGCTGCCGTTCGCACAATCTGGTTCGCGGCGGCCTTCGAGGCACGATAGCTGTACCATCCCCCCAGACGGTTATCTCCGATGGACCCAACTCGCGCGGTCAAAACGGCGACAACCGTGCGCCCAGTCTTTGGCAACAATCGAGGCAAATGGCGCATGATCAGAGCCGGTCCCACCGCATTTACCGTCATTGCCTCGACCATTGCCGCGGCGTCGATCTGATCCAGCGATTTCTCGGGTCCGAACCCTTTCGGGGCCAGTATTCCGGTTGCCACGAAAATCAGATCAAACAGCCCATGGCAGGCGGTAAGGCTGCGATCAATGCTCTCTGGGTCACGCAGGTCAAATCCGCCCGCAGACCGCGACAGGCGAACCACCTCGACGGCTTTGTCTTCGAGCGTCTCCGCAACAGCGGCCCCTATTCCGCCGCTTGCACCGACGATGAGTGCCCGATTCACGTTGATGGGTCCGTGCATGTCCGCTCAGTCCTGCATCATGGTCGTTGCGGCGGCGTAGCCGCCATTCGCACCATCGACAAAGTGGACATGGTTGTCATCAAGTGCCGACATGACAATGCAGGTCAGAAAGGCCTCGGATTGTTCGGTCAGCCCATACCGGATCTTTCCGCCTTGCTTGGCCTTGGCCAGAAACTCCTTGACCCAATTCAGGGTTTCCGCATCGCAATCCAACGTCATTTTCAAACCGTCTTCGAACTTGCGGGAATCCGTGTTCAACCCGGTCTGGCGGGCATAGTGGCGGGGGTCGAACCCTGCGATCGACCAACCGGTGCGGAACAGCGTCCAAGCCAGCAGGTTTTGCGCGCAAAGGGCCAGATACCGGAGCATGAAACTGCCCCCTGCCCTTGTAGCGCGGGCCTCGATGGTCATCCCGGGAGGCGGGTACTCAACCCCCGGCCCGCGCGGTGGAACCAACTTTTCCCCACCAGATTTGTCATCGATGCGGGCCAGCAGCGCCCGCGTGGTTTCAAGAAAGGTCTCTTCGGCCGCGTCTGCCGCCGGTTCGATCACAAGGGACAGGATCGTGCCCCGTTGTGACGAAAGGTTCGACCAACGGCAGGACAGACCGGTCAGATCCGGTGTCGCGCCGGGGGCCGCCATCTCTACCAAAGTGTCTCCGGATTTGACCCGCTTTTCCAACCAGCGCACTCCGCGCCCCGAAAAGGCGGCATAGCTGACTGACTCTGAGGCCGCGTAGCGAGCCGTGCACACATCAAACCCGGCTTTTCGGATTTCCGCGACGCTCATAACACCGGCCCTCAGGGTTAGTCCGAACTCATCGCCGGCCCAACGGCGCAGATCCGCCAAAACCTTGCGCGCATCAGCGGCGTATCGCCCCGGCAAAGCAAGACTTGCACCATCGCCTCCAAAGACAAACGGAAACGCTTCATCACTGACAAGGTTCATGAAGGCTGCAATTGCCGAAGCCCCAACAAGGTTCACAACCTTGTAACCGCCAGAATCAATCCGCTTTCGAGATGACTCGATATCGGTGACAACCACGATCCAGTCGTCAGGCAATGGGTAGTGGTTTCGCGCATCCGCAAGGCTTGCGAAATCCCCCGTGGCAGGCAAGCGCGAATAGAAATTGCCCTCGTCGCCCATGTCACCAATGCCAATGTCCAACATCTCTTCACCGCACACAATCGACAGAGCAGGCCGCCAATGCAAGATCAAGCCCGGCTTGGTACTGTTGCGAACCAAGACCAGACGTTTTGACGTCCTGCGACGCCCTTAGTTGATGATACGCTTGGCTGCTTGTGAACGATCAAATTTTTGGTTCACTTTTTCCTGACCGGTGGCATCTGGTACCAGTTTCAGGAATTCGTCCGGATCATGTCCGCGGCTTTCTCTGCAATCATGACGACCGGCGATGCCGTGTTTCCCGACACGATTTTCGGCATGATCGAGGCATCTACAACGCGCAGCCCGGACAGCCCACGCACCCGCAGCTGTGGATCGACCACCGACTGCGCGTCGCTGCCCATTCGGCAGGTTCCGACCGGATGGAAAATCGTCGTCGCTATATCCCCAACCGCCTTGACCAGATCTTCGTCATTGCGAACCGACGGACCCGGCAGGATCTCTTCGGGCTGATAATAGGCCAGAGCCTTGGCTGTCATGATCTGGCGGGCCTGCCGGACCGACTTGACTGCCACATCCTTGTCCCGCTGTGCAGTCAGATAGTTCAACCGGATGTCGGGCTGAAGGTCGCGGTCTGTTCCGACCACATGACACGATCCGGCACTTTCCGGACGCAAGTTGCAAACAGACACTGTTATTGCCGGAAAGGCGTGAAGCGGATCTCCCAGTTTATCAGTCGACAGCGGTTGGACATGATATTCGAGATCTGGTGTTTCACGGGATGGATCTGATTTGGTGAACATCCCGAACTGGCTGGGCGCCATCGACATCGGACCGGATTGAGACAACCCGTATTGTAAAGCAATCCGCGCCTTGCCGATCATGGAGTTTGCCATCGTGTTGAGCGTTTTTGCGTTGCTGACCCGGAACACTGTCCGGATTTGCAGATGGTCCTGCAGGTTCTCGCCGACCCCGTCGCTTTCATGTTCAACATCGATGTCGAGCGATTTCAACAGCCCCCCGCGGCCAATCCCCGACAGTTCCAGAATCTTGGGCGAGTTGACCGACCCTGCGGCGAGCAGAATCTCGGCCTTGGCAAAGGCTTCGAACACCTGCCCACCCCGGCGGAACCGGACCCC
The DNA here is from genome assembly GCF_049801055.1 of Primorskyibacter sp. S87. Taxonomy (NCBI): domain Bacteria; kingdom Pseudomonadati; phylum Pseudomonadota; class Alphaproteobacteria; order Rhodobacterales; family Roseobacteraceae; genus Primorskyibacter; species Primorskyibacter sp. S87. The sequence continues at coordinate 28,269 of NZ_JBNAGF010000009.1, read as the reverse complement.
ACGCACGGATTTGCCGTCAAGAACAAGTTGATCTGTAGTCGCCTCGGTCAGTACCCTCAGGTTGGTCCGTTTCATGGCCGGTCTCAAAAAACCCTTGGCAGTGCTCCAACGAATCCCGCTCGTCTGGTTGACTTCAAAAAAGCCAGAGCCTTCATTATTGCCGTCGTTGAAATCCGCGCGCGGCAGAATACCGAATTCCTTTGCGCCTTCCTGCACCGCCTCCAAAATCTCCCAGCTGAGCTTCTGCCTCTGGACCTTCCACTCGCCACCACTGCGATGCATGTCACTGTCCCCGGCATGGTGGTCCTCGGATTTCAGAAAATACGGCAGGACGTCGTCCCAGCCCCAGCCCGTGTTTCCCAACTGCCGCCAGTGATCATAATCCACCGCCTGCCCACGCATGTAGATCATACCGTTGACCGAGGTGCACCCACCGAGCACCTTGCCGCGCGGGTAGACAAGCGACCGGCCATTCAGACCCGGTTCGGGCGCGGTTTTCATCATCCAGTCGGTGCGCGGGTTTCCGATGCAATACAGGTAACCGACCGGAATATGCACCCAATGGTAATTGTCGGATCTCCCTGCTTCCAGCAACAGCACCCGGATGCCCGGATCTTCGGTCAGCCGATTGGCCAACACGCAACCTGCGGTCCCGGCCCCTACGATGATATAGTCAAAATCGCCATCCAGGCGGGCAGCATGGTCCATTCCTATCCTGTCCCCAAACATCACATCGATATTGAAAACCACGTTTGCCGATCAACGCCGGTGTTGCAATGATACCTATTGCAAAGGTCGGTTGGCGCGGCCGATCCCGGCGGAACTATCGGTAGTCTGGTTCCCAAGCTTGGGAGATTCCCTTGTAAGAAGTCTTGAGAACAGCGCCGCAAATTTACCATTCATGTCGGAACCCGGTCAGTTCCGGCGTGGACAATGCGGATAGGCTGATGCTCAATCAAAACCGCAGTTACATCGGAGGGCGCAGATGCCGGTCAAAGTGATCGAGAATACCTGGATTGAATTGCCAGACGGTCGACGCTTGGCCGCCCGGATCTGGATGCCCGATGAAGACGGCCCCGTTCCGGCAATCCTCGAATACCTGCCGTATCGCAAGCGTGACGGCACCGCACCGAGGGATGAAACCACACATACCGTCTTTTCCAAGGCGGGATATGCCTGCATTCGGGTCGATATTGCCGGAACCGGCGACAGCGAGGGGCAGTTCGACGACGAGTATTCGGAACAGGAGCTCAGCGACGGCGAAGCGGTTCTGGCATGGATTGCCGATCAGGACTGGTGCGACGGCAATATCGGCATGATCGGGATTTCATGGGGTGGATTCAACGGTCTGCAACTGGCCTATCGTCGCCCGCCCGCCCTCAAGGCGGTGGTTTCCGTGGCCTCGACGGCGGACCGCTATGCCGACGACATTCACTTCATGGGCGGGTGCCTTCTGTCCGACAACGTGAACTGGGGCAGCCAGATGTTCGCCTATCTGACCCGGCCTGCCGATCCGGACCTGAGACCGGACTGGCGCGAAGACTGGATTGCCCGCTTGGAAGATGTCCCTTTCAGCGCCGCCGACTGGCTGGAACATCCCACCCGTGACAGATTCTGGCAGCATGGATCAATCTGCGAGGACTGGTCACGCATTCAGGCGCCGGTCCTTGCGATCACCGGTTGGGCGGACGCCTACCTGAACACACCATCCGCAATCGCCAAGAACCTTTCCGTTCCGGCCAAGGCACTCATGGGCCCGTGGGAACATCGATACGCTCATATCGCAAAACTTGACCCGGCGGATTTTCACGGCGAAGTCATCACGTGGTTCGATCGATGGCTCAGGGGAGCGGAAAACGGGGCCGAAGATCTGCCCGACTACCGCGCCTATATTCAGGAGCATTTCAACCCGACCAAAGAGAACAAACCCCGCAAAGGCCGCTGGATCGCCGAGGCGGACTGGCCTTCGGCCAACATTCATGATTTCGTCCTCAAACCCGGCCCGAACGGGTTGGATCACTCCGGATCCGACGGGACCATACTTGTGTCTAATCCTGCTCAACTCGGGCAGGCTGGCGGGTATTTCTGCCCCGGCATGCGGATCGACAACGAGCTTGCAGAAGATCAGGCAATTGATGATGCTCTCTCGATCTGCTTTGATACGCCGCCTCTGACTGAGCCGCTGGAACTATTGGGCCGTCCCCGCTTCCGGTTCTCCTTCTCGGTGGACAAACCGGTTGCCCAGCTTGTGGCGCGCCTCTGTGATGTGAGCCCCGAGGGTGTGTCGCAGCGCATCTCGTTCCGGCCCTTGAACCTGACGCATTATGCCAGCCACGCCGAACCCGAAGAGCTGGTGCCCGGCAAGATCTACGAGGCCGAGATAGAACTCAACGAATGTGCGCATCATCTGCGGCCCGGGCATGTGCTTCGGTTGGCGCTGTCAACATCCTACTGGCCGATTGTCTGGCCTGTGGGCGATGCAGCCAAAGTCACGCTGCATCTCGAGAACTGCGCCCTGCATCTGCCAAAGCGCATGGTCACCCACGAGATTGCCCCGCAAAACCCCGGCCCGGCACGCGACTACCCAATGCTCCAAGTCGATCAACTTCGCACGGCGAGTGGCACGTCCGAGCGCCGAACACTGGCGGATGGTCGACTGGTGCTGGACACGTTCGACGACTATGGCAAAGCGCGTGATCCGTATCACGGGCTGGTCGTCGGCAGCCACGTGCGGATGCACTATGGCATTCATCCCGACGATCCGGCCTCGGCCCGGTTTGACGCTGAATGGTTGTTTACTTTCGAACGCGGGGATTGGCGGGTCACCATTGAAACCAGAAATTCAATGACCTGCGACGCCGGGAACTTCTACCTGACTCGCGACCTGCGCGCCACCGAGGGTTCGGACGGGCAAGAGGTCATGGTCAAGACCTGGTCCAGAACGATCCCGCGCGGTCTGCACTAGCCGTCAGGAGCCGGCCCTTTACCCGGTCACCGTCCAAAAGCGATAGCGGTCCTGCCCGGTGACCTCGCGGATCAGTCCGCGTTCGAGGAAAAGGTTGAGATTGCGTCGCGCCGCTGCCTTAGAATTGCCGACGACTTCCGAGACTAATTCAGCTGAAACCATCGGATAGCGCATCAATGCCTCGATCAGCAACGGCGGCGTCCGTCCAGACAGGTCTACAGTAGCCTCTTTGGCTCGTGTTTCCCAAGCGGCAAGCTGATCCAGTGCCATCAATCCACTCAAGGCGCCGGCTTCGACCGCAGTGCAAAAAGTAGTTAGCCGTGCCTCGGCAGATCCGCGCGCATCCTCCAGCGTGTGACGATCCAACCGATACCCGGCAATCAATGGCAGAAACTGCAATCCAGCAGGAAACCCCGTATCGGACGCGGCGATCCTCAAGGCAGCCACCGTCGGTTCCAACAGTTCATCCCAAGGCGTAATCCCCTCAGCCCGCCACATCGAAAAGGCATAAGTCGCACGCAAAAACGCGTGACAATTTTTTGTCCCCGACAGGGTATGGTGCATCTGATCGCTCAACCCATCCAGTTCGATTCCGGACGGGCGATCTTCACCCCTAATCTTTTGCGGCTCGCTAACCGCGCTGCGACCGAGAAAAACGGCAAGATCTGCAACCGGGCTTTCGGAACCCGCTGCGGCCAACAAACGCCGGATTGCCCAATCTGCACGTGACAGGTCGCGTGCCTGGTCACTGACGCCAATACGCAAGACCCGATAGAGCGCGATCCGGTCTTCGCCCAGCCAAATGCCCTCCTCCTGTAGAATGGCTGATACTGTCGAAAGCGCCATTCGTTCCGCGACCCCGTCGGGGAATTGCCTCAGCCGCTCTGCGAACCGGGCCGCGGCCTGCCCTGCGTTCAGCAATGCTCGAAATTGAGCGGCTTCCGCCCCGCGCCACACGGCAGGCTCCAAGCTTCCCTCCCGAGCCGCCATTGGCCAGGGCGGGTCTTCTGGGTTGGTTTCCTCGGGTGGTCCGGGCAGAAACCACAGATCCTCTTCAGAGGTTTCTTGATCGTCTTCGGGCAGTTCTTTTTCCTGCATGACTCCTTGTAGCACGAATTTTTTAACGCGCAATATTCACGGATTTTGCACGCCACCATGACAAAAGTTTTTGTGGAGCTCCGACCGAAATTCCGCCACCCCCTTGGCACGATGATCGCCATGCGGCTATGACACTCCTCCAGACTCTGCCCACAGGAGCCCAAAACTTGGACACAACCACCCGCATCACCCGTACCATTGCGACCGAGATCAACGCTCAACCGCAGCAGGTTACAGCCGCCGTCACACTGCTAGACGAAGGCGCCACCGTTCCGTTCGTAGCCCGATACCGCAAAGAGGCCACCGGAGGGCTGGATGACAGCCAGCTCAGGGTTCTGGCCGATCGGCTGGATTACCTTCGGGAGATGGAAGCGCGGCGCGAAACCATTCTTGGCTCGATCGGGGAACAGGGAAAACTGACCGACGGTCTGGCAAAGTCGATCGCTCAGGCGGAGACAAAGGCGCAGCTTGAAGATATCTATCTGCCTTACAAACCCAAACGCCGCACCAAAGCGATGATCGCACGGGAAAACGGGTTGGAGCCCTTGGCTGATGCCATTCTGGCCAACCGAAGTGCATCCCCTGAATCCCTTGCCGAAGAGTATATCTCCGAAGCGGTTCCAACAGCGAAAGACGCGTTGAACGGAGCGCGGGACATCGTGGTGGAACGCCTTACCGAAAACGCGGCTTTGTTGGGCGAGTTGCGCAGCTTTCTGCAACGTGAGGCTCTGTTGACGGCGAAACTGATCGAAGGGCAGGAACAGGCCGGCGCCAAGTTCTCGGACTATTTCGACCATTCGGAACTGTGGTCCAAAATTCCGTCGCACCGCGCTCTCGCGATGCTGCGTGCATCCAAAGAAGGTGTCGTTACCCTCGATATCAGCCCCGAACCCGAACACGGAGTGGCACGGGCCGAAGCAATCGTGGCATCACACCTGAATACCCGCGGCGACGGCCCCGGTGATAATTGGTTGCGCAAGACGGCGGGCTGGGCCTGGCGGGTGAAGCTGTCGCTTTCGATGATGCTGGAACTGATGGCTGATCTCCGATCGCGCGCACAGGAAGAAGCCATTCAGGTCTTTGCCCGCAACCTCAAGGATCTGCTCTTTGCCGCGCCTGCCGGCGCGCGCCCGACGCTGGGGCTCGATCCTGGCATTCGCACCGGCGTCAAAGCCGCAGTTGTGGACGCGACCGGAAAAGTGGTAGCCACGGAAACCCTGTATCCTTTCCAGCCCAAAAACGATGTAAGGGGCGCGCAATCATCGATTCTCAACTTGATTTCCCGCCATGGGATCGAGCTGGTTGCAATTGGCAACGGAACAGCCAGCCGCGAGACCGAACGGCTGGTGGGTGAAACGCTGAAAATGCTGCCCCAAGCGGTGAAATCTCCCACCAAGGTCGTTGTCAGCGAGGCCGGCGCATCGGTCTACTCTGCGTCTGAACTGGCCGCGCGGGAATTTCCCGACCTTGATGTCAGCTTGCGTGGCGCGGTTTCTATCGCGCGCCGTTTGCAGGACCCGCTGGCCGAACTGGTAAAAATCGAACCCAAAAGCATTGGCGTCGGCCAGTATCAACACGACGTCGATCAGCACCGCCTGTCAAAATCGCTCGAAGCCGTGATCGAAGACGTGGTGAATGCCGTCGGTGTCGATCTCAACACAGCATCCGCACCGCTTCTGGCCCATGTCTCCGGCCTTGGACCGGGTCTGGCTGAATCCATCGTCGCGCATCGTGATATCCACGGCGCGTTTGCCACTCGCAAACAACTGCTGGATGTCGCCCGACTCGGCCCCCGCGCCTATGAACAATGCGCCGGGTTTCTCCGAATTCGGGACGGCGCAGAGCCACTGGATGCCTCCTCCGTCCACCCCGAAGCTTATGGCGTTGCCAGCAAAATCGTTCAGGCCTGTGGCCGGGACATTCGCCAGATCATGGGCGATGCTGGCGCGTTAAAGGGGTTAAGAGCAGAGCAGTTCGTCAATGATGATTTTGGCCTTCCCACTGTGCGCGACATCTTTTCCGAACTGGAAAAACCGGGACGCGACCCGCGGCCCAGCTTTGTGACCGCTTCCTTTACCGATGGAGTCGAAGAAATCACCGACCTGAAACCCGGAATGTTGCTCGAAGGCACGGTCACAAACGTTGCCGCATTTGGTGCCTTTGTGGATGTGGGCGTGCATCAGGACGGGTTGGTGCATGTGAGCCAACTGGCCGACCGGTTCGTGAAAAATCCGCACGACGTGGTCAAGACCGGACAGGTGGTCAAGGTCCGTGTCACCGAGGTGGACGTGCCTCGAAAGAGGATCGGGCTTTCCATGCGCAAGAGCAGAGATCATCCCGACCAGCAGGAACACAAAAGCCGGAATCAGGAAGCTGTTCAGAGCCGCGATAAGAACAGGGGCGGAAAACAGACCAAGCCGCCACAACACCACAAGGGCGCCGGCACCCGATCCGGCAAGGAATCGCAACCCAACAGTGCCCTCGGCGCGGCCCTCCAGGATGCGTTTCGCAAGAAGTAGCCGGCCAAAGCACATAAAGCGCGGTGAATAAACCACAATTTGGCGACAAATGAGCAGGGCAGCACATATTGCCCTGTTCAACATATCGGCGACTCGTGCTACAAGTTGCCCGATCGTCGGAACTCTTGGTTGAGGATATTGGTTATGGCATTTCGCAAAGCGCTGATTGTTGGTACAACTCTGGCTGTGGTCGCGCCGGTCGCATTTGCCCAGGATACGCCACCCACGCCACAACCCACCGTCCTGAACCGTGAATTCTGTCGGCAGCCTGAAAATGCCGAAATTCCTGAATGCATCGAGCTTCTGGAAAACGCCGACAACCTTCTGCCGCTTGTCGGCGCAGGTGCCGGCCTTCTGGGTCTTGCCGCACTCGCCGGTGGTGGTGGATCAACCACCAGCACCAGCACAACAACCACAACGGGCGGCGGCAGCTGACACTCCACTAATTTAGTCGCGTTCTCGTCGAGCCCGCCCTAACCGGCGGGCTTTTTCGATTCACCGATAGATCCAGTTTTCAGATCATTTGCCGGGTTTTCCGTCGTGATCTCAATCCCCTGTTAATAACGAAACGGCTCTCCTACCCGAACCACGTGGGGCGTGGGTTGCCTGCAATTCCGCCGGCAAATCTAGGGGTGAAACAATGAGATATCTGAATAGGGCCGTTTCGCGGTCGCAACAGGGCTATGCCAGCCAAGCTCGCAAGACTGCCGCGTTTCTTCTCTGGGTCGTGGCAGGATCGTTCGGGCTTGACCCGGTGTCCGATGCCAGCGCCCAAAGTTCATATCCGCCATACGTCGTCGGCAATGATCGCGGCGGATACATCAAGGACAGGCTGTATGAACTGCGAAACTTGCGTGCCTCCGGCCAACCGGTCGAAATCCGGGGAAAGGTCTGCTACTCCACCTGCACAATGCTGCTGGGCCTGCCAAACACCTGCATCTCTCCAAATACCGAATTCGGCTTTCACGGCCCAAAGCTGAATGGCAAGCCTCTACCGCCGGACCGGTTCGAGTATTTTTCGCAGGTGATCGCGCAATACTACCCCCAACCTCTGCGCGATTGGTACATGAAAACGGGTCGAAACCGCCTGCACAGAGCCTACAAAATCAAAGGAAAGCGCATCATCGCCATGGGGATCCGCGCCTGCGATACCTGATCAGGCGTCAACGTCTTCAAAGGCGCCCGGGCTCAGCTCTTCCCAAAAGGCGACCATGTCGCGCACCAACAGGGCTGATCCCCATCCCAGCCGGCGGAATTCGGATCGATCGGTTTCATCATCCAATCGGGTCAGGAATAGCCGTTTATCGGCATCGCGCTGGGTCGGCGAGCGACCGGCTGCCAGTTCCCGGATCCGGGCCAGCCGGGCCGCACGTTGCTTGCGGATCTTTGCATTCTCCTGGTCGCGGGCCGCTTCGTCAGCTGCGGCCTGTTGCGCTTCCACCTTGCGGGCCTCAGCGGCTGCCAGAATCTCCGGAGACACCTCTTTCTCGGGTTCTGCACGGTAATCATCCCGCAGAGCGGCACTCAGATAACGCACCGGGCTCTCGACGCCGTCCTTGCCCTGCAGATAATCCAGCTTCTCGCCGACATAGTCCTCGCCATGTTCGGCGATCCACTGGCGTGCCAGCCGGTCGCTGACGCCAACCTCGGTCAACCGATGATAGACTGCACCCTGCCGGACCCCCTCACCATCATCGATATCCAGCATCGCCAGCTGCGGGTTCTCTTTGATCAGGAACCGGACTTCCGCAACCTGACGCCCCATCTTCTTGAATTCCGGCGTCAACAGAATGTTCGAGGTCTTGTTCACCTCGGACACGGCCGGTTTGATAACCTTGGCATTCAGGTGCTTGAAGCTCTCGTAATAGGCGCTTCCATCCACACCCATCAGTCGCCGGAACAGATCGATCGGCCACCAACCTGTCGAGCCCGTACGCACAAACCGATAGCAATTCTCATACAGCGCCAGCGCGTGACCCGAGGTGAACCGCCGCTGAATGTTGAGATTGATCAGCGCGAACACCTTGGGGTCGTGCAGCTTTTCCGCCAGCGCCGGGGAATAGGCATACTCACAGACCCCCCCCTTCAGCTTGGCATAGGACAGCAGCGAACTGACGCCCCATTCCTGCCGTCCCTGCGCATCGAGCATGTCCCACTCGGCAACGGTTTCGGCCAGACTGCGCAGTGACTGCTTGAGCGTTTCCATATCGTTCGAGTTGTACCCTACCATCATGCACAAAGTGCGCGCGTCGATCTGGTGCTTGGGTTTCGAAATCAGCGCGTCATAGGCATTCAGCAACAACACGTTCGACAGCTTGCGCTGTAACAGCGTTAACTTGCCCGAGACATGAATCGCGGCCACGTTCTTTTTGACTGACTGCCGCCGAAGCGGTCCGGTCAATTGGTCATGCGGAATGCTGTCCTGCTCCATCTCACTGCCCTTTCCTCCCCCAATCGACGTTTACGTTCGTTATCTTCTGCTGGCCGGGGGTGGCTCGCGCTTAGTATGACGCAAAAGGAACCCGCGCTCAATCAGTGTTTGGGGACCCAAATACAGGATCGGCCCGTCCCGCAAACGGGTACCTTTAGCAACAGGCACCCACTTGTCCACAGAGCTAAGGTGTCGAAACCCGGAGGATTTGGGGATAAAGAGTGCGAAACAGCCCAATTCTGCCCCTTCCCGAGTCCGGGAACCCCTGCTCCTGCGAATCGGGGCGCTTGATCCCGCAAACGGTGACCCAATATCCCGCATATGGGTTCCTTTCATACCGGAGATCGGTACCAGATTGGCATTTTTACTATTTATTACTTGGCCTTACAGATCCGAAAGATTCTAAAGACTCTCTAAAGATTCACAATCTTTATAGCTCCGTCGTGTCTATTTCATTTAGGGTTAAACCCATAGTTTCGCTGCGAAACCACCGTGCAACGAAATTGAGTGCGGTTGAATTAGATGATTCACAGCCAGCTAAAGATGTGCGATGATTTGTTAGATAACAGGCAAATCACGCGATCTGATCGCACAAGCCCAACAAGAGGCACGAGCATATGGCAAAAAGACCGGATACCCCCCTGCCCCCCTATTTCAACCTCGATCCCGAAGCAGCTGCAAGCAAACTCGGCGAGGCAGTCGATACCGCCCGATTCGCTAAGGCTGCCGCCTTTGCGGGACGTGGGCGGGATGATTTGGCCAAGCGCGGTTACGCCCCGGATGGTCGCAAGCGGTTGCGCAAATTCTCGACGTGGGAAATCTGCCGATACCTGATCCCCGTGGCGCCGGCGCATTTGCGGCGGGTGCTGAACAAGAACCCCGATCTGCCGCAGGGTGAAGGTCAGACAGGGTCCCGCTGGTTCAGTCTCGAAGATGTTCTGAAGCTGCGCGACCATTTCGCCGAGGAAGGCGTCAGCACTAAAGAGTACCGCCCTTACCGGCCAAAGGGATTGCCCGCAAAGGTAGTCGCGGTCGCGAATTTCAAGGGCGGCGTTGGTAAAACCTCAACGGCAGCACATTTGGCGATGTCGGCAGCGCTGGATGGGTACAAGGTGCTGGTTGTGGACCTTGACAGCCAAGGCTCGATGACCTCGATCATGGGCGGTCAGGTGGCCGACGAATGGCAAACCGTATTTCCGCTGCTTGCACGAGATTATGCAACGCATGTGGAGGCAGAAAACAAAGTCCGGGAGGCGGCCGGGTCCCCTGCCCTTCCTCTTGATGAAACGCTGACGGAATCCCTCAAGGTTGAGCTCGGAGACGTAGTTCAGAAGACCCATTGGCCTAACATCGACCTGATTGGAGCCCAGCTGAATCTCTACTGGGCTGAGTTCCAGATTCCCGTCTGGAGGATGGGCCTGCGCAGTTGGCCGCTTTGGGATGCCTTGACCGAAGCTCTGGAACGTGGCGGGGCGCTGGAGGAATACGATATCATTCTGCTCGATACTCCTCCGGCCCTTGGATACCTGACGATCAATGCGCTGGCCGCGGCAGACATCATTCTTGTGCCGCTGGGAGCATCTTTCCTGGAATTCGACTCTACTGGGCGGTTTTTTGACATGCTCTACTCGACATTTGCCAGTATCGAAGATGGTGAAAACGCTGCCCGGCGACGGGCAGGATTGCCGGAGATGAAGTTTGAATGGGACGTAGTACGCGCGGTCATTACCCGGTTCGACGCAAGCCAGCAGACAGATTTGGCTAATGTGATACAGGCCTATTTCGGCGATATGATGAACGCTTACCGGCAAGATTATACCGCCATGGTCGGACAAGCCGGCGAAAGCGTGAACGGTATTTACGAGGCGGATTACCGTAACTTCAACCGCGAGACTTATACACGCGGACGCGAAGTGTTCGACCGGACCTATGCGGAATTCAAAGAGTTGCTGATCGGGTCGTGGTGGCGCGACAGCCAGATGACGGAATCCCAGCAAGAGGCACAGCAGGAGGAGAGAGCAGATGGCCAGACGGAGAACGCTTGAGGCCCCCTCACCCGAGCAATTGAAGGAGATCGAAGCCGGTGTGGATCTGGATCTGTCCACCCGACTCGGGGCGCGACCGCCGATTGCCGATGTGGTTGCTGATGCTGCGATGCACAACGACCCCCTCCCCCAGGCGGACAGAGAGGAAATTGCCCGGAATAGAGCCGATGCAGAGCGTATGCGTGATGCTGAGGACAAAGGGCTTGTCGCTGTCGAGATCCCGATCCACGACGTCACAGCCGACGCGCTATCGCGGGATCGAATGTCGCTGGATGACGAGGAGATGCGGGAATTGGCGGCTTCGATTTCTCGCAATGGCCTACGTTTGCCCATTGAGGTTTTCGAGCCGGCCAATCCGGAGGCGGCTGGAAGATATGCCTTGATATCAGGGTTCCGGCGCCTTGCGGCCTTTCAAAATCTCAATACGGCCAGCGGCGGCGCGCATTGGAAGACCATTCCTGCCTTTATCAGAAAGCCGTCAAGTTTTGCCGATACGCTCGTTGCGATGATCGAGGAGAACGAGGTTCGCGCCGGGCTCAGCCAGTATGAGCGCGGCCGGGCAGCGGCTATGGCGGTCTATGACGGCGTGTTTGAGACCATAGACGAAGCTGTATCCGTCTTATTCAGGCAAGCCTCGAAGGCAAAAAGGTCCAAGATTCGCTCCTTCGCTCTGATCCATGAAGAACTTGGCGACATGCTCAACTATGCGACGTCCATGAATGAAAGGCAGTGTCTAAGGCTGGCTTCGGCTCTGCGTGGCGGTTTTGCCGAAGAGCTGCGTGGGGTGCTTGAAGAGGTCCGTGCAAAAGACGCTGCCGAGGAATGGGCCCTCATGCTGCCCCTGATTGAACGCGTTGAAGGTTCAGAGGTCGATCCGTCGCGAGGGGGACGTCCGAAGTCCAAAAATACCGTGGCGCGGTCTGGGCGAACGGAGCTTGCCAATGGGATTTCGATTGAAAAGGAACATGGTCCCAACGGCTGGGCGATCCGGTTTCATGGAAAGAATGTAACGGCGGATCTTGTTGATGCGGTAATGGAGAATGTCCGGCATCTGCTGGAGCCAATTTGAGGTTTCGCAGCGAAACTTCCTGAAATTCTGCCGGCAGGCCGGG
>NZ_JBNAGF010000009.1:0-16089 GCF_049801055.1 Primorskyibacter sp. S87 | reverse complement strand
GTCGTCTTGACCCCGGCCTTTCTGTATTGAAAACGCCCCGATCGCCCTGTTCGGCAGCCATTAACCCGTTTGAGCGAGTGTCGCATCGCTTCAAAACGGAGAAACATGGATGCCTATTTCTGACGCATATGAGAGTTTTGCACCCGGTTTGACCGGCCCGGCGGTGAGCGGATTCGATATCACGCCGGATGATGGGGCTGATCTGCTCACCCTGCCCCGCGCCTTGATGGTCGCTTCCAGCGGTGATGTCGCTGTGCAATTTGGCGACGGATCGCGGATTGTCCTTCCGGGGCTTCAACCAGGCATCATTTACCCGGTTCGGCCGGTTCGGGTTTTGGATGCTGGAACCACGGCGTCCGGACTGAAAGGCTTGCTATAATGCTTGGGTTGATGACTGGGATGGTGCCAGGGTTTCGCAGCGAAACCATGGTTCCGCTTCCTTTTGGGTTCGACTGGGACAGTGGGCGCTTTCCCCTGTCGATCACCCGAACAGGCTCGGGTTTTCGGTCCGGGCTCAATCCCCGTTCTCTCGTGGATCCGGGGATTTGGACGGGCGTCGCCATTCATGTGGATGGCGAAAACGGCGACGACGGAAACAATGGGTTTGGAGCCGATGGCGATTTTAGTGCTGCCAAACGATCGATCCATGCAGCCTTTGTGGCTGGCAACGCTACGGCGGCTCCTTTCCGGGTTGTGATAAAGGCTGGCGAATACGAGGAGAGCGCCTTTACCCGCAACGGCAATGAAGAACCAACCCAGCCGGTTGCTATCCTTGGTTGGGGCGGGCCGGTCAGGTATCGCACAGGTCCGTTCGAAATTTCTTGGACCAATGCGGGCGACACCTACACGGCCCCAGTCAGTGCGGTGCGGAGGGTGTTCCGATCGACCCAGACGACTGCGCAGGGGATACACGTCGAATTGGAACGGGCTGCGGATCTGGCTTCCTGCCAGTCGACCACAGACAGTTGGTTTGCCGATGGAGGGACATTGCATATCAATGTCGCTCAGACACCCGGGGCACGTGACCTCGCTGTGATAAGGAGTTTTCACGGAGCCCGGTTCCTCAATCATGCTCAGGACCTGTATCTGGAAGACATCCATTGCGAAGGCGGCATTACCGGGGCGCTTCATGTCGACGCGCCAGCGTCGCGGAACGTGGTCGCGGTGGGATGCAGTTTTCGCTATTCCGCTCCGTCGAATGTCAACAACCCGTTGGACGCAGTCCAACTGCGACGGACAAATGGACTTGCGGCCTTTTTTGACTGTGACGCTTCGGGCGGAGCTGAGGATGGGTGGTCATTCCACGAGGACGGAAATGCCGGGTTGCATGTTTTGCTCGAGAACTGCACTGGTTTCGCGAACGGGGCCTTTGCTGCCGATAGCTGCAATGCTCTGACTGCGCATGACGGCGTTCGCCTGGTCGATTTGAACGGGCGCTACGGATGGTCTCGCAACGGAACCGAAGTGCATTGTATTCAGTCCTCGCAAAGCTTGCTGGCCGGAACGGAAGTAACAGCGCGGGATGTGGATGGCACGAGTACCGCGTTCAAGTGTTCTAACCAGAGCAGCATGTGGTTGCAGGATACGGTTGCTGATGCAGACGGGTCAGCGGAGAACATCGCGATCGAAGCCAATGGCGGTAGCGTGTTCACCCGTGGCCATTCGGGGGTCAACGGCACGGTGAGCACATCTTCGGGCGGAAGCGTGTCTCAGTTCTGAGTCAGGCTACGGGCAAGGTCGGACCAGTCAGGCAGGAACTCTGGCCGCTTTTCCTGAGTTTCGCAGCGAAACCAGGCATCGGGGTCAGAATATCCGATAATGGCTGGCACCTCAGGGTCGCACAGCCGATCCGGCCCGAGTATCGGCAGACCAAAGTGCCGGTAAAGGAGCAACCGGTTCGAGTTGGTCGTTTGATATTCTATCCCCGGTTTGTCCAGATATGGGGCTAGACCGACATCGGCATGAGCAACATGGGCCAAGGTGGTTTCAAAGCTTTGTTCGCCGTGCAAAACGAGATTCGGCAGGGCAGGGGGGACTTGTCGGAGATGGCCCAGCACGTGGAGCCTCCACCTTGGACGTGACAGGGCAATGTGTTGCAGCGCACTGAGGTCGACCTGTGTGGTTCCTGCACAGACGGCCTCGATTCCGGCACGTGGACGGAAGGGGTCGAGGGGTGTTTTGGTCAACTCAGCGCGCGGTATGCCCATTGGGTCCAGAGTGATGTTAGGGTGATCAAAGCGCCGGGCGAGATGAGGCGAGGGCGTGCTGATCCGATCAAACAAGGGTATGTGGCGGGTTTCGGCGTCAATCAGCACTGGAGGTGCCTTGAGAAGTCCGATGTCGTCGTTGACCCGATAAATCAACGGGACCTTCGGAGCCGCTTGCCGCGCAACTTTTGCAAGCATAACTGGAGCTCCGCTTTCGATCACAACCAGATCGGCCCGAGAGAGGGGGGATTGCAGGCGGGGGAGCCAATAGCTCGTGAAAAAGTGTTGCAGCGGTTCGAGCAATCGGTCCGCGGTTTCGCTGCGAAACCCGACCGGGTGAATGGGCGCATAGCCAAAGATGGAAGTGAGGCTAGCAGAGAAATCGATTGATCCGGGACGAGGCTTGTCTGGTAGTGATCGCAGGCGTTTGTCGCCCGCCAGGCGGGACAACCAGCTGTATCCAACGGTTGCAAGGGTCACATGCCAGCCCATTGCCTGTAAAGCATCGGAAACCCATAACAGGCTGGGGCGTCGTTTTTGGTTTGGGAAATGCCCGGTGAGAATGACAATGCGGTTCATGTTCGGAAGGTCGCGGTTCGGGCTGGAGAGAAGAGCAAAAGAACGCTTGAGTAGGCCAGAAGCCCGATGACCATTTTGGCGGTCAGACTGGCCAATGCCGGCCAGTTGGTGATTGAGCCATCAAGAAAAGTCAGGGCGGCCGCCATCACGCACCCTGAGAGGCATGCGGGGGCAAGAGATGCCAAAACGCGATCGGGGTGGATCAGCAGAACGCGCAGCGCGGTCCGAGCGAAGGGAAGGGTGCCACAGAATGCACCAAAGGCCAGTGCAGCGGATATTGCCGTGACGGACAGGAAAAATCCGGGTACGGCCAAGGTCAGCGTCAGCAGCAGCACGGATACTGTGCGGGTCAGGGTCAGCCCTACCACGCCTTGTGCCGTCAGGGCCTGTGTAAGGGGCATGGCAAGCGCGTTTATCAGGCCGGTCAGGCAGAAGCCCGCCATCAGAGGGGCAACCGTTTTGGCGTGATCCGATCCGACTGCCAGTGCGAGCAACTCGGGCGCGGCAAGAATGGCGCCAGGATAAATCAGGCAGGCGATTGCGGAAGTGCTCCGAAGGCTACGGAGAAGAGCAGCCGGTCGCTGACCCGGCGAAATCACGGTGAAACGGGGCAGGGCAATGAATCGGATCGGGGAAATGGCCAGTGCGTCCAGCAAACCAAGAATTCGGGATGCGATCTGGAAGCTTCCAGCAGCTGGAAGCCCAAATTGGGAGCCGATCGCCAATTGCAGAAGAGGCAGCGTGGCCGAGCCAGCCAGATCGCGCAAGGAGAGCCGAAAAAAGACGGGCAGCAAGTCACGAATAGCAGCCCGATCGGAGGAGATATATGGCCGTTGCCCTGCCAGAACGAGGGAGATCCCGGCGGTCAGGCTCACATTCAATGCAACGAAGCAGATCAGAGACCATGCTCCGGCCCCTTGCAAAAGGCTGAAAAGAGCCAAAGTTGCCGAAAGCCCTTGCGCCACGGTCGTTCGAATGGCGAGGGCCCGGATCCTCAGTTGGCGCCGCAAAACCGCTTCGGCGGGTTGGCCGATGGATTGCACCAAAACAAATGGAGCCAGCGCGTACAGGTACTGACCGACTGGCTCGGCCAGACAGGTACCGAGGGCCGCCAAGCCGACCGCGCCCAATACGCCAATCATGATTGACAAGGTAAAGACCCTGCGTTGGGCCTCTGGGCCATTGGAAAGAATGGCGAGATCGCCGATTCCGGATCTCAACAGGGCCTGTGCTATGCGAAGCGGTGCAAAGGCGGTGGCGAAAGCGCCGATTTCGGCCAAAGTCAAAAAGCGGGTTGCGATGAGGAACAGCGCCGCGGAAAAGCCCAGCCGCGACCATTGCAGAATAGTAGACCAGAACGCTGTGTTCATGCGTCCGCGCTCCGCACGACTTGCCGTGCAAGGGGACGTTCCAGCAGGAGATGGCAGAGGAGTCCGATTAGCAGGGACAGAACACAGGCAACTGCGACATAGAGCCAAGCCGCGTTGGGTGGTAACATCGGCAGGAGGGTCAGCGTGAGCAGCCGCAGCGTGAACCGGTGCGAAAGGTACAGCGCGAAACTGGCATCCCCGATCAGCTGCATGGGCAAGGGACGCGGTGGGCAAAAAATCGTTCCTGCTGCCACAAGCAGCGCCGACGGAAGGCCAACGGCAAGAAATCGCGGCAGGTCGGTGTCGTGCAGAGTTACCATCAGACCGAGCGCCAGAGCGCCTGAGAACGCTGCCAGAGGGGCGGAGGGGTATCTATGGCCCTGTCGCCACAGCCGGGCTAGCAAAACACCGTATAGAAACTCGAGGATCAGGGGGTTGGTCCAGAATTTCGGAGCAGTAGCCTCAAACGACAGGAGTGATAGCACCGAAAGGCCGCAGATTGTGACAGAAATCGCCAGAATCGGCCGGCCCAGAGCCAAACAAGTCGCCATGAGGGCGTAAAAGAAAACCTCGTAGTTCAGGGTCCAACCGAGAGACAGAACCGGCGCGATCCTTCCGTCATGGCGCTCGAACGGAAGAAACAGGTAGCTGCTGAGAACTTGCCCTACCTCCAGCTGCGTGTCCTTGGTTGCATCGGGCGCAAGAATGAGCGTCGCCACCATCAACGTCGTGAACAGGTAGTAGAGCGGGACAACACGCAACATTCGCCGCTGAAGAAAGGCGACCGGCCTGCGGCGGTATCTGGCGGCCGACAGCGTGATTATGAAGCCGGAGATGACAAAGAAGATATCGACACCTCGGGTCCAGGGCAGGTTGCCCGGTGCGAGAGCGATCCCGAAGTAGTGCTCGGCTTCGGCGATGACATGGCCGATCAGAACCATCAGCGCGGCGAGGGCGCGCAGGAGTTGCAACCCCTCAAGCTTGGGCATAACCACGATCCTTTGTGGGCATGGCGGGGAGAGAAAGGCGGGGGGCTGGGGTTTCGACCGGCAACCGGGCGAATTCTGTCTGCACAATGACGCTGGACTTTCGGCAAAGGACTGCGATCACAACGAGTGAAAAGAGGCAATTCTGATGGGTGATGTAGAGGCCGTGCGAGGAAAACAGCAGGGCTGCCCCGACTTGCGCGTAAAGCGCGGCTCCGAGAAATGAGGTCCGGGCATTTTGGAACAGACGCCGGAACACATACCCGGCCCCGAACAGAAACAGCGCGCCACCAAGCAGGCCGAAATCGACATAGGGGGCAGTCAGAAGCGAGAATTCTCCACCACCGCGGACCAGATCCGAGGTCGCGATGCGCGGTGCTAAAAGCGGCTCTAACACACCGTCAGTAAACGTCAGAATCGCCACCCCTTGAAGGGTATGCGCCCCGAGGGTCGCAGGTGTGTCGGCCTGAAGGGGTGCGAAGGAATTCCAGAGGTCGTTGACGAAATAGAAGGCCAGCTTTTGCAAGGCAAGCTCCAGCGCTGTGTGCTGGAATTGGGGGTTGGTCAGGCTCTCGCGCAGGGTCCAGACCGAAAGAAAGGTCACTGTGCCGGTCAGCAGCCAGCGGCGGCCCACGATGCGGCGGCGGATCAGGCAGGTGACGATGTAGGACGAGAGCACGAACTGCAGCAGCAGCAGGCGCTGGCTCATCACGATCGGAAGGAGAAACAGCGCGAGTGTGTTCAGGATCAGGATCGTCTGGCAGCGCCTGCGTGCGCGCCGAGGCAGGGCGCGGCCTCCCGCGGAAAGGATGGCTGCGGCGAGGCTGCCGGTGGCGGGAAGGGCGGCATAGAGCAGTCGCATGCCGGTAAACAGCTTGTTGTCCAGCAAGAGGTCGCGAGCAGCCAGCGCATCATGTGTTGCCAGCGCCACGAGGTTGGGCAGACCGCCATTTTGTCCGGCGGTATGGAGAACCCAGATCAAAGTTATCGAAAGGAATATGCCGTTCAGCCGAGCGGTGTTGCGTGCGGCCGTGGTCAGGTTGAGTTTGGTCTGGTGTTTCGGTGTCGCGGATGCCCGGGGCGCCGGCGTGAAAACG
Organism: Primorskyibacter sp. S87; assembly: GCF_049801055.1. Lineage (NCBI taxonomy): Bacteria > Pseudomonadati > Pseudomonadota > Alphaproteobacteria > Rhodobacterales > Roseobacteraceae > Primorskyibacter > Primorskyibacter sp. S87. Next base: position 9,850 of record NZ_JBNAGF010000009.1, on the reverse strand, counting down.
CAGTGATAGCTGTCCGAGCGCGGGTCGATCTGTGGGAACATCGTTGCGCGGTTGATCGCACAGGAATGCCCGGCAGCAGGAAGCGGAAAGGGGGGTGATTTGGCGGTTTCCGAAGTGACATGCAAAAAGCGACAATAATGCGCGTTAAAAGAGCTTGAGTGCGCTCTCCGATTTTCGCGCGCTGCAAGATCCCCAGCCATCAGGGACAACATTGCAGTGGCCAGCCAAACCCCGCCCATCCATGTGAACCCGGAGGGGTCAAGTGCCACGCGAGACAGAAAAACAGGCAGGAGATCGAAATACCCCGGAAGCAGCAAGGTCAGCCCTGCGCAGGCAAATGTCAGCCCCCAGCAGATCGCCAGTAGGGCAGGGGGGGAGAACCATCGCATCAGGTTGCAGCTGCCGTTGTGCGGGCGGCCCGATAAATGACGATATCGGGGGCGCACAGATCTTCGATCCGCCCGCGCAACTCTTCCGGTATCCGGGTTGGAGATGGCGCGCGGTTGCGGGTCAGGCGTGGCAGTGGCCCCCGGATCAGGCGTTTCAGGCCATGCAGGAAAACATCAGGATCTGACAGGTCTCCGATCAGGGTGAAACGTGAGAGGTTGCGTTGGGCTTGGGCAATCCGCGTGCATTGGTCGGTGCAGCCGGAAGGGTCGTCGCCGCCGAAGTAGAACAGATATTGCGAGCCAATGCGTTCTGCATCTTCGGTTTCGCAAAAGCCTGCCAGTGTGTCAGGCCGGTCCGGGTCAGGATGTGTCCGCTGCAGGTATCGATAATGGGACACGAAACGCGAAACCGGATCGCGCAGAAGGGTGACATAACGGTAGTCCGGAAAGGCATCATGCAGGGTCGGAGAATAGCGGACATGTGCCGAGATGCATCGCGTGCCGGTCTCTAAAAGCCGTCGCAGTTCGGTGCCGCGGATCGCATATTCTGCCTCGATCCGATCCTTGCCCGACAGGGTTGGATAACGGGCGGTGACCTCGGCCCGGCTTTGTCTCAGGTTCAGGGTCGCCTGGCTGGTGAGGTGGCGCAGGCGCAGGGTCGCGCCGAAACTGGAGCCGCCGCATTTTGGAACATGGATGTAGACAATGCCGGTCATGCTCGGTCCTGATTGGGTGAAACCTATGCTTCGTTACGGTTTTGTTAAGGATCACCGATCAGGGTTAACGGGGGCTTAAAGCGTCTTCGGAGGTCGATCGGATGGCCAAGCATATTCTGCATCTGGTGACCCGGCTTTTGCGGGCCGGTTCGGAAGAAAACACGATGGCCACTTGCGAGTGGCAGGCACGCGCGGGGTATCGGGTGACGCTGGCGCATGGGGCTGAGTTCGACCAATCGTGGTATGAAGATCCCGTGCCGGGCGTGCGGCTGATACAGATCCCCCAATTGGTACACGCGCTTGACCCGATCGCGGACTTGAGGGCGGTTCGGGCGTTGCGTGGGCTTTACCGTGACCTTCTGCCAGACGTAGTGCACACACATCAAAGCAAGGCCGGAATATTGGGACGGCTGGCGGCGGACGCGGCCCCGTCTGCCCAAGTGGTGCACGGAATTCACATCGTCCCATTTCAGGGTGTCGGGACTTTGCAAAAATGGCTCTATCTTGCCGCTGAATGCGCAGCGGCCCGAAGGACCGACGCTTTTGTCGGCGTGTCGGATGCTGTTGGGCAAGCTTATGTTCAGGCCGGGGTGACCAGCGCCGCGCGGGTCCATACCGTGAGGTCTGGAATGGATCTGAACCGGTTTCGCAATGCCGGCTGGCCACAGGACTGGCGGGCAATTCTCGGCCTGTCGAAAGCCGGGACAAAGCCGCCGGTTGCGGTCATGCTGGCCTCGTTCGAGCCGCGCAAGCGGCATGTTCCGTTCCTGCGGGCGTTCGCAAAGGTGGCGCCGCCTGACATGCTGTTGGTGCTGGCGGGGCAAGGCCCGCTCGAAGCCGAGATACGGGATGAGATTGTCCGGCTGGGGTTCGCTGATCAGGTTATCCTGTGTGGTCACCGCGAGGATCCCGAGGCCTTGCTGGCGCTGGCCGATCTGTCGATCCTTGCGTCGGAGCGGGAGGGTCTTCCCCGGGTTGTCATTCAGTCACTGGCGGCCGGGTGCCCGGTGGTCGTATCGGCGCTGCCCGGGATCGACGAGGTGGTTCGGCACGGGGTCAATGGCATCGTCGCGGATGGCTCGGACATGAGGCAGTTGGCAAGTAGCGTTGCGGCTCTGTTCAAGCAGAGATCGGATCTGCTTCGGCTCGGGCAGGGGGCGGCAGAGACGGATACTGGTGCGTGGGGATGGGACGAGCTTGGACGACGGACCACCGAGATCTACGGGCTGAACCAGAACAGGAGCGCGGCATGATATTCCTCAACGCGCGATTTCTGACGCAGCCGGTTTCGGGGGTGCAACGATATGCTCGGGAATTGGTGGGCGCTCTGGATGACGCATTGGCGACGGGGTGCCCCGGATTTGGGCCGGTGGTCGCGTTGCACCCGAAAGGAGAGATCGAAGATCCGGGATGGCAAGCCATCGAGCTGCGAGCAGCATCAGGAGGGCAGGGTCATTTCTGGGAACAGGGTGCTTTGGCCCGCGCGGCTTGGAGCGGTGTGTTGTTGAGCCTAGGCAACAGCGGCCCGCTGCTTCATCCGAGGCAAGTTATCTGTTTTCATGATGCCAATATCTGGGCACTACCCGAAGCCTTTTCGCCACGCTATCGGGTGTTGCACCGTGCATTGCGCCCACCTCTGGCGCGTCGGGCCAAAGGGCTGATGACCGTCAGCAGGTTTTCGGCCATGGACCTTGCTCCTCGGCTGGGCGTCGATGCGCGGCGGTTCGAGATCGTTCCGAACAGCGCGGCCCACATCCTAAACATCGCACCGGATGCACGGGTGCTGCAGCGGTTTGGGCTGACGTCGGGGGCGTATCTGCTCAGCGTGGGCAATCAGAGCCCGAACAAGAACCTCCGCAGGCTGGTGATCGCGCATGGTCAATGCGGGCCTGACGTGCCGAAACTGGTTGTCGCTGGCGGTCGGGTGCCGGGGCTGGCGGCGGGCCAAGGCACAGGGCTGGCGACTGTCGCATCACGGGTCATCACGACCGGTCGGGTGAGCGACGCCGAACTGCGGGCGCTGTATGACGGGGCAAAGGGTTTTGTTTTCCCGTCGCTCTACGAAGGGTTCGGTATTCCGCCGCTGGAGGCCATGCAGCTGGGGGTGCCGGTTCTTGCATCACGTCGCACCGCATTGCCAGAGGTGCTGGGTGACGCGCCAATTTGGTTCGATCCGATGGAGATCTCGGATATCGCCCGCAGCCTGCAAGCCTTTGCCAGATTGGACAAATGTGCGCGCGCGCGTATGGCTGCGGCTGGCCGGGGTGTCGCGTCGCGGTTTACCTGGGCGAACAGTGCCGGCAGATTGATCGAACTGCTGCGGAGAGTTCAGCAGCCAGATGGAAAAAGAACCGTGAGTGCGGTGCGTCCGATCAGCCCGAGGTCGGTGGCAAGACTGACCTGGCGCAAATAGTTTAGGTCGAGCTGAACACGGTTTCGGAAACAGCCGTCCTGTCGGCCCCGGACCTGCCAGAGCCCGGTCACACCGGGCTTTTGACAGAGATAGGTTGCCGGGACGGGATCGTAGTATACCAGTTCTTCGCGAGTGATCGGGCGGGGGCCAACAAGTGACATGTCGCCGCGTAGCACGTTGAAGATCTGTGGCAATTCATCCAGCGAGGTTCGGCGCAGGAATCGACCCAGTGAAGTCACCCTCGGATCGTCTCTAAGCTTGCGGTTTTTGGCCCACTCTCGGGCGGCGCCCGGATCGCGATCGAGGTGGTTTCGAAGAATGGTGTCGCCGTCCACGCGCATCGTGCGGATTTTGTAGCAACTGAACGACCGCCCGTGACGGCCGACTCGCTTGTGGGCGTAAAACCCTGGTCCGCCCTGCAATCTGGTCGCGACCCAGCCAAGCACAATCAGCGGCAGAAGAATGGGTAGCAGAAGCAACGACAGGCTCAGGTCAAGCGCACGCTTGCCAACCCGTGTGTAAAGACCGCGGCGGGAGGCCACGGTGATTTCGGCGCGGGTTTCGAACAGGTCGAAATGCGTCATGGGCGAACTCCGTCGTGATCCCACCCACGCGGCTGTTCACCTGTGATTAACCATGGATGAAGTTAACACGGCCTTAACGAACGACAGGAGCGTCGGGCAGTAGAGCCTTTGACGCCGCGGTTGGCGATTTTCTGTTGTGCCAACCAGAGGGAACCGGGAATGTGGTGGCGCAAGGGCCAGATCATCGGGCAGGCGTCAGGCAATAGCAGGCAGGGAGGGCAGGGATGCAGGCAGAGGAAATACAGACCGGGACGGGCGGAAACGAAGATGATGCCGCGCCTTTTGTCGGGCAGCGAAAGCGAAAGCTGGAACTGAGGTTCATGCCGCCCAAGGCAGTCTCGCTCGAGAACCTGGAGGATTGGCGACCCTTTCTGGAAGACCCGACGCTGCCGTCGTTTTCGCATGAGGCAGCGGTGGCATTCGAACCCGAGGTCGCCGAGGCGGCCGAATGGATCCGTCACGTGTTGCTGGTGACGCGGGATCTGCTTCTTGTCGGTGCCGTGCCCTGTTTCGACCAGATCCGTCTGCTGAACTGCACGTCGAGAGGGGACGACCGGGGCACATATGACACGCTTGTCGAGGTTCCTGTGTTTGACCGGTTTTCGTTCAACGTGTTCGAAGCGGCCCTTGCTGAGGCAATTCGCTGTGTTGGTTTCATGCGTGCCTATGCCCCAGAGAGTCAGAACCGGGAAAAATTGTATGACGCGATTGAACGGGACATGATGGCGAGGATCACCGGGGATTACCTGTCTAACAGCTCGAACCTCTATGCTCTGTTCGCGGCCTACCGACGGCAGATCCCGTTTTGCCATGTCGGGATGGGGGTGTATCAGATTGGTTGGGGTGCGGCCGCGCGGATCATCAACCGCAGTACAACAGAGCAGGATTCTGCCCTGTCGGCGCGGTTGACGAAATACAAACACGTCACCGCCGGGCGCCTGCGAGATGCCGGGCTTCCTGCGCCTGCGCACAGATTGGTGGACAATCGACAAGACGCCTTGGAGGCGGGCGAAGAACTCGGCTGGCCAGTGGTGGTCAAACCGTCAGATCTGGAGCGAGGCGAGGGTGTTCATGTTGACGTCGAGCGGAATGATATCGGCTCTGCTTTTGATAATGCTGCGGCTCTGACACCGAGCAATCGGGCCCTGGTGGAGCGTCAGGTCGATGGTATTTGCCACAGGTTGTTCGTGTCTGGCGGAGCGTTGCTCTATGCGGTCAAGCGCCAGCCAATTGGTGTGTACGGCGACGGAACAAATTCGGTTGCTGAACTGGTTGCCATTGACTGCGAAAAAGAGGACCTCAAACCGCGGTGGCGGCGATCCCGTATCCGCCCACTTGATGATCTTGCCAGGCAAAGTCTGGCCAACGCTGGGTTGACCGAAGACACAGTACCCGAAAAGGATCAGTTCGTTGCGCTGCGCCGTATTGAATCCACGGCCCTCGGAGGGACGTCTGAAGACGTTTCCGAGCATGTACACCCCGAAAATCTGCGGGTTGCTTTGGCGGCGACGAAACTTTGCGGGCTGGACATAGCCGGCGTGGATATCATCACCAGCGACATCTCGCAGCCTTGGACTGAAACCGGCGCCGTGATCAACGAGGTGAACTTTTCGCCGTCACTGGGAAGCGGAGAAGTCTCTCGGTCGCATCTGGATGAGTATATCGGCCGGCTTGTGCAGGACAGAGGCCGAATCCCGGTCAAGGTTTTTGTCGGAAACAACGAGGCGCTTGAGGCGGCCAGAGCCTACATTTCGGCGAGCCACGACAACGGGCTGACGGCTGTTCTGACGACAGCGACGCTAACTGAGACAGCAGGAGGCATATCCCGGCCCCTATTCGCGCAGGGATTGCAGAGCCGGGTGAAAGCACTGGTGCGGTCTTTGGATGTGGAGGCTTTGGCGATCGTGGTTCAGGATGACGCCCTGTTTCAGGAGCCTTTGCCGTTGGACTCTGTGGATGGGGTTGAAATTGTCAACGCGGCTGTTTCCATTGCGCCCGGTTCGGATGCTCAGCAGCTATTTGATCTTTTGTCCGCATGGTCCGAGCAAAGCCGTGTTGCACCGGCTGCCAGCCAAGATCAGAGCGAATAGCGGCCCCTGTGACTTGTTCACTTCATCGTCAGGAATTCTGCGGCTCCGTTGCCGATACCTGCGACGGTGAGTTTGCCTGTTGCGTATGCGCCGGTATCGACGGCGATGATGCCTTGTGTGGCTTGTGGTTCATCGATGATGGTGTGGCCGTGGGCGATCCACATGCCGTCGCGGCGTGGGGTTCTGCCGAACTCGGGATGTCCCCAGAGCAGGTGTTTGGGTTTTTGGTCTTCGAGACCGAACCTGGGATCTGCGGCAGCGTGAACAACGCCGACATTGCCGTTCACGTAAGTGAGCGGCAGGGTGCGCAGCCAGAAGATCATCTCGGATCCCATGGCGTCGCGCAGGGCGTCCCGGGCCGCTTCGAGATCCGGGCCGCGGCTGGTCTCGGTCAGCCCGGCGATGCCAAAGCTGGCCAGCGTCTGTAGGCCACCATAGCGCAGCCAGCGCGGGCCGTGCTCGATCGGGTTTTCGAGGAAGGACAGCAGCATGTCTTCGTGGTTGCCCTTGATGCAATAGGTGTTTGGGCGTCCAAAGAGCTGGCGCAGCACCCCGGCACTTTCCTCGCCCCGGTCCACGTAGTCCCCCACCAGCACCACCGGATGCTGTGGCACAAGCTTGCTGAGCAGCCGACCAAGCAGGTCGGATCGGCCATGCACGTCACCGATCAGGTAGAACGGCACGTCAGGTGCGATGGACGGGTAGATCGGAGAATTGCCGGTTCCCTTGGCAATCCATGATTTCAGCATGCTCGAGCTCCGTTTTGGCAACGGCTGGTTGTGGTAAATCTAGCGCAGTTGCGCCGGAAGTGATACGCGCACCGCGCCAATTTGTGAAGCTTTCCGGCCAATTTGGTAAAGCTCTTAAAAAACAAAATGATAATGTTGAGTGAGCAGGTTTAGATGCGTATTGCCGCATGCGCGATACTGGGATTCGGCTGTGTATTGCTGGCCGAGGATTCCGTGCGCGCGCAGAATTTGTCGACCTATGGGACGCCGGGCCTGATCGACATGCCGTCGGCAGAAGTGCTGCCAACGGCCAATCTTGCGTTTACGGGCGCCGCCTTCAAGGACACTGCGCGCGGGACAATTACGTTCCAGATGCTGCCCTGGGTCTATGGCTCGTTTCGGTATTCCTACATCAAGGATTTCAACCGAGGCGGTGCCGAAAGCCGGTATGACCGGAGCTTCGACATCCACTTTCGCCTGCGCGAGGAAACCGCCCGGGGTCCGGCAATCGGCGTTGGCTTTCGCGATTTCGGCGGCACCGGGATCTATGGCAGTGAATATGTCGTTCTGACCAAGACCTTTGCCGAGCGCTGGAAAGTGACCGGCGGCATGGGTTGGGGCCGGCTAGGCCAACGCAACAGTTTCAAGAACCCGCTGGCGGTGTTTGATGACAAGTTCGAAACGCGGCCGCCGCGTGGAACAGGCTCTACAGGCGGTAAACTGGCCTATGATCAGTGGTTCCGCGGTCCGGCCGCCTTGTTTGGCGGATTGGAGTATCGCCTGAACGACCGGCTTTCCCTTTTGGCCGAATACTCTTCGGACGAATATCAGGAAGAGAAGCAGAAGATCGGGTTTGATGCCGATTTCCCCCTGAACTTCGGGGTCAACTACAAGTTTCGCAACGGCGTCAACATGAACGCCTCTTACATGTACGGCAACACGCTGGGCCTGCAGCTCTCCTATGCCTTCGATCCGCGCAACCCGCTGGCGCCGGGCGGGCTGGACCGCGCGGCCCCGGCGCTGAAGCCGCAGAACCAGGTCGCCGCCGAGAGCTGGAACCTGCCCGACCAGGACAGCGACATGACGGCCCGCGATGTGCTGCGGGCGCGGCTCGACAAGCAGGGCCTGCGGATGACCGGCTATGGGGTCGAGGGCAACCGCGCCATTGTCGAGATCGAGAACAACCGCTTTTCCGCCTCGGCGCAGGCGGCGGGCCGCACCGCGCGCACGATGGCAAACACGCTGGACCCGTCGATCGAGGTGTTTGATATCACGCTTCTGAAGAACGGCGTGCCGATCAACACCATCGAGACCCAGCGCAGCGATCTCTACGAGCTGGAAAACGATGTGGATGGCGCATGGCGCACGCTGGCGCGCTCGGTGATCCGGGATGAGCCTTACGGGTTGCCGCCGGGCACGGTGCCGGGTGCCTTTCCACATACCGGGTATCGCTTCGGCCCTTACCTGCGTCTGTCGTTCTTCGATCCGGACAACCCGCTGCGCTATGAGTTGGGGGCCGAGTTCAAGGGCGACTATGTCGTGCAGCCGGGCCTGTTCCTGACCGGTGCCCTGCGGGTGCCGATCATCGGTAATCTCGACGAGACCACCCGGGTCTCGGACTCGGTCCTGCCCCATGTGCGATCAGACTGGGCGGAATACGCGCGCAACCAGTCCAGCGTGTATGTCCAGCGCCTGACCGCGGCCTATCTCTGGCGTCCGGGTGAGGATCTGTTTGCGCGGGTCTCGGGCGGGTATCTCGAAGAGATGTTCGGCGGGGTTTCGGCCGAGATGCTGTGGTATCCCAATGACAGCCGCCTCGCGCTGGGGGCCGAGATCAACTATGCCAAAAAGCGTGACTATGACATGCTGTTCGGCTTCCAGAGCTATGACGTCGTGACCGGTCACGGCTCGATGTACTACGATCTGGGCAACGAGTATAACCTGCAGATCGATGCGGGCCGCTACCTTGCCGGGGATTGGGGCGCGACCTTCACGCTCGACAAGGAGTTCAACAACGGCTTCAAGGTCGGCGCCTTTGCCACCTTCACCAATGTCAGTGCCGAAGAGTTCGGTGAGGGATCGTTCGACAAGGGGATCCGGTTCGAGGTTCCGGTGTCGTGGCTGACCGGCAAGCCGACGCGGTCGACGGTCAAGCAGACAATCCGGCCGGTTCTGCGCGATGGCGGGGCGCGGCTGATCGTCGACAACCGGCTGCATGAATACACCAGAGACGAGCGCGCCGGGCGGCTGGTTGGACAATGGGGGCGGTTCTACAGATGAGACGAACGCTGGCCCTTGCCTTGCTGATGCCGCTGCTGGCGATGACCAGTGGCTGCGCCAATGACAGCAACGATTTCGTCGAGCTTCAGGCATTGCTGCAGCCCGGCAAGGCCCAGCCCGACCCGCGCATCCAGCCGCTGCTGGATGCGGATGCGCCGCGGCTGCAGGTGGGCTTTCTGGACAGCGGGCTGGCAGGCGTGATGCTGTTGGAGAACAGCCGCGACGGGGTGCGGACCTGGCTGTCGGTGGATGGCGCCACGCTTTTGACCCGGCAGGGCATGATCGTGGGCGAGCGCGGCTTTGGCGCGGGGCTGATGGCCTCGGACATCGCGCAGTCGATGGATGCGGTGCTGGGCGGGTACAGAGCCGAAACCGTGCGCTTCCACTCCTTCCTGACCGGCAACGACCGGACCGAAATGCGCAGCTACAAATGCGTGGTGGAAAACCGCGGCGACAAGATCGTGACGATCCGGGGAACCCCAACCTCCACCCGGATGATGCGCGAGACCTGCAACAGCACCGATCAGAACTTCGTCAATGTCTACTGGATCAGCAACACCTCAGGCCAGATCGTCCAGTCAAGACAATGGCTCGGCGACTTCGCTGGCGTCGTCACAACAAGGCAGGTGTCAGAATAAACAGAGCTGCAC